>NZ_JBIUAW010000004.1:0-547890 GCF_044593195.1 Streptomyces sp. NPDC052396
CGGTTACATTCCGAACCCGGAAGCTAAGCCTTTCAGCGCCGATGGTACTGCATGGGGGACCGTGTGGGAGAGTAGGACGCCGCCGAACAATTATTAGCCTCAGGGGCGATCTGTAAGAGATTACGGATCGCCCCTGAGGCTTTTTTGCATTCTCCGGGACCGATACGGTGACGCCCATGGGCGGTCGTGCACAGCTGATGTGGGACGAAGCGGTAACGGGCTATGACTTCGGGCCGGGGCATCCAATGGATCCGGTGCGGCTGGCGCTGACCATGCGCCTGATCGAGGCATTCGGTCTCGACCGGGAGATGCGGGTGGTGGCCGCCAAGCCGGCCGGTGAGTCCACGCTGCGGCTGGTGCATCGCGAGGATTACATCGCCGCGGTGCGCGCCGCCTCCGCCGATCCCGCCGCGGCGGACGCCGGTTATGGGCTGGGCACATTGGACGACCCGGCGTTCGAGGGTATGCATGACGCGGCGGCGTTGATCGCGGGGCAGTCGGTGGCGGCCGCCGAGTCGGTATGGCATGGCGAGGTAGCACACGCCGTCAATTTCACGGGCGGCCTGCATCACGCCATGCCGGGCGGGGCCGCCGGTTTCTGCGTCTACAACGATGCCGCGCTGGCCGTCGCCAGGCTGCTGGAGCTCGGTGCGGAGCGGGTGGCGTATGTGGATGTGGATGTGCACCACGGAGACGGCGTTCAGACGGCGTTCTGGGACGATCCCCGGGTGCTGACCATCTCGCTGCACGAGCACCCTCGCACGCTCTTCCCGCAGACCGGATGGCCGGAGGAGACCGGGGGGCGGGCTGCGGAGGGTGGTGCGGTGAATGTGGCGCTGCCGGCGGGTACCGGGGACGCGGGCTGGCTGCGGGCCTTCCACGCCGTGGTGCCCGAACTCCTGGCGGCCTTCCGGCCGCAGGTGCTGGTGACCCAGCACGGTGCCGACACCCACTTCGAGGATCCGCTGGCGCATCTGGCGGTGTCGCTGGACGCGCAGCGCCTGGTGGCCGAGGAGTGCCATGTGCTGGCCCACCGTCATGCGGAGGGTCGGTGGGTGGCCTTGGGGGGCGGGGGCTATGCGGTGGTTGAGGTGGTGCCTCGGTGTTGGGCGCATCTGGCCGCGATCGCCGCCGGGCGGCCCATCTCGCCGGAGGCGGCGGTGCCGGAGGAGTGGCGGCGTCAAGTGTTTGCCCTGACCCGCCAGTTGGCGCCTGGGCGGATGACGGATGGGGTACGGCCGGAGTGGCGGTCCTTTGCCGACCACGGTTATGACCCGGCTGACCGGCTGGATCAGGCGATCCTGGCCACGCGCCGGGCGGTGTTCCCGGCGCATGGGTTGTTGCCATAGGGGACTTGGGGTTCGTTGCCGGCTGGGGCACCGTTTCCCGCCTCGGCGGTCTGTCCCACCCGTGCATCACCCGTTACCCGCACCAGGAAGCTTGAGCCTTCCGGTGGGCGGCTGGGCGCCGTCGGCGGCTGTCGACGCGCCAGTGACGGCCGCACCCAAGGGCGTTGATCACGCGTTAGCCGTTCGTGGAAGCCTTGCGTGCGCACCTGCTCGCCGCCCGGCTGGCCGGTGCGGTGGCCACCACCCGGGAGCGGAGCCTCGACCGCTACCGGCGGCTGGTGGCCCGTGATCCCAGGGTGCTGATGGGACTCGAGCCGGAAACCGACTGGCGCATCGAGGAGTTGTTGCGTCTGATGGCCGGTAAGTGTGGAGTTTCAGCCGATCCCGCACACACTTCCGGGCATGATGTGATCGATCCGGACCGAACGGTGGTGGCACTCGGTGCCTTCGCCGACCGTCTGGGCGCAGTGGCCGCGACCGGCGCTCCGGTGCTGCTGGGAACCGGTCACCCCCACCGCCTCCTGGGCTTCTACGCCGCATTGGCCGCCGGCCTGTCGTCGGCGGGATGCCGTGTTCTCAGCCCTGCGCAGGGTCGAACTGTCGACATAACGACCCGGTTTGGGGTACGCACGTACAACCTTGACTACGTCAGAGGAGTCGCGATGGTGCGCGAAGGCGGCGCGCGCGCATCCTCGAATGAGCCCGGCGCACACACGCATTCACCCCTCCCGGTTCGTACTGCACTGGCAGCGGCGGCAGATGGTGACGGGCCTCTTCCGGCCCTGGTCATCGGGGACCACGGATGGGTCTGCGGGGCTGGTCAGCTGGGCTTTGAGGCCATGGGGCTGGCGGACTCGGACGACCCGGCGCTCTTCGTCGGACAGGCCGAGGGGCGGGTGTCCGTGGTCGTTCCGCTTGATGACACTGTGCGGTCTGATTACTACCTGCCGCTTACTCGCTATGTACTCAATCGAGCGTGTCTGTCACGGTAGGCGGCCGATGGCTGCTCCTCTTCCCCACTCGCATCACCCGCCCCTAATCTGGGGAGTGAGCGCGCGGCGACGAGGAGTCACCGGAGGGGAAGCCGGTGCGCGTCCATGTGCGGAAGGTTCAGGTGTGTCATGGCTGCTGGCGAAAGGCCTCTCAATGAGGTCGTGTTCCTGACCGTGGCGGAAGTCGCCGCGGTGATGCGCGTGTCCAAGATGACCGTGTACCGGTTGGTGCACAGTGGTCATCTGCCGGCGATCCGGGTGGGCAGGTCCTTCCGGGTCCCAGAGCAGGCGGTGCACGAGTACCTCCGTGAGTCATTTGTGGGGGTGGAAACCGCCTGACGACGACCTCGGATTACGCTGTTCGCCCGGTGCCGGGTAGGCTGGCCCGATGTAGGTCGTGTGGGCTCGGACGCCCCGCACCGAGTGAATCGATGTAAGCGAGGGTAGTCGTGGGCTCTGTTATCAAGAAGCGGCGCAAGCGGATGGCCAAGAAGAAGCACCGCAAGCTGCTCAAGCGCACTCGCGTTCAGCGCCGCAACAAGAAGTAAGCAGCGCAGCTGTGTTCCACCCGCAGCCCTCCCACCGCTTCGGCGGTGGGAGGGCTGCGGTGCGTTGCGGTGCGTGAGGTCCTCGCCACGGCTTGAAATGTCGCTCCGTGCAGCGGGCGGTCATCACAGCGCAACAACGAGCCGCTACGGTGGCCGCCACAGGGCCCTCGCGGTGGCCGGGGAGTGCCCGCAGGGAAGGGGAGGCGCTGATCTTGGGCAAGGTCGTGCTCGTCACGGGAGTAGCGCGCCAGTTGGGCGGCCGCTTCGTCCGTCGCGTCCAACGCGAACCCGGGGTGGACCGGGTCATCGGGGTGGACGCAGTGCCACCCGAGCACCACCTCGGCGGGGCCGAATTCGTACGGGCGGACATCCGCCACCCCACCATCGCCCGCCTCCTGGCGGAGCACTCCGTGGACACCGTGGTCCATATGGACGTCAATGGCACCCCGTTGGGCAAGCGCGGCGGCCGGACCATGGTCAAGGAGACCAATGTCATCGGCAGCATGCAGTTGCTGGGTGCCTGCCAGAAGACCCCCTCCGTCAAGCGGCTGGTCGTCAAGTCCAGTACCACGGTGTACGGTTCGGCCCCCCGGGACCCCGCGATCTTCACCGAGACCACCCCGCCCAAGTCGCTGCCCAGCGGCGGCTTCGCCAAGGACGTGGTGGAGATCGAGGGCTATGTGCGAGGCTTCGCCCGCCGCCGGCCGGATGTGGCGGTGTGTGTGCTGCGGTTCGCCAACATCCTCGGGCCATGTGCGGACTCCCCGCTCGCCCAGTACTTCTCGCTGCCCGTCCTGCCCTCGGTGCTGGGCTTCGACCCCAGGCTGCAGTTCGTCCACGAGGACGACGCCATCGAGGTGCTGCGGATCGCCGCCGGCGAGCCCGCCAGGGGCACCCTCAACAGCGGCACCTTCAACATCGCGGGCGATGGGGTGCTGCTGCTCTCCCAGGCCGCCAGGCGGCTGGGGCGCCCCACCCTGCCGTTCTTCCTGCCGACCGTGACCTGGTTCGGCTCCGCGCTGCGCTCGGCCAGGGTGCTGGACTTCTCCCCCGAGCAGATCCGGCTGCTCACCCATGGCCGCGTCGTGGAGACCGCGCAGATGCGGGAGACGCTGGGCTTCCACCCCCGGTACACCACTCCCGGAGCCTTCGCCGACTTCGCCCGCAGCCGGGGCACCGGACTGCTGCCGCCCGAGACCCTCGCCCGTACCGTCGACCGGATCGCCGACCGAATCGCCGTGGCACTGCCTGCCGGCCGCGGCCACCAGTGAGGAGCGCACGCACCATGGCGGATGCCAAGGTCATCCCGTTCGGCGAGGAACCGCGGACCAAGCGGCGCCCCAGGCGCTCCCCGGGCCCCGGCCGCACCAAGCGGGCGGCGCCCCTGACGCCCGTCCCCGTGCCCCGTACGGAGCCGGACGGCGGCCGGCCGGCCGAGGAGCCCGGCAGCCCGGTGGCCGGGCCGCCGGAGCAGGAGAACGGCTGGGAACGGAAGGTGGCGCACGGCCTGAACTTCCTGCGCCGCCGGATCACCGGTGACTACGAGGTCGACGACTTCGGCTTCGACAAGGAGCTCACCGATCAGGTGATCATGTCCGCGCTCCGGCCGTTCTACGAGAAGTACTTCCGGGTCGAGGTGCGCGGCATCGAGAACATACCGGAGAAGGGGGCGGCCCTGGTGGTCGCCAACCACTCCGGGACGCTGCCGGTGGACGGGCTGATGATGCAGGTGGCCGTGCACGACCACCACCCGGCCGGCCGGCATCTGCGGATGCTCGCCGCGGACCTGGTCTTTATGCTCCCCGGCATCAATGAGCTCTCCCGCAAGCTCGGGCACACCCTGGCCTGTGCCGAGGACGCCCAGCAGCTGCTGGAGCGCGGTGAGGTGGTCGGGGTGATGCCCGAGGGGTTCAAGGGGATCGGGAAGCCGTTCTCCGAGCGGTACAAGCTGCAGCGCTTCGGCCGGGGCGGCTTTGTCTCTACGGCGCTGCGCGCGGGGGCGCCGATCGTGCCCTGCTCCATCGTCGGGGCCGAGGAGATCTATCCAATGGTCGGCAACTCCAGGACGGTGGCCCGGCTGTTCGGCTTCCCGTACTTCCCGCTGACGCCCACCTGGCCCTGGCTGGGGCCGCTGGGGCTGGTGCCGCTGCCGACGAAGTGGACCATCCAGTTCGGTGAGCCGATCCCCACCGACGGTTATCCGGCGGAGGCCGCGGACGATCCGATGCTGATGTTCAACCTCACCGACCAGGTGCGGGAAACGATTCAGCACACCCTGTACAAGCTGCTTGTGCAACGGCGGTCGGTGTTCTTCTGACCCGTTCCGAGTCGAAGAACACCGACCGCCGTGGGTGGCCTGTCCGGCCTACTTGGCGTCCTCGCCTTGCAGGCCCAGGCCCGGAAGGACATTGGGCAGGATCGGCGGGATGGTGATGTCCGGCTGCTTGGACTTCTCGTCCTTGCCGTGCGAGGAGCCGGAGCTGTCATTGGGCGCCGGGTGCAGCAGCCCGCCGGGGCCGAGCAGCCCGTCGTGCTCCTCGTGGCTGCCGCCGGACGGCTGGGCGGACTGGCCGCCGGTGTGCCGGCCGTCGGTGGACTGGGACGTCCGGGGCGCCGGGGCGCTGTGCCCGGGGCTGCCCGGAGCGCCGTGCCGGGCCGGGGAGTCGGGCTTGGTGTGGGCGTCCTGCCTGGCATGGCCGTGCAGCAGCGACTGCAGCGGCTCGACATCATCGTCTATGGCCTGGAAGGCCGAACTCACCTGGTCCCGGACGTCGTTGAGGGGGAGCGGCAGCTTGTCGCGCAGCTGGCTCCAGCCCTCCTGGTGGGAGGCGGTGAACGAGGACAGCAGCCGCATCGGGGCCAGTGAGCCATCGCGCTGGAAGGCGGAGTGCAGCAGGCGGTGGCCCTCGGAGACGTCGTGGCGCATGCCGGAGAGGGTTCTGCGGATCTCGCTGAGGGACTCATGGTCCAGCTGGCCGGACCGGCCGCGCTCCATCAGCCGACGGGCCTCGAAGAGCCGGGTGGACGCCTGGTCCAGCAGGATCTCGCCGCGCTCGGAGTCGCTGTCGGCGAGGCCCAGCTTGAGATCCTCCATGCCGCGCTTGAGGCCGTAGAGGGTGTCGCCCGGCAGGGCGTTGGAACTGGCGGCCGCCACACCGCCGAACGCCCCGGCCGCCACGCCCACCGTGAGACCACCCGCCGCCAGCCCCTTGGACCAGCGGGAACGCGGCTTCAGCCGGCCCAGCCCGCCCGCCCGGTGGGTGCCCCGGCCGCCGGACCTGCTCCCACGCTGCTCGGGAACGGCGGCGGTGCCGCCGGCGAACTGGGCTTCCATGGCGGCGATCAACCGTGCGCGCTGCACGGTCTTCACCTCGGGATCCAGCTCCGGCGCGGGCAGTTCGGCCAGCCCGCCTGCCAGAGCCAGCAGCTTGCCCTGCTCGCCGCCCGGCGGGGCCGGAATGTCCGTCGCCGTGTCCGCCGCCGGGCCGGTCCGTGCGGCCGCCGCGCCCTGGAGTTCCTCCAAGGCCTGGGCGAAGGCGTTCGCCCGCCGGTGCGCCGATACATTCGCGATCACGGGCGGCACCTCCTCTCGTCATGACGATCGACTCCCCTGAACACCTGGAGGTTGCGCGCCTTGAGCGCAGCCACTCGATCGAGTGAGTGAATGCGGGCATGACGCGAGTGCGGGAAGTCTGCATCCCGGACAACGAGCGGCGTGGCAGTCGGGTTACGCGACGCGGACGAGGTGCGCGCCCACGGGTGGCTCAAGGACATGCGCGGGGGACGCGGATCAGCGGGCGTCGTCCGGGAGGAGTCTGGCCAGGGTGCGGACCGCGCGGTACTGGAGGGTCTTGATGGCGCCCTCGTTCTTCCCCATGACGCGGGCGGTCTCGGCGACCGACAGGCCCTGGAGGAAGCGCAGGGTGACGCACTCCTGCTGCTGCGGGTTGAGCTTGCGCACCGCCTCCAACAGGGCGGCGTTGGAAAGGGATTCGAGGACGGACTCCTCGGGGGAGCGCTCGACCTCGTTGGCGTCGAGCATCTCGCCGGTGGTCACTTCCAGCCGGAACCGGGATGACTTGAAGTGGTCGGCCACCAGGTTGCGGGCGATGGTCACCAGCCAGGCGCCGAAGTCGCGGCCCTGCCAGGTGAAGGTGCCGATGCGGCGCAGGGCCCGCAGGAACGTCTCGCTGGTGAGGTCCTCGGCGGTGGCCCGGCCCCCCACCCGGTAGTAGATGTAGCGGTAAACGGTGTCGGCGTACTGGTCATAGAGTCGGCCGAATGCCTCGGCCTCGCCGGCCTGGGCTCGTTCGACCAGGTCGAGCATCCGGGCGCTGTCGCTGTCGGCGCTCGGGCGGCGGGCGGTGGTGGTGGCCCCCGACCCGGTGCCGCGGCGGGCGCGTCTGCCGACCGCGGCACTGCCCTCGGCGAGGGCGTAGCAGGGGCTCCGCTGCCCGAAGGCGGGGCCGGCTGCTACGGAGGGGGCGAGCGTGGCGAAGGCGGGGACGGCGTACGCGGTGGGGACGAAGCCGCGCAGACGGTCGAGGACCGCTGCGCGCAGCGTAGCCAGGCCCGAGGCGTCAACCCCGACGTGTGGGTACACGGGACTCCCAGAGGCAGAGCTTCCATCACGTGCAGTACCGGACCGTTCACTCCTCGTAGGGACAGGCGAGGGACCGGTTTGCGTCTGAGGAGAATAACCCTTCGTACAGGCAGCGCTACGCCGAGTTGCTCAAATCATCGTTTCCGTTCGTTCTGTCGCTACTTGGGGGTTGATCAAATATCGAACTGCGTATGGGAGTTGACCAACTTTGTTCAGGGTGTGGTCGATTGGGCAGCGTGTTGTGGCAATCCGGGCAGGGCAGGACTGGCGGCGCCAGGGTGGGGTATGACAACCGGATTGCCTGCCGGGGACAGGTGGTTACGGTACGTATCCGGAAGGGTGGCGGGGCGTGACCCGGGTGGTCGCCCGATCCGGTGACGGGGTGTGGCCGGCCGTGCGGTGCCGAGGGTCAGCGGCGGCGGCGGTGCACCGCGAGGGCGACGGCGGCGGCACCGCCCAGGGCGCCCAGTCCGACGGCGGCGGGGATGCCGATGCGGGCCGCCTTGCGGCCGGTGCGGTAGTCGCGCAGCCGCCAGTCGTGTTCCCGGGCGTGGCGGCGCAGCCGGGCGTCGGGGTTGACCGCGTGCGGGTGCCCGACCAGGGAGAGCATCGGGATGTCGTTGGCGGAGTCGCTGTAGGCGGCGCAGCGGTCCAGGTCCAGTCCCTCGGCGGCGGCCAGCGCGCGGACCGCTTCGGCCTTGGCCGGGCCGTGCAGCATCTCGCCGACCAGCTTGCCGGTGTAGACGCCGCCCACCGATTCGGCGACGGTGCCCAGGGCGCCGGTCAGGCCCAGACGGCGGGCGATGATGGTGGCGGTCTCCACGGGGGCGGCGGTGACCAGCCAGACCTTCTGTCCGGCGTCCAGGTGGGCCTGGGCCAGGGCGCGGGTGCCGGGCCAGATGCGCTCGGCCATGTACTCGTCGTAGATCTCCTCGCCGATGGTCATCAGCTCGGAGACCCGGTGGCCCTTGACGATGGACAGCACGCTGTCGCGGGCGTCCTGGATGTGCTCGGGGTCCTCGATGCCGGCCAGCCGGAACCAGGCCTGCTGCCAGGCGAAGCGGGCCAGGTCGCGCTTGCCGAAGAAGCGCCGTTTGTACAGGCCGCGGCCGAAGTGGAAGATGGCGGCGCCCTGCATGATCGTGTTGTCGAGGTCGAAGAAGGCGGCGGCCCTGGGGTCACCGACGACCGGGAACTGGGGTTCCGCCGGTTCGGGGGCCGGCTCCTGTTCCTGCGCGGACTTGCGGGCTGCCTCAGCGGCCGCCTCGCCGGCCCGCACGCTGCGTGCGGTGGCGAAACGGCGGCGGTTGGTGAGCCATGCGAGTGCGGCCATGTTCCGGAGCATAGTCAGTTTGTTCGGGGTGCTCGCAGCGCGAGCGACTCGATGACGTGAACTTTACGCGTCGGTAGCGTTACTGTGCTGACCGGTAGGTCAGCCGCCCAGGGCCTTGCGCAGGCGGACCGGGTTCACCCGCCAGAAGTCATGCTGTTCGCCGTCGATCAGGATGACCGGGATCTGCTCCCAGTACTTGCGGTGCAGCTCCTCGTCCTGGGTGATGTCCTTCTTCTCCCAGCGGGCGCCGAGTTCGGCGCAGACCTCGGCGATGGTCTGCTCGGCGGCCTCGCACAGATGGCAGTCCGGCTTGCCGACGAGGGTGACCAGGCGGTCTTCGGGGTTCTTGCGGGGGCGGCGCAGCAGGGGGCTCATGGGGCCATTGTGCGTCGCCGGGTGCGGCGGGCCGTACGGCGCGGTGCACCGACGATCAGCGGAGCGTTTGGGTGCCTGAGTCGACTACCATCATGTGTCGATTTGTTGGTGTCCGGGGGATTGAGCATGAGGAGTGAGCGCCCGTGTCCCGGTCCGCCGACCCCTGGTGCGGGTGTGGCGCCAGTGGCGGTCGAGTCGGCGTGATCAGCGGTTCCCGGATCCGGCCGAAACTTCGCGTGAGACCCATCACTTTGCCCGGACAAAGCGGACACCATCTTTGTGCACGCGTTCACAAAGGCATAGCCTGCGTTCGACGGGGCGGTCCTGGGACAAGGCGCCGCCTTAAGCCCCGCGCTACCCGCAGGAGCACCGTGGCAACTGGCCGAACTCACCGACCGGCGACCCGAAGCCGAGGGATTCCCGAGGCCACCGTCGCCCGGCTACCGCTGTATCTGCGCGCACTGACCGCGCTCTCCGAGCGCTCGGTGCCCACCGTCTCCTCGGAGGAGCTGGCGGCCGCGGCGGGCGTCAACTCCGCCAAGCTGCGCAAGGACTTCAGCTACCTCGGCTCCTACGGCACCCGTGGTGTCGGCTATGACGTCGAGTACCTCGTCTACCAGATCTCCCGCGAACTCGGCCTCACCCAGGACTGGCCGGTCGTGATCGTCGGCATCGGCAACCTCGGTGCGGCGCTGGCCAATTACGGCGGCTTCGCCTCCCGTGGCTTCCGGGTCGCCGCGCTGATCGACGCCGATCCGGCCATGGCGGGCAAGCCGGTGGCCGGGCTGCCGGTGCGGCACACCGACGAACTCGAGTCGATCATCACCGACAACGGGGTCTCCATCGGCGTGATCGCCACCCCGGCCGGTGCCGCGCAGCAGGTCTGCGACCGGCTGGTGGCCGCCGGGGTCACCTCCATCCTCAACTTCGCGCCCACCGTGCTGTCCGTTCCGGAGGGGGTGGATGTGCGCAAGGTCGATCTGTCGATCGAGCTGCAGATCCTGGCCTTCCATGAGCAGCGCAAGGCCGGCGAGGAGACCGCGCCGGCCGCCGGGCAGCCGCGCGGCGAGGCCCGTGCGCCCGAGGGCGGGAAGGGACCCGACGGGGACATCCCCGAGGTGATGCCGGCATGAGCGAGCGCAGCGTGGGGGTACCCCCGGCCGGAGGCCGGGGGAGAATCATCGAGAGGCGCGTCCAAGACGAAGGCTTGCCCGAGCGAAGCGAGGGAAAAGCATGAGTCTTCTGGTCGTCGGTCTCAGCCACCGCAGCTCCCCGGTGAGCGTGCTGGAGCGGGCCGCCCTCACCCGGGACGCGCAGGCCGCGCTGGTGCACGACACCCTGGCCGCCGAGCCCGCCGGTGAGGCGGCGGTGCTGGCCACCTGCAACCGCATCGAGCTCTACGCCGACGTGGACAAGTTCCACGCCGGTGTGGCCGAGCTGTCCACGCTGCTGGCCAGGCACAGCGGGGTGCCGCTGGACGAGCTCACTCCGTACCTCTATGTGCACTACGAGGACCGGGCCGTCCACCATCTGTTCTCGGTGGCCTGCGGGCTGGACTCGATGGTGGTGGGCGAGGGCCAGATCCTCGGCCAGATCAAGGACGCGCTGGCTCTGGGCCAGGAGCTGCACACCGCCGGGCGACTGCTGAACGACCTGTTCCAGCAGGCGCTGCGGGTGGGCAAGCGGGCGCACAGCGAGACCGGTATCGACAAGGCCGGGCAGTCGCTGGTGACCTTCGGCCTGGAGCAACTGGCCGCCGGGCAGCCGGTGGACGCCTGGGCCAAGGGCAAGCGGGCCCTGGTCATCGGGGCCGGCTCGATGTCCTCGCTGGCCGCCGCCACCCTGGCGCGCGCCGGGGTGGACCATGTGGCCGTCGCCAACCGGACGTTGGCGCGGGCCGAGCGGCTGGTGCACACGCTCGAAGAGCACCATGGCACGAGCCTGGCCGAACCGGGCTCCGGGGCAACCGGAGTTACCGCCTCGGCCGTGGAAATGGCCGCGGTTCCGGGCGAGTTGGCGCTCGCCGACATCGTGGTCTCCTGCACCGGCGCCACCGGCCTGGTGCTGACCGCGGACGCCATCGGGGAGGCGCTCACCGGGCGCGGCCCGGTGGCCCTGCTGGACCTGGCCATGCCCCGCGACATCGACGCCGCCGTGCACCGGCTGACCGGCGCCCGTCTGGTGGACATCGAGACGCTGGCGGAGGCGTCCGCGGACGCCCCCATGGCGGCCGATGTGGACCAGGTGCGCTCCATCGTCTCCGACGAGGTGGCCGCCTTCGGCGCCGCCCAGCGGGCCGCGCACATCACGCCCACCGTGGTGGCCCTGCGCGCCATGGCCGCCGATGTGGTGGCCGGCGAGATCGCCCGGCTGGACGGGCGGCTGCCCGGCCTGGACGACAAGCAGCGTGCGGAGATCGCGCAGACCGTGCGCCGGGTCGTCGACAAGCTGCTGCACGCGCCCACGGTGCGGGTGAAGGAGCTGGCCGCCACCCCCGGCGGCGCCGGATACGCCGACGCCCTCCGGGAACTGTTCGATCTCGACCCGCAGACGGTGGCCGCCGTCAGCCGGGCCGATACCCGCAACGCACAACTGCGCAACACAGCACGGGAGTCGGCATGAACGGCACCAATACCCCCCTGCGCCTGGGCACCCGGCGCAGCCAACTGGCCATGGCCCAGTCCGGCCAGGTCGCCGAGGCGGTGCGCCGGATCACCGGACGCCCGGTCGAACTGGTGGAGATCACCACCTTCGGCGATGTCTCGCGCGCGGCACTGGCGCAGATCGGCGGCACCGGGGTGTTTGTCACCGCGCTGCGCGACGCGCTGATCGCCGGGGAGATCGACTTCGCGGTGCACTCGCTCAAGGACCTGCCCACCGCGCAGCCCGAGGAGCTGAACCTGGCCGCCGTGCCGGTCCGCGAGGACCCGCGCGATGTGCTGGTGGCCCGCGACGGCCTGCGCTTCGAGGACCTGCCGGACGGGGCCCGGGTGGGCACCGGTTCGCCGCGCCGGATGGCGCAGCTCAATGCCTGGGCTCGTGACCTGGGCAAGGCGATCGAGATGGTCCCGATCCGGGGCAATATCGACACCCGCTTGGGCTTTGTCGCCAAGGGCGAGCTGGACGCCGTGGTGCTGGCCGCCGCCGGGCTGACCCGGATCGGCCGGATCGGCGAGGCGACCCAGCACCTGGAGCCCGACACGGTTTTGCCCGCCCCCGGCCAGGGGGCCCTGGCGATCGAGTGCGCCACGACCAACGCACCGCTCGCCGCCGCACTCGCCGAGCTCGACGACCCGCACACCCGGGCCGCCGTCACGGCCGAGCGCTCTCTGCTCGCCGCCCTGGAGGCCGGCTGCTCCGCACCCGTGGGTGCGTTGGCCGACCTTTTGGTCGACGAACAGACTGTCACCGAAATGCGCCTGCGCGGCGTCGTCGGCACCACCGACGGCTCGACGCTGGTGCAGCTGTCCACCACCGGTCCCGTGCCCGCGTCCCAGGACGACGCGCTGGCGCTCGGTCGCGAGCTCGCGACCGAGATGCTGGGCAAGGGTGCGGCCGGTCTTATGGGGGAGCGAGCACTTTGAACCCCACCGCCCCGAACCACCCCGTAACGGGTCACGTCACCTTCCTCGGTGCCGGCCCCGGAGACCCGGGACTGCTGACGCTACGCGCCGTGGAGGCACTCGCGGCCGCGGACGTCCTGATCGCCGATCCGCAGGTGCTGGACGTGGTGCGCGTGCATGCGCGCGCCCACGTGGACATGCCGGTGCAGACGGCCGCGGACGAGGCGTCAACTGCCGTCGACGTCCCCGTACTCAGGGACACCGCCAATCTTGTCATGACGGCCGCGCGCGGCGGCAAGCGGGTCGTCCGTGCGGTCCTGGGTGACCCGGGACTGGACGGCAACGCCGCCGACGAGATGCTGGCCTGTGCCGATGGCGGCATCACCTTTGAGGTGGTGCCGGGTGTGGCCACCGTGGTGGGTGTGCCCGCCTATGCGGGTGTGCCGCTGCGCGACGGGCGGGGCGGCGACGTCCGGTTCCTCGACGCCCGTACCGCCACCGCCACCGCCTGGTCCGAGGTCGGCGCCAGCGAGGTGACCGCCGTGGTGTCCACCACGCTGGACTCGGTGGTGGCCACGGCCGGCGAGCTGGTGGCCGCCGGGCGCAAGCCGGACACCCCGCTGAGCGTCACGGTGGCCGGCACCACCACCCGGCAGCGCACCTGGACCGCCACCCTGGGCACGGTCGCCCAGGTGCTCAAGGCCGCCAAGGTGCTGCCCTCGCCGGACGGCGCCCAGCCGGTGATAGCCGTGGTCGGCGAGCGCTGTGCCGCCGACCGGCGCGAGAGGCTGTCCTGGTTCGAGTCCAAGCCGCTGTTCGGCTGGAACGTCCTGGTGCCGCGCACCAAGGAGCAGGCCGCCTCGCTCTCCGACCAGCTCCGTTCGTACGGTGCCGTGCCCAGCGAGGTGCCCACCATCGCGGTGGAGCCGCCGCGTACCCCGCAGCAGATGGAGCGGGCGGTCAAGGGTCTGGTCACCGGGCGCTATGAGTGGATCGCCTTCACCTCGGTCAACGCGGTCAAGGCGGTGCGCGAGAAGTTCGAGGAGTACGGGCTGGACGCCCGGGCCTTCGCCGGCATCAAGGTGGCGGCGGTGGGCGAGCAGACCGCCAAGTCGCTGATCGAGTTCGGCGTCAAGCCGGACCTGGTGCCCAGCGGCGAGCAGTCGGCCGCCGGCCTGCTGGAGGACTGGCCGCCCTACGACCCGGTCTTCGACCCGATCGACCGGGTCTTCCTGCCGCGCGCGGACATCGCCACCGAGACCCTGGTGGCCGGTCTGATCGAGCTGGGCTGGGAGGTGGACGACGTCACCGCCTACCGGACGGTGCGCGCCTCGCCGCCGCCGGCCGAGACCCGGGAGGCGATCAAGGGCGGCGGCTTCGACGCCGTGCTGTTCACCTCCTCCTCCACCGTGCGGAACCTGGTCGGCATCGCCGGCAAGCCGCACAATGTCACCGTTATCGCCTGCATCGGCCCGGCCACCGCCAAAACGGCGGAGGAGCACGGCCTGCGGGTGGACGTGCTGTCGCCCGAGCCCTCGGTGCAGAAGCTGGCCGAGGCGCTGGCGGAGTTCGGGGCGGCCCGGCGCGATGCCGCGCTGGCGGCCGGCGACCCGGTCACCCGTCCCAGCGAGCGGCGGCCCGGATCGCGTAGAAGGGCACGGAGTTGAGCACGTACGGATCGTTTCCCGCCGCCCGCCCCCGGCGGCTGCGCACCACGCCCGCCATGCGCCGCATGGTGGCCGAGACCCGGCTGCACCCGGCCGAGCTGATCCTGCCCGCCTTTGTACGGGAGGGGCTGGCCGAGCCGGCGCCGATCGCCACGATGCCGGGTGTGGTCCAGCACACCCGGGACACCCTGCGCAAGGCGGCGGTGGAGGCGGTCGAGGCGGGCGTCGGCGGGATCATGCTGTTCGGGGTGCCGGAGTTCAAGGACGCCACCGGCAGCCAGGGCACCGACCCGGAGGGCATCCTCCAGGTGGCCATCCGGGATGTGAAGGCCGAGGTCGGCGACGAACTGGTCATCATGTCCGACCTCTGTCTGGACGAGTACACCGACCACGGCCACTGCGGGGTGCTGGACGAGCACGGCCGGGTGGACAATGACGCGACCCTCGAACGGTACGCCGAGATGGCGCGCGTCCAGGCCGACGCGGGTGTCCATGTGGTGGGCCCCAGCGGCATGATGGACGGTCAAGTGGGCGTCACCCGGCGGGCGTTGGACGAAGCCGGGCACCAGGATGTGGCCATCCTGGCCTACACCGTCAAGTATTCCTCGGCGTTCTACGGTCCGTTCCGCGAGGCGGTGGCCTCCTCGCTCAAGGGTGACCGCAAGACCTACCAGCAGGATTCGGCCAACTCCCGTGAGTCCATGCGGGAACTGGCGCTGGATCTGGCCGAGGGCGCGGACATGGTGATGGTCAAGCCGGCCCTGCCCTACCTGGACGTTCTGTCCAGGGTCGCGGACGCGGTGGATGTGCCGGTGGCCGCGTATCAGATCTCGGGTGAGTACGCGATGATCGAAGGCGCGGCCGAAAAGGGGTGGATCGACCGCGATGCTGCGATCTTTGAGACCCTGACCGGGATCAAGCGGGCCGGTGCGAACATGATCCTGACGTACTGGGCTACTGAGGCTGCGCGCCGTCTGGGCTGAGCAACTCTGTTTGTCTGCGGGTCGGTTGTGGCTGATCGCGCCCCCGCGGCGGAGCCGCATGACGCAGCCGCCCCGCGCCCCTTGAGGGGCGCGGGGTTTTGTCTGTGGTCACCCACACAGGTCGAGTCTCGGCGAATCGGGGTGGGTCTGGCGCCGCCAAACCGAACATGACTACCGTGCGTGTCAGGATGCTTACGCTACGGAGGCGTGCATGAGTCATGACCCCGAACTCGCCGACGACTGGGAGTACACGCTCCAGGTGCCGTCGGACCCGATGGCGCCGTGCATCGCCCGGCGTACCCTGCGCACCATCTTCGAGGAACATGGCTTCCTCGAACTCGCCGATACCGCCGAGCTGCTGACCTCGGAGCTGGTCACCAACGCCTACCGCTACTCGGACGGCCCGGCCTCGGTGCGGGTCAAGCGGGACGGAGACCGGGTGCGGGTGGCGGTCTGGGACACCAATCCCAGGATGCCCTCGCTGGACGCGGCGCCCCGGCCGGATGACGAGGCCGAGCAGGGCCGGGGGCTCGGCCTCGTCCAGTGGTGCGCGGACAGCTGGGGCGGGTTCACCCTGCGCGACCAACCCCAGGGGCTGGTCGGCAAGTTGATCTGGTTCGAGCTGGGTGCCCGCCCGCAGCAGCGGGTGCCCTGAGCGTCCTAGAGGCGCTCGGGGGTGCGGATGCCCAGCAGTTCCATGCCCTGCCGCAGGGTGCGGGCGGTCAGCTCGCACAGGAACAGCCGGTTGGCCACCTGCTCCGGGGTGTCGGCCTTGATCACCGGGCACTGGTCGTAGAACGCGGTGAAGTGCGAGGACAGCTGGTAGAGATAGGCGGCCAGCTTGTGCGGCTCATAGCCCGCCGCGACCTCCGCCAGGGTCTCGCCGAACTGGTCCAGGTGCAGGCCCAGCGCACGCTCGGCGGGCGCCAGCGGCAGCTCGGGGTGTGCGGCGGGCGAACTGCCCTCCGCCTTGCGGATGATGGAGCGGATCCGGGCGTAGGCGTACTGGAGGTAGACCGAGGTGTCGCCGTTGAGCGAGACCATCTGGTCCAGGTCGAACTTGTAGTCGCGGATCGCCGAGGTGGACAGGTCCGCGTACTTCACCGCGCCGATGCCCACATAGCGGCCGTTCTCGGTGATCTCCTGCTCGCTCAGGCCCACCTTCCCGGCCTTCTCCCCGACCACCGCGGTGGCCCGCTCGATGGCCTCGTCCAGCAGGTCCACCAGCCGGACCGTCTCGCCCTCGCGGGTCTTGAACGGCTTGCCGTCCTTGCCCAGCACGGTGCCGAAGGCCAGCTGCACCGCGTGCACCTCGTCGTTCAGCCAGCCGGCCCGGCGGGCGGTCTCGAAGACCATCTTGAAGTGCAGCGCCTGGCGGGCGTCCACCACATACAGCAGGGTGTCCGCGCCCAGGTTCTGCACCCGGTCGCGGATCGCGGACAGGTCGGTGGCCGCGTAGCCGAAACCGCCGTCCGACTTCTGGACGATCAGCGGCACCGGCTTGCCGTCCGGGCCCTTGACGTCCTCGAAGAAGACACAGAGCGCGCCCTCGGAGCGGACCGCCACGCCGGACTCCTCCAGCAGCCGGCAGGTCTCCGTCAGCATGTGGTTGTAGCCGGACTCGCCGACCACGTTCTCATCGCGGATGTCCATGTCCAGCTTGTCGAAGACCGAGTAGAAGTAGATCTTCGACTCATCGACGAACCGCCGCCACAGGGCGAGGGTCTGCTCGTCGCCGGCCTGGAGGTCCACCACCCGGCGGCGGGCCCGCTCCTTGAACTCCTCGTCGGAGTCGAACAGGGCGCGCGACGCCTTGTAGAGGCGGTTGAGGTTGGACATGGCCTCCTCGCCGGAGACCGCCTGCTCGTTCTTGTGGTCCAACTCGTGCGGGTGCTCGAGCAGATACTGGATCAGCATCCCGAACTGGGTTCCCCAGTCGCCGATGTGGTGGCGGCTGATCACCTTCTCGCCGGTGAACTCAAGGATCTTGACCACCGCGTCGCCGATCACCGCCGACCGCAGATGGCCGACATGCATCTCCTTGGCGACATTGGGCTGCGCCCAGTCGATCACCGTGGTGCCCGGCTTCTCCTTGACCGGCACGCCCAGCCGCTGGTCCGCGGCGCGCGCGGCCAGCGTCTCGGTGATCGCCCGGTCGGAGACCGTGATGTTGAGGAAGCCCGGACCGGAGACCTCGACATCGGAGATCAACTCGCCCTTGGGCAGGCCCTCGACGACCTTGGCGGCCAGCTCCCGCGGGTTCCCCTTGAGCTTCTTGGCCAGCGCCAGCATGCCGTTGGCCTGGAAGTCGGCCCGGTCGCTTCGTCGCAGCAGCGGGTCGGCGGTGCCCGCCTCCGGCAGGGCTGCCGAGAGGGCGTCCGCGATGCGCTGGTGGAGCGAGGAAGCGAGGGAGTCAACCGAAGCCATGGGGTGGGTGCCATTCCGGTAGGCGGCGTTCATTCGATGGCACCGAGTATCCCATGCGGGGTACCACGGGCTCAGCTGCGTTTGGGCCGGGCCCCCGGGCAACCCCCGGGGCGGCGGCGCCGTCTGGGAGAATGGTCATGCCAGACCGTAAGGAAGGAAGTGCCGTGGCTCAGGCTCAGAGCACCGAGGCCGACTGGGTCTCCCGTTTCGCCGACGAGGTCATCGCCGAAGGTGAGCGCCGCGCCCCGGGCAAACCGATCGTCGTCGCCTCGGGTCTGTCCCCGTCCGGCCCGATCCACCTGGGCAACCTGCGCGAGGTCATGACCCCGCACCTGGTCGCCGACGAGATCCGGCGCCGGGGCCATGAGGTCCGTCATGTGCTGTCCTGGGACGACTACGACCGCTACCGCAAGGTTCCGGCGGGCGTCGAGGGCATCGACGAGTCCTGGGCCGAGCACATCGGCAAGCCGCTGACCTCGGTGCCGGCGCCGCGTGGCTCCGCGTACGCCAACTGGGCCGAGCACTTCAAGGCCGCCATGGTCGAGGCCCTGGCCGAGCTGGGCATCGAGTACGACCCGATCAGCCAGACCGAGCAGTACACCTCGGGCGTCTACCGCGAGCAGGTCCTGCACGCGATGAAGCACCGCGGCGAGATCGACGCGATCCTCGACCAGTACCGCACCAAGGACAAGGCCACCGGCAAGCCCAAGGCCAAGCAGCAGAAGCCGGTGGACGAGGCGGAGCTGGAGGCGGCGGAGGGCTCCGGCGCGGCCGCCGAGGACGACGGCAGCGCGGGCGGCGCGGGCTACTTCCCGTACAAGCCCTACTGCGGCGTCTGCGAGCGCGACCTGACCACGGTCACCGCCTATGACGACGAGAGCACCGAGCTGGCCTACACCTGTGTGTGCGGGCACTCGGAGACCGTCCTGCTGAGCGAGTTCAACCGCGGCAAGCTGGTCTGGAAGGTCGACTGGCCGATGCGCTGGGCCTTCGAGGGCGTGATCTTCGAGCCCTCCGGTGTGGACCACTCCTCGCCCGGCTCCTCCTTTGTGGTCGGCGGCCAGATCGTCCGCAAGGTCTTCGGCGGCGAGCAGCCCATCGGCCCGATGTACGCCTTTGTCGGCATCAGCGGCATGGCCAAGATGTCCTCCTCCAAGGGCGGCGTGCCCACCCCGGGCGACGCGCTGAAGATCATGGAGGCGCCGCTGCTGCGCTGGCTGTACGCCCGCCGCAAGCCCAACCAGTCCTTCAAGATCGCCTTCGACCAGGAGATCCAGCGGCTCTACGACGAGTGGGACAAGCTGGAGGCCAAGGTGGCCGACGGCTCGGTGCTGCCGGCCGACGCCGCCGCGTACGCCCGTGCCGCCCGGACCGCCGCCGGTGAGCTGCCGCGCACCCCGCGCCCGCTGCCGTACCGCACGCTGGCCTCGGTGGCCGACATCACCGCCGGCCATGATGAGCAGACCCTGCGCATCCTCGGCGAGCTGGACCCGGCCAACCCGGTGACCTCGCTGGACGAGACCCGGCCCCGGCTGGACCGCGCCGAGCACTGGATCAACACCCAGGTCCCGGCCGACCAGCGCACCATCGTCCGCGAGGAGCCGGACACCGAGACCCTGGCCGCGCTGGACGAGCAGGGCCGGGAGTCGCTGCGGCTGCTGCTGGACGGGCTGGACGAGCACTGGTCGCTGGACGGCCTGACCACCCTGGTCTACGGCGTGCCCAAGATCCAGGCCGGCCTGGACCCGGAGGCCAAGCCCACCCCCGAGCTCAAGGTGGCCCAGCGCGCGTTCTTCGCGCTGCTCTACCAGCTGCTGGTCGGGCGGGACACCGGTCCCCGGCTGCCCACGCTGCTGCTGGCGGTGGGCGCGGACCGGGTGCGCAAGCTGCTGAGCGCGTAACCGTGTGACAAAGGGGGCCACCGCCCGGCGGTGGCCCCCTTCGTCATGCCGTCCTACTTCTTGTCGGCGGCCTACTTCTTGTTGGCGGCCGCCACCGAGGCCACCGCCTCCTTGGCCGCGTCCTTGGCGCTCTTCATCAGATCGCCCGCGTCCGGCGCCTTGGCGCCCTGGTAGCCGGTGCCGCTGTACTTCACGATGACCACCACATTGGCGGTGCGCACCACCACGGTCTCGTTCTGGAACTCGTCACCGTCCTTCTTGGTGACCGTGCTGACCGAGGACGCCCAGTCGCCCAGGCCGTTCACCTTCTCCACCTTGGCGTCCTTGGCGCCGTCCTCGGTGGTCGCCTTCTTGACCGCCTCCGCCGCGTACACCTGGGCGCGCTGGTCACCGGAGCCGAGAGTGGGGTCGGAGCCCACGTTCTTCAGCGAGACATTCAGCGCCCGGTACTGGAGGTCATTGGGGTCCTCGTCATTGAGGCCGTTCCAGAAGCAGCTGTCGGGGAGGGCCTCGCCCTCCTTCTTCTTCGCCTTGGGGACCAGGTTGTCGATGGTCTTCCCGGAGAGCGTCTTACAGGCGTCGGGGGTCTTGGGGTACTTCACCGCGGCGACCGTGGCGGTGGCGCTGGCGGAGGGCTGGGCGCTGCTCGCCGAGGGGGTGGCCGAGCTCTTCTTCTCACCGCCGCCGCCCGAGGAGCAGCCGGCGACGAGCATCACCGGTACTGCGGCGCAGGCGAGGAGTCGGGCGAGTCGCGGGGCTGTTCGTCGGTGCATGGGTCCTTCGCTCATTCGGTGCGGGTGGTGGGTCTCTGCCTACGCGCACGGTACGCGGCCCCGCGGTGGGGCTTGGGCTGATCCGTCCTAGTTGCCGAAGTGTCCCGCGTCGATCTCCCGGGCCAGGGCATGGGCCTTGCGCTGCATGTCCTGGTCGGCGGGCAGACGGCGTCTGTCGGCCGGCCACTCGTCGTAGGCGATGGTGACCAGGACGTTGGCGGAGCGGAAGACCACCTTGATGTCGCGGTGCACCCCGCTGCTGTCGGAGCTCGGCTTGTCGTCGATAAAGGCGTCGTCGCCCAGGTCGTCCAGGGTGCGCGGGGCCAGGTCCGGGCCGTTGGCCGGCGGGGGAGCGGTGGACGGCGCCACGGTGCGCCCGGCGCTGCCGGCGGGCTTGGGGGCGTTCTTGCCGTCGTCGCTCTTGCCGGCGGCCGTGGTGGCGGACGGGCTGGGGGCGGCGGGGGAGGAGGACGCGGCCGGGATATGGGCGTCGTCGGCCAGCTTCTGGTAGAGCTGCTGCGCCCGGTCGTCGTCGCTGACGCCGCTCTGGTACGAGACCACCCGCTCGAAGTCGACGGCCAGGTGCCGGGTGGCGTCCGGGGTCTCCTGCTTCCAGCGGCAGCCGACCCGGCGGTCGGTGTCATAGGTGACGGTGGCCTGGCCGTGGTAGAGCCGCTCGGCGTCCTGTTCGCTGATGCTGTCATCGGCGGGCAGCAGTTTGCGCAGGGCGTCCCGGCTGATGTAGCCGCAGGGCTCGGGGAGGTTGTGGTACTTGCCGGGTTCGGCGGCCGGGGCGGCCGAATCACCGGTGCCGGGCTTGGGGTCGTCGGCGCCACCACCCGCACCATGGCCACCGCCGCAGCCGGCCAGGGCCGTGGTGAGCAGGGCCGCGGCCAGTGCGGCCGTCGGTGCATACGCCCTTCGCTGCACGGTCCGTGCCTTCCCTTCGCTCGCCCGGTCGCGGCCGAAATACGGTTGCCGCCGGTGGGCGGCCGCTGGACACAATGTGTACCGCAACGCCGCCGGGACCGCTGGTTCGCCGTCGCGTATCAGGTGACTGGTCCGGAATTTGCGTTATCTGCTTTTGTCTGGGGTTTCGGCGCATTCGTCAATGCGTTCGGGGGAATGAGGAAGTTATGTCGTACACCGAGCTGCCCGGTGCCCGGGTGCCGATCCGGATGTGGACGGATCCGGCGATGGTGGAGGACGTCGCCATGCGGCAGCTGCGGAATGTCACCACCCTGCCGTGGGTCCAGGGCCTGGCCGTGATGCCGGATGTGCACTTCGGCAAGGGGGCCACGGTGGGCTCGGTGATCGCCATGCGGGGCGCGGTGTGCCCGGCGGCGGTCGGGGTGGACATCGGCTGCGGCATGTCCGCGGTGAAGACCTCGCTGACCGCCAATGATCTGCCGGGCGACCTGTCCCGGCTGCGCTCGAACATCGAGGCGGCGATTCCGGTGGGCTTCGCCATGCATGACGACCCGGTGGACCCGGTGCGGCTGCATGGGCTGCCGACGGCGGGCTGGGACGACTTCTGGATGCGATTCCAGGGGGTGGCGGATGCGGTCAAGTTCCGTCAGAGCCGGGCGCTGAAGCAGATGGGGACGCTGGGTGGCGGGAACCATTTTGTGGAGTTCTGCCTCGATGAGACGGGCTCGGTGTGGCTGATGCTGCACTCCGGGTCCCGCAACATCGGCAAGGAGCTGGCGGAGTACCACATCGGGCAGGCCCGCAAGCTGTCCCACAACCAGGGGCTGGTCGACCGTGACCTCGCGGTCTTCCTGGCGGAGACTCCGGAGATGGCCGCCTACCGGCACGATCTGTTCTGGGCCCAGGAGTATGCGCGGCACAACCGCGAGATCATGATGGCCCTGTTCAAGGATGTGGTCCGCAAGGAGTTCAAGAAGGCCAAGGTGGCCTTTGAGCCGGTCATCTCCTGTCACCACAACTATGTGGCCGAGGAGACCTATGAGGGCGTGGACCTGCTGGTGACCCGTAAGGGAGCGATCCGGGCGGGCAGCGGCGAGTACGGGATCATCCCGGGCTCGATGGGCACCGGCTCGTATATCGTCCGCGGCCTGGGCAACCCCGACTCCTTCAACTCCGCCTCGCATGGCGCGGGCCGCCGGATGAGCCGGAACCAGGCAAAGAAGCGGTTCTCCGCGCAGGACCTGGCGGAGCAGACCCGGGGTGTGGAGTGCCGCAAGGACTCCGGGGTGGTGGACGAGATCCCGGCCGCCTACAAGCCGATCGAGCAGGTCATGGACCAGCAGCGGGACCTCGTCGAGGTGGTGGCCAAGCTGAAGCAGGTCATCTGTGTGAAGGGCTGAGCACCCCTCACGCCTCCCGGTCCTGCGGGTACCAGCGCAGCTCCACCGTGTTGCCGTCGGGGTCGCGGACATAGACCGACTGGGCGGTGCCGCGGGCGCCGAAGCGGGGGACCGGGCCGTCGAGGACCTCGAAGGTGCCGGAGTCGATCACGGTCTGCCAGTCCAGCGGCTCCACCGTCAGGCAGATGTGGTCCACATTGGACTCGCCGCGCGCCCCCGCCACCAGGTCGATGATGGTGCCGGGGGTGACCCGCACGGACGGGAAGGGCACCTCGCCCTTGCGCCACTCGTCCACCCGGACCGGCTCCAGGCCGAGCGGGCCGGTGTAGAAGGCGAGGGAGCGTTCGACGTCGGCGACATTGAGGACAAGGTGGTCAAAGGCGATGACGCGCATGGAGTGCTCCTGGATCAGCGGATTCTGATCAAGGAACTTAGTCCGGAGCGGGCCGGTTGGCGATAGGTCTTGCGACCTACAGCTCGCGGTGGACCTTGTAGTTGGACGCCTGGGCGCGGGGGCGCAGCACCAGCAGGTCGACATTGACATGGCTGGGGCGGGTGACCGCCCAGGTGATGGTCTCGGCCACGTCCTCGGCGGTGAGCGGTTCGGCCACGCCCGTGTAGACGGCGTCGGCCTTCTCCTGGTCGCCGCGGAAGCGGGTGAGGGCGAAGCCCTCGGTCTTCACCATGCCGGGGGCGATCTCGATGACCCGTACCGGCTGGCCGCAGAGTTCCAGGCGGAGGGTCTCGGCCATCACATGGGTGCCGTGCTTGGCGGCGACATAGCCGCCGCCGCCCTCGTAGGTGGCCAGGCCGGCGGTGGAGGAGAGCAGGACGACGGTGCCGTCGCCGCTCTGCTTGAGGGCGGGCAGCAGGGCCTGGGTCATATGGAGGGTGCCGAGCACATTGACCTCGTACATGGTGCGCCAGTCCGCGGGGTCGGCGGTGGCCACCGGGTCGGTGCCCAGGGCGCCGCCGGCGTTGTTGACCAGGAGGTGGCAGCTGTCCAGAGTGGCGGCGAAGGCGTCCACCGCGGCCCGGTCGGTGACATCCAGGGCGTGGGCGGTGGCCTCGGGCAGTTCGGCGGCCAGGGCCTCGATGAGGTCCTTGCGGCGGGCGGTGAGGACCACGCGGTAGCCGGCGGCGGCCAGTTGGCGTGCGGTGGCGGCGCCGATTCCGCTGCTGGCGCCGGTGACTACGGCGGTACGGGTGCTCATCTGCGGCCTCCTGAGGCGTAAGTGGCGTAAGGGGACGACCGAAGCGGACGACTGAAGCGCAGGATATGCCGGGTTCAGCGGCCCCGTGGCGCGTACATGATCACCGCCACACCGATCAGGCAGACCAGGGCCCCCGCCACGTCGTACCGGTCCGGCCGGTAGCCGTCGGCGACCATCCCCCAGGCCAGCGAGCCGGCCACGAAGACCCCGCCGTAGGCGGCCAGGATCCGGCCGAAATGGGCGTCGGGCTGCAGGGTGGCGACAAAGCCGTAGGCGCCCAGGGCGATCACACCGGCGCCGATCCAGGCCCAGCCCCGGTGCTCCCGGGTGCCCTGCCAGACCAGCCAGGCGCCGCCGATCTCCAGCAGTGCGGCCAGCAGGAAAAGGGCGATGGAGCGAAAGGCGAGCATAGGGCGAAAATACGGGACGTCAGGGCCAGACCAGGCAGTAGGGCTGATGGCCGGCCTCATGCAGCCGGTGCGAGAAGTCCTGCCACTCATGCAGCAGCCGGTAGACCGTGAAGGCGTCCCGCGGTCCGCCCCGGTCGGGGACGGTGGACCAGATGAAGGCCGCCGCGCCCACCGACTCCTCGCCGATGCCGCGCAGCGGGTCGACCACCGTCATGGGGAGCTTGACGACTGCGTAGTCGGGGTGGAGCACCACCAGTTCCAGCGGGGGCACCTTGTGCAGGGGTATGCCCTGGATGCCGGTGAGCACCATGGCGGCGACCGTCTCCGGCTTGATCCTGGTGAACATGCCCCCCATGCCCAGCTCATCGCCGCCCAGTTCCTCGGGGCGCATGGAGATGGGCACCCGCGCCGCGGTGGCCCCGTTGGGCGCCCCGAAGTACTTGTAGGTCACCCCCATTCGGCCACTCCCGCTTGTGCTGTGTTCCCCGTGTGTTCCGGGCCGTTCCGCACGCCGGTGCCGGCCCCTGCGTGCTCGTCGGGCGTCCTCGGGCCCCAGATCGTCGGTGCCCTCGCCCAGCCCGCCGCCGCGATGCTGCATATCTCCACCCGATCGCTTTTCTACGCAGCACAGCCCCCGCCGCGCAACCCGATCATCGTCTCAGAGCTCCCCCGTCTGCGGCGTCCGAAACGCCCGGAGGCCGGTGTCCTCCGGCCTCTGAGACCATGGTTGGCGTGAGTCGCCCGTATCCCGCCCCAGTGTCCCAGACGCGCAAGGGCTGACGCCCTGCCGAAAGCAGCTCCTCCGACGCCTTCCCAGTCCCCGTTTTCGCAGGTCAGGATCAAAGTGCCTTATTCGTATGAAGCCCCAGTGTCCCAGACGCTCTTCGAGCGCGCGGCGGTCGTGACGCCCGGTGGCGTGAATTCGCCGGTCCGTGCCTTCCAGGCCGTGGGCGGTACGCCCCGGTTCATGGTCTCCGGTCGTGGTCCGTACCTCACCGACGCGGACGGCCGCGAGTATGTGGATCTTGTGTGCTCCTGGGGGCCGATGATTCTCGGCCATGCCCACCCCGAGGTGATCGAGGCGGTGCAGCAGGCCGTGGCGCGCGGCACCTCCTTCGGTACGCCCGGTGAGGGCGAGGTGGCGCTGGCCGAGGAGATCGTGGCCCGGATCGAGCCGGTGGAGCAGGTGCGGCTGGTGTCCTCCGGCACCGAGGCGACCATGTCGGCGATCCGGCTGGCCCGTGGTTTCACCGGCCGGGCCAAGGTGATCAAGTTCGCCGGCTGCTACCACGGCCATGTGGACGCGCTGCTGGCCGCGGCCGGGTCCGGGGTGGCCACCTTCGGGCTGCCGGACACCCCGGGAGTCACCGGCGCCCAGGCCGGGGACACCATCGTGCTGCCGTACAACGACCTGGAGGCGGTGCACGAGGCGTTCCACCGCTTCCCGGGCGAGATCGCCTGTGTGATCACCGAGGCGTCCCCCGGCAACATGGGCGTGGTGCCGCCGCTGCCGGGCTTCAACGCCGGGCTGAAGTCGGCCTGTGAGAAGAACGGCGCGCTGTTCATCTCCGACGAGGTCATGACGGGCTTCCGGGTGAGCAGGACGGGCTGGTACGGCATCGACGGCGTCAAGCCGGACCTGATGACCTTCGGCAAGGTGATGGGCGGCGGCTTCCCGGCCGCGGCCTTCGGCGGCCGCGCCGATGTGATGGCGCACCTGGCCCCGGCCGGCCCGGTCTACCAGGCGGGCACCCTGTCCGGGAACCCGGTCGCCACCGCGGCGGGCCTGGCCCAGCTGCGGCTGCTGGACGACGCCGCGTACGCCAAGGTGGACTCGGTCTCCGCGGAGATCCAGGCGCTGGTGACCCAGGCGCTGGCCAAGGAGGGCGTGGCGCACCGCCTGCAGACCGCGGGCAGCATGTTCTCGGTGTTCTTCACCGACCGGGACGTCACCGACTATGAACTGGCCCGTGGCCAGCAGTCGTTCCGCTTCACCGCGTTCTTCCACTCGATGCTGGCGCAGGGCGTCTATCTGCCGCCGTCGGCCTTTGAGTCGTGGTTCGTCTCCACGGCGCACGACAATACGGCGATCGAGAAGATCGCGGCGGCACTGCCGGCGGCGGCCCGGGCGGCGGCCGAGGCGACGGAGGGGAAGAAGTGAGCAACAGCGACATCACTGTGGTCCATCTGATGCGGCACGGCGAGGTGCACAACCCGGATGGCGTCCTCTACGGCCGCAAGCCCGGCTACCACCTCTCCGAGCTGGGGCGGCAGATGGCCGACCGGGTGGCCGAACACCTGGCGGACCGGGACATCACCCATGTGGTGGCCTCCCCGCTGGAGCGTGCCCAGGAGACGGCCACCCCGATCGCCAAGGCGCACGGCCTGGACCTGGCCACCGATGAGCGGCTGATCGAGGCGGAGAACGTCTTCGAGGGCAAGACCTTCGGGGTGGGCGACGGAGCGCTGCGCAAGCCGGCCAACTGGAAGTACCTCACCAACCCGTTTAAGCCGTCCTGGGGCGAGCCCTATATCGAGCAGGTGGTGCGGATGATGGGCGCGCTGGGCGCGGCCCGGGACGCGGCGCGCGGCCATGAGGCGGTGTGCGTCAGCCATCAGCTGCCGATCTGGGTGGTGCGCAGCTTCGCCGAGCGCCGCCGGCTGTGGCACGACCCGCGCAAGCGGCAGTGCACCCTGGCCAGCCTGACCACCTTCACCTACCGCGGCGACAAGATTGTTTCGGTGGGGTACAGCGAGCCCGCCCGGGATCTGGTGCCCAGGCATCTGCTGGCCGGCGCCAAGCCGGTCAAGGGCGGACAGAAGGCCTTCGGGGCGTAAGGCCCCTGGGGGTCCTTGGGGTCCCTGGGGGTCCCTTGGGGTACGCCGCCCGACCTACGCCGGCGCGCCCTCGCGCCGAACCTCGTCTTATATGGACGGAAGCGAGGTGTGAGGGCGGAGGCGGCGCCATGGGCGAGATCAGCCGGCGGGTCCTGCTGGGCTCGGGCGCGGCCGCCGCGCTGGGCGCCGCCGGGTGCTCGGCGTCCCCGTCGGCCACCGAGGCCATGGTCACCCGGGCCACCGAGGCGGCCCGGGCCCGTCCCATCGGCGACGGCTCCACCGCCAACGGCGGCCCGCAGCCCAACCAGCCGCCGGAGCCGGAGCGGCTGGCGCCGGGTCAGAAACCACCGCAGTTCGTGGTGTTCTCCTGGGACGGGGCCGGGGAGACCGGCAATGGCCTCTTCCCGCGCTTCCGCAAGCTGGCCCGGGACCACGGGGCGCGGATGACCTTCTTCCTGACCGGGCTGTACTGCCTGCCCGAGGCCAGGAAGCTGCACTACCGGCCGCCCAACAACCGCCCGGGCGCCTCGGCCATCGGCTATCTCGCCGACGAGCACATCCGGGCGACCCTGGACAATGTGCGGCTGGCCTGGCTGGAGGGCCATGAGATCGGCACCCACTTCAACGGTCACTTCTGTTCCGGCGCCGGTTCGGTGGCCCGGTGGACGCCCGAGCACTGGCGCTCCGAGATCGAGCAGGCGATCACCTTTGTCACCTCCTGGCGCACCAACACCGGTTTCACCGATCTGGAGCCGCTGCCCTTCGACTACCGCAAGGAGCTGGTGGGCGGCCGTACGCCCTGTCTGCTGGGCCAGGCCGGCCTGCTGCCGGCGGCCGCCCGGCTGGGCTGGCGGTATGACGCCAGCGCGGCCGGCGGGCTCCAGGTGTGGCCCGGCCGGAAGGGGGGGATCTGGGACCTGCCGCTGCAGCTGATGCCGTTTCCCGGGCACTCCTTCGAGGTGCTGTCCATGGACTACAACCTGCTGGCCAACCAGTCCCGCAACAGCACCAACGCCCCGCCGGCCCGCTATCCGCTGTGGCGGCAGCAGGCCGTGGACGCCTATCTGGCCGGGTTCCGGCGCGCGTACGAGACCAACCGGGCGCCGTTCTTCATCGGCAACCACTTCGAGGAGTGGAACGGCGGCATCTATATGGATGCCGTGGAGGAGGCGCTCAAACGGATCGCCGATGAGCGGCACAAGGATGTGCGGCTGGTCTCCTTCCGGCAGCTGGCCGACTGGCTGGATGCCCAGGATCCGCAGGTCATCGCGCATCTGCAGAGCCTGCGGGTGGGAGAGCGGTGGGCGCCCGCGACGGAGGTCGCCAAGGGGTGAGCCAGGGGTGAGGGGGGCGCGGAAGATCCCATAACACGCCATGCGAAACTTTTCACATGACAGCCGCCAGCCGTGTATCCCGCCGTCGTACCGTCGTGCCGGCCCTCGGCACCGTTCTCGCCGCGCTGCTGCTCAGCGCCTGCGGCTCCGGCGGCAGTTCGGGCGGTGGCGGTCAGACCCAGTTCGTCCAGGGCGGCGGCGGCATCGACGTGGTCAAGGACAAGGACGCCCGCAAGGACGCTCCTGACCTGTCCGGCAAGACCGTCGACGACAAGGACCTGGATGTCGCCAAGGAGTACAAGGGCAAGATCCTGGTGGTCAACGTCTGGGGCTCCTGGTGCTCGCCCTGCCGGGGAGAGGCCAGGAGCCTGGTCAAGGTCGCCAATGACTACAAGGACAAGGGCGTTCAGTTCGTCGGCATCAACACCCGGGACCCCAACCCGGCTCCGGCCCGGGCCTTCGAGAAGGAGTTCGAGGTCCCGTACCCGAGCCTCTATGACTCGGCCGGCAAGCTGATCCTGCGCTTCCCCGAGGGCAGCCTCAATCCGCAGGCCATCCCGTCCACGATCTTCATCGACCGCAATGGCAGGATCGCCGGACGGGCGCTCAAGCCGCTGGCCGAGGACGACCTGCGCAAGGCCCTCGACCCGCTGGTCGCGGAGAAGTGACCGCCATGCACACGCTGGCCGCCGCGGGATACAACCAGACCGTCCTGTCCGGGGCGCTGCTGCTGGCGCTTCCGGTGGCGGTGCTGGGCGGGCTGGTCTCCTTCTTCTCGCCCTGTGTGCTGCCCCTGGTGCCGGGCTATCTCTCCTATGTCACCGGCGTCAGCGGGGCGGACATGGCCGAGGCCCGGCGGGGCCGGATGCTGGCCGGGTCCTCGCTGTTTGTGCTGGGGTTCAGCGCGGTGTTCGTCTCCGGCGGCGCCCTCTTCGGCTACTTCGGCAACACCTTGCAACGGCAGCGGGAGACCATCTCCGTCGTGCTGGGCGCGCTGACCATCGTGCTCGGCCTGGTTTTCATGGGCCTGCTGAACCGATTCGGGCAGCGCGAGTTCCGTTTCCATACGCGGCCGGCGGTGGGCCTGGCGGGCGCGCCGCTGCTGGGCGTGGTCTTCGGGCTGGGCTGGACGCCCTGCATCGGGCCGACCCTGGCCGCCGCCAACACCCTCGCCCTCCAGCAGGGCAGCGCCGGCCGCGGCGCCCTGCTCACCGGCGCCTACTGTCTGGGCCTGGGCCTGCCCTTCATACTCGCCGCGCTGGCCTTCCGCCGGGCGCTGGGCGCCTTCGGCTGGATCAAGCGGCACTACGCCTGGGTCATGCGGATCGGCGGCGGGATGCTCGTCGTGGTCGGCGTACTCCTGGTCACAGGGTTGTGGGACAGCATGGTCCAGGACCTGCAGACATGGACCAACCAATACACCCCTGGGATCTGAGCAATGGCCAACACCGATAGCAGTGCGGACACCGCGCCCAAGGACGCCGCCGAGGCAGGCCGGCTGTCCACGGCCCCGGTCGAGGAGACCGGGCCGGCGGGCGCGGGCTCCTTCGGCGGGGTGCGCCGGCCGGGCGTGCTCGGTGCGCTGGGCTGGGCCGGCCGGGAGGCGCTGGGCTGGGTGCGCTGGGTCTGGCGGCAGCTGACCTCGATGCGGGTCGCCCTGATCCTGCTGCTGCTGCTGTCGCTGGCCACCATCCCGGGTTCGCTGATCCCGCAGACCAGCGTCGACTCGGTCAAGGTCGACGACTGGCAGAAGGCCCACAAGAGCCTTACGCCGGTCTACGAGAAGCTCCAGCTGTTCCATGTCTACAGCTCGGTGTGGTTCTCCGCGGTCTACATCCTGCTGTTCATCTCGCTGATCGGCTGTATCGTCCCGCGCACCTGGCAGTTCGTCGGCCAGCTGCGCGGCCGTCCGCCGCGCGCCCCGCGCCGGCTGGACCGGATGCCCGCCTATGCCACCTGGCGCACCGACGCCGATCCGGAGCAGGTGCTGGCGGCGGCGGGCCGGCTGCTCAAGGGCAAGCGCTTCCGCACCGAGCCGGCCGAGGGCTCGGTGGCCGGTGAGAAGGGCTACCTCCGCGAGGCCGGCAACCTGCTCTTCCATGTCTCGCTGATCGTGCTGCTGGTGGCCTTCGCCTCCGGCCAGCTGTGGAAGTCCGAGGGCGGCAAGCTGATCGTCGAGGGCGACGGCTTCGCCAACACCCTCACCCAGTACGACGACTTCAAGTCCGGTTCCCTGTTCACCCCGGCCGACCTGCCGCGCTTCAGCTTCCAGCTGGACGGCTTCGACGCCACCTATGAGGTCACCGGGCCGCAGCGCGGCACCCCGCGCACCTATGCCGCGCATGTCACCTACCAGAACGGGGCCGACGGCGCCCCGCACAAGGCGCTCATCAAGGTCAACGACCCGCTGGTGATCGACGGCTCCAAGATCTATCTCCAGGGCCATGGCTATGCCCCGGTGGTCACCGTCAAGGACGGCAAGGGCAACGTCTCCTACCAGGGGGCGGTGGCCTCGCTGCCGCTGGACAGCAACATCACCGAGAATGTGGTCCTCAAGGTGCCCGACTTCCGGGACAAGGACGGCAACAAGGACCAGATCGGCTTCACCGGTCTGTTCGTCCCGACCCTGGACAAGCGGACCGGCACGATGATGTCGCAGTTCCCTGACCTGGTCAGCCCGGGCATGGTGCTGACCGCCTTCCACGGCAACCTGGGCATCGACACGGGCGTGCCGCAGAGCGTCTACAAGCTGGACGTCTCGGGGATGAAGCAGTTCATGACCCCGGACGGCAAGAACAAGTTCTCCCAGCTGCTCAAGGTCGGCGACACCATGCAGCTGCCCAACGGCGGCAGCCTGCACTTCGACGGCATCAAGCACTGGGCCACCTTCCAGATCTCCCAGAAGCCGGGCGACGAGCCCGCGCTGGCCGGCGCGGTCGCCGCCATCCTGGGGGTCGCCGGTTCGCTGTTCATCCAGCGCCGCCGGGTGTGGGTGCGCGCGGAGCGCGGCGCGGACGGGAGTACGGTCGTGGAGCTGGCCGGGCTGGGCCGCAGCGAGTCGGCCAAGGTGCCCGAGGAGCTCGCCGACCTGGCGGCCGCCCTGCAGACTGACGCCCCGCCCACCCCAGACGAAGGCGCCGATACCACCGAACCGTCCGAATCCTCCGAAGGAGCCCGCGCGTGAACCTCGCGGCCGCAACCAACGAGAACCTGGCCCACATCAGCAATGTGCTGATCTATTCGGCCATGGCCGTCTACACCCTGGCCTTTGTCGCGCACATGGTGGAGTGGGTGTTCGGCAGCCGCAGCGCCGTGGGCCGTACCGCCGCCGCGATCACCGCCGAGCCGGCCCGGGCCGTGACCGTCACCGTCAAGAGCGCCTCCGGCGGTGGCACCGCGGTGCTGGAGCGTCCCAAGGTCATCACCCGTACCGCCCCGGGCGGCCGGGACGATGTGCCGGACGGGCCGGGCGCGGCCGGCACCAGTGAGCAGGGCGACCTCTACGGTCGGATCGCCATCTCGCTGACCGTGCTGGCCTTCGCCCTGCACGTCGGCGGGGTGCTCACCCGCGCGCTGTCGGTGCAGCGGGCGCCGTGGGGGAACATGTACGAGTTCTCCTGCACCTTCGGCATGTGCGCGGTGGGCGTCTACCTGGGCCTGCTGGCCGCCCGGAAGAACATCCGCTGGCTGGGCCTGCCGCTGGTCACCACGGTGCTGCTGGACCTGGGCCTGGCTGTCTCGGTGCTCTACACCGCCAGCGACCAGCTGGTGCCCGCGCTGCACTCCTACTGGCTGTGGATCCACGTCTCCTGTGCGATCCTCTCCGGCGCCTCGCTCTGGGTGGGCGCGGTCGCCACGCTCTTCTACCTCTTCCGTGACCGCCTGGAGGAGCGCCTGGAGAAGGGCGAGGCCGGTCCCGGGGTGCTGGAGCGCAAGCTGCGGGAGACCCCCGCCGACCAGCGCTGGCTGCGGCTGGGCGTCAAGGCGCAGATGGCCATGGACAACGCCCTCACCCGGCTGCCCTCGGCCGGCACCCTGGACAAGTTCGGCTACCGGATCAACGCCACCGTCTTCCCGCTGTGGACCTTCACCATCATCGCGGGCGCCATCTGGGCCGAGGCGGCCTGGGGCCGCTACTGGGGCTGGGACCCCAAGGAGGTCTGGTCCTTCATCACCTGGGTCGCCTACGCCTGCTATCTGCATGCCCGGGCCACCGCGGGCTGGAAGGGCCGCAAGGCCGCCTACCTGGGCCTGTTCGCCTTCGCCTGCTATGTCTTCAACTACTACGGGGTCAACTTCCTGTTCGGCGGCAAGCACTCCTACTCCGGCGTCTGAGGTACTCCGGCGTCTGAGGCCCGCCCTTACGGGATCCCAGAGATCCCCGAGACCTCCGAGCCTGGTGCGGCCCGTGTTCCCCGAGAGGCGGAACGCGGGCCGTCGTGGTACCGCTGGGGTATGGAGATCCCCTCCCCGTACGGGTCCTCCGAGACCCGCGGTGAAAGCCACACCCTGCGTTACGAGGTGTCCCTGCCCTACCCGCAGTCCAAGGTCTGGGCCGCCATCGCCACGCCCGAGGGCCTGCCCACCTGGCTGGCCGCCGCCGACCCCTTCGAGCAGCGCGAGGGCGGGGCGATCACCCTGCGCTGGCTGAACACCGATCCCGAGGGCAAGGCCACCATCGCCGCCGGCCGGGTGACCGCCTGGCAGCCGCAGCGGCTGGCCGAGTACACGGTGGAGGTGCACGGCCGGGTCCGGTTCGAGCTGGAGCCCGCCCCGGTGAGCGTCGGCGGCACCCTGCTGCACTTCACCAACGAGCTCACCGGGGCGGACGACCAGCGCCTGGACTGCCTGGCCGGCTGGCACCACCACTTCGAGTACCTGCTCCAGGCGCTCGCCGGCCACCCCGCCGACTGGCCCTCCTGGAATGTGGAGCGCTGGCAGCAGCTACGGGGTGAGTACGAGCGCGGCGAGAACCCCTAACGGCCGCTGGCGGCCCTGGGCGGCCGTCAGCGCCGGGGCCGGGTGCCCGGCTCCTGGCGGGGCATCTGCTGACTGGCCCCCGGGAGCACCGGTTTGGGCAGGTGGGCCACTTCCCACTGGGCCTCTTCCAGCTCCTTGCCGGTGTCCACGCCCAGCCGGGGCGCAGCGGCCCGGTCCTGGAAGCCGAAGGCCGAGGTGAAGTCGCCGAAGGTGCGCCGGCGCCAGGCGCTGATGTTGGGCTCCTGGACCCCCGTCCAGCGTTCCAGGAAGCGCAGCGCCGAGGTGTGGTCGAAGGCCTCGCCGGCCGCCCAGCCGCCCACCGTCCAGGGCGAGACGATCAGACAGGGCACCCGGAACCCGGCGCCGATGGGCAGTCCCTTGATGAACTCGTCCTTGGTGCCCTTGGGCGGCACCGGCGGCGGGACATGGTCGAACAGCCCGTCGTTCTCGTCGTAGTTGAGGATGAAGACGGTCTTGGCCCACACCGCCGGGTTGTCGGCGATCGCCTCGATCTTCCTGGCGACGAAGTCCGCGCCGGCGGCCGGGAGGTAGTCCGGGTGCTCCGACTGCGGTCCGGTGGGGATGATCCAGGAGACGGCGGGCAGCCGGTCGTTGCGGGCGTCCTCCTCGAAGGTGCCGGCCGGCTGCCGGCGCATGCCGCGCTCGTACAGCGGATCGCCCTTCTCGGCGTCCTTGAACTGCTGGAACTCCTCCAGGAGGTTGCAGCCGTAGTTGTCCTCCTCCTGGTACACCCGCCAGCTGATGCCCGCCTTCTGCAGCCGCTCGGCATAGGTGGTCCAGCGGTAGGGGGTGGGTGCGGTGTTGTCGGTGACCGGCCCGCCGTGTCTGCCGCCCGGGTCGATGGTGCCGGTCATCCAGTACAGCCGGTTGGGCCAGGTGGGACCGAAGACCGAGCAGTAGTAGTTGTCGCAGACGGTGAAGGTCTCGGCGAGCGCGAACTGGAAGGGGATGTCCTCCCGGGTGTGGTAGCCCATCACATACGGGCCGTTCTTGCCGTCCGCCTTGCGGTGCGCGGGCAGCCAGCGGTCCATCCGCCCGTTGTTCCACGCCTCGTGCTGGACGGCCCAGGCGTGGCTGGTGGAGGGGATGGCCTGGGCGCTGGACTTACGGGTGTCCAGGTGGAAGGGGAGCAGATAGCCCTTGGGGTTCTGGCTGTCCGGCTGGTGGAAGACGCTGCGCCCGGTGGAGAGCTTGAGGGCGTGCGGGTCGGCGAAGCCGTGTACGCCCTTGAGGGTGCCGAAGTAGTGGTCGAAGGAGCGGTTCTCCTGCATCAGCAGGACCACGTGTTTGATGTCCCGCAGTGAGCCGGGCCGGGCCGGGCCGGCCGCCACCGCCTGCTGGACGCTCGGCGGGAGCAGGGCGAAGGCGGCACCGCTGACCGCTGCCCCCACGGCGGAGCCGAGGAGTCTGCGTCTGGTCATCTCGGGCATGGTCATCCCTCCCTGATGTCGCGTCAGGCCACAGTGTGACCATGACGACTCTCCCGGCGCGGGGATGTCCAAGGGAGGGGGATGCGAGTGAAATAAGCGCCAAATGACCGTGAAGACAAAGGAGTTGGCGTGAATTCCCGGTGCCGCTGCTAAATACGATTACCCGATAGGGGGAGCGGTTGTTGGGCCAAGGGGAGGCGTATGGGACTAGCCCTGCGCCCCTTCGTCCCGGTCACGCCCCAGGGAGCGGAGGAATTCCGGATTGTCGTCCGGGGCCACCCAGGTGCCCTGCCCGGGACGGGCGGTGGCGGTGCGCGGCCGGCCGGCGATCAGCCAGGCCACCGGGCCCAGCAGCACCTCGCCGAAGAGCAGGATGATCAGCACCCAGGCCACCTTGGGCAGGCCGCGGACCTCCTGCTCCGGAGTGTTGAGACAGTCCACGAAGGCATAGATCCACAGGGCCAGGATCAGCAGGAAGGGCAGATACCTGAGCATGCGACGAGCCCCCGGAGCGAAGCGGTACGGGCCGCGTGGCGGCCCCCGTGACAAGGCAAGCGTAGTGCGTGCTCGATACTGGAGCGCATGGCTTATGACGATCTCCGCTCGTTCCTGCGGGCGCTGGAGCGCGATGGTGACCTCAAGCGCATCAAGGCCGAAGTCGATCCCCATCTGGAAGTCGGGGAGATCGTCGACAGAGTGAACAAGGCGGGCGGCCCCGCGCTGCTCTTCGAGAACGTCAAGGGCTCGGCGATGCCGCTGGCCATGAACGTCTTCGGCACCGACCGCCGGCTGCTCAAGGCGCTGGGCCTGCAGTCCTACCAGGAGATCGGCGAGAAGATCGGCGGGCTGCTGAAGCCGGAGCTGCCGCAGGGCTTCGTCGGCTTCCGGGAGGCCTTCGGCAAGCTGGGCGCCATGGCGCATGTCCCGCCGCGCAGGATCAAGGACGCGCCCGTCCAGGAAGTGGTGCTCACCGGCGACCAGGTGGACCTGGACCGGCTGCCCGCGCTGTTCACCTGGCCCGAGGACGGCGGCTCCTTCTTCAACCTGGGGCTCACCCACACCAAGCACCCCGAGACCGGCGTCCGCAACCTGGGCCTCTACCGGCTCCAGCGTCACGACAAGCGCACCATCGGGATGCACTGGCAGATCCACAAGGACAGCCGCAACCACTACCAGGTGGCGGCGAAGCGCGGGGAGCGGCTGCCGGTGGCCATCGCCTTCGGCTGCCCGCCCGCCGTCACCTACGCCTCCACCGCACCGCTGCCCGGCGACATCGACGAGTACCTCTTCGCCGGCTTCATCCAGGGCAAGCGGGTGGACATGGTGGACTGCAAGACCGTCCCGCTCCAGGTCCCGGCCAACGCCGAGGTGGTGCTGGAGGGCTGGCTGGAGCCCGGGCAGATGCTGCCGGAGGGGCCGTTCGGCGACCACACCGGCTTCTACACGCCGCAGGAGGACTTCCCGGCGCTCACCATCGACTGCGTCACCATGCGGCGGCGCCCGCTGCTCCAGTCGATCGTGGTCGGCCGGCCGCCCACCGAGGACGGTCCGCTGGGGCGGGCCACCGAGCACTTCTTCCTGCCGCTGCTGAAGGTCGTGGTGCCCGACATCGTGGACTACCACCTGCCGGAGTCCGGCGGCTTCCACAACTGTGCGATCGTCTCGATCGACAAGAAGTACCCCAAGCACGCCCAGAAGGTGATGCACGCCATCTGGGGCGCGCACATGATGTCGCTGACCAAGCTGATCGTGATCGTGGACGCCGACTGCGACGTCCGGAATCTGCACGAGGTCTCCTGGCGCGCGCTGGGCAATGTGGACTACGCGCGTGACCTGACCGTGGTCGAGGGCCCGGTGGACCATCTGGACCACGCCTCCTACCAGCAGTTCTGGGGCGGCAAGGCGGGCATCGACGCCACGGCCAAGTGGCCCGAGGAGGGCTACACCAGAGACGGCGGCTGGCCCCGGATGGTCGAGTCGGACCCGGCGGTCGCCGAACTGGTGACCAAGCGTTGGACGGAGTACGGACTGTGACCTCTGCCGAAGGCGTCCTCACCCCCGGACCGGCCCCCTCCAGCGGCCGGGTCCGCGCGTTCCTGCGCCTGGTGATGATCGAGCACTCGGTCTTCGCACTGCCCTTCGCCTATATCGCCGCGCTGACGGCGATGTACCAGAAGGACGAGCGCATCGACTGGTGGAAGCTCCTCCTGGTCACCGTCGCCATGGTGGGCCTGCGCACCTTCGCCATGGCCTGCAACCGCATCATCGACCGCGAGATCGACGCCCGTAACCCGCGCACGGCCGGCCGCGAACTGGTCACCGGCGCGGTGACGGTGCGCTCCGCCTGGACCGGTGCGCTGGTGGCGGTGGTGTTCTTCCTGGGCGCGGCGGCGCTGCTGAATCCGCTGTGCCTGGCGCTGGCGCCGCTCGCGGTGATCCCGATGGTGGTCTATCCGTACGGCAAGCGCTTCACCAACTTCCCGCACGCCATCCTGGGCCTGGCCCAGGCGATCGGCCCGGTGGGCGCCTGGCTGGCGGTCACCGGCAGCTGGTCCTGGGACGCGGTGATCCTGGGCCTGGCCGTCGGCGTCTGGATCGGCGGCTTCGACCTGATCTTCGCCTGCCAGGACGTGGCGGCGGACCGGGCGCATGGCGTGCTGTCCACGCCGGCCCGCTTCGGCATCCCGGCCGCGCTGTACGGCTCCCGGGTCTGCCATGCCATCACCACCGCCCTGCTGGTCTGGTACGCCCTGGCCACGCATGCGGGGATGTCCTTCTGGGCGGGCCTGGTGGTGGTCGCGGTGGCGTTTGTGTACGAGCACTCGATTGTGCGGCCGAATGACCTGTCCCGGCTGAACCGGGCGTTCTTCACGGTCAATGGCGTGATCGGGATCGCGCTCTTCCTCTTCGCCCTGCTGGACCTCGTCAACCGCGGGCTCGGCTGGTAGCTCGCCCGGGCGGCCCTCGCCGGCCGCCCGGCCCCGCGCCCATGGGAGTGCCGCACCGCGCTGCGCTCCACACCCCTGCGGTTAGGCTCGCTCCGTGGAGCCGTACCAGAACCCAACGCAACGCCGCCCCTGGGTGGTCGGTGTCTCCGGCGCGTCCGGGACGCCGTACGCCGCCGCCGTGCTGCGCGGCCTGCTGGCCGCGGGCGAGTCCGTGGACCTGGTGGTCAGCCGGGCGTCACGGCTGACGCTGCTGGACGAGACGGGGCTGCCGTTCCGTGACGCGCACTGGCGCGAGGATCTGCGTGCCTGGCTGGAGACCGGCGCGGACGGCAAGCCGCACCCCTTCGAGGGGGATCTGTCGGATGTCCGCCACTGGCCGGCCGGCGATCTGGCGGCCGGTCCGTCCTCCGGCTCGTACCCGGCCAAGGGGATGCTGATCGTCCCGGCCAGCACGGCCTGTGTGGCGGGGGTGGCGCTGGGGCTCTCCAAGGACCTGCTGCAACGGGTCGCGAGCGTAACGCTCAAGGAGCGGCGGCCGTTGGTGGTGGCGGTGCGGGAGACGCCGCTGAACGGTCAGACGCTCAAGCAGCTGGTGGCACTGGACGAGGCGGGTGCGATCGTGCTGCCCGCCTCTCCGGCGTTCTACGCGGGGGCGACGCACATCCAGGATCTGGTGGACTTCGTCGCCGGGCGGGTGCTGGACGCGGCGGGTGTGCCGCACCAGCTCTACCGCAGATGGAAGGGAGAGCTCGGCGGTGCGCGCTCTCCGGGGAAGGGTTAGCCCTTCTTGGCGCGCGGGAGGCGGAAGGACTTGGCCTTCGCGCGGGCGCCGGCGGGCTGGTGGGCACGCGAGCGGTTGGCCAGATCCTGCAGCTCACGCATGCGGGCGTAGGCCATCTCGATCGAGTACACGGGGCTTCACTCCTGAAGGATCGTCGGTGTCTTAAGGGTTCGCTAAAAGATTCGCAGGGCCTGAGGCCCTGTATGCCTTAGATTCTACACGCAAGACGGCGAGTTCGCTGATTAATTGAAAGGTTCCAGGCATGGACGCGGTGGACAGGCAGCTCATCCAGGCCCTCCGGGAGAACGGCCGGGCCTCGTACGCGGAACTGGGCCGGCTGGTCGGCCTCTCCGGGCCGAGCGTCACGGACCGGATCAACCGCCTGGAGGCGGCGGGCGTCATCACCGGCTACCGGGCGACCGTCAACGCCGCCTCGCTGGGCCTGGGCGTCACCGCCCTGATCGGCATTCAGCTCTCCGACGCCGCCGACCACGAGGATGTGGCGCGCCGGCTGCGCGACCTGGAGGAGATCGAGGACTGCTGGTTCATCGCCGGCGACGACTCCTACATGCTCAAGGTCCGGGTCGGCGATGTGGACGGCCTGGAGCGCACCATCCGGCGGCTGTCCGGCACCAAGGGCGTCAGCCGCACCCGCACCACCATCGTGCTCTCCACCAAGTGGGAGAACCGGGTGGGTGAGCTGCCCGAGGACGTCTGAGGGCGGGGGAGTAGTCTCGACCAGGTCTGTCACGCACAAGGAAGAGGGGCCAGATGGACGCCGGACTCAAGCGCGAGCTGGAGCAGAAGGTGCACGCCGGAGAGCGGCTGACCCGCGAGGACGGCATCGCCCTCTACGAGTGCGACGACCTGGCCTGGCTGGGCGGGCTGGCGCACGAGGTGCGGACGCGCAAGAACGGTGACGTCGTCCACTTCAACGTCAACCGGCACCTCAATATGACCAATGTGTGCACCGCCTCGTGCGCCTACTGCTCGTTCCAGCGCAAGCCGGGCGAGAAGGACGCGTACACCATGCGCATCGAGGAGGCCGTCCGCCTGGCCAAGGCCATGGAGAACGAGCACCTCACCGAGCTGCACATCGTCAACGGCCTGCACCCGACGCTTCCTTGGCGCTACTACCCGCGCTCCCTGAAGGCGCTCAAGGAGGCGCTGCCGGAGGTCTCGCTGAAGGCCTTCACCGCCACCGAGATCCACCACTTCGAGAAGATCTCCGGCCTGCCCGCCTCGGAGATCCTGGACGAGCTGATCGACGCCGGTCTGGAGTCGCTCACCGGCGGTGGCGCGGAGATCTTCGACTGGGAGGTCCGGCAGCACATCGTCGACCACGACACCCACTGGGAGGACTGGTCGCGCATCCACCGCCTGGCGCACGAGAAGGGGCTGAAGACCCCGTGCACCATGCTCTACGGCCACATCGAGGAGCCGCGCCACCGGGTGGACCACGTCCTGCGGCTGCGTGAGCTGCAGGACGAGACCGGCGGCTTCCAGGTCTTCATCCCGCTGCGCTACCAGCACGACTTCGTGGACATGAAGGACGGCAAGGTCCGCAACCGGCTGCAGGCCCGCACCACCATGGCCACCGGTGCCGAGGCGCTGAAGACCTTCGCCGTCTCCCGGCTGCTGTTCGACAACGTCCCGCACGTCAAGGTGTTCTGGGTGATGCACGGTGTGCAGACCGCCCAGCTCGCCCTGCAGCACGGCGCGGACGACATGGACGGCTCGGTCGTCGAGTACAAGATCACGCACGACGCGGACAACTACGGCACGCCCAACAAGCTCACCCGGGACGACCTGCTGGAGCTGATCCGCGAGGCGGGCTTCCGCCCGGTGGAGCGCAACACCCGCTACGAGATCATCCGCGAGTACCCCGGCCCGGACGCCGCGCTGCGCGAGTCGCCGCAGCCGATGCGGATCTGAGCCGCGCCCTCACCTGACAAACCCCGGCCCGGTGCCGGGGTTTTCTCTTGTGGATCTCCGGCGCGTAATGATTGCATCGCCAATATGGCACTTACATATCTCCGTGATCCCCAGGTCTCCGACGCGCTCACCGGGGACTTCTCCCGGCTCTGGTACGAGGTCTCCGAGGCGGGCGGCGCGGTGGGCTATGTCCCGCCCGTGGATCCCGGCGAGATACGCGCGGCCGCCGCGCGGGTGATGGCGGCGGTGCACACCGGCCGCCGGCGGATGCTGGCGGCGTACGGGGCGGACGGCCGGCTGGTCGGCACCACCTTCCTGGCGCTCAATGACGACTTCAAGATGCTGCACTGGGCCACCGTGGTCCTGGTGATGATCGACCCCGCGCTGCAGGGCGGCGGTCATGGCCGGGAGCTGATGGCGGAGACCCTCGCATTCGCCCGCGAACTGGGCCTGGAGGCGCTGCGGCTGGAGGTGCGCGGCGGTACCGGCATCGAGCACTTCTACGCCCGCACCGGCTTCAAGGAGGTCGGCCGGGTGCCGGACGGTCTGCGGCTGGCCCCCGGTGACGACCGGGATGACATCCTTATGTGGCGGCCCCTGGACTGATCCACAACGTTCCGTGCTTGACTGGGAGGGACCCTTTCGGTTGCCGTTGAGAAGAAGGTCCCGTCCGTGAGTAGCCAGAACTTCGCATCGCTCCGCTACACCGCCTGGCGATTCGGCCTCCTCATCGCCTGCTTCGCCGTCGTCTGGGTGCTGTGCTACGCACGTCTGATCCCGCTGGGCGTCGGCAGCTCCAACATCTTCTGGATGGTCCTGCTGGCCCTGATCCTCTCCGCCCCGCTCAGCTGGGTGCTGCTGCGCAAGCAGCGCGAGGCCATGGCGGCCCAGGTCGCCGCGCGGGTGGACCGCGCCAAGGAGTCGCTGGCGGCCAACGCGGCCCAGGAGGACTCGGTCGCCTGAGGGCGCGGGTAACCCTGGTCACAGCACGCCCGGCTCCCGCCGCTCAACGACGGGGTCCGGGCGTTTTTCCGGCCCTGATCCCAAAGAATCCCTTTGGGTGACCCAAAGGGCCGGTGTTACCGTGGTGCGCATGAAGACAGCAGCGCACCGATTCCCCATGGGCCCCGGGATCCCCGGGCTTGTGGCGCGCCTGCACGTCGATCTCTGCCGCTGTGCGTCCGCGGCCTGTCGCCGCCGCTGACCTCCGTCCCGCGGCCGGAGATCCCTCTCGAAACGGATCTCCCGGCGCTCCCACGCCCGCGTTTCCGTCTGTCCCCCGGAGCATCCGTTGTCCACCACTTCCGTGTCCCCGGCGCGCCCGCGCATACCCAAGGTCCCCTTCTGGGCCCAGATCCTGCTCGGCCTGGTGCTGGGCGCCCTGCTCGGCTGGGCCGCCCGCAGCGGCGACATCGGCTGGCTGCAGACCACCCTCGACAAAATCGGCGGGATCTTCGTCCAGCTGCTGATGGTGGTCGTCGCCCCGCTGGTGTTCTTCGCCATCCTGGTGTCCATCACCAACCTGAGGAATGTTTCCAACGCCGCCCGGCTGGCCACCCGCACCCTGCTCTGGTTCATGATCACCTCGCTGATCGCGGTGAGCATCGGCCTGGCCATCGGCCTGCTGACGCACCCGGGCTCGGGCACCGGCCTGACCGCCGCGGACGGCGCCGAGCCCAAGAAGCACGGTTCCTGGCTGGACTTCATCACCGGGATCGTCCCCACCGATGTGATCACCCCGTTCACCCAGCTGAATGTGCTGCAGATCGTCTTTATGGCCGCGGTGGCCGGTGTCGCCGTGCTCCAGCTCGGTGAGAAGGCCCGGCCGCTGCTCACCCTCAGCGAGACGGTGCTGGAGCTGCTGCAGAAGGTCCTGTGGTGGGTCATCCGGCTCGCCCCGCTGGGCAGCCTGGGCTTGGTCGGCAAGGCCGTCTACAAGTACGGCTGGGACCTGATGGGCAAGTACGCCACCTTCACCGCGGACATCTACGTCGGCTGCGCCATCGTGCTCTTCGGCGTCTACCCGCTGCTGCTGGCCACCGCGGCCAAGGTCAGCCCGCTGCAGTTCTTCAAGGGCGCCTGGCCCGCCATTCAGCTGGCCTTTGTCTCCCGCTCCTCGGTGGGCACCATGCCGCTGACCCAGAAGGTGACCGAGCGTCTGGGCGTGCCCAAGGAGTACACCTCCTTCGCGGTGCCCTTCGGTGCCACCACCAAGATGGACGGCTGCGCCTCGATCTACCCGGCCATCGCCGCCATCTTCGTGGCCCAGGTCTTCGGGGTGCACCTGGAGGTGCGGGACTACCTGCTGATCGCCTTTGTCTCGGTGATCGGCTCGGCGGCCACCGCCGGACTGACCGGGGCCACCGTGATGCTGACCCTGACCCTGTCCACGCTGGGCCTGCCGATGGCGGGCGTGGGTCTGCTGCTGGCCATAGACCCGATCGTGGACATGATTCGCACTGCCACCAACGTGGCAGGCCAGTCGGCGATCCCGATCATCGTCGCCGCCCGCGAGAAGATCCTGGACCGGGCCGCCTATGACGCCGTCACCGCCTCCGGCCTGGAGCGCGAGGAGGATGCGCGGCAGCCGGCGGCCGAGGCCGCCGTAGCGTGATCGTCAGGGCCTGACGGCCACCCTTGACGTCCCTCCCCTCCGTGATATTACCTGCCGGTAAAGTTACGGGGGCGGAGGGATTTGTCGTGACTACTGCAACTCCTGCACAACGCAAACCCAGGGTCAAGCGGATGCCCCGCGCGGTCCGCGAGCGGCAGATGCTGGACGCCGCGGTGGAGGTCTTCGCCCGGCGCGGCTACCGCGCGGCCTCCATGGACGAGATCGCCGAACTGGCCGGGGCGTCCAAGCCGTTGGTCTATCTCTACCTCAACTCCAAGGAGGAGCTGTTCAGCGCCTGCATCCGGCGCGAGGCGGAGTCGCTGATCCAGGAGATCCGGGCGGCCGTGGAGCCGGGTGACAGCGCCGACCGGCGGCTCTGGTGCGGGCTGCGGGCCTTCTTCGCGCACACCGCGGAACACCCGGCCGGCTGGGCGGTGCTCAGCTGCCAGGCGCGCACCCATGGCGAGCCCTTCGCACTGGTGGTGGCCGAGCTGCGGCAGGAGATCGTCGATGTGGTCACCCGGCTGATCGCGGAGAGCACCCAGGGGGACGGCCATGCCCAGCCGCTGAGCGACCGCGAGGTCTCCGGGCTGGCGCACGCCCTGGTGGGCGCGGCCGAGTCGCTGGCCGGCTGGGCCAACAACCGTACCGGCGCGGTGCCTTCGGCCCGGGAGACGGCGGCCACCCTGATGAATGTGGCCTGGGTGGGGCTGGAGAACCTCACCGGCGGGCGGCGCTGGCCGCCGCCGGCCGGGAGCTGAGCGGAGCCGGGCGGAGCGGGGGGCGGGGCCGGGGCGCCCGCCCCGCTCCCTCGGCCGCGGTCACTCTCCGGTGAACCCGCCTCGGTAGGCCCCCGGGGTGCTCCCGGTCCAGCGGCGGAACGCCCGGTGGAAGGCGGTGCCCTCGGAGAACCCCAGCCGGGCCGCCAGTTCGGCGATCGGCTCCCGCCCGCCGGCCAGCCCGGCCAGCGCGGCGTCCCGCAGCACCTGCTCGCGCAGCCGCCGGTAGGAGGTGCCCTCCGCGCTCAGCCGGCGGCGCAGCGTCGCCGGGCTCACCGCCAGCCGGGCCGCCAGCTCCGTCAGCTCCGGCAGCCGGGCCGGACGGCCCGCCCGCAGCGCCCCGGTGAAGGCCCGGCGCACCTGCTCGGTGACGGTCATCCGGTACGCCCGGCGGCTGAGCAGGTCGGCCGGTGCCCGGCGCAGCAGCCCGTCCAGCGAGGTCTCGTCCCGCAGCACCGGTGCGGCCAGCCAGTGCGGGTCGAACCGGGCGCCGGTCCGGGCGGCGCCGAAGCGCACCGGGCAGCCGAACATCGCCGCGCACTCGGTGGCGTCCGGCGGCGCGGAATGGCCGAACTCGGCCTGGTGCAGGGCGATCCGGCGGCCGATCAGCCAGCCGGCCAGCCGGTGCCAGACCAGCAGCAGGCACTCGGCCAGGAACCATCCCTCGGGGTGGCCGCGCAGATCGCCGCGCACCGTGAACTCGGCCTGGCCATCGCGTTGTTCGAGGGCCAGCCGGGGTCCGCCGGGGAAGAGCCCGTAGAAGCGTGCCGCCCGGTCCAGCGCGGCGCCCAGGTCCGGGCAGCCCACACAGGCGTGGCACATCATGGCGAAGGTGCCGGGCCGGCTGGGCGAGGTGCCCAGGCCCAGGAACTCGTCCCCGGTAACCCGCCCCAACTCCCGTACCAGCGAGGCGAACTGCTCCGCGGTCACCCGTGCCAGGTCGTCGCCGAGCAGCAGCGGTGGGATGCGCGCCGTCTGCAGCGGGGGCACCGGATCGATGCCGAGCCGTCGTACGCCGCCCAGCGCGGCGCGGACGCGGTGCACGCTGATGGTGGTGGGCATGAGGGCATTGTGCCGAGCGGCGCGGTCAGTGGTGCTGACGCTTCCGGTCATCCCCGGCGCCGCCCGCACTGTCTAGCGTGGGGTGCCATGTCCCAACGCCCCGGCACACTGGCGGTGTTCACCGAATGGGCGGCGGCCCGCCATGGCCCGCTGCCCGCCCTGAGCGCCGGCGCCCGCCACCCGGGCGGCCGGCGGGAGCTCTCCTACGACGGGCTGGCGGAGACGGTCCGCGCCATGGGGTGCGGCCTGCTGGGCCTGGGTGTCCGGCCCGGTGACCGGGTGGGCGTGCTGAGCGAGACCCGGCCCGAGTGGACCTGTGCCCAGTTCGCGGTGCTGGCCGCCGGGGCGGTGCTGGTGCCCGTCTACCCCTCGGCCGCCGAGGCGGAACTGGCCTGGGTGCTGGGGGACTCGGGCGCCTCGGTGGTGATCGTGGAGAACGCGGCCCAGGCGGAGCGGGTGGCCTCGGTACGGGCGAAGCTGCCCCGGCTGCGCTCGGTGGTGCTGATCGACGGCCAGGGTGCCGGCGAACACCCCCTCGTCCTCGGCGAGTTGCCCGGTCCGGCCCCGGCCGGCGAGCTCCTGGCCCGGGCGGCCTCCCGGACCGAAGACGACCTCTGCGGCATCTTCTACACCTCCGGCACCACCGGCCCGCCCAAGGGCTGCTGTCTCACCCATGGCAATCTGCTGGCCAACCATGAGGCCACCGCCCAGCTGGCGGACGGCGGCCCGGGGGACACCACCTACCTCTACCTCCCGCTGGCGCATATCCTCGCCCAGATCATCCAGTGCACCACCCTGATCCGGGGCGGGACCGTGTGCTACTTCGGCGGCCGTGTCGACCGGGTGGTGGACGAGCTGTCCGAGATCCGCCCCACCCAGCTGCCCTCGGTGCCCCGCCTCTACGAGAAGGTGCACGCCAGGATCCGTGCGCTGGCCGAGGCCGAGGGCCCGGAGGGACCGGCCCGGCTGGCCCGGGCGGTGGAGCTGGGCCTGGCGGCACAGGCGGCCCGGGAGCGCGGCGAGGAGCTGCCGCCGGAGCTGCGGGCCGGCTGGGAGGAGGCCGAGCGCCGGCTGTTCGCCCCGGTCCGGGAGCTGTTCGGCGGCCGGCTGCGATCGGCCCGCACCGGTGGGGCGCCGATCGCCCCGCAGACCATGGACCTGATGCGTGCCTGCGGCATCCCGCTGCTGGAGGGCTATGGAATGACCGAGGCGGCCGGGGTGATCACCGCCAACTATCCCGGAGCGGCGCGCTCCGGTACGGTCGGGCGGCCCATCCCCGGGCATGAGGTGCGCATCGCCGGGGACGGCGAGGTGCTGGCCCGGGGGCCCGGGATCTTCCGGGGCTATCACGGCAATCCCGCCGCCACCGCCGAGGTGCTGGACGAGGCGGGCTGGCTGCACACCGGTGACCTGGGGCGGCTGGACGAGGACGGCTATCTGACCGTCACCGGCCGCAAGAAGGACCTGGTGATCACCTCCAGCGGCAAGAACATCGCGCCCTCCCTGGTGGAGTTCGCCCTCCAGCAGTCCCGCTGGATCTCCCGTGCGGTGGTGGTCGGCGATCGCCGCCCCTACCCGGTGGCCCTGCTCACCCTGGACGCCGGGGAGCTCGCGGGCTGGGCCCGGCGGATGGGGGTGGAGTTCGGCGCCGGGGGCCCGGCCCGGCACCCCGCGGTGCGCCAGCTGTGCCAGGAGGCGGTGGACGCGGCCAATGAGCAGTTCGCCGGGCCGGTGAGGATCCGGGCCTTTGCGATCCTGCCGGAGGACTTCACGGTGGAGAGCGGTGCCCTGACGCCCACCCTCAAGCCGCGCCGGGCGGCCATCGCGGAGCGGTACGCGGCGGAGATCGAGGCACTGTACGAATAGCGGCCGATTTTGGCCAAGATCGATGCTGTGTTGATCGCCGTGTGTCAGGTTTTCATTAAGGCCCTTTTCCGGCCGCTACCGGATGCGGCGGATTCGGCGAACGCGTTCCCGGAAAGCCGATGTGCTGTGCGAATGAGATCTTCCGGTTGGCTTCCGGTGGAGGTACGGCCGGGGGACCGGAAGACAACGGCACGGTGAAGTCCCAGTAAAGGCAGGAGCCCTGTCCACCGCCGAAGCGGGGAACAGGGCTCCTTGGTTACTGCGAATCGGCCGCGATCAGGCCGGGGTGACGTTCTCCGCCTGCGGGCCCTTGGGGCCCTGCGTGACGTCGAAGGTGACCTGCTGGTTCTCCTCGAGGGAGCGGAAGCCAGCAGCGTTGATCGCGGAGTAGTGAACGAAGACGTCGGGGCCCCCGCCGTCCTGGGCGATGAAGCCAAAGCCCTTTTCAGCGTTGAACCACTTCACGGTTCCGGTAGCCATAAGCCCTCCTTGGGCCAAAGGGTTGCCCTGCTCCAGAACCTTCGACGAAGTCTGAAAACTACAAAAGCCTGCGGGTTACATGCTCCGCAGGCTCTGTACTGCAAGGGAAACCAAACTGCAACTTGCGGCGAGCCTAGCACGGTAGGTTCTCGCGACGGAAGAGTCGAAGATCACGCCCACGGGGGGTTTTCCGCTCCGGAGGTCCGGAAAAGATCGCCGGTCGGGCTCGATGCGGCGGCCCCCCGGCGCGGACCGGCCGGGATCCGGGGCTAGCCTCCCGCTGTGGACAATTCAGCCTGGCACCGCTCCCGCCCGCGCGTCGGTCACATCCAGTTCCTCAACTGTCTGCCCCTCTACTGGGGTCTGGCCCGCACCGGCAGCCTGCTCGACCTGGACCTGACCAAGGACACCCCGGAAAAGCTCAGCGAGCGGCTGGTCCGCGGCGAACTGGACATCGCCCCGGTCACCCTCGTGGAATTCCTGCGCCACAGCGAACAGCTGGTGGCCCTGCCCGACATCGCGGTGGGCTGTGACGGCCCGGTGATGTCCTGCGTGATCGTCTCCCAGCTGCCCCTGGAGAAGCTGGACGGGGCGCGCGTCGCCCTGGGATCCACCTCACGCACCTCGGTGCGCCTGGCCCAGCTGTTGCTCGCCGAGAAGTACGGCGTGCGGCCGGACTACTACACCTGCCCGCCGGATCTCGGCGCGATGATGCAGGAGGCGGACGCCGCCGTGCTGATCGGCGACGCCGCGCTGCGCGCCTCGCTGCACCAGGCGCCCCGGCTGGGGCTGGCGGTGCATGACCTGGGGCAGATGTGGAAGGACTGGACGGGCCTGCCGTTTGTGTTCGCGGTGTGGGCCGCGCGCCGGGACTACCTGGACCGGGAGCCGCTGCTGGTGTCCAAGGTGCACCAGGCCTTCCTGGCCTCCCGGGACCTGTCCCTCAGGGAGGTAGGCAAGGTCGCCGAACAGGCGGCGCGCTGGGAGGCGTTCGACGCCGGGCTGCTGGAGCGCTACTTCACCACGCTCGATTTCCGGTTCGGGGAGCGGCAGTTGGCGGGCGTCGCGGAATTCGCCCGCCGCACGGGGTCGTCCTCGGGTTATCCGGCGGATGTGCCGGTGCGGTTGCTGGGGAGCTGACCCCCGGGGCGCGGTGGCCCGGGCCCATCAGGACCGGAGCCACGAACGAGGCGCCGAACACGGCCCGGGCACTCAGGAGCCCGGCACCGGCCCCCGCATATGCTCGCTGATCCACTGGATCAGGCCGCCGGTGGCCATGTTCGGCACATAGCTGGCCGCGTCATGCCGGCCGCCCTGGATCACGCTCAGCCTGGTCTTCACCGGACCCCTGGTGTACCTGGCCACAAAGTCCTCGATGGGCCCCTTGGCCTGGGCGTCGCTGCCCACCGTCCCTACCTGGAAGGCCAGATAGACATCCGGGCCCCTGGCGGCGATCAGCCGTTGCGCCAGCACCTTGGGGTTGTTGGCCGCCTGCTCCGTCTCATGCCCGTTCCACAGCCGGGAGTCGGGCACGATGTCCGGGCCGGAGGCGATCACGGCCTTGAAGGTGTCCGGCTTCTGCAGCACGGACTTCAGGCCGGCGAAGCCTCCGGTGGAAGAGCCCATGAAGCACCAGCCGTCCCGGGACTTGATGGTGCGGAAGTTGGCCCGGATGAGATCCGGGACATCCTCGGTGAGCCAGGTGCCCATCCTGGGCTGGCCGGGGATGTCGCTGCCGTCCCAGTACAGACCGCCGATGTCCGGATGCGGGTTGAGCACCGGCATCGCCAGGATGAAGGGCAGGCTCCTGCCCTCGTGGAACCACCGCGAAATGCTCGCCTCAAGCTTGAGGTTGGTGCCCATCCAGTAGTTGCTGGGATAGCCGGGCCCGCCGGGCAGCGCGATCATCACCGGGAAGCCGCTGCCGGCGTATTTCGGATCGTCGGTGTACTCCTTGGGGGCCCACACCCAGACCTTGCCGGTGAAGCCGGACTTCCGGCCCGCCAGGGTGGTCACCGCGATCTTGGTGCCGTCCTCGGGGACCGTCCCGGAAATCTTGAAGTCGGCCTTGGGCCCGGTCGGCAGGGAGACCTGGGCATCGCCCGACCGACCGCTGTTGCCGCCGGCTTGACCACCCGGCTTGTTCTCCTGGTCGAAGCTGATCGGATCGCCCTGGTCCGAGAAGACCTCGAAGCGGTCGAGCAGCGGCCAGGCGAGGCCGCCGAGCACGGCTATGCAGACCACCGCGAGGATCCACCGCTTGGCCCGGGCGGCCCGCTGGTGGCCATGGGACCGGTAGGCCCCCTGTGAAGAGTGCGTCATCGCGTCGCTCCAGGACGACTTCGCCGAATGGGCAGATTCTGTCCCCGGGTTGCCCGTTCGGAACCATGCCGCGTGGGGCCACGATGCCACAACACGCCGGAGCCCCGACCCTGTTGAGGGCCGGGGCTCCGGCGTGCGAAACCGTATGAACGTCAGGAGGCGGGCGTCGGCCCCTGCATGTGCTCGCTGATCCACTGGATCAGGCCGCCGTCGTACATGCCCGGCACATAGGTCTTGGCGTTGTGCTCGCCGCCCTGGATCACGCTGTACTTGGTGTGAATCGGGCCCTTGTTGCCAAACTTGTTGAGGAACTGCTCGATCTTGGGCTTGGCCTGGGCGTCCGAGCCCTTGGTGCCGACCTGGAAGGCCAGATAGACATCCGGGCCGCCCTTCTTGATCAGCTTGGGGGCCAGCAGGTTGGGGTTGTTGGCCGCCTTCTCCGTCTCATGCCCGTTCCACAGCGGGGAGTCGGGGGCGATGTCCGGGCCGGAGGCGATGATCGCCTTGAACTTCTCCGGCTTCTGGAGGGCCGACTTCAGGCTGGCGAAGCCACCGGTGGAGGAGCCCATCATGGCCCAGCCGTCCCGGGACCTGATGGTGCGGAAGTTGGCCTTGATGAGGTCGGGGACGTCCTCGGTGAGCCAGGTGCCCATCTTCGGCTGGCCCGGGATGTCACTGGCGTCGTTGTAGATGCCGTTGTCCGGGTGCGGGTTGAGCACCGGCATGGCCAGGATGAACGGCAGGCTCTTGCCCTCGTCGTGCCACTTGGAGATGCTCGCCTCAAGCTTGAGGTCGGTGCCCATCCAGTAGTTGATCGGGTAGCCGGCGCCGCCGGGCAGCGCGATCATCACCGGGAAGCCGCTGTTGGCGTACTTGGGGTCCTTGTACTCCTTGGGGACCCAGACCCACACCTTGCCGGTGAAGCCGGACTTCTTGCCTTCCAGGGTGGTGACCGCGATCTTGGTACCGTCCTCCGGGACCGTGTTGGCGATCTTGAAGTCGGCCTTGGGGCCGGTCGGCATCAGCACCGGGGACTTGGGGTCGGACTTCTGCTGCCCGGTGTCACCCCCGGCCTGACCGCCTTCCTGCCCGAAGCTGATGGATTCGCCCTTGTCCGAGAACAGGTCGAAATAGTTGAAATAGCTGAGCACCGGCCAGGCTATGCCGCCGACCACGGCTATGCAGACCGCGACGATGGCCCACCGCTTGGCGCTGGAGGCCCGGCGGTGGCCACGGGACCGGTAGGCCCCGTTTGGACTGTGCGTCATCGTGTCGCTCCGTGACGTTGATGCTGTCCCGAAGGGACATGACGGTGTCGATTCCGCCCTAGGGGATGGTCAAATCACACCGGTGGGTTCCGTGAATTGAGTCATAGGTCGAACAAAAAGCCCAATGCCCAGGTCATTCGAACGGAATGCCGGGGTCCAAGGCCCCTTGCCCGGCCGCCCCACGGCCGTCCGGGCCCCTGGCGTAGGCTGGCTCGGTCTTGACATCGGTCTTGATCACACCCCTCCGACCCCTCCGAAGGGACGCCCGGTGACCGCGAACGCCGACCTCTCGTCTATTGACGTCGCAGCCGTCCTCGACCGCGCCGCGGCGGGCGGCCGGATCACGCCGGAGGAGGCGCTGGAGCTCTACCGGTCCGCCCCGCTGCACGCCCTGGGCGCGGCCGCCGACACCGTCCGCCGCCGTCGGTACGCGGGCACCGAGCACATCGCCACGTACATCATCGAGCGCAACATCAACTACACCAACGCCTGCGTGACGGCCTGCAAGTTCTGTGCCTTCTACGCGCCGCCCAAGAGCGACAAGGTGTGGACCCGCGGCCTGGACGACATCCTGCGCCGCTGCGCCGAGACCGTGGAACTGGGCGGCACCCAGATCATGTTCCAGGGCGGTCACCACCCCGACTACGGCGTGGAGTACTACGAGGAGCACTTCTCGGCGATCAAGCGGGAATTCCCGCAGTTGGTCATCCACTCCCTGGGCGCCTCCGAGGTGGACCACATGGCGCGCATCTCCGGGGTGAGCGCCGAGGAGGCCATCCGCCGTATTCACGCCGCCGGCCTGGACTCCTTCGCGGGCGCCGGCGCCGAGCTGCTGCCGGAGCGGCCGCGCAAGGCCATCGCCCCGCTCAAGGAGTCGGGTGAGCGCTGGCTGGAGATCATGGAGCTCGCCCACAACCTGGGTGTGGAGTCCACCTCCACCATGCTGATGGGCACCGGCGAGACCAACGCCGAGCGCATTGAGCACCTGCGGATGATCCGCGAGGTCCAGGACCGCACCGGCGGCTTCCGGGCGTTTATCCCCTACACCTACCAGCCGCAGAACAACGCGCTGAAGGGCCGGACGCAGGCCACCATCTTCGAGTACCTGCGCCTGATCGCCGTCGCCCGGCTGTTCCTGGACAACGTGGCCCATATCCAGGGCTCCTGGCTGACGGTGGGCAAGGAAGCCGGGCAGCTCTCGCTGCATTACGGGGCGGACGACCTGGGCTCGGTGATGCTGGAGGAGAACGTGGTCTCCTCGGCCGGCGCCAAGCACCGCTCCAACCGCATGGAGCTCATCGACCTCATCCGCAAGGCGGGCCGCGTCCCCGCGCAGCGGGCCACCACCTATGAGCACCTGCTGGTGCACGACGACCCGGCCAATGACCCGGTCGACGACCGGGTGGTCTCCCACCTGTCCTCCACCGCCATCGAGGGCGGCACCGCGCACCCCGAGCTGAAGCTGGTCGCCTCCGACCGATGCTGACCGTTCACGCGGCGGACCTGCTGCTGGCCGGGGACGGCTCGGCGTCGGTCCCCGGCGGCGCGGTGGCCGTGGACGGCGGGCGCGTCACCGCCCTGGGCCCGCTGCCCGAGGTATCCGCCGCCCATCCCACGGCCCGGGTGCGCCGCTGGCCCGGCCTGCTGCTGCCCGGGCTGCGGCAGTGGCACGGGGCCGCGCTGCTGGAGCGGACGTACCACCCCGACCCCCGCGAGTACGGGACGGTCGGCGACCGCCCGCTCACCGGCGACCGCCTGGCCGCCCTGGAGATGTCCGAGACCCGCTGGGCGGGCAGCGCCCGGCGCGGCCTGCAGCGGATGCTCGGCCATGGCACGGTGGCGGTGGCCGGGCCGTTCCGGGACCCGGTGGTACGGACCGCCGTGGCCCGCTCCGGGCTGACCGTGCTGCCCGTTTCCGCCCCGCCGCCGGGTGAGGCGGACCTGGATCCGCTGCGGGGTGCGGCGGCCTTGGCGGACGTACTGGCGGCGCCGCTCGCGGTCGGCGCCCGGGCCGACCTCGCCGTGTTCGACGCCCCCGATGAGGCGGGGCTGCTGGCGGCCGGGGCCGGGACGTGTGTGGCCACGGTGCTGGGTGGGCGCCTGGTGCACCGGCGGGCCTGAGTCAGCGCGGTGTCGGCCCGCCACTGGTTCGGGTGACGCTACCGTCGTATACGGGATCGCGATCCGCACCCGCGCCCAGACTGGCGTTCATGGGAGCAGTGATGACCGCAGAGCGGCTGGAGAAGGCCACTCCTGAGAACTGGATGTTCCCGCCTGTCGAGGGCTGGACGGTTGACCAGGTGGAAGACCTGGAGCTGCCGTTCGACTGGGAACTTGTGGACGGAGTGATCGCGGTCAGGGGGAGGACGGTGCCATGGCACAACCTGGTGCGGGCCCGTATCGAGCAACGACTGGACGAATGCCTTGAGGGCCCCTACGCCGTTCTTTCCGAGCAATGCGTACTGATCGACAAGTACAACCCCCCCGTTCCTGACGTCGTGGTCTTCGACCAGCGCGGGATCGACATCTTCGAGGCGAGGCATATCCCCGCGGAGAACGCGGTCCTCGTGGTCGAGGTGGTGTCTCCTGGTTCGCGTCAGGATGATCGTGTCCGCAAGCCTGCCTTGTACGCGGCGGCGGGCATCAAGAACTACTGGCGGGTCGAGCGCGGCGAGGACGGTAATCCCGAGGTGCACGAATACTGGCTGCACAGTGAGACCGGTCAGTACATCTCGTCCTTCGACCGTCCGGTGCACGTCGGCAAGTTGGAGACCAATCGCCCCTTCCCCATCGTCATTGACCTGGCCACCCTCATCGAGCTGCGACGCACTCGCGTCAGCGATTCGTAAGGGCAGTGCCCCCACCCATCAGAACCCCGCTAAGAGGAACCCTCCCCACCGCTTCCACCCGCCAGGATGATCTCCGCGGGGACGGCCGCTCCGGTCGCCTCGCGGTGCGAGCTGGAGGGCCCGGACAACCGCTGTGCGGCGGCGGGCCACGATGACGCGCACCGCCGGTAGCAAGCCTGGTCGCCGTGGGGGTCACCGGGCGGGGGGACCGGCGGTCCTGGGGGCGCGGGGGCCCAAGGAGCAGCGCAGTCCGCACCGCGAGGCGGCCTCCCTTTCGGGGCGGTCGTTCCCGTCCAGAGCGAGGGGTGAACAATGGGGGGCGTGACCCGAGCCTCCCTGGACAAGCAGCCGCACGAAGTCGCCGCCATGTTCGATGACGTGGCCGCGAAGTACGACCTCACCAACGATGTGCTCTCGCTCGGCCAGTCCCGGCTGTGGCGCAAGGCCGTGGCCAAGGCCGTGGCCGCCCGCCCGGGGGAGAAGGTGCTGGACCTCGCGGCCGGTACGGGCACCTCCTCGCTGCCCTTCGCCGCCGATGGCGCCTATGTCGTCCCCTGTGACTTCTCCACCGGGATGCTGCGGGAGGGCAAGAAGCGCAACCCCTGGCTGCCGCTGACCGCCGGTGATGCCACCCGGCTGCCCTTCGCGGATGGTGTGTTCGACGCGGTCACCATCTCCTTCGGGCTGCGCAACGTCCAGGACACCGATGCCGCGCTGACTGAGCTGCTGCGGGTGACCAAGCCCGGCGGGCGGGTGGTGATCTGTGAGTTCAGCCGCCCCACCTGGGCGCCGTTCCGCACCGTCTACACCGAGTACCTGATGCGCGCCCTGCCGCCGGTCGCCCGTGCGGTGAGCAGCAACCCGGACGCGTATGTCTATCTCGCGGAGTCCATCCGCTCCTGGCCGGACCAGCCGGAGCTGGCCGCACGGCTGCGGCGGGCGGGCTGGTCCCGGGTGGCCTGGCGCAATCTCACCGGCGGGATCGTGGCCCTGCACCGGGCCGTCAAAACCGCCTAGGCGGCGGCGTTCCGGCCGGTAGGATCACGCGGCATCGCACCGCCCCTGACCTGCCATAACTCCGGAGCGCTCATGCAGTTGTCCTGCCCTGCCTGTGGCTTGGCCGCAGCCCTTGACGCCCGCCGCTGCGCGGCCTGTGGCATGCAGCTGCCCGCACCCTTACCGGCGGCGCCCTGGGCTCCGCCGCCACCGCCGGGGCCACCGCTCTCGCCCGGGGCGCTGTGGCTGCGCCGGGTGTTCACCGGCGACTGGGCGGGTTCGGCCCGGGTCGCGCTCTGGCCGCTGGGCCTGCTGCTGATCGTGGCGCTGGGGCTGTCCATATCCACCGGGGGCGACCGGGAGGCGCCTTCCTGGCCGGAGCGCTTCCAGCTGGTCATCGCCCTGTTGCTGCAGGGGCTGGGCGGCAGTCTGGACATCGGCGCCGGCAGCCGTGGCGGACTGGTCCGGGGCACCGGATCGGTGTCGGTCTGGCTGCTCACCATCACCGTGCTGTGGATCGCCGCCACGGTGCTGGGCGCCCGGCGGCTGCGCCGGCTCCGCCCGGTGGGCGGCGGGCTGGAGTACGCGCTGCGGACGGGGCTGTTGTGCGCGGCGGCGGTGCTGGTGCTGGGCCTCTACGGCCAGCCGTCGTCCGACCGGGTCTCCCTTTCCACCACACCCTCGCTGGCCGCCCTCTTCGTTCTGGCGCTGACCGCCGGGCCGAGCGCGGCCGTACTGTGCCGTGACGCGCTGGCCGCCCGGCTGGGGCCCGGCGCGCGGATGACGGTACGGGCCTGCGGGACCGCGCTGCGCGCCCTGGCGCTCTCCGTGGGGCTCTGGGCCCTGATCGACTTTGTGGTCATCGCCGCCCACCAGGACGAGGTGGGCGGCGGCTGGGGCGTACTGGGCTCGCTGGCCGTCCTGGGCAACCTGGCGGTGCTGTCCCTGGGGATCTCCTTCGGCGCGGACGCCCAGGCCACCAGCGGCTCCTCCGCCGGCTATTCCCCGGGTTACTCCTATGGCGCCGGTTCCGGCGGCTGGGGGCACAGTGCCTCGGTGGGCCTCAACCAGATCGGTGAACAGTGGGGCGTCTGGGCCCAGTTGGGCGTGGTGGCGGCAGGAGTGCTGTGCGCCCTCTCGCTGACCTGGCTGCTGGTCCGCCGCTCCGCCGCGGGCTACCGTGAGCAACTCCTCTCCGGTGCCTTCTTCTTGGCCGCCCTCTGGCTGCTCGCCCTGGTCTCCGGCGTCTCCGTCGACCTGACCGGGGAAGCGTCCTTCCTCCCCTCGCCGGCCCTTGGACTGCTCCTGGCCAACTCCCACTTCGGCCCGGACGGTGGCCAGGTGCTGCTGTTCGGTGCGCTGTGGACGGGGGGCGCGGTCCTGCTGGCCCTCCTCATCCAGAGCACCCGCCGCCCGGGCTCCGTCCCGCCGGCTCCCCCCTACGCCCCGCCGCCGGCCTGGCACCCCGCGCCGCCGGGCGCCACGCCTGCCACTCCGACGGCGCCCGCCCCGCCCGCCGTGGCCCCGACGGCGCCCGCCCCGCCCGCCGTGGCCCCGACGGTGCCCGCCCCGCCCGCCGTTGCGCCCGCGCCCGTCGATCCGTCCGGCGCGCCCACCCCCGGCGTGCCGCGGGTGGATGCCCCGCCCGCGCCAACCGCTCCTCCCGCGCCAACCACTGCCCCCGCGCCGGCCACTCCCCCCGCCGGGAGCGCCCCGCCCGCCGGTGCGCCGCCGGCGGCTGCCGTCCCGCCCCCGCCCGGGGCGTCAACTCCCGTACCCGACACCGCGATCGGCGATCCGGGTGCGCCCGCCCCTCGCGCCCCCTACCTCAAGTGGGCCGCGATCGGGCTGGCCGCGTTTCTGGTCGGGGGTGCGGGGGCGGCCGGAGTGCTGCTGGTGCAGCAGCACGGGGGCGCCAAGCGGGAGGCGAGCCCGCGGACCGTGGCGGCCTCACCGGGCTCGCCGCCCCCGTCCCCGTCCTCGTCCCCGTCTCCGTCTCCGTCCGTGTCCCCGTCCCCGGACGCGTCCGGGAGTGCCGGGCCCACCGGCACCCCGACGGCGGCCCCGGACAAGCCCACTCCGCCCACCGGCGAACCGCCCGCCGGCTATGAGCGGATGACCTCCCCGGAAGGGTTCTCGCTGGCCGTTCCCAAGGGCTGGCACCGGGAGAACAAGGGCAGCGGGCAGATCGACTACGCGGGGCCCACCGGGCCCGAGCACCTGCGGGTCGGCATCCTCGAACACACCTCGCAGCCGGCCTATGACCACTTCCTGGAGATGGAGAAGGTGGTCGGCCGGCAGCCGGGCTATCAGCGAGTCAGCATGACGCCCAACACCTTCCAGGGGCGCCCGGGCGCACGCTGGGAGTGGACCTGGCGGGAGCCGGGCTCCGGGCAGCTGATGCGGGCCATGGACCAGGCGTATGTGGACGACTCCGGGACCGAGTACGCCGTCCTCTTCCAGGGCCGCGACAACCTCGGCAGCGACTTCGGCGCCACCTTCCGCACCGCGCTGGCCTTCTGGTGGGTCGGTCCGTACTGACCGCGTGCCCGTCACCGTCCGCCCGGCTCATAGACTCGGTCGACAGACCTGGTCACCAGCCGAACGGAGAGCCGACGTGACTGCATCCCCTGCCGAACACACCGCCGATGTGATCGTGGTGGGTGCCGGTCCCGCCGGCTCCACCACGGCGTACTACCTGGCCAAGTCGGGCCTGGATGTGCTGCTGCTGGAGAAGACGGCGTTCCCCCGGGAGAAGGTCTGCGGCGACGGGCTCACCCCCCGCGCCACCAAGCAGCTGGTGTCGATGGGCATCGACATCTCCGAGGAGGCCGGCTGGCTGCGCAACAAGGGTCTGCGCATCATCGGCGGCGGCGTCCGGCTCGAACTGGACTGGCCCGAGCTGGCCTCGTTCCCCGATTACGGCCTGGTCCGCAAGCGCGACGACTTCGATGAGCAGCTGGCCCGGCAGGCGGTGAAGGCGGGCGCCCGGCTGTATGAGCGCTGCACCGTCGGCGCGCCCGTGATCGACGACCGCACCGGCCGGATCACCGGTGTGCACGCCAGGCTCGGCGACGACAAGACGCCCGTCACCTTCCACGCCCCGCTGGTGGTGGCCGCCGACGGCAACTCCTCCCGGCTCTCCCTGGCCATGGGCCTGCACCGCCGCGAGGACCGCCCGATGGGCGTGGCGGTCCGCACCTACTTCACCTCGCCCCGCCATGACGACGACTACCTGGAGTCCTGGCTGGAGCTGTGGGACCGGCGCGGCCCGCAGGACCGGCTGCTGCCGGGCTACGGCTGGATCTTCGGCATGGGCGACGGGACCAGCAATGTCGGTCTGGGCGTCCTCAACACCTCCAGCTCCTTCAAGGAGTTGGACTGGCGGGAGATCCTCAAGGCCTGGTGCGCCTCCATGCCCGAGGACTGGGGCTACACCCCGGAGAACATGACCGGCCCCATCCGGGGCGCCGCCCTCCCCATGGCCTTCAACCGCCAGCCCCACTACACCCGGGGCCTGTTGCTGGTCGGCGACGCGGGCGGCCTGGTCAACCCGTTCAACGGCGAGGGCATCGCCTACGCCATGGAGTCCGGCCAGATCGCCGCGGATGTGATCGTCCAGGCGCACGCCCGCGCCTCGTACGCCCAGCGGGAGCTGGCGCTCCAGCGCTACCCCAAGGTGCTCAAGGACACCTATGGCGGCTACTACACGCTGGGCCGCGCCTTTGTGAAGCTGATCGGCAACCCCAAGGTCATGAAGCTGGCCACGGAACGCGGCCTCACCCACCCGCTGTTGATGAAGTTCACCCTCAAGATGCTCGCCAACCTCACCGACCCCACCGGGGGCGACGCGATGGACCGGATCATCAATGGGCTGAGCAAGGTGGCGCCGCGTTCCTGATGTCCCCGGACAGCGGTCACTGACGCCGCGCTGACAGGGCGCTCCTTACCCTTCCGGCATGCGAACTCCCCGACGCGCGGCCCGAGTAGCCGTTCTCGACCCCGATGGTGCGGTCTTCCTCTTCCGCTATGACAACGAAGAGGTGGGCGTGCACTGGGCCATGCCCGGCGGCGGCCTGGAACCCGGTGAGACCCCTCGCCAGGGCGCGCTGCGCGAGCTCGTGGAGGAGACCGGCTGGACGGATCTGGAGCCGGGGCTGCTGCTGGGCACCTGGGAGCATGACTTCACCCGCGCGGGCATACCGGTGCGCCAGCATGAGCACCTCTATCTGGCCCATGGCCCCCGCCGGGAGCCGGCCGCCGGCCGGACCGCCGCCGCGCACGCCGAGGACGGCATCCTCGGCTGGCGCTGGTGGACGCCACGGGAGCTGGCCAGCGCCCGGGAGGCGCTCTGGCCGCCCCACCTCCCCGAACTGCTGCGGCCGCGCCCCGGTCAGCTGCCCGCCACCGCGTAGACCGGCGCCCACCAGTAGTCGCACAGCCGGCGCGGTTCCTCGGGGGTGAAGCCGGCCTCCGCCAGGTCCGCCACCCAGGCGGCCACCGGCTGCTCATCGTGTTCCTGGTGCCCGGTGCTGCCCAGCTTGCCCAGCAGTACGGGCACCAGGAAGCCCTGGGCCACCAGTTCCCGGCTCTCCCGGTACTCCCGCAGGCCCCGCTCGTACCGGGACACCAGATAGCGGAACCACTGCGGCTCCAGCCCGTCCCCGATCACCGGTGCGTCGAACTCCACCAGCAACAGCCGCCCGGTACGCGGCCGCAGCCACCGCAGCAGCTCCAGCCGCTCCGCCCGCCCCAGGGTCAGCAGGGCGAAGGTCTCCTGCACCAGGTCCCAGGACCCGTCCGGCCGCTCGGCCATAAACCGCTGGCCGGTGAGGGCGTGTCCCCGGTGCGCCACTCCGCGCCGGCCGAGCTCTCCGGTCACCAACTCCAGGCGTTCGGCGGAGGGTTCGACCACCTCCACAAAGCCCACCTCATCGGTGAGCGCGGGCAGCAGCGCATGCCCCTCGCCGCTGCCGATGTCCAGCAGCCGCCCCGGCCGCCGGGCCGTGTACTCGGCGCGCAGCGCCTCCTGGGTGGCCCGGTAGAGCCCCACATTGCCGCCGCCGCGGACAAAGGCGGTGAACGCCGCCGACTCGCCGTAGACATCGGCCTGCCGGCCGGAGGCCAGCCAGCGGGCGGTCTCCATGTACACCACCCGCCCCGGCTCGGCATCGGCCGCCAGGGCGGCGAGTCCGGCCGCCGTGTCCAGGTCGTCCGCCCGGTACGCGGCCATGGCGAGATAGAACCGCTCCTCCGCCGAGGCGGCCGCCGCCGCCAGGCCGGCCGCCTGCTCCCCGGCCAACAGCCTTTCCCTGACCAGCTCCAGTGTCATCCGGCCCCTCCCTCACCTCTGCACACAGGAATATCCGTTGCACCCGTGCAACCGCAATGCTGGAGTGACCCCATGGATCCGGCAAACGTTTTGCGCGCCCTGGACGTCCAACTCCGCGAGCACGCAAGGCCCGACGGGCCCGGTGGGCAGGTGGAACGGGTGGGCGAGGTGGTGCGGCAGACCGCCCCGCCGCACGGCTGGAACGGGGTGCTCTGGTCCCGCCTCACCGAGGACACCGCGGACGCGGCCATCGCCGCCCAGGTCCGTCATTTCGCCTCGCTCGGCCGGGAGTTCGAGTGGAAGCTCTACTCCCATGACACCCCGGCCGACCTGGGCGACCGCCTCCGGGCCGCCGGCTTTGTCCCGGAGCCGGCGGAGACCCTGATGGTCGCCGAGGCGGGCACGGTCGCCACCGAGCCGGCCCTCCCCGAGGGCATCCGTCTGCACACGGTCACCGACCCCGCCGAGGTCCATCTGGTGGCCACCGCCCATGAACTGGCCTTTGGCACCGAGGCATCCCGCCTGGCGCACCAACTGCGCGAGCAACTCGCCCAGCGGCCGGACGAGATCACCATTGTGGTCGCCCTGGCCGGTGACCAGCCGGTGTGCGCGGCCCGCATGGAGCTCTGCCCCGGCACGGAGTTCGCCGGGCTGTGGGGCGGCGGAACCGCCCCGGCCTGGCGCGGCCGCGGCATCTACCGTGCCCTGGTCGCCCACCGCGCCCGGATCGCCGCCGCCCGTGGCTACCGCTATCTCCAGGTGGACGCCTCCGATGACAGCCGCCCCATCCTCACCCGGCTGGGCTTCACCGCACTGAGCGTCACCACGCCCTACGTCTACGACCCGGCGCCCCGCCGGCCCTTGGCGCCTTAGTGCCGGACACACCGAAAAGCCGCCGCCCCGAGCGGAGGGGCGACGGCTCAACAGTCACAGAATCAACGCGCGTCACATAACGCGAACGGCGCCGGTCGGCGGGGAGTAGCTCAGGTCGCGCTCGACGATGCCCGTGCTCGGGTTCTGGGCGCCGATGAACTTGCCACCGCCGATGTAGACGGCCACGTGGTAAGCGCTGCCGGAGGAGCCCCAGTAGAGGATGTCGCCGGCCTGCAGGTTGTCCAGGGACACCTGGGTGCCGGTCGCCGACTGGTCCTGGGAGACGCGCGGCAGGTCGATGCCGATCTGCGAGTAGGCGGCCTGGACCAGACCGGAGCAGTCGTAGGAGGACGGGCCGGTGGAGCCCATCACATACGCCTTGCCAACCTGGGCCTCGAGGAAGGAGATCAGGGTGGCCACGCTGCCGGAGGCGTGCGAGGACGAGGGAACGGCGGAGGAGTCCGACGCGGACTTGGCGGACAGCGAGGCCCGCCCGGCGTCCCGGGAGGCGCGCGCCTCCGCGTCCCGCTTCTCCTGGGCGGCGGCCGCCTTGCGCTCGGCCTCGGCCTTGCGGTCGGCCTCCTGCTTGGCCTTCTTGGCCGCGGCCTTGGCGGTGTCGGCGGCGTGGTCCACCTGCGCGCGCACCTGGTAGTCCACAGCGGTCTGCTGCGTGGCGTCCGCGCTCTGGTTGATGGAGGCGGCCAGCTCGGCGTTGAAGGCCGGCATCTCCATCGTGGCCTCGGTCGGCCTCTCGGCCGCGTCGGCCTGGGCGGCCGCGGTGACGGCCAGCGTGCTGAGGACGCCACCGGCAACACCCGTGCGAACGACCCAGGACTGGGTCGCCGGGCGCCGGGGCTTCCGGTGGCTGATTATGTGCGCGTTGGGGGACATGGGATAAGGGCTTACCAGGCGGCGCTGGTTGAGTTCAATATGAGTGGCGTAGGTCACAATTCGCTTCGCAGGGGTCCGATTTGGCCCCCCGGGCCCCGGAAACGGCCTTCCAAACCCTCTGCCGAGGGATCGTGATCATGCGGTTATGCATGGCATTTGGGCGTCGGACGGGATCGGCGGCGCGGCATATCACGTTCTGGTCTCGGCCGTCGAGGCGCGTTGTCGGAACCCGACCGATGACGGGCCCGCGCGTGGTGGAGTTCACGCTCCGGCCCGCTCGTGAACTTGTGCGCGAGCGGACGATCGGACGCGCCGGATGACGGCCCTCGCTCCAGCGGGTGCTGCTCCTATATCAGTTGACGGACCGTCTCGCCAAGTTGCCGGAGCGCGGCTCGATTTGATAATGGGTCAACCCGTTTCAGCAGCGGCGATGGAGTGAAAGATCACCGCAAGTGATCACATGGACGCCTCCCGTACGGAGATCACCACTCATCCGACTTGATGATCGTTCGTCAGGTGGTGGAGATCACAAGCGTGGAGCTGTACGCCGTGTCGCAGATCACAGACCGCCGGGCATAGGATGCCCATCGACCCGGGCTTGTGAACTGCCTCACATAGGGCGGATCTTCACGGTGATTTCGCGTCGCGTTCGCCGGAGTTCCCCAAGCGGTGCGCCTGCCCGGTCCGGTCAGCCAGCAGCAGTCAGCGTCGACTGGAAGGAGCGAGGAGCGGTGAACGCCTATGCGCCCATCCTCGTACTGGGAGCCCTGGGAGCGGGCTTCGCGATCTTCTCTGTGGTGATGGCATCGCTCATCGGGCCGAAGAGGTACAACCGCGCCAAGCTCGAGGCCTATGAGTGCGGTGTCGAACCGACCCCGCAGGCCCCGGGGCGGGGCCGCTTCCCGATCAAGTACTACCTGACGGCGATGCTCTTCATCGTCTTCGACATCGAGATCGTCTTTCTCTACCCCTGGGCCGTCTCCTTCGACGCCCTCGGGCTCTTCGGGCTCGTCGAGATGCTGCTCTTCGTGCTCACCGTCTTCGTCGCCTACGCCTATGTATGGCGGCGCGGCGGCCTGGAATGGGACTAGGGGGCGAATCGGCACATGGGACTTGAGGAGAAGCTGCCCAGCGGCTTTCTGCTGACCACCGTGGAGCAGGCGGCCGGCTGGGTGCGCAAGGCATCGGTCTTCCCGGCCACCTTCGGGCTGGCCTGCTGCGCCATCGAGATGATGACCACCGGCGCCGGGCGCTACGACCTGGCCCGGTTCGGGATGGAGGTCTTCCGGGGCTCCCCGCGCCAGGCGGACCTGATGATCGTGGCCGGCCGGGTCAGCCAGAAGATGGCACCGGTGCTGCGGCAGGTCTACGACCAGATGCCCAACCCCAAGTGGGTCATCTCCATGGGCGTCTGCGCCTCCAGCGGAGGCATGTTCAACAACTACGCCATTGTGCAGGGCGTGGACCACATCGTGCCGGTGGACATCTATCTCCCCGGCTGTCCGCCCCGCCCCGAGATGCTGATGGATTCCATCCTCAAGCTGCACAAGAAGATCCAGGGCGAGAAGCTCGGCGTCCATCGCCGGGAGGCGGAGCGCCAGGCCGAGGAGGCGGCGCTCCGGGCCCTGCCCCTCATCGAACAGAAGGGGCTGCTGCGATGAGCGAGCCCGAGAAGAAGCCCGGGCAGGAGCCGCGTCCGCTCCCCGAACCGGTGCCCGGCCCCAACGGGGCCGTCAATCCGGACCGGGACCTCCAGTCCCAGAACCTCCCCGGCCAGCGCACCGACCACGGCGAGGTCATCGGGGTGCGGCGGGGGATGTTCGGCGCCAACAACGGTGGCGACACCTCGGGTTACGGGCGCCTGACGCGGCCGGTGCGGCTGCCGGGTGCCAGCGCCCGTCCGTACGGGGGCCCACGCGGCGGAGCCGCATATGGAGACTTCGACGAGGTGGCGGACGAACTGGAGGGGGCCCTGGAGGAACAGGGCCTGGTTCCGGAGAACGCCATCGAGAAGACGGTGGTCGACCGGGGCGAACTCACCTTCCATATCGCCCGGGAACACCTGCCGAGGGTGGCCAGGACGCTGCGCGACGACCCGGCGCTCCGCTTCGAGCTGTGCACGGGCGTCAGCGGTGTCCACTACCCCGGGGACAAGGGCCGTGAGCTGCACGCGGTCTACCACCTGCGCTCGATCACCCACAACCGGCTGATCCGGCTGGAGGTCAGCGCCCCGGACAGCGATCCCCATGTGCCGTCCACCGTGGAGATCTATCCGGCCAACGACTGGCATGAGCGCGAGACCTATGACTTCTTCGGGCTGGTCTTCGACGGCCATCCGGCACTGACGCGGATCATGATGCCGGACGACTGGCAGGGCTTCCCCCAGCGCAAGGACTATCCCCTGGGCGGCATCCCCGTGGAGTACAAGGGCGCCCAGATCCCGGCTCCGGACCAGCGGAGGTCGTACAGCTGATGTCCCACCCGTCATCCGACCACCACCCCTCATCGAGTCCCTCCGGGACGCGGTCAACTCCTGACGCAAGCCCCCGCGAAACGACGGAAGGCCCCGTCTATACGGTCACCGGCGGCGACTGGGACGAGGTCACCGAGGCCGCCCGGCAGGCCGACGACGAGCGCATCGTGGTCAATATGGGCCCCCAGCACCCCTCCACCCATGGCGTGCTGCGGCTGATCCTGGAGATCGACGGAGAGACGGTCACCGAGGCCCGGGCCGGCATCGGCTATCTGCACACCGGGATCGAGAAGAACCTGGAGTTCCGCAACTGGACACAGGGCACCACCTTTGTCACGCGCATGGACTATCTGATGGGCCTGCACAACGAGACGGCCTACTGTCTGGGCGTCGAGCGGCTGCTGGGCATCGAGGAGCAGATCCCCGACCGGGCCACCGTGATCCGGGTGCTGCTGATGGAGCTGAACCGAATCTCCTCCCATCTGGTGTACATCGCCACCGGCGGGATGGAACTGGGCGCCTCCACCATCGCCATCTTCGGCTTCCGCGACCGGGAGATGGTGCTGGACATCTTTGAGCTGATCACCGGGCTGCGGATGAACAACGCCTATGTCCGCCCCGGCGGGCTGGCCCAGGACCTGCCGCCCGGCGCGGTGGACCAGGTGCGCGAGTTCATCAAGAAGATGCGCCGCAACCTGCCCGAGTACGACAAGCTCGCCACCGGCAACCCGGCCTTCAAGGCCCGGCTGCAGAACGTGGGTTATCTCGACCTCACCGGCTGTATGGCGCTGGGCATCACCGGCCCGATACTGCGCGCCGCCGGGCTGCCGCACGACCTGCGCAGGGCCCAGCCGTACTGCGGCTATGAGAACTACGAGTTCGAGGTGCCGACCGGTGACACCTGCGACGCCTATGGCCGCTTCCTGATCCGGCTGGAGGAGATGCACCAGTCGCTGCGCATTGTGGAGCAGTGCCTGGACCGGCTGCGGCCGGGACCGGTGATGGTCGAGGACAAGAAGATCGCCTGGCCCGCCCAACTGGCCCTGGGGCCCGATGGGCTGGGCAACTCGCTGGACCACATCAAGAAGATCATGGGCACCTCGATGGAGGCCCTGATCCACCACTTCAAGCTGGTCACCGAGGGCTTCCGGGTGCCGCCCGGCCAGGCGTACACGGCCATTGAGTCACCCCGGGGCGAGCTGGGCGTCCATGTGGTCAGCGACGGCGGCACCCGGCCGTACCGCGTGCACTTCCGCGACCCCTCGTTCAGCAACCTCCAGTCCATGGCGGCGATGTGCGAGGGCGGCCAGGTGGCCGACGTCATTGTCGCGGTGGCTTCTATCGACCCCGTGATGGGAGGCGTGGACCGGTGACCGAAGTCAGCCTGGGAATGCCGCAGTTGCCCGCGCCGGACTACCCGGCCGAGGTCAGGGCCCGGCTGGCCGCCGATGCCCGGGAGGTGATCGGGCGCTATCCGGACAGCCGCAGCGCGCTGCTGCCGCTGCTGCACCTGGTGCAGGCCGAGGAGGGGTATGTCACCCGCACCGGCATCCGGTTCTGCGCCGAGCAACTCGGCCTCACCACCGCCGAGGTGACCGCGGTGTCCACCTTCTACACCATGTACCGGCGCCGGACCGGCGGTGACTACCAGGTCGGGGTGTGCACCAACACCCTGTGCGCGGTGCTGGGCGGGGACGCCATCCTCGAGGCGCTCCGTGCCCACCTGGGGGTGGGCCATGGGGAGACCACCGCCGACGGCAAGGTCACCCTGGAGCACATCGAATGCAACGCCGCCTGCGACTACGCCCCGGTGGTGATGGTCAACTGGGAGTTCTTCGACAACCAGACGGTGGAGAGCGCCACCCGGCTGGTGGACGAGCTGCGGGCCGGACGCACCGTGCAGCCCACCCGGGGCGCGCCGCTGTGCACCTACCGGGAGACCTCCCGCATCCTGGCCGGCTTCCCCGATGAGCGGCCGGGCGCGGTGGAGGCGAGCGGCGGCGCCGGACCGGCCTCGCTGGCCGGGCTGCGGCTGGCCAAGGGCGAGGGCGGGCCGGTGAAGGTCGGCCCGCCGCGCACCGAGCCCCCGCAGGACGAGCACCCGCCCGAGCACCCCAGTTCGCATGACGCGCCGCAGCAGACATCCGCCTCGGACGCCGATCACCCCAGCGGACCGGTCACCGAGGAGGGGGAGGGATGACGATGGCACCGGAAACCAGTGGGGGCACCTCCCAGCCGGAGGCCGGGGGAGAGACCAGTCCGGAGAAGCTGCTCGCGCCCGTGCTCAGCGCGTTCTGGGACGAGCCCCGGTCATGGACGCTGGAGACCTATCTGCGCCACGAGGGCTATGCCGGGCTCCGTAAGGCCCTGGCCATGACCCCTGATGACGTGATCGCCTATGTGAAGGACTCCGGTCTGCGCGGCCGGGGCGGCGCGGGCTTCCCCACCGGGATGAAATGGCAGTTCATCCCGCAGGGCGACGGTAAGCCGCACTATCTGGTGGTCAACGCGGACGAGTCCGAACCGGGCACCTGCAAGGACATCCCCCTGCTGTTCGCCAATCCGCACGCCCTGATCGAGGGCATGGTGATCGCCTGCTACGCGATCCGCTCCGACCGCGCCTTCATCTATCTGCGCGGCGAGACCGTTCCGGTGCTGCGCCGGCTGCATCTGGCCGTCCAGGAGGCATACACGGCCGGGTACCTCGGCCGCGACATCCTGGGCAGCGGGCTCAATCTCGATGTCACCGTGCACGCCGGTGCGGGCGCCTATATCTGCGGCGAGGAGACCGCGCTCCTGGACTCGCTCGAAGGCCGCCGTGGCCAGCCCCGGCTCCGACCCCCCTTCCCGGCGGTGGCGGGGCTCTACGCCTGCCCCACTGTGGTGAACAACGTCGAGTCCATCGCCTCGGTTCCCGCGATCCTCAACCGGGGCAAGGAATGGTTCCGTTCGATGGGGAGCGAGAAGTCCCCCGGTTTCACTCTCTATTCGCTCAGCGGGCATGTGGCCGGGCCCGGCCAGTACGAGGCGCCGCTGGGCATCACCCTGCGCCAGCTGCTGGGCATGAGCGGCGGGATGCGCCCGGGCCACCGGCTCAAGTTCTGGACGCCGGGCGGCTCTTCGACCCCGATCCTCACCGATGAGCACCTGGATGTGCCGCTGGACTACGAGGGCGTGGGCGCCGCCGGTTCGATGCTGGGCACCAAGGCGCTGCAGTGCTTCGACGAGACCACCTGTGTGGTGCGGGCGGTGACCCGGTGGACCGAGTTCTACGCCCATGAGTCCTGCGGCAAGTGCACCCCCTGCCGCGAAGGCACCTACTGGCTGGTCCAGTTGCTGCGCGACATCGAGGCGGGCAAGGGCCGGATGGCCGACCTGGACAAGATCAATGACATCGCGGACAACATCAACGGCAAGTCGTTCTGCGCCCTGGGCGACGGCGCCGCCAGCCCCATCTTCTCCTCGCTGAAGTACTTCCGCGCCGAGTACGAGGAGCACATCAGGGGCCGGGGCTGCCCCTTCGACCCGGCGAAGTCCACGGTGTGGGCCGACCGGAACAACCCGCATCCGGAGGTGCGTGCATGACCGTCACCACGCAGCCGCAGGGCGCGCCGGCGGCGCAGGACCTGGTGTCCGTCACCATCGACGGGATCGAAGTCGCCGTTCCCAAGGGCACCTTGGTGATCCGGGCGGCGGAAATGGTGGGCATCGAGATCCCCCGGTTCTGCGACCATCCGCTGCTGGACCCGGTGGGTGCCTGCCGGCAGTGCATCGTGGAGATCGAGGGCCAGCGCAAGCCGATGGCCTCCTGCACCATCACCTGCACCGACGGCATGGTGGTCCGCTCCCAGCTGACCTCGCCGGTGGCCGAGAAGGCGCAGCGCGGGGTGATGGAACTGCTGCTGATCAACCACCCGCTGGACTGCCCGGTGTGCGACAAGGGCGGTGAGTGCCCGCTGCAGAACCAGGCGATGAGCGTCGGGCAGGCCGACTCCCGCTTCGAAGGCCGTAAACGCACGTACCAGAAGCCGGTGCCCATCTCCCCGCAGGTGCTGCTGGACCGGGAGCGGTGTGTGCTGTGTGCGCGCTGCACCCGCTTCTCCCAGGAGATCGCCGGGGACCCGATGATCGAGCTGCTGGAGCGCGGTGCGCTGGAGCAGGTGGGCATCGGCGAGGGCGATCCCTTCCGCTCGTACTTCTCCGGCAACACCATCCAGATCTGTCCGGTGGGGGCGCTCACCTCGGCGGCGTACCGGTTCCGGGCCCGGCCCTTCGACCTGGTCTCCTCGCCCACGGTGTGCGAGCACTGCGCGGGCGGCTGCGCCACCCGTACCGACCACCGGCGCGGCAAGGTGATGCGGCGGCTGGCCGCCGAGGACCCGGAGGTCAACGAGGAGTGGCTGTGCGACAAGGGCCGCTTCGCGTTCCGTTACCAGCAGCGGCCGGAGCGGCTCCAGGAGCCGCTGGTGCGCAATGCGGAGGGTGTGCTGGAGCCGGCCAGCTGGCCGGACGCGCTGCAGGCGGCGGCGCGCGGGCTGGCCGCGGCGCGCGGCCGCAGCGGGGTGCTCACCGGCGGCCGGCTGACGCTGGAGGACTCCTACGCCTACGCCAAGTTCGCCCGGCTGGCGCTGGACACCCATGACATCGACTTCCGGGCCCGGGTGCACAGTGGCGAGGAAGCCGACTTCCTGGCCGCCCAAGTGGCGGGCCGGGGCTTGGACTTGGACGACTCCGGGGTGACCTACACCGGTCTGGAGCAGGCGCCGGCGGTGCTGCTGGCCGGGATCGAGGCCGAGGAGGAGGCGCCCGGGGTCTTCCTGAGGCTGCGCAAGGCATGGCGCAAGCGGGGCCAACGCACCTTCGCCCTGGCCCCGTTCGCCACCCGGGGGCTGGCGAAGGCGGGCGGGGTGCTGCTGCCCGCGGCCCCCGGCACCGAGGCGGAGTGGCTGCGGGCGCTGGCCGCCGGGTCCGGCCTGGACGCCGAGGGGCAGGCGGCGGCCGACGCGCTGCGCGCCGAGGGCGCGGTGATCGTGGCCGGGGAGCGGCTGGCCGCCGCGCCCGGGGCGCTGACCGCCGCGCTGGCCCTGGCCCAGGCCACCGGGGCGGCGCTGGTGTGGATCCCGCGCCGGGCCGGGGAGCGGGGCGCGGTGGAGGCGGGTGCGCTGCCGGGCCTGCTGCCCGGCGGCCGGCCGGCCACCGATCCACGCGCCCGGGAGGAGACCGCCCTGGTCTGGGGGATGGCCGAACTGCCGCGCGGCCCCGGCCGGGACACCGGGCAGATCATCGAGGCGGCCGCCGCCGGCGAGCTGGGTGCCCTGCTGGTGGGCGGGGTGGAGGTGGCCGACCTGCCGGACCCGGCGCGCGCCCGGGAGGCGCTGGACGCGGTGGGCTTCCTGGTCAGCCTGGAACAGCGGCCCAGCGAGGTCACCGAGCGGGCCGATGTGGTCTTCCCGGTGGCCGCGGTGGCCGAGAAGGCGGGCACCTTTGTCAACTGGGAAGGCCGGGCACGGCCGTTCGAGCCGGCGTTGCGGCCCGACCAGATGCGCCGCCGGCTGATCATGTCCGACTGCCGGGTGCTGGACCGGCTGGCCGACGCCATGGATATGGCGCTGGGGCTGCCCGATGTGACCGCCGTACGGCAGGAGTTGGCGCGGCTGGACCGCTGGCCCGGCCCGTATGCCATGGCCCCGGCGGAGCCCGCCGCGCGCCCGGTGCCCGCGCCCGCCACCGGCGAGGCGGTGCTGGCCGGGCACCGGATGCTGCTGGACCAGGGCCGGCTCCAGGACGGTGACGAGGCGCTGGCCGCCACCCGGTACCCGGCGGTGGCCCGGCTGTCGGCGGCCACCGCCGCCGAAGCGGGTGTGGCCGAGGGGGAGTTGCTGGCGGTGCACGGCCCGGCCGGCACGGTCCGGCTGCCGCTGGCGGTCACCCCGATGCCGGACCGGGTGGTCTGGCTGCCGCTGGACTCCACGGGCCGCGGGGTGCTCTCGGACACCGGGGCGCGCCCCGGAGAGGTGGTCCGCATCGGCCCCGACACGGAAGCGCCGGAGGTGCGTTCATGACCCTGTCGATGGAAGACCTGTCGATGTTCGGCAGCGATCCCTGGTGGCTGGTGGTCCTCAAGGCGGTCTTCTGCTTCGCCTTTGTGATGGTGACCGTCCTGGTGTCCATCGTCTTCGAGCGCAAGCTCATCGGCTGGATGCAGCTGCGCATCGGCCCCAACCGGCACGGCCCCTGGGGCTTGCTCCAGTCGCTGGCCGACGGGGTGAAGCTGATGCTCAAGGAGGATCTGGTCGTCAAGCGGGCCGACAAGGTGATCTATGTGCTGGCCCCGGTGGTGGCCGCCATCCCCGCCTTTATGGCCATCGCGGTGATCCCCTTCGGGCCGGCCGGCAATGAGATCTCCATCTTCGGCCACCGCACCACCATGCAGCTCACCGATCTGCCGATCGGGGTGCTCTACATCCTGGCCACCGCCTCGGTGGGCATCTACGGGATCGTGCTGGGCGGCTGGTCCTCCGGCTCGACCTATCCGCTGCTGGGCGGGCTGCGCTCCTGCGCCCAGATGATCTCCTATGAGATCGCCATGGGCATCTCCTTCGCCGCGGTGTTCCTCTACTCCGGGTCGATGTCCACCTCGGCCATCGTCCAGGCGCAGCAGGACCGTTGGTACATCCTGCTGCTGCCGGTCTCCTTCATCATCTACATCGTGTCGATGGTCGGCGAGACCAACCGGGCGCCGTTCGACCTGCCGGAGTCCGAGGGCGACCTGGTGGGCGGCTTCAACACCGAGTACTCCTCCATCAAGTTCGCGATGTTCATGCTGGCCGAGTACGTCAACATGGTCACCGTCTCCGCGGTGGCGGTGACGCTGTTCCTGGGCGGCTGGCGCGCCCCGTACCCGGTCTCGGCGTTCTGGGCCGGCGCCAACCACGGCTGGTGGCCGCTGGGCTGGTTTGTGATCAAGCTGGCGCTGCTGCTGTTCTTCTTCATCTGGCTGCGGGCCACGCTGCCCCGGCTGCGCTACGACCAGTTCATGAAGCTGGGGTGGAAGGTCCTCATCCCGGTGTCGATGGTCTGGCTGATGCTGGTGGCCACGGTGCGGGCGCTGCGCAACGAGAACTACGACTTCCAGCAGATCCTGCTCTGGATCGGGGGCGCGGTGCTGGCGATCCTGCTGCTCTCGCTGGTCGCCGACGCCTTCCGGGGCCGTGTGGAGCGTGAGCGCGCCGAGCCCGGTCCGGAGGGCGGATTCGATCCCCTGGCGGGTGGCTTCCCGGTGCCGCCGCTGCCCGGCCAGAGCCTGCCGCCGGTGCCGCGCCGACGGCCGCGCGGGCAGGGCCAGCTCATTGTCAGTGGCGGCGTCGATACTGTGCGTGACGGAAAGGAGGGTGACGGTGCCAGCTGAGTCTTCGCGCGAGTCCTCACATGAGACATCCCGCCTGAATCCGGTGGCCGGGTTCGGTGTGACGTTCAGGGACATCTTCAAGAAGCGCCTCACCGAGCAGTATCCGGAGTACAAGAAGCCCACCGCGCCCCGCTTCCACGGCCGTCACCAGCTCAACCGGCATCCGGACGGCCTGGAGAAGTGCATCGGCTGCGAGTTGTGCGCCTGGGCCTGCCCGGCGGACGCCATCTATGTGGAGGGCGCGGACAACACCGACGAGGAGCGCTACTCGCCGGGCGAGCGGTACGGCCGGGTCTACCAGATCAACTATCTGCGCTGCATTCTGTGCGGCCTGTGTGTGGAGGCCTGCCCGACCCGCGCGCTGACCATGACCAATGAGTATGAACTGGCCGACCGCAGCCGGGCGTCGCTGATCTACACCAAGGAGGAGCTGCTGGCCGGTCTGGAGGAGCGCATGGTCGACTCCCCGCATGCCATCTACCCTGGAATGACCGAACAGGACTACTACCGGGGCCTGGTGACCGAGGCGGCGCCCGGCACGGTGCGCCAGGTGGCCGTGAGCAAGGGCGAACGGCCCGCCGGGGAAGGGGTGGAGGCATGACGGCCGCCGCTTCCTCGCTCACCTCCACCGGTGAGGCGGTCCAGTTCTGGATCCTGGCGGTGGTGGCCACCCTTGGCGCACTGGCCACGGTGCTGATGCGGCGGGCCGTGCACAGCGCCCTCTCGCTGGCCGGGACCATGATTGTGCTGGCGGTGTTCTACCTGGCCAACGGCGCCTATTTCCTGGGCGTGGTGCAGATCGTGGTCTACACCGGCGCCATCATGATGCTCTTCCTGTTTGTGGTGATGCTGGTGGGTGTCACCGCCGCCGACTCGCTGCGGGAGACCATCCGGGGCCAGCGCTGGCTGGCCGCGCTGTGCGGGCTGGGCTTCGCGGTGCTGCTGGGCGCCGGGATCGGCAATGCCTCGCTGCATCACTTCAACGGGCTGGGGCAGGCCAACTCCGGTGGGAATGTGGAGGGGCTGGCCTCCCTGATCTTCACCCGCTATGTCTTCGCCTTCGAGATCACCGGCGCGCTGCTGATCACCGCGGCGGTGGGCGCCATGGTGCTCACCCACCGGGAGCGCACCGAGCCGGCCGCCACCCAGCGCCGGCTGTCCGAGGAACGGGTGCGCAAGGGTGAGCAGATCACCCCGCTGCCCGCTCCGGGCACCTATGCCCGGCACAACGCGGTGGATGTTCCCGCCCTGTTGCCCGACGGCACCCCGTCCGAGCTCAGTGTGAGCGCCACCCTGCGGGCCCGGGGCCAGGTCCGAGATGTGTCCGGCCAGGCGCTGGAGGACCTGGCGGCGCTGGAGCAGCGGTCCCGTAAGTATCTGGCGCGCGGCAATGGCGAGCGGCGGAAGGGAGCCGGCCGGTGAATCCCGTCAACTACCTCTATCTGTCCGCCCTGTTGTTCACCATCGGTGGCGTCGGGGTGCTGATCCGGCGGAACGCGATCGTCCTGTTCATGTGTGTGGAGCTGATGCTGAACGCCTGCAACCTGGCGTTTGTCACCTTCTCCCGGATGCACGGCAATCTGGACGGCCAGATCTTCGCGTTCTTCACCATGGTGGTGGCCGCCGCCGAGGTCGTGATCGGCCTGGCGATCATCGTGTCGGTCTTCCGCGCCCGCCGCTCGGCCTCGGTCGACGACGCCAGTCTGCTGAAGCTGTAAGGGGACGCTGACGTGGAGAACCTCATTGGACTGCTGGTCCTGGTACCGCTGCTGGGCGCGGCGGCGCTGCTGTGCGGCGGCCGCCGGCTGGACCGGAGCGGGCCCTGGCTGGGCACCCTGGTGGCGGCGGCGTCCTTTGTCATCGGGGTGGTGCTCTTCGCGTACCTGCTGGGCCGGTCCGCGGACGACCGCACGCTGCGGGTGACGGTGTTCCGGTGGGTGCCGGTCGGCGGCTTCCGCGCCGATGCCGGCTTCCAGCTGGACCAGTTGTCGATGACCTTCGTCCTGCTGATCACCGGGGTGGGGTCGCTGATCCACCTCTACTCGGTCGGCTATATGGCGCACGACGAGCGCAAGCGGCGGTTCTTCGGCTATCTCAATCTCTTCCTGGCCGCCATGCTGCTGCTGGTCACCGCCGACAACTACCTGCTGCTGTACGCGGGTTGGGAGGGCGTGGGCCTGGCCTCGTATCTGCTGATCGGCTTCTGGCAGCACAAGCCCAGCGCGGCCACCGCGGCCAAGAAGGCGTTCCTGGTCAACCGGGTCGGTGACATGGGGCTGTCGATCGCCATCATGCTGCTGTTCACCACCTTCGGCACCTTCGCCTTCCAGCCGGTGCTGGCCGGCGCGGACCGGGCGAGCGAGGGCCGGCTGACCGCCATCGCCCTGATGCTGCTGCTGGCGGCCTGCGGCAAGTCGGCCCAGGTGCCGCTGCAGAGCTGGCTCGGGGATGCCATGGAGGGCCCGACGCCGGTCTCCGCCCTGATTCACGCCGCCACCATGGTGACCGCCGGGGTCTATCTGATCACCCGGTCCGGGCCCCTCTTCGACGGGGCGCCCAACGCCCAGCTGGCGGTGGTCACGGTGGGCGCGGTCACCCTGCTCTTCGGTGCCATCGTCGGTTGCGCCAAGGACGACATCAAGAAGGCGCTGGCCGGTTCGACCATGTCCCAGATCGGCTACATGGTGCTGGCCGCCGGGCTGGGGCCCATCGGCTATGTCTTCGCCATCATGCACCTGGTGACCCATGGCTTCTTCAAGGCCGGTCTCTTCCTCGGTGCCGGATCGGTGATGCACGGCATGAACGACGAGGTGGACATGCGGCGTTACGGCGGTCTGCGGAAGTACATGCCCATCACCTTTGTCACCTTCGGGCTGGGCTATCTGGCCATCATCGGCTTCCCGGGGCTCTCCGGCTTCTTCTCCAAGGACAAGATCATCGAGGCGGCCTTCGCCAAGGGCGGCACCGAGGGCTGGATCCTGGGCGGCACCGCGCTGCTGGGCGCGGCCATCACCGCGTACTACATGACCCGGGTGATGCTGCTGACCTTCTTCGGCGAGGAGCGGTGGCGCTCCGCGCCTGCCGATGAGGTGCCGCACCCGCATGAGTCCCCGAAGGTGATGACCATCCCCATGGTGGTGCTGGCCATCGGATCCGTGTTCGCCGGCGGCCTGTTCAGCGTCAATGACACCTTCCTGAGGTGGCTGGAGCCGGTGACCGGGCACAGCGAGGGCAACTCCCCGGTCAGCGCCGCGGCGGTGACCGGGGCCACCATGGCGGTGCTGGTGGTGGGCGTGGCGCTGGCCTGGGCCCAGTACGGGCGGGCCCCGGTGCCCGTCACCCCGCCGCATGGCTCGGTGCTCACCCGGCTGGCCCGGCGCGACCTGGGCCAGGACGACTTCAACCATGTGGTGCTGGTGCGCGGCGGCGGACAACTGACCCGCGGCCTGGCCGAGATCGACCACAAGCTGGTGGACGGGGTGGTCCAGGGCACCGCCATCTCGGTGGGCGGCCTCTCCGACCGGCTGCGACGGCTGCAGAACGGCTTCGCACGGTCGTATGCGGTCTCGATGTTCGGCGGTGCGGCCGTGCTCATCGCCGCGACCCTGCTGATGAGGGCGGTGTAACCGATGTCCTTCCCGTTGCTTACGGCCACGGCGGCCATCCCGGCGGTGGGCGCGGTCGCCACCGCCGCGGTGCCCGCCGCCCGGCGCGCCGCCGCCAAATGGCTGGCGCTGGCCTTCTCCCTGGTGACCCTGGGCCTGGCGGCGGCCCAGCTGGTCCGCTTCGACCCCGGCTCCGGCCGGGCCTTCCAGCTGACCGAATCCCACTCCTGGATCGCGGACTTCGGGGTCCGCTACGACCTGGGCGTGGATGGCATCGCGGTGGCGCTGATCGGCCTGACCACCGTGCTGGTGCCCTTGGTGATGCTGGCCGGCTGGCATGACGCCGATGTGCTGGAGGGCGCCGAGCCCAACCGGCACTGGCGGCCCACCCAGGGCTTCTTCGCGCTGATCCTGCTGGTCGAGGCGATGGTGGTGATCGCCTTCGAGGCCACCGATGTCTTCCTGTTCTATTTGTTCTTCGAGGCCATGCTGATCCCGATGTACTTCCTCATCGGCGGCTTCGGCGACCGGGCCGGGCAGGAGACCGACGCGGAGGCGGCCGCCCAGCGCTCCCGGGCGGCGGTGAAGTTCCTGCTCTACAACCTGGCCGGCGGTCTGATCATGCTGGCCGCGGTGATCGGGCTGTACGCGGTGACCGCGCACCAGCTGGGCAATGGCACCTTCTCGCTGACCGAGATCCTCCAGGCCCGGGCGGCGGGCCGGCTGCAGCTGGCCACCACCACCGAACGGGCCCTGTTCCTGGGCTTCTTCTTCGCCTTCGCGGTCAAGGCGCCGCTGTGGCCGCTGCACACCTGGCTGCCGGGCGCCATGGGCGAGTCCACCGCTCCGGTGGCGGTGCTGATCACCGCGGTGGTGGACAAGGTGGGCACCTTCGCCATGCTGCGGTTCTGCCTCCAGCTGTTCCCGGCGGCGTCCAAGTGGGCCACCCCGGTGATCGTGGTGCTGTCCCTGGTGAGCATCCTCTACGGCGCGCTGCTGGCGGTCGCCCAGCGGGACATCAAACGGCTGATCGCCTATGCCTCCATCTCCCACTTCGGCTTCATCATCCTGGGCATCTTCGCCATGACCACCCAGGGCCAGGGCGGCGCCACCCTCTATATGGTCAACCACGGTATTTCCACGGCCGCGTTGATGCTGATCGCCGGGTTCCTGATCTCCCGGCGCGGCTCCCGGCTGATCGCCGACTACGGCGGGGTGCAGAAGGTGGCGCCGGTGCTGGCGGGCACCTTCCTGGTGGCCGGTCTGGCCACCCTCTCGCTGCCCGGACTGGCGCCCTTTGTCTCCGAATTCCTGGTGCTGGTCGGCACATTCAGCCGCTACCCGGTGGCCGGCGGCATCGCCACCCTGGGCATTGTGCTGGCCGCGCTCTATGTGCTGGTGCTCTACCAGCGCACCATGACCGGGCCGGTGAAGGAACCGGTGCGCGCCCTGCCGGACCTGCGGGCACGCGAACTGGCCGTGGTGGCACCGCTGATCGCCCTGCTGCTCTTCCTGGGCGTCTATCCCAAGCCGCTGACCCGGATCGTCAACCCGGCGGTGGAGCACACCATGTCCCAGGTGCGGCAGACCGATCCCCGACCCGATGTCCCGCTGACCGATGCGGAGGGCGCCAAGTGACCAGCGCGGCAACTGTCCACAGCCTGTGGACAACGGCGGCCGATGCCCCGAAGAAGATCCCGTCCCCCCATATCGAGTACGGCCAGCTGTCACCGACGCTGATTGTGCTGGGCGCCGCGGTGCTGGCCATCCTGGTGGAGGCCTTCCTGCCGCGCCGGCTGCGGCACCCGGTGCAGCTGATGGTGACCACGGTCGGGCTGGCGGCGGCCTTCGCGGCGGTGGTGGCTCTGGCCGCCGGCGGATACGGCACGGACAAGGCGCACCCGGCGGCCATGGGCGCGGTGGCGGTGGACGGTCCGGCGCTGTTCCTCCAGGGCACGGTGCTGCTGGTGGCGCTGGTCGCCGCGTTCACCTTCGGTGAGCGGCGGCTGGACCCGGCCGCGCACGGCCGCCCGGTGGACTCCTTCGCCGCCCAGCCGGCCGCGGTGCCGGGCGGCGAGGCGGAGCGGGCGGCGGTGAAGGCGGGCTGGACCACCACCGAGGTCTTCCCGCTGATGCTGTTCGCGGTGGCCGGGATGCTGGTCTTTCCCGCCGCCGACGACCTGCTGACGCTGTTTGTGGCACTGGAGGTCTTCTCGCTGCCGCTGTACGTCCTGTGCGCCCTGGCGCGGCGGCAGCGGCTGCTGTCCCAGGAGGCGGCGGTGAAGTACTTCCTGCTGGGTGCCTTCGCCTCGGCCTTCCTGCTGTTCGGCATCGCCCTGCTCTATGGCTACGCCGGCACGGTCACCTACTCGGGCATCGCCGATGTGGTCAACGGGACGGTACGCACGGTGGATCCGGTGCTGGCCCAGACCATGGGCAATGACGCGCTGCTGCTGATCGGCGGCGCCATGGTGCTGATGGGTCTGCTGTTCAAGGTGGGCGCGGTGCCGTTCCATATGTGGACGCCGGACGTCTACCAGGGCGCGCCCACCCCGGTCACCGGCTTTATGGCCGCCGCCACCAAGGTGGCCGCCTTTGGTGCGCTATTGCGGCTGCTGTATGTGGTGCTGCCGGGGATGCGGTGGGACTGGCGGCCGGTGATGTGGGGCGTGGCCATTCTGACCATGCTCTTCGGCGCGGTGGTGGCGGTGACCCAGACGGACGTCAAGCGGCTGCTGGCCTATTCGTCGGTGGCCCATGCCGGGTTCATCCTGTCCGGGGTGGTGGCCACCCGTCCGGACGGCGTCTCCTCGGTGCTGTTCTACCTGGCCGCGTACTCCTTTGTGACGCTGGGGGCGTTCGCGGTGGTGACGCTGGTGCGGGACGCGGGCGGCGAGGCCACCCAGCTGTCCAAGTGGGCCGGGCTGGGCCGCCGTTCGCCGCTGGTGGCGGCGGTGTTCGCGGTGTTTCTGCTGGCCTTCGCCGGCATCCCGCTGACCAGTGGCTTCGCCGGGAAGTTCGCGGTGTTCAAGGCGGCGGCGCAGGGGGGTGCGGTGCCGCTGGTGATCGTGGGTGTGGTGTCCTCGGCGATCGCCGCGTTCTTCTATATCCGGGTGATTGTGCTGATGTTCTTCAATGAGCCCAAGGAGGGCGGGCCTTCGGTGGCGGTGCCGAGTTTTCTGACCTCGACGGCCATTGGGGTGGGGGTTGTTGTCACCCTGGTGCTGGGTGTCGCCCCGCAGTACTTCCTCAATCTGGCCGGCCAGGCCGGGGTGTTCGTCCGGTGAACGGCGGGTGGGTGGGCACGCCCCTTCGGGGCGTATTCCGCCCACCCGCCCGCTCGTTCACCCGGCGGTGACCCGTCCGCTGACCTCGCCCAGGCCGATGCGGGAGCCGTTCGGCCCCGGGGCCCAGGCCGTGATGACGACCTCGTCGCCATCGGCCAGGTACGGGCCCTTGCCCTTGGTGAGTTCCAGGAGGCAGCCCACCTGGTCCTCCTCGGGGCCGCTCACCGTGCCGGAGGCGTAGAAGTCGCCGGTGCGCAACGAGGCGCCGTTGACGGTCATATGGGCCAGCTGCTGGGCCGCCGTCCAGTACATGGCGGCGAACGGCGGGCGGGAGATCACCTTGCCGTTGATGGCCACCTCCAGGCGGATGTCGATGCCGCCCGGCTCGGCGGCGGAGTCGTCGAGGTACGGCAGCAGCGGGTGGGTCCGCTCCGGCGGCGCCGTACGGGCCGTGTCAAAGGCGTCCAGCGGGGTGATCCAGGCGGACACCGAGGTCGCGAAGGACTTGCCCAGGAACGGGCCCAGCGGAACGTATTCCCACTGCTGGATGTCCCGTGCCGACCAGTCGTTGACCAGGCAGACACCGAAGACATGATCGCGGAAGTCGCCCAGCGGGACAGCGGTGTTGGCGGGCGCGGGGGTGCCCACCACAAAGCCCACCTCGGCCTCGATGTCCAGTCTCAGGGACGGGCCGAAGGAGGGGGCCTCGTCGGCGGGCGCCTTGCGCTGGCCGTGCGGGCGCGGCACCTCGGTACCGGACACCACCACCGTGCCGGCCCGGCCGTGGTAACCGATGGGCAGATGCTTCCAGTTGGGGGTCAGCGCCTCCGCGTTGGGGCGGAAGATACGGCCCACATTGGTGGCGTGGTGCTCGCTGGCGTAGAAGTCCACATAGTCGGCGACCTCGAAGGGCAGGTGCAGGGTCACCTCGGACAGCGGGTGGAAGTGCGGCCCGTCCAGCCAGCCGCGGACCTCGGCGCGCACCGCCTGCCAGACGGGACGGCCCGCGGCCAGCAGCGGGTTGAGCACCGGCTGGTCCAGCAGGTCGGCGTAGGCGGAGCCATGCGCCGCCGCGGCCGCCGCCGCGTCCAGCACATGTGCGCCGTAACGGACGCCGATACGGGGGTGGTCCGGGGCGTCGGGGGTGGTGAAGACGCCATACGGAAGGGTGTCCGCGCCGAAGGGGTCGCCTTCGGGCAGCTCACTGGGGATGTGCTCGGGCATGGGGTCGCTGCCTCGCCTTCTCCTGGATGCTCCTGGCGGCGGTGGCCGGAGGCCACTCGGGCCACAGATTACGTGCTGGCGCCAGTCGGGCAAGAGATGTTCGGGCGCTGCCCCGAGGGTGGGAAAAGGTAGGGCAATGTCCGGTAACTCCTTGCTGGAAGCGATGATTCCGAAGTAGCGTCCTAAGTCGGGTCACACACAGTGGGGGGCCGCTGAGGCTGGGTGGCCATGGGGGGTGCTGGTGGCGAGCAGGAGCGCGCCCGAGGCGGACCGATCCGTTCCCGGGCTCATCGTGAAGTTCGGCGATTATCCTCTGCACCACGGCGGTGTCGGCGCCATACGCAGTCTTGGCAGACTCGGGGTCCCGATGTACGCGATCACCGAGGACCGCTGGACTCCGGCCGCGCTCTCCCGCTATCTCACCGAAGCGTTCGTCTGGCCGACCACCGGCACCGAGGATGCCGCCGAGCTGGTGGCCGGGCTGCTGCGGATCGGGGAGCGGATCGGCCGTCCGGCCGTGCTGCTGCCCACCGACGAGGAGGCGGCGGTGCTGATCGCCGAGCATGCCGCCGAGCTGGCGCCCGCCTTTCTCTTCCCGCCGGTGGAACGGGAGTTGCCACGGCGGCTGGCGAGCAAGCAGGGCCTGTACGAGCTGTGTGCGGAGCATGGGGTGCCCGCGCCGGCCACCCTCTGCCCCGCCTCCTATGCGGAGATCGAGGAGTACGCGCGGACGGCGGCCTTTCCGGTGGTGGCCAAGAACCGGGAGGCGTTCGAGCGGCGGCGGCGTCCCGCGGTGCATGGCACCACCCGGATCGGCGGCGCCCGTGAACTGCTGGCCCTGGCCCGGGAGTGGGGGCCGGCCCCCGGGGTGATCCTCCAGGAGTACCTGCCGCGCGAGCATGCCGAGGACTGGATCGTGCATGCCTACTTCGACCGGGACAGCACCCCGCTGGCCCTGTTCACCGGCGTCAAGGTGCGCTCCTGGCCGCCGCACGCGGGCATGACGGCGCACGCCTATGTGGTGGACAACCCCGAACTGGCCGCGCTGGCCGCCCAGTTCATCAAGCAGCTCGGCTTCTCCGGGATCATCGACCTGGACTGGCGGTTCGACCGCCGGGACGGCCGCTACAAGCTGCTGGACTTCAACCCCCGGATGGGCGCCCAGTTCCGGCTGTTCGAGAACGAGGCGGGCATCGATGTGGTCCGTGCCCAGCACCTGGATCTCACCGGGCGCCGGGTGCCCGAGGGTGAGCAACTGGCCGGCCGCCGCTTTGTGGTGGAGAACATCGACCTGCCGGCGCTGGCCGCCTACCGGCGCAGCGGCTACACCACCCCGCACGCTCCCCGGCGGGCCAGCGGCACCGAGCTGGCCTGGCTGGCCCGGGACGACCTCAAACCCTTTCTGACCATGCTCGCCCGGCTGGCCGGGCCGGGCGCGAGACACCTGTGGCAGTTGTGGCGCTCGCGGCGAACCGCCGTGGCGTCCGCGGCGCGTGGCTGACAAGGCCGAAAAGCGCCGCCTCCGGATCCGCATTCCGGCCGCTCCGGTATCGCACGGCCGAACAACGCCCTGGAGGAGACACGTGACACTTCCGGTAGCAGTCATCGGGGCCGGCCCCTACGGCCTGTCCACCGCCGCTCACCTGCGGGCGCGTGCCATTCCGGTGCGTGTCTTCGGTGATCCCATGGTGGCCTGGCGGGAGCACATGCCGGCCGGGATGCTGCTGAAATCCACACCGGCCGCCTCCAGCATCGACGCCCCGCAGCCGGGACACACCCTGTTCGACTTCTGCCAGGAGGTGGGGGAGCGGCGCTTCGAGTCCGACTGGGACGCCATCCCGGTGGAGACCTTCGCCCGCTACGGGGAGTGGTTCCAGCGGCGCCTGGTGCCGGACCTGGAGCAGGTACGGGTGGTGTCGGTGGAGCGCCGGGAGCGCGGCGGCGGGTTCGAGCTGAAGCTGGACTCCGGTGACCAGTTCGCCGCCCGGGCGGTGGTGGTGGCCACCGGGCTGACCGGCTTCGCCCGGATGCCGGCCGAGCTGGCCGCGGCGGTGCCGGACGGCCCGTCCGCCACCGGCCCCATCTCGCACAGTTCGCACCACCGGGACCTGTCCGGCTTCGCCGGCAAGGAAGTGGTGGTGGTCGGCGCCGGGCAGTCGGCCCTGGAGAGCGCGGTGCTGCTGGCCGAGGCCGGGGCCGCCTCGGTACGGGTGGTGGCCCGGCGGCGGGGCGCGGTGCGCTTCGGGGCGGCCCCGGACGGGCAGTCGCCGCTGAAGCCGGACACCCCTTTCGGGCGGGCCTGGTCGCTGTACGCCTTCTCGTACCACGCGGACGGGTTCCGCCATCTGCCCGCGCAGGCCCGGGAGTACCTGGTGCGGCGGGTGCTGGGGCCGCTGGGCGCCTGGTGGCTGCGAGAGCGGTTCATCGGGCGGGTGCGGGTCACCGAGGGCAAGCGGGTGGCGCGGGCCCGGGTGGAGGACGGCCGGCCGGTGCTGGCCCTGGCGGACGAGCGGGGCTGGGAGAGCGAGCTGGTCGCCGACCATGTGATCGCGGCCACCGGATACCGGGTGGATTTGGCCGCTTTGGAGTTCCTGGGCGGCGGTCTCCGGACGCGGCTGGCGGTGAGCGCCGGCGGGCCCCGGCTGGGCTCCGGATACCGGTCCTCGGTACCGGGGCTGTTCTTCACCGGGCTGCCGGCGGCGGCCAGTTATGGGCCGGTGATGCGGTTTGTGTGCGGCACGGAGTACGCGAGCCCGCGGGTGGCGCGGGAGGTCGCGCGGATTTAGTGGGGTGTGCCCCGGGGCCGTTGTCCGGCGGTGACCACGCCGGGCAACGGGCGGACGGGTGGGCGGAAACCGCGCCGAAGGCGCGGCCGCCGCACGGCGGGACGGCCGTACGGACAGGGGACCCGGCGGTGATCGACAGCCGACCGGATACGCTGACTTTTGGTGAAGACAGCGACACATCGACAATCCCCGTGTCCGTAGGCAGACAGGAGTACCCCTCGTGACCGTCGTCGAGCCCTTTGGGCTGAGCGTGCGGGACCAGGCTCTTGAGGCCGATGTCCAGGCTGGTCTGGCCGCTGTCGAGGAGGGCCTGCTGGCCGCCTGCAAGAGCGATGTGCCGTTCATCACCGAGGCCGCCCAGCACTTGGTCAAGGCCGGCGGCAAGCGCTTCCGTCCGCTGCTGGTGATGCTGGCCGCCCAGTTCGGTGACCCCTACGCCCCGGGCGTGGTGCCCTCGGCGGTGGTGGTGGAGCTGACCCATCTGGCCACGCTCTACCACGACGATGTGATGGACGAGGCCGAGGTGCGCCGTGGCGTGGACAGCGCCAACGCCCGCTGGGGCAACTCGCTGGCGGTGCTGACCGGCGACTTCCTGTTCTCCCGCGCCTCGCGGATCCTGGCCGACCTCGGCCCGGAGGCGGTCCGCATCCAGTCCGAGGCCTTTGAGCGCCTGGTCACCGGTCAGATCCTGGAGACCGCCGGTCCCCGGGACGGCCGCGACCCCATCGACCACTACCTGGATGTGCTGGCCGGCAAGACCGGCTCGCTGGTGGCGGTCTCCGGCCGCTACGGGGCCCTGATGTCCGGCGCCGACGAGCAGGTGGTGGAGATCCTCACCCACTACGGGGAGCGGCTGGGCATCGCCTTCCAGCTGGCCGACGACGTCCTGGACATCACCAGCGACTCCCATGAGTCCGGCAAGACCCCGGGCACCGACCTGCGTGAGGGCATCGCCACTCTGCCTGTGCTGCACCTGCGCGCCCGGGCCGCCGCCACCGGCTCCCCGGAGGACGTGGAGCTGTGCCGGATGCTGGACGGCGACCTCACCGATGACGCCCTGCTCGCCGAGGTGCTGCGCAAACTGCGCGTCCACCCGGCCCTGGAGCAGGCCCGCCGGGACACCGTGCGCTATGCCGAGGAGGCGCGGACCACCCTGGCCCCGCTGCCCTCCTGCACCGCCAAGGACGCGCTGGTGGCGCTCTGCGACGCGGTGGTGCACCGGGCCGGCTGACGGCCCGTCGGCAGCCTTGCGGCGGACCGGGGTGGACGGGGTGTCCTACCCGAGAGGTACACCGAGTTGATCCCGTCGGCTGATGACGGCGGCCGGGCGCATTGGTGGAATGGGTGGTGACTTCCCGGGGGGAGAACCTCCGGAACTCCCGCGCCGGCACCGAGCGGTCGGGGCCACAATGAGCCTTGGTGCAGGACGTGTGAAGCACTCGACGACCGCCGCCGACGACGGAGGTAAGCAGATGTCAGCACGGATCCAACCGAGCCGCCGGGCGGTTCGCTATGCGGTGCCGGTCGCGATCGCCGGTGTCGCCGCGGCGACCATCGGCATCGGCTCGGCCATCGCCAAGTCCGGTGACCCGGACCTGCCGAAGATCAGCGCTCAGGACCTGATAGCCAAGGTGGCCGGCTCCGATGTGCAGCGGATGTCCGGATCGGTGCGGGTCACCTCCGACCTGGGACTGCCCTCGCTGCCCGCCGGGATGTCCTTCGGGACGGGCGGCAAGGGCGCGCACGGCGGCGGCTCCGCCGACCCCCAGGCCAAGCTCACCGAGTTGGTCTCCGGCACCCACACGCTGCGCCTGGCCGCCGACGGCCCGGACAAGCAGCGGGTCTCCATCGTGGAGCGGGCCGCCGAGTACAGCCTGATCCACAACGGTGATCAGGTCTGGGCCTACGACAGCGGCACCAACACCGCGTACCACTCCACCCAGGCCCGTCACCAGGACGCCGGGAACGCCCCGGCCGCCGCCTCCCCGCAGGAGCTGGCCAAGAAGGCGCTGGCCGCGGTGGACGACACCACCTCGGTGTCGGTGGACGGCACCGCCAAGGTGGCCGGGCGGGACGCCTACCGGCTGACCATCAAGCCCAAGCAGGACGCCACCACCATCGGCGCGGTGCGTATCGCGGTGGACGCCAAGAACGGCACTCCGCTGCGCTTCACCGTCTCCCCCAAGGGCGGCGGCAAGGCGGCCCTGGACGCCGTCTTCACCAAGATCTCCTTCAACAAGCCCAGCGCCTCCTCCTTCGACTTCACCCCGCCCAAGGGCGCCAAGGTGACCGAGGGCAAGAACGAGGGCAAGAACGAGGGCAAGGCGAAGCAGCACCAGAGGGACGCCAAGGGGCAGCACGGCGATTCCCGGGTGATCGGCAAGGGCTGGACCTCGGTGATGGAGCTCAAGGGCGCCGACAAGGGCATCCGTCCGCAGGCCGGCAAGGGCGGCAAGGACGCGTCCCGGGCGAACCAGCTGCTGGACAGCTTCGGCAGCAAGGTCAATGGCTCCTTTGGCTCCGGACGGGTCATCAGCACCCGGCTGGTCAATGTGCTGCTGACCGACGACGGCCGGGTCTACGCCGGTGCGGTCGACAAGGACACGCTGGTCAAGGCCGCGGACGGCAATGCCGGCCGGTAGTTCCACGGCCATTGAGACGGAGGGGCTGACCAAGCGCTACCGCGGTGGTCAGCTCGCCGTCGACGGGCTCGATCTGGTGGTGCCACGGGGGAGTGTCTTCGGCTTCCTGGGGCCCAATGGTTCCGGCAAGACCACCACCATCAGGATGCTGATGGGTCTGATCGAGCCCACCTCCGGGGTGGCCCGGGTGCTGGGCGAGCCCATGCCCCGCTCGGGCGGGCGGGTGCTGCCCAGGGTGGGCGCGCTGATCGAGGGGCCCGCGCTCTATGGCTTCCTCAGCGGGCGCGACAACCTGGTGCGCTTTGACGCCGCCGACCCCACCGCCGATCCGCGCACCCGTGCCGCGCGGATCGGCGCCGCGCTGGAGCGGGTGGGTCTGACCGCGGCCGCGGGCAAGAAGGCGCGCGCCTATTCGCTGGGCATGAAGCAGCGGCTCGGCCTGGCGGCCGCGCTGCTGCGGCCGCGTGAGCTGCTGGTGCTGGACGAGCCCACCAATGGCCTGGACCCGCAGGGCATGCGGGAAATCCGGTCTCTGGTAAGGGAGTTGGCGGAGGAGGGCACCACGGTCTTCCTCTCCTCGCATCTGCTGGACGAGATCGAGCAGGTGTGCAGCCATGTGGCGGTGATGGCCCAGGGGCGGCTGCTGACCCAGGGCACGGTGCGGGAGCTGGCCTCCTCGGTACGGGGCCGGCTGGCCGTGACCACCCCGGACCCCACGGAGGCGGTGCGGGTGCTCAAGGAGCACGGGGTGAACGATCTGACGGTGCGGGGCGAGCAGGTCACCGGCGAACCGCCGGCCGAGGAGGACCTGGCGGAGCTGAACGCGGCACTGGTGCGGGCCGGGGTCAGGGTCCGGGCCTTCGGTGCCGAGCGGGTCTCGCTGGAGGACGCCTTTGTGGCGCTGACCGGAGAGGGTTTCGATGTCGCGGGCTGAGGCGTCGCGGGCTGGGGCCGTGCCGGAGGAGCGGAGCGGCCGTCGTTGGCGGCTGTCGCTGTTCGGCAGCGAGGTGGCCACGGTGTTCCGCCGGTGGCGCACCCTGGTACTGCTGGGGGTGCTGGCGGCCGTCCCGGTGCTGATCGGGGTGGCGGTCAGGATCCAGACGCACGACGGTGGCCAGACGGCCCGAGGGGGCGACGGCCAGGGGCCGGCCTTCCTCAGCCAGGTCACCAACAACGGTCTGTTCCTGGTCTTCGCGGCGCTGGCCGCCACCCTGCCGTTCTTCCTGCCGATGGCGGTGGGTGTGGTGGCCGGGGACTCGGTGGCCGGCGAGGCGAACAGCGGCACCCTGCGCTATCTGCTGGTGGCGCCGGCCGGCCGGAGCCGGCTGCTGCTCGCCAAGTTCACCGCGACCATGGTCTTCTGCCTGGCCGCCACCCTGGTGGTGGCCGTTTCCGCGCTGCTGGTGGGCATGTTGCTGTTTCCGCTGGGCGAGGTGACGCTGATCAGCGGCACCACGGTGTCCTTCGGCGAGGGACTGCTGCGCGGGCTGCTGATCGCCGGGCTGGTGGCGCTGTCCCTGGTGGGCATCGCCGCCCTGGGGCTGTTTGTCTCCACGCTCACCGGCAGCGGGGTCGCCGCCATGGCCACCACCGTGGGTGTGGTGATCACCGTGCAGATTCTGGACCAGTTCCCCCAACTGCACGCGATCCAGCCCTATTTGTTCCCGCACTACTGGCTGAGCTTCGCGGATCTGCTGCGCGATCCCGTCTATCCGGACCAGATCTGGCGGAACCTGGGGCTGCAGGGGCTGTACGCGGCGGTGTTCGGCTCGGCGGCCTGGGCCAGGTTCACGGTGAAGGATGTGCTGTCCTAGCCGGTTGTGGGCGTGACCTGGGGGGCTCCCAACTTCGCTTGGTGAGGCTGATGTTGGGAGCCGCCCCGGGGTCTGTCAGGAGCGGATTTCGGACTCCGCGTTCCGCTTCTGCCCGTCGGTCGAGTCGGCCGGGCCGGCCGTGGCGGCCTTGGTGCGGGCCGCGTCCAGTTCGGCCCGGGCGGCCCGGCCGGCCCGCAGTCCGTCCCAGGTGAGCAGGGCCAGTGCCAGCCAGACCAGGGCGAAGCCGGCCCAGCGCTCGGCGGGCATGGCCTCATGGAAGACCAGCAGCCCCAGCGCGAACTGGAAGACCGGCGCCAGGTACTGGAGCATGCCCATCACCGACAGCGGCAGCCGGACGGCGGCCGCGCCAAAGGCGATCAGCGGGACGGCGGTGATCAGGCCGGAGACGGCCAGCAGCGCGGCATGGCCGGCCCCGGCGCTGAGGAAGCCGCTCCTGCCCTGGGCGCCGAGGAAGACCAGATAGCCCAGGGCGGGCAGGAACTGCACGGCGGTCTCGGCGGCCATCGACTCCAGGCCGCCCAGCGCCACCTTCTTCTTCACCAGGCTGTAGGTGCCGAAGGAGGCGGCCAGCCCCAGGGCGATCCACGGCGGCTTGCCATAGCCGATCGCCAGGACCACCACCGAGGCCGTCCCGATGCCCACGGCCGCCCACTGCACCGGCCGAAGCCGTTCGCGCATCACCAGCACGCCCAGGGCGATCACCACCAGCGGGTTGATGAAGTAGCCCAGCGAAGTCTCCACCACATGGCCGGAGTTGACGGCCCAGATGTAGAGGCCCCAGTTGGCGGAGATCAGCGTGGCCCCGGTGGCGACCAGCGCCAGCCGGCGGGGCTGGCGCAGCAGCGGGCGTATCCAGGCCCAGCGGCGGGTGACGGTCAGCGCGACGGCCACCGTGACCAGGGACCACACCATGCGGTGGGCCAGGATCTCCACCGGACCGGTGGGCCGCAGCAGCGGCCAGTAGAGGGGGAACAGGCCCCAGATGGCATAGGCGGCGGTGCCATAGAGGAAACCGGTGCGGGCCTCGCTGCGTGGGGTATCCGGTTGGATCACGGTTCCCTCCCTGGGGTGGTACGGCGGTGCGACCCGGTGACGGTAACGCCCGGGGGAGGGGCATGTCATGTGCGTGCCCGGAAACGGTCATGTCCGGGGGCCGGCGGCCTCCCGCCCGGCCGCTTCCCGGGCGGCGTGTTCCCGGGCGCGTAGCCGCCGTACGGCCGTGGTGACATCGAAGGGCAGGATGGTCACCGCCACATTGGGCAGCTGCTCCAGGGTCTTGGCCATCTGCTCGCCGGTGTCCCGGTGCAGCAGCCGGCCCAGCGGGGTGGAGTAGATACGGCGCGGGATCAGCAGGGTGAGCGCGGTGGTGCCGTCGGCGGTGGTGCGGGCGGCCAGTCCGACCACCGCATGGCGCAGCCGGCGGTCGGGGCAGTCCACCAGCTCCAGCGGGACATTGATGCCGGAGACCTGGCTCCAGCGGGACACCAGGTGCCGGGCCCGGGCCTCGTCGATGACGAAGTGCAGCACCCGCACCTCGTCCGGCCGCAGTTCCTGGGCGTAGCGCAGCGCCTTGACGGCGGCCAGGTCCAGGGTGTCCACCAGGACGTATACCCGGTGGCGCTGCCAGCGTGGCCGGTCGGCGGCCAGGGCCGGGACGTGTTCCAGGGCCTCGGCCTCCAGCCGGTAGGTGTGGTTGATGCGGATCAGGGCCCAGACGCCGAGCGGGAAGACCACCACCACCAGCCAGGCGCCCTCGGTGAACTTGGTGATGGCGAAGATCACCACCACCAGGGCGGAGGTGATGGCGGCGGCCAGGTTGACGCCGATCTTCAGCCGGCGGTGCGGTTCCTCGCGGCGCCAGTGGTGGGCGGTCATACCGGCGGCGGCCATGGTGAATCCGGTGAAGACGCCGATGGCGTAGAGCGCCACCAGTTTGTCCACGCTGCTGCCGGTGACAAAGAGCAGGGCCAGCGAGACCACGGTGAGGCAGATGATGCCGTTGGAGAAGGCCAGGCGGTGGCCGCGCCGGGTGAGCTGGCGGGGCAGGAAGCGGTCCTCGGCGACAAAGCTGGCCAGGAAGGGGAAGCCGGTGAAGGGGGTGTTGGCGCCGGTGTAGAGGATCAGCGCGGTGGCGAGCTGGACATAGACCAGGCCGGCGGTGCCCAGCCAGCTGTCGCCGAAGATCAGGTGGGCTTCCTGGGCGATCACGGTGGGGTTGCCGTCGGTGTAGGGGATGGCGTGGGTGTAGTGGGCCAGGACGGAGACGCCCAGCACCATCACGCCCAGGATGGCGCTCATGGTGGTGAGGGTGCGGCGGGCGTTGCGGCCCTGGGGGCTGCGGAAGGCGGAGACGCCGTTGGAGATGGCCTCCAGGCCGGTGAGCGAGGAGCCGCCGTTGGCGAAGGCACGCAGCACCATGAACAGCGAGGTGCCATAGAGCCAGCCGTTGCCGGAGGTGCCCAGCGGGATGGCGCCCTGGGCGTGCACATCGGCGTGCGGCAGGCCGCCGGTGAGGGCCCGTACCAGGCCGATGGCCAGCAGCAGGGCGACGGCGAGAATGAAGAGATAGGCGGGGGCGGCGAAGGCGCGGCCCGCCTCCCGGATGCCTCGCAGGTTTCCGTACATCAGCAGCACCACCACCCCCACGGTGATGGGCAACTTGAGGTTGTCGATGCCGTGGTAGCCGTGGCCCACCAGGTGGGCCAGGGAGATCAGGGCGTCGGTGCCGGCGGCGGTCTGCACCGCGACGGTGACGATGTAGTCGACCAGCAGCGCCACCGCGGCGATCTGGGCGATGCGCGGGCCGAAGTTCTCCCGGGCCACCACATAGGAGCCGCCGGCCCGGGTGTAGACGGAGACCACGTCCCGGTAGGAGAGCGTGAGCAGCAGCAGCACCAGCAGGATGGCGCCGGTGACCGGCATCAGCAGGGTGAAGGCGGCGAGCCCGGTGACCGGGACCAGGATGCGCAGCATCTCCTCGGTGCCATAGGCGGTGGAGGAGATGCAGTCGGAGGCGAGGACGCCCAGTGCCATGGAGTTGGAGAGCTTCTCGTGGGCGAGTTGCTCGGTGACGAGCGGTGGGCCCAGCAGATGGCACTTGATGCGGTAGCGGAGCCGGTCGCGGACGGGTGGTGCGGTTTCGGCCATGCCCATAGCAGAGCTGATACCCCTGCGGTGGCCGGTGAGACGCGTCGGCCGGGCACCCGATCGGTGCCCGGCCGTCGGTTCGCCGTCGGTGGCCTCAGCCGGCGACGGTCCAGGTGTCGTTGCCGGCGAGCAGGGCGGCCAGGTCTCCCTTGCCCTGCTGCTCCACCGCGGTCTCCAGTTGGTCGGTCATCAGGGTGTCGTAGACCGGCCGCCGGACGTCGCGGAAGACGCCGATGGGCGTCTGGTGCAGGGTGTCCGGATCGGCGAGGCGGGAGAGCGCGAAGGCGGTGGTGGGGGAGGCGGTGTGCGCGTCATGGATGAGTACCCGCCCCTCGTTCTCCGCGGTGACCTCCACGACCTCCAGATCACCGGTGGCCTGGTTGCGCACCACGCCCTTGGTGCCGTCCACACCGAAGCGGATGGGCTGCCCGTGCTCCAGGCGGATCACCGCCTCCTGGGCCTGCTGCCCTGCTTTTGAATTCAATCCAGCCTTGAGGGCCTCGAAGGCGCCGTCGTTGAAGATATTGCAGTTCTGGTAGATCTCCACCAGTGCGGTGCCCGGGTGCTCGGCGGCCTGGCGCAGCACCTCGGTGAGGTGCTTGCGGTCGGAGTCGACGGTACGGGCGACAAAGCTCGCCTCGGCGCCGATGGCCAGGGACACCGGGTTGAAGGGCGCGTCCAGGGAGCCCATGGGCGTCGACTTGGTGATCTTGCCGACCTCGGAGGTCGGGCTGTACTGGCCCTTGGTCAGGCCGTAGATCCGGTTGTTGAACAGCAGGATCTTCAAGTTGACGTTGCGGCGCAGGGCGTGGATGAGGTGGTTGCCGCCGATGGACAGGGCGTCGCCGTCACCGGTGACCACCCAGACGCTCAAGTCCCGCCGGGAGGTGGCCAGTCCGGTGGCGATGGCCGGGGCGCGGCCGTGGATGGAGTGCATCCCGTAGGTGTTCATGTAGTACGGGAAGCGGGAGGAGCAGCCGATGCCGGAGACAAAGACGATGTTCTCCTTCGCCAGGCCGAGTTCGGGCATAAAGCCCTGCACGGCGGCGAGGATGGCGTAGTCGCCGCAGCCGGGGCACCAGCGGACTTCCTGGTCGGACTTGAAGTCCTTCATGGACTGCTGGGCTTCGGCCTTGGGCACAAGGCTCAGTGCCTCAGTCATCGATGGCCTCCTTGAGCACGGTGGCGAGCTGCTCGGCCTTGAACGGCATGCCGCTGACCTGGGTGTGGGAGCGGATGTCGGTCAGGGTGGGGGTACCGCCCGTGCCGTTCAGGCTACGGGGGAGGGCGCGGAGCAGGGTGGCGAGCTGGCCGAGGTTCATCTCGGGGACCACCACCCGGCGGTAACGGCCCAGCACCTGGCCGAGGTTGGCCGGGAAGGGGTTGAGGTGGCGCAGGTGGGCCTGGGCGATATGGCCGCCCTCGCGGCGGACCCGGCGGACCGCGGCGGTGATGGGCCCGTAGGTGGAGCCCCAGCCCAGCACCAGGGTGTCCGCCTGGCCGCCGGGGTCGTCGACCGCCAGCTCCGGGACCGCGATGCCGTCGACCTTGGCCTGCCGGGTGCGGACCATGAAGTCGTGGTTGGCCGGGTCGTAGGAGATGTTTCCGGTGCCGTCCTGCTTCTCGATGCCGCCGATGCGGTGTTCCAGGCCGGGGGTGCCGGGCACCGCCCAGGGGCGGGCCAGGGTCTCGGGGTCGCGCTTGTAGGGCCAGAAGACCTCGGTGCCATCGGCCAGGGTGTGGTTGGGGCCGGTGGCGAACTGCACCCGCAGGTCGGGCAGTTCGTCCGTCTCCGGGATGCGCCAGGGCTCGGAGCCATTGGCCAGGTAGCCGTCGGAGAGCAGGAAGACCGGGGTGCGGTAGGTGAGCGCGATCCGGGCCGCGTCCAGGGCGGCGTCAAAGCAGTCGGCCGGGGTCTTCGGCGCGACGATGGGCACCGGGGCCTCGCCGTTGCGCCCGTACATGGCCTGCAGCAGGTCGGCCTGTTCGGTCTTGGTGGGCAGGCCGGTGGACGGGCCGCCGCGCTGGATGTCCACCACCAGCAGCGGCAGTTCGAGCGAGACGGCCAGGCCGATGGTCTCCGACTTCAGGGCCACACCGGGCCCGGAGGTGGTGGTGACGGCGAGCGCGCCGCCGAAGGCCGCGCCCAGCGCGGCGCCGATGCCGGCGATCTCGTCCTCGGCCTGGAAGGTGCGAACCCCGAAGTTCTTGTGCCGCGACAGCTCATGCAGGATGTCGGAGGCCGGGGTGATCGGGTACGAGCCCAGGTAGAGCGGCAGGTCCGCCTGGCGGGCGGCGGCGATCAGGCCGTAGGACAGGGCGAGGTTGCCGGAGATGTTGCGGTAGGTGCCGGCCGGGAAGGCGGAGTTGGCCGGGGCGACCTCATAGGAGACCGCGAAGTCCTCGGTGGTCTCGCCGAAGTTCCAGCCGGCCCGGAACGCCGCCACATTGGCCTCGGCGATCTCCGGCTTCCTGGCGAACTTCTTGCGCAGGAACGCCTCGGTGTTCTCGGTGGGCCGGTGGTACATCCACGACAACAGGCCCAGCGCGAACATGTTCTTGCTGCGCTCGGCCTCCTTGCGGGAGAGCCCGAACTCCTTGAGCGCCTCGATGGTCAGCGTGGTCAGCGGCACCGGGTGGACGTTGTAGGCGTCCAGCGAGCCGTCCTCCAGCGGGTTGGTCTGGTAACCCACCTTGGCCATCGGCCGCTTGGTGAACTCGTCGGTGTTGACGATGATCTCGGCGCCGCGCGGGACATCGGCCAGGTTGGCCTTGAGCGCGGCCGGGTTCATGGCGACCAGGACATTGGGCGCGTCACCGGGGGTGAGGATGTCGTGGTCCGCGAAGTGCAGCTGGAACGACGAGACGCCCGGCAGGGTGCCGGCGGGGGCCCGGATCTCGGCCGGGAAGTTCGGCAGGGTCGACAGGTCGTTACCGAACGAGGCGGTCTCCGAGGTGAAGCGGTCACCGGTGAGCTGCATGCCGTCACCGGAGTCACCCGCGAACCGGATGATCACCCGGTCCAGCCGGCGCACCTCCTTCGTGCTGCCGTTCGCCGTGGGGCCGCGCTGTCCCGCGAGGCGCGACGGCTCCTCGCCCGCGCTGGGCGGGGAGAAGCCTGGCTGTTCGGCTGAATCGGCCTGTTCGGCCGGGCTGCTGACCTGGCTGGTCACTGCTTCGGACCTCCCTCGTGGCGGCGCCGCGCACGCGGTGGTGCTCAGGCGGCGTTCCCATGGCCATCGTACGGGGGAAGGCTTGGGGCGCCCGGGGAGGACTGCTAGAGCCGCCCTGGGACGGCCCGGTGGTTCATCCGGTTTCGCGGTGGTTTGCCGGGCGCCTCCGGCGGGATCCTGGGCCGGCCCCCGCTCCGACTTTGGTCGCAGTCCTGCCGCGATGGGTGGACCCCCCACCTGGGGGCCTGACATTCCTTTGACGCTACGTCAAATGATCATGAACGCAGGTATGTCAGGACCGCCAGAACCCGACGGTGATCCCCGTCACTTGGCGACAGTCCCAGCTTCAGGAAGATATTGCTGACGTGCTTCTCCACCGCCCCGTCGCTCACCACCAGCTGCCGGGCGATGGCGGAGTTGGTCCGTCCCTCCGCCATCAGGCCCAGGACCTCGCGCTCCCGCGGGGTCAGCCCGGCCAGCACATCCTGCTTGCGGCTGCGGCCCAGCAGCTGGGCCACCACCTCCGGGTCCAGGGCGGTGCCGCCCCGGGCGACCCGGACCACCGCGTCCACAAACTCCCGTACCTCGGCCACCCGGTCCTTGAGCAGATAGCCCACGCCCCGGCTGCTGCCGGCCAGCAGCTCGGTGGCGTACTGCTCCTCCACATACTGGGAGAAGACCAGGACCCCGAGCTCCGGGTGGTCCTTGCGCAGCCGCACCGAGGCCCGCACCCCTTCGTCGGTGTGGGTCGGCGGCATCCGCACATCGGCCACCACCACATCCGGCAGCGCGTTCTCGTCCGCCAGCTCGCGCACCGTCTTCAGCAGCGCCTCGGCGTCCCCCACCCCGGCCACCACCTCCAGGCCGCGGTCGGTCAGCAACCGGGTCAGCCCCTCCCTGAGCAGCACCGAGTCCTCGGCGATGACCACCCGTACCCTGTCTTCCACCACGGCCCACGGCCCCCTGAATCGTTGGCAATCCTGGGGCCAAGCATCGCAGGCCGTGGGGGCGCCGGCGTCATCCCCGCTCGCGCCAGGGCAGTTCCGCGGTCACCGTGGTGGGGCCGCCCTCCGGGGAGTCCACCACCAGCAGGCCGTCCACCGAGCCCAGCCGCTCGGCCAGCCCGGCCAGTCCGCTGCCCTGGTCCGTACTGGCGCCGCCCCGGCCGTCGTCCCACACCTGGAGCATCAGCCGGCTGCCGGAACGCCAGACCTCCACCCGGGCCGAACGGGCCCGGCTGTGCTTGCTGATGTTCTGCAGCAGTTCGGAGGCGGTGAAGTAGGCGATGCCCTCGATGGCCGGCGCGGGCCGCTCGGCCAGGTCCACATCGACGGTGACCGGGACGGTGCAGCGGCCGGCCACCGAGGACAGGGCGGCGTCCAGGCCGCGGTCGGTGAGCACGGCGGGGTGGATGCCACGGGCCAGGTCGCGCAGCTCCTGGAGGGCGAGCTTCACCTCGCCATGGGCCTCGTCCACCATCTTGGCCGCCGCGTCCGGGTCCTCGGTCAGCTTCTCCTTGGCCAGGCCCAGATCCATGGCCAGGGCGACCAGGCGGGCCTGGGCCCCGTCATGCAGATCGCGCTCGATGCGGCGCAGATCGGCGGCGGCGGTGTCCACCACCACGCCCCGGTCCTGCTCCAGCTCCTGCACCCGGGCCGCCAGCCGGGACGGGCCCAGCAGCGTCTTCACCAGCAGCCGGTCCACCTGGGTCATGCCGTGCATGATCCAGGGGGTGGCCAGCACCACGCCCAGCCCCACGCCGCAGGTGACGGCGATGTCCAGGGGGCTGTCCAGGTAGTAGGACCGGGTCGGGGTGCTGAACAGGTCCCAGCCCGGCTTGCCCCACCAGGTCGGGTACATCCACTGGTACGCCGGGTAGAGCAGCGCCGCCCAGCCCATCAGCCACAGGGGCAGCGAGATGGCGAAGGTGCACACCGCCCACGGAAAGTGGATCAGCATATAGAGCAGATTCCGCCAGGTGGTGTCGCTCTTGAACAGGCCGAGCGTCCAGCCCGTCACCCCGCCGCGCCGGTTGTCCGTCCGCACCGGACGCGGCGCCTCCACCTCAAGGCCCAGCAGCAGCCGCGCCCGCCCGCGCTCAAAGGCGCCGAACAGCCGGGCCCCGTAGAGCGTGGCGGCCAGGATCGGCAGTCCCACAAAGGTGATCAGCAGGCCGCCGCCGACCGCGATCATTGTCACGCTGTAGACGAAAGCGGCCAGTGCCACGGGGAAGTTGAGCTGGAGGTAGAGGAACTCCCGCCAGGTGCGGCCCGCCAGCGGTGCCCGCAGCACCAAGGGCAGCCGGGGTCCCGGCCGTTCGGCTTCGTAACTCATGGCCATCTGGCTCATCTCGTCCTTCGTCGTCCTGTCGACCTGACACCAAGCCTGGCAAGGCAGGGCCGGCCGGACCATGCGGGGAGTGGGTGTTCCGGGGGTGGGGTTTTCCCCACCCTGGCTAGTCCTTCTCGGCGGTACGGCCGCGCCAGGGCAGTTCGGCGGTGATCACGGTCGGGCCGCCGGCCGGGGAGTCCACGGCGAACAGGCCGTCCACCGAGCCCAGCCGCTCGGCCAGCCCGGCCAGTCCGCTGCCCCGGTCCGTACCGGCACCGCCCTGCCCGTCGTCCCGGACCTGGATCAGCAGCCGGTCCTTGGCCCGCCACAGCTCGACCTCGGCCGAACGGGCCCGGCTGTGCTTGCTGATGTTCTGCAGCAGCTCGGAGACGGTGAAGTAGGCGATGCCCTCGATGGCCGGTGCCGGACGCTCCTTCAGATCAACCCGGACGGAGACCGGGACGGTGCAGCGGCCGGCCACCGAGGACAGGGCGGCGTCCAGGCCGCGGTCGGTGAGCACGGCCGGGTGGATGCCGCGGGCCAGGTCGCGCAGCTCCTGGAGGGCGAGCTTCACCTCGCCATGGGCCTCGTCCACCATCTTCGCCGCCGCGTCCGGGTCCTCCAGGACCTTCTCCTTGGCCAGACCCAGGCCCATGGCCAGGGCGACCAGGCGGGCCTGGGCCCCGTCATGCAGATCGCGCTCGATGCGGCGCAGATCGGCGGCGGCGGTGTCCACCACCACGCCCCGGCCCTGCTCCAGCTCCGCCACCCGTCGCTCCAGCTCGCTGGACGGGGACAGCAGGGACCGCACCATCGCCCGGTCCACCGAGGTCAGCGCCCGGGTCACATAGGCCAGCACCGGCCAGGCCATCAGCAGCGTCACCAGGGTGACGGCAAAGCACAGCACCCCCCAGGGCAGCCGGAGGAAGGCATAGAGCGTGGTCCGCCAGGCCACCGGATCGGTCAGCCGCAGCCGCAGCCGGACCAGCCGCCCGCCCCGGGTCGGCATCGGACCCGGCTCCTCGATCCGCACCCCCAGCAGCGCCCGCGCCCGGGCCCGGGCCAGCCGGCCCAGCACCCGCGCCCCGGCCAGGCCGGCCGCCAGCAGTGGCAGCCCGATCACCGTCACCGACAGCGCCACTCCCGGAAACAGCCACAGCACGGTGTAGACAAAACCGGCCAGACCCTCCAGCAGATTGACCAGCAGATGCGCGACCTCGCGCCAGGTACGGGCGTCATAGGCGGGCCGGGCGGGCGGCGGCCGGTCATCGTCCAGGGCGGGGGCCGGACGGGCCGTGTGTGCGGTGCGGGCTGTGCTCATGCGCCAAGCGTGCCTGCTCCCCAAGGCCGCCCACCATGGGGGCGGTGGGCGGCCCCTGGGTGGGGATAACCCCACCTCCGGCCGAACAGCGCTGCCCGCTCCCCGGCCCACAGGCCATAGACTCCCGTGCGTACGTTTCGTCGAATGTCGATCAATGCGGACGAAAAGCCGCACAGGGAGCGAGGGGCCACACGTGCCGGAGGCAACCGCGGGCATCGCGGACAGCTCCGCGTATTTCGACGGCTATGGCGTCGTGGGCCTGCTCGCCGTGATCGGTGTGCTGTTCGTCTGCGTCGCCTTCGGAGCCGGCCGGCTGCTGCGGCCGGTGGTGCCGACGCCGGAGAAGCTGCTGACCTATGAGTGCGGGGTGGACCCGGTCGGCGAGGGCTGGGCCCACACCCAGGTGCGCTACTACGTCTACGCCTTCCTCTATGTGGTGTTCGCCGTGGACTCGGTCTTCCTGTTCCCCTGGGCGACGGTTTTCGCGGCGCCCGGCTTCGGCGGCGCCACCCTCGTCGAGATGTTTGTCTTCCTCGGCTTCCTGGCCGTGGGCCTGTTGTACGCATGGAAGAAGGGCGTCCTGGAGTGGACGTGACAAGCAAGCTGGGACCGCTGGCCCGGCTCGCCCCCGAGCCGATGAAGGTGGTTCTCAACTGGGGCCGCCGCTACAGCCTCTGGGTCTTCAACTTCGGACTCGCCTGCTGTGCGATCGAGTTCATCGCCGCGTCCATGGCGCGGCACGACTTCATCCGCCTGGGCGTGATCCCCTTCGCGCCGGGCCCCCGGCAGGCGGACCTGATGATCGTCTCCGGCACGGTGACGGACAAGATGGCGCCCGCGGTCAAGCGGCTCTACGAGCAGATGCCCGAGCCCAAGTACGTCATCTCCTTCGGCGCCTGCTCCAACTGCGGCGGCCCCTACTGGGACTCCTACTCGGTCACCAAGGGCGTGGACCAGATCATCCCGGTCGACGTCTATGTCCCCGGCTGCCCGCCCCGGCCCGAGGCGCTGCTCCAGGGCATCCTCAAGCTCCAGGAGAAGATCGCGGCGGAGTCGCTGGAGGAGCGGTACGGCTCCGCCGGTTCCGGCGCGTCGGTGGCGCAGCTGCGCAGCGGGCTGGTGGCGCCGCCCGGGGGTGACGCATGAACCGGCTGCCTGCCGAGGTCACCGAGCTGTTCGGGCCGGAGGCCACCGCCGAGGAGGCGTATGGGCTGCTGACCGTGGACGTCCCCGCCGACACCTGGCTGGAAGCGCTGCGCACCGCCAGGGATGTGCTCGGCTGCACCTTCTTCGACTGGCTGAGCGCCGTTGACGAGCCCGGCACGGGCTTCCGGGTCTGCGCCCATCTGGCGGCGGTCGGCCGGGGCGAGGTACGGACCCTGCTGGTCCGCACCACCGTGCCGCATGACGCTCCGGTGCTGCCCAGCGCCATCGGCGTCTACGCCGGTGCCGCCTGGCACGAGCGCGAGACACACGAGATGTTCGGCGTGGACTTCACCGGCCACCCCCATCTGGTGCCGCTGCTGCTCCCGGAGAACTTCGAGGGCCACCCGCTGCGCAAGGACTTCGTCCTGGCGGCACGGGTGGTCAAGGCATGGCCCGGCGCCAAGGAGCCGGGGGAAGCGGAGCACGGCGGGCCCAAGCGGCGGCAGATGCTGCCGCCGGGGGTCCCCGACCCCAATGAGTGGGGCCCGCTCAAGGGCCAGTTGCCCGCCGCCCCCGAGCGCCCGGCCCGCCGCACCCGCACCACGGGCGAGGGCGCACCGCCGCGCCGGGCGCGCAGCGCGAGCGAGGGTTCGGCGAGCCAGGGCGACGAGGCCCCGGCCCCGCGCCGGGCTCGTAGCGCGTCCGAGGGCTCGGCGAGCCAGCAGGGCGAGGGCGGTGCCCCGCAGGGCGGCGGCGCACCGGCTCCGCGCCGGGCCCGCAGCGCGTCCCAGGGCTCGGCGAGCCAGCGGGCCGAGGGCAGGCCGGACACCGGCCCGGCCGAGGGCAAGGCGCCGGAGGACGCCGCGAAACCGGCGAAGCCGCCCCGTTCGACGGACGCGCCCTGGCACCACGCGCGTCCCGCCTTCGAGGAGGTCCCGCCAGAGGCGCCGTCCGCCGAGGGCGAGGCGACCCGTGGCGAGGGCGCCGAAGACGGACCCGCCCCCGATCGCGCTCCGCGCGCCCCGCATCATGCGCGTCCCGCCTTTGACGAGGAACCGCCGAAGCAGGAGGCCCCGCCCGCCGAGGGCGGGACGGAACACGACGACGACACCCCCGCCGGAGGCGAGGCCGAATGAGCAGCGGCGACACCCTGGACGTGGTGCTGCGCCTGGTGGCCGTGCTCGTCGGGTTCCTGGTGCTGCCGCTGGTGGTCGGGCAGACCGAGCACAAGGTGATGGCCCATATGCAGGGGCGGCTCGGCCCCATGTACGCCGGCGGCTTCCACGGCTGGGCGCAACTGGTCGCGGACGGCGTGAAGTTCGCGCAGAAGGAGGATGTGGTCCCGGCGGACGCCGACCGCCGCGTCTTCCAACTGGCGCCCGCCGTCGCGCTGTTGCCCTATCTGCTGGTGCTGATCGCCATTCCGGTCGGGCCGGGCGGCCAGGTGGGCCGGGTCATCGACGCGGGCGTCTTCTTCGTGCTCGCCGTGATGGGCGTGGGCGTACTCGGCTCGCTGATGGCCGGCTGGGCGTCGGCCAACAAGTTCTCGCTGCTGGGCGGTTTGCGTACGGCCGCCCAGCTGATGGCCTACGAGCTGCCGATGCTGCTGGCGGCGGCGTCGGTGGCGATGGCCGCCGGCACCGTCTCGCTGCCCGGCATCCTGGGTGCCTTCCACTGGTGGTGGGTGCCCTGGCAGATCGTCGGCGGGCTGGTGTTCTTCACCGCCGGCCTGGCCGAGCTGCAACGGCCGCCGTTCGATATGCCGGTGGCCGACTCGGAGATCATCTTCGGTGCGTACACCGAGTACACCGGCCTGCGCTTCGCCATGTTCCTGCTGGCGGAGTACGCCGGGATCGTGGTGCTCTGCGCCCTGACCACGGTGCTCTTCCTCGGCGGCTGGCACGGCCCGTTCGCCGACGGCTGGGTGTGGACCCTGCTCAAGACGATGGTGCTCGCCTTCGTCGTGATCTGGCTGCGGGTGACCTATCCGCGGCTGCGCGAGGACCAGTTGCAGAAGCTGGCCTGGACCGTGCTCATTCCGCTCGCGCTGGCGCAGATCGCGCTGACGGGCGTCGTCAAGGTGGTGATGCAGTGATGGGCATTCCGGGAAGCGGCCTTGCCAAGGGGCTGGCGGTCACGCTGCGGACGATGACGCGGCGCGCGCACACCGCGCAGTACCCGGACGTCCAGCCCGAACTGGCCCCCCGCACCCGCGGGGTGATCGGCCTGTTCGAGGAGAACTGCACGGTGTGCATGCTGTGCGCCCGTGAGTGCCCGGACTGGTGCATCTATATCGACTCGCACAAGGAGACCGTGCCGCCGGCCGTCCCCGGCGGCCGCGAGCGCAGCCGCAATGTGCTGGACCGGTTCGCCATCGACTTCGCGCTGTGCATGTACTGCGGGATCTGTGTCGAGGTATGTCCCTTTGACGCGCTGTTCTGGTCACCGGAGTTCGAGTACGCGGAGACCGACATCCGCGAACTGACCCATGAACGCGACCGGCTGCGCGAGTGGATGTGGACGGTGCCGGAGCCGCCCGCGCTGGACGCGGCCGCCGAGGAGCCCAAGGAACTCGTCGCGGCCCGCAAGGCGGCCGAGAAGGCGCAGCAGGCCGAGCAGGCGCGGCAGGCGGAGAAGCGGGAGGGCCAGGAATGAACGGCACCATGACGCTGGCCGCGCAGGCACACGGTTTTCTCTCCCCGACCGGGGTGGAGATCGCCTTCCTGCTGGTCGGCCTGGTCACCCTGGCCGCCGCGGTGCTGACCGTCAGCACCCGGCAGCTGGTGCACGCCGCCCTGTGGCTGGTGGTGGCGCTCGGCGGCCTGGCCGTGGAGTACCTGCTGCTGACCGCCGAGTTCATCGCCTGGGTCCAGGTGCTGATCTATGTCGGCTCGGTGGTGGTGCTGCTGCTGTTCGGGCTGATGCTCACCAAGGCGCCCATCGGCCGCTCCCCGGACGCGGACTCCGGCAACCGGCTGCCCGCGCTGGCGGTGGCCGGCGTGGCCGCGGCCACCCTGGTCTGGGTGGTGGCGGACGCCTTCCGCACCACCTGGATCGACCTCTCCGGCGCCGTCCAGGGCACCACCAAGGTCTCCGGTGAGAGCCTCTTCCGGTACTGGGTGCTGCCCTTCGAGGCGCTGTCCGTACTGCTGCTGGCCGCGCTGGTGGGCGCCATTGTGCTGTCCCGGCTGCGGCGGAAGAAGGAGGGGGAGCGCTGATGCACCTGGTCTACCCGGCGGTGCTGGCCGCCCTGCTGTTCTGCACCGGGCTGTACGGGGTGCTGGCCCGGCGCAATGCCGTGCTGGTGCTGATGTCGGTGGAGCTGATGCTCAATGCCGTCAACCTCAACCTGGTCGCCTTCGACGTCTGGCTGCGCGACAAGCTGCACGCCGGCCAGGCGCTCACCCTGTTCACCATCGCCATCGCCGCCGCCGAGATCGGCATCGGCCTGGCCATTGTGCTGCTGGTCCATCGCAGCCGCGGCACCGCGGACATCGACCGGCTGCGTGACCTGCACGAGGACGCCCCCGCGGAGCTCGAGGAGAAGGCGGAGGCCGCCGCGTGACCACCACTACCGCGGCCGTGCTGGTACCGCTGCTCCCCTTCCTGGGCGCTGTCGCCGGGATCCTCACCGGCCGCCGGGCGCCCGGCTTCGTCCGGCCGCTGGCCCTGCTGCCGACCCTGGCCGCCGCCGTGCTGGCCGTGCTGGTCGCCTGCCGGCAGGGCGGCGGCCAGGCCGTCGACGCCGCCACCCGGCTCACCCCCACCGGCTCCGTCCCCATCGACCTGGCCCTGCACCTGGACGGCTTCGCCGTGCTGGTGGCGGTGCTGGTCACCGTGGTGGCGAGCTGTGTGCAGCTGTACTCCACCGCCTATCTGCGCGACGACCCCCGCTACCCGTCCTATGCCGCCCTGGTCTCCCTGTTCACCGCCGCCATGCTGGTGGTGGTCTACTCCGGCGACCTGATGGTGCTGCTGGTCGGCTGGGAGGTGATGGGCGTCTGCTCGTACTTCCTGGTCGGGCACTACTGGGAGACCGAGGCCGCCCGCAGCGCCTCGCTCAAGGCCTTCCTGGTCACCAAGCTGGGCGATGTCCCCTTCCTGTTCGGGATCTTCGCGCTGGCGGCGGACGCCGGCACCTTCCGGATCACCGGGGTGCTGCACGCCGTGGCCACCGGATCGCTGAGCCACCCCACGCTGACCGCGCTGCTGCTGCTCGCCGGAGTGGCCGGCAAGTCGGCCCAGTTCCCGCTGCACACCTGGCTGCCGGACGCCATGGCCGGCCCCACCCCGGTGTCCGCGCTGATCCACGCCGCCACCATGGTGGCGGCCGGCGTCTACTTCACCGCCCGGCTGCTGCCGGTCTTCGCCGCCTCCACCGCCGCCCTGCTGGTGCTCGCGGTGATGGCCGCCGTCACCATGCTGGGCTCGGCGCTGGCCGCGCTGGCCCAGGACGACATCAAACGCGTGCTGGCCTACTCCACGGTCGGCCAGCTCGGCTATATGACCGGCGCGCTGGCCGTGGGCGACCGGGGCGCGGCGGTGTTCCACCTGCTCACCCATGGCGCCTTCAAGGCCCTGCTGTTCCTGGGCGCGGGCGTGGTCATCCACGCCGCCGGCACCAACTCGCTGGCCGCCATGGCCCGGATGCGCGGACTGGCCCGGCGGGTGCCGGACGCCTACTGGACCATGACCGTGGCCCTGCTGGCGCTGGCCGCCATCCCGCCGTTCAGCGGCTTCTTCTCCAAGGAGGCCGTGCTGGGCGCCGCCGAGCACGCCGCCCATGGCGAGGCCCCCGGCATCCCGGGCGCGGCCGGCTGGACCGTGCTGCTGGCCGGCCTGGCCACCGCCCTGCTCACCGCGGCCTACTGCGCCCGGCTGTGGCTGATGTGCTTCTGCGGCAAGGACCCGGACGCCGCCGAGCATGGCCGGGAGAGCGCCGCCATGACCGGGGTGCTGTGGGTGCTGCTGATCCCCACCACCGCCCTGGGCCTGGCCGCCTGGAAGCTGCCGCACTGGTTCGACGGACGTTCGCTGGCACCCACCCTCACCACCTCCCTGCTGTCCACCGGCTGCGCGCTGGCCGGCGGACTGGTGATGTACGCGGCCTGGCGGCGCACCCAGGCGCTGGCCGCCCGCGTCCCGCTGGGCGCGGTGGCCGCCGACCCGGACGCCGCCCCGGCCGTCTCCGAGGAGGAGGCCATCGCCACCCACCTGGCCGCCTATGGCAGCATCGCCGGCGCCCAGGACCCGGCCGACCCCGGCCGGCTGCTGCTGGGCCCGCTGCACCGGCACGCCGCCACCGGCTTCCACCTGGACGCCGGCTACACGGCGCTGTTCGTCCGTCCGGTGCGCGCCGCCGCCCGGCTGGTCCGCTTCCTGGACCGCGAGGTCGTGGAGACCTATGTGCGCGGCGCCGGCACCGCCCCCGGGTGGCTGGGCGCGGCCGTCCGCCGGGCCCAGACCGGCAATGTGCAGACCTACCTCGGCGTGCTGTTCGCGGGCTCCGTCGTCCTGGCCGTGGCCGCCGTTCTCGTAGCCTCCGGAGCCTGACCGTGAGTCATACCGTTCTGCAGATCCTCCTCGCTGCGATCCTGGCCCTTCCCCTCCTCGGGGCCGTCGCCGCCCTGCTCCCGGCCCCGCCCGGGCTCAAGGGGCGCGGCCCCGAACAGGCCGTGCTCCGGCACGGCGTCACCGTCACAGGCGCCGTGCTGGTGCTGTCCCTCGCGCTGGCGGCCGGCTTCGACCGGCATCACCCGGCCCGGATGCAGGCCACCACCGATGTCGGCTGGATCCCCGCCCTGGGCATCCGCCTCCACCTCGGCGTGGACGGCGTCTCCCTCCCCCTGCTGGTACTGACCGCGCTGCTCACCTTCCTCTGCGCGCTGCACTCCTACTTCCGTGCGCCCGAGGGCCCGTCACCCAAGGCGTATGTCGCGCTGCTGCTCCTGCTCGAAGGCGGCACCCTCGCCAGCTTCGCCGTCCTCGACCTGGTGCTGTTCTTCCTGGCGTTCGAGATGGTGCTCATCCCGATGTACTTCCTGATCGCCCGCTGGGGCGGGCAGAACCGGGAGCACGCCGCCTGGCGGTTCATCCTCTACACGGTGCTCGGCTCCGTGATCATGCTGCTCGGCCTCCTTCTCATCGGCGTCAAGGGCGGCACCTTCGACATGGTGGCACTGGCCACTGACAACGGGTCCGGTCTGAGCCACTCCACGCAGCTGACCGCCGCACTGGCCATCGGCATCGGACTGGCCGTCAAGGCCCCGATGTGGCCGCTGCACAGCTGGCTGCCGGACGCCCACACCGCCGCCCCCACCACCGGCTCGGTGCTGCTGGCCGGGGTGCTGCTGAAGATGGGCACCTATGGGTTCGTCCGGATCGTGCTGCCCATCACCCCCGATGGCGCGCACACCTTCGCCCCCTACCTGGCCGCCTTCGCCGCCGTGGGCATCGTCTATGGCTCGCTGTACTGCCTGGCGCTCGCCCTCCCGTCGCCCGACCGCCACCCCTCAACGAAGCGCTCCGCGCTGCCCCTTTCACCCGGGGCGGGCGGCGACCTCAAGCGGCTGATCGCCTACTCCTCCGTCGGGCATATGGGCTTTGTCCTGCTGGGCATCGCCACCCTCACCCCCACCGGGGTGAACGCCGCGCTGTTCGCCAACATCGCCCACGGCCTGATCACCGGCCTGCTGTTCTTCCTGGTCGGCGCGGTCAAGGACCGCTATGGCAGCAGCGACCTGGACAGCCTGGCCGGGCATCATGGCGCCGCCCTCTACGGGCGGGCGCCCCGGCTGGGCGGACTGCTGGCCTTCGCCGCCATCGCCTCCCTGGGGCTGCCCGGACTGGCCGGATTCTGGGGCGAGATGCTCGCCATGTTCGCCTCCTTCCACCCCGCCGACGGGCTCAGCCGCCCCGCCTATCTGGTCTTTATGACCCTGGCCGGGCTGGGCACCCTGCTCACCGCCGGCTATCTGCTGATCGTGGTCCGCCGGGTGTGCATGGGCGGCAACGGCGAGCAGCAGGTGCCGCATCCGCTGCCCGCGCTGCCCGATGTCCGGCGGTATGAGTTCGCCGCCTGGTCCCCGCTCGTCGTCCTCACCGTCCTCGCCGGACTCTGGCCCGCCGCCCTGCTCGGCCTCTCCGACCCGGCCGTCAAGCAGCTCCTGGGAGGGGGCAACTGATGCAGCTCGCCTCGGGCGCCATCCAGTCCGTCGACTGGACGGCCGTCGCCCCGCCCGTCCTCACCGCCCTCGCCGCGCTGGCCGTCCTGGTCGCCGACCTCTTCCTGCCCGAGGAGCGCAAGCGGACGCTGGACATCATGGCCCTGGCCGGGCTGGTGCTCGCCGGGCTCTCGCTGCTGCCGCTGCTGGACGGCGACCGGGAGACCTTCTGTCTCAACTCCGGTACGCACGCCTGCAGTTACACCGCCGACCGCTTCACCGTGGTCATCCAGTTCCTGGTGCTGGGCGGCGCGCTGCTGACCGGCCTGCTCTCCGTCCACCAGGTCCGTGAACTGCGCCTGCCCGCAGGCGAGTACTGGTTCCTGCTGCTGTCCTCGGCCGCTGGTGCCGCCCTGCTGCCCGCCTCCCGCGATCTGGCCACCCTGGTGGTGGCCCTGGAGGTGGCCTCGCTGCCCGCCTTCGCCCTGGTCGGCCTGCGGCGCGGGGAACGGCGGTCCGCCGAGGCGGCGTTGAAGTTCTTCCTCTCCTCGGTCACCGCCACCGCCGTCACCCTGCTCGGCGTCAGCTTTGTCTACGCGGCCACCGGCACCCTCCACCTGGCCGATGTGGCCCGCGGCCTGGACCATGTGGATCCCCAACTGGCCGTGCTGGCCAGGACGGGTGTGGCGCTCACCCTGGTCGGCTTCGCCTTCAAGACGGCCGCGGCCCCCTTCCACTTCTGGGTGCCGGACGCCTATGTGGGCGCCCCGCTGCCCATCGCCGGCTACCTCTCGGTGGTCGGCAAGGCGGTCGGCTTCACCGGCCTGATCCTGGTCACCGTGGAGGCGTTCCCCGGCTACGCCGACGTCTGGGGCCCGGCCCTGGCCGTACTGGCCGCGCTCACCATGACCGTGGGCAACGCGGCCGCGCTGCGCCAGCGGCCGGACCGGCCACAGGGCGCGGTACGCCTGCTGGCCTGGTCCTCGGTCGGGCAGGCGGGCTATCTGCTGGTGCCGCTGGCGGCCGCCGGATACGCGGACGACCCGGCGCACGCCGTCGGCTCCACGGTGGCCTATGCGCTGATGTACGCGGCGGTCAACCTGGGCGCCTTCGCGGTGGCCGCGCTGGTCGCCCGGACCAGCCCGGAGAACCGGATCGAGGACTACCAGGGCCTGTACGCCCGCCGGCCGGCGGCCGCGCTGGCGCTGGCCTTCTTCCTGCTCTGCCTGGCCGGGCTGCCGCCGGGCATCATCGGCCTGTTCGCCAAGGTCACGGTGTTCTCGGCGGCGGTGGACGCGGGGCTGGGCTGGCTGGCCGCGGTGATGGCCGTCAACGTGGTCATCGCCCTCTACTACTACCTCCGGTGGACGGCCGTCCTCTTCCGCCCGGCGCCGGAGCCGGCGTCTGTGCCGGAGCCGGCGTCTGTGCCGGAGCCGGAGCCGGCCGCCGCGCGGGTCCCCGTCCCGCTGGCCACCGCCATCGCCCTGGCCGCCGCCGTCGGCGTGGTGCTCTCCGGCGCCCCGCAGCTGGTGCTGCGGTTCGCCTCGGGGGCGCTGCTGTAGTGCCGGGGCGGCGCATCACCCGGACGGCCCGCCGAGGCCCCGGTGCACAAGGGAACTAGCGGCCCCTGCCTGGCGTTGACCAGTTCGAAAGGTTCCACTGGTTCAAGGGTTCCCCTGCCGCACCACTTGGAGGGCGTACCGTGCACCGCCGGCACAACGGGCTCAGGACTGCCGTGCTCCTCGGGGGGCTGTCCGCGCTCATCATCGTCATCGGCAGCGTCTTCGGTCGTACCGGCCTGATCGTCGCCGTCCTGGTGGCGCTCGGCACCAATGCCTACGCCTACTGGAACAGCGACAAGCTCGCCCTGCGGGCCATGCGCGCCCGTCCGGTCAGCGAATTCGAGGCCCCTCAGCTCTATCGCATGGTCCGCGAGCTCTCCACGGCCGCCCGCCAGCCCATGCCCCGGCTCTATATCTCACCCACCGAGGCGCCCAATGCCTTCGCCACCGGCCGCAATCCGCGCAACGCGGCGGTGTGCTGCACCGAGGGCATCCTGCGCCTGCTCGCCGAGCGCGAGCTGCGCGGCGTCATCGGCCATGAGCTCAGCCATGTCTACAACCGCGACATCCTGATCTCCTCGGTCGCCGGAGCCCTCGCCTCCGTGGTGATGTTCCTGGTCAACTTCGCCTGGCTGATCCCCGTCGGCCGGTCCGACGACGACGAGGGCCCCGGCCTGGCCGGCATGATCCTGATCATGCTGCTGGGCCCCATCGCGGCCTCGCTCATCCAGCTCGCGGTCAGCCGCTCCCGGGAGTACGAGGCCGACGCCTCCGGCGCCCGCCTCACCGGCGACCCGCTGGCCCTGGCCTCCGCCCTCCGCAAGCTGGAGATCGGCACCCGCCAGCTGCCCCTCCCGCCCGAGCCCCGGCTGGAGACCGCCAGCCATATGATGATCGCCAACCCGTTCCGGCCCGGCGAGGGCCTGTCCAAGCTCTTCTCCACCCACCCGCCGATGGCGGAGCGGATCACGCGGCTGGAGCGGATGGCCGGGGGCCGGTAGGGCCCCCGACCGGCCCCGTCACCCGGTTTCAGGCCCGGCCGGAGCCGCCCAGATCGCTGACGGGCCGGCCGTCATATGTGCCGCCCACACACACCCACGGCAGGTCGGGCGAGTCCAGGTCGGCGTCATCGGACACATCGGGGTAGCCACCGCCGTCCATACAGTCCTGGACGGTGGTGTCCCAGGGCATCGCCTGGGCGCCGGGGGCACCGAACAGACCGGCGGTGGCCAGCGTCCCGGTGGCGAGGGCGAGGGCGGTCAGGGTGCGTATGCGCATGAGTCCTCCTCGGCCAGGGCCGCACTGTCGCGGCATGCCCCACCATGACCGTCCCGACCGCCCATGGCGCGCCGCGTTAACCCGTCCGGGTGTATTTCAGGCGGGTGCGCCCGGGGGCAGCTCAAGGGCCCACCTGACCTCGCCGTCCTGCCGGTGGCCGGTGGGGGAGAGCCCGGCGGCCGCGGCGACGGCGGCCGAGGCCGCGTGATCCGGATGGACATGGGCGAGCACCCTGCGCACCCCCCACCGCCCCAGCCGGCCGACCAGCGCCCGCGCCGCCTCGGTGGCGATGCCGCGCCCCTGCCGGCCGGTCCCTACCACCCAGGCGACCTCCGCGACCTCCCCCTCGACCGTCGCCTGCACCGTGCCGGCCAGCCGGCCCTCCTCCCGCACCAGGAGCACCCAGTTGCACCAGGTGACGGCCGGGTCGGGCGACCCGGCCACCAGACGCGCGTACCGGGCCCGCAACTCCCCGGCGCTCAGCGGCTCCCCGCCGATGAAGGTGTGCAACGCCGGGTCCTCCAGCACCCGCGCCATTTCCTCGGCATGCGCCACGTCCAGCGCCAGCAGGTCCAGCCGCCGGGTGCGTATGGGCTCCGCAGAGCAACCACTCTGTCGCTCCCCGGCGTCTCCCTGGCCGGAGGACCCACCGCGTGGAAGGCTGGTGTTCATGAGGTTCATCCTGAATGTCGTCTGGCTGGTCCTCTGCGGGCTCTGGATGGCCATCGGCTACGTCATCGCGGCTTTGATCTGCTTTGTCCTCATCGTGACCATCCCCTTTGGCGTGGCGTCCCTGAGGATCGCTTCCTACGCCCTGTGGCCCTTCGGCCGCACCACTGTGGAGCGGCCGGACGCCGGTGCCGGTTCGCTGATCGGCAATGTCATCTGGGTCGTCCTCGCGGGCTGGTGGCTGGCGCTGGGGCATATCGTCACCGGGATCGCGCTGTGCTGCACGATCATCGGGATCCCGCTGGGGATCGCCAACTTCAAGCTGATTCCCGTCTCCCTGATGCCCTTGGGGCGCGAGATTGTGCCGGTTGACTGAGCTCCGCGCGCCCGAGCGATCTTGTCGGTCGCACGACGGGCTTCAACGCCGGCAGACCCTCGCCCTTTCAGGCCGGGGAGTCCTCGTTGGCGCAGGTCAGCCAGGACCGGGTGATGGTCCTTGCCTCGTCCGCCTGTTCCGGGGTGACGACGCCCTCCATGTCCGGGCCGCGGCCCAGGAAATCCCTGACGCATTCGCGTTCATCGGCGCTGACCACCCAGACAGACGAGGTGGAGGATCCGTCGTCGTGCCAGTCGAGCACGCTCAAGGTATGCCGGTGGGTCATCGCGTCCTCCCAGCTCCTCGGTACGGGATGCTCAGAGCGGCCTGACGTTCTCGGCCTGCAGCCCCTTCTGGCCCTGGGTGACGTCGTACTCCACCGGCTGGTTCTCCTCCAGGGAGCGGTACGAGCCCGGGCCGGCCTCGATCGCCGAGAAGTGGACGAAGACGTCGGGGCCGCCATCGTCCTGCTCAATGAAGCCGAAGCCCTTCTCGGCGTTGAACCACTTGACCTTTCCTGTAGCCACGGCCCCTCCTGAGGGGGTGAGGGCGGTGTCCCACTGATTGATCAGGGATGTACCGCCAGACAGCGACTGCCGGTCCCACGGTATCGCCGCCGCCCCCTCGCCGCGCGTCACCGGAACTCGCAGCGCGGGATCCGCGGTCGACCGACCGCGGGTTACGGCCCACCCGGCATGGGCCGGATGGCCGGCTCCGGGCGGGCGGCCGCGGCCGGGATGCCGGGCTCGCGCAGCGGGTGCAGCAGCAGCCGGCCGAGGAGGGGCAGCGCGATCAGCGGGGTGAGGGCGAGGCGCAGCGAGGTGGCGTCGGCGAGGGTGCCGATCAGGGGTGTGGCGATGCCGCCGATGCCGATGGCCAGCCCCAGGGTGACGCCGCCCGCGGTGCCCACCCGGTGGGGCAGGTAGTCCTGGCCCAGGGTGACCTGCAGGGAGAAGGGCACATACAGCCCGGCCGAGGTCAGGGCGATGAACAGGTAGAGCGGCGGGCCGGGGACCAGGACGACGCCGGCGACGGCCGGCCCGGTCAGGGCGTACGACCAGCGGACGACCGTGACCCTGCGGAAGCGGTCGGCGAGCTTCCCGCCGGCCAGCGTGCCCACCGCGCCGCCCAGGTAGAGCAGGAACAGCGCGGCCGTGCCGGCGAGGTTTCCGCCGCCGGTGCGCTGGCGGGCGTAGAGCGGGACAAAGGCGCTCAGGCCCACAAAGACGATCGAGCGGCACACGATCGCCCCGCTCAGGAGGGTGAAGGATCGCCAGTCGTCCCGGTCGGCGGCCTTGCTCCGGGGGCTCCGGGCCGTGTGGTCTTGGTCGCCGGGGAGGGCGCGCAGTGCCGCGGCACACAGCCCCGTACCGGCCAGGGCGGGTATGGCCAGCAGCGGTGAGGCATGCAGACCGCCGGGGGCGATCACCCCGGTGACCAGGAGCGGGGCGGCGGCGAAGCCCAGGCTGCCGCCGAGCGAGAACCAGCTCAACGCGGTGTGGCTGCCCCGGCCGGCGAGGCGGGCCACCCGCGCGGATTCGGGGTGGTAGGCCGCCACGCCGATCCCGGTCACGGCGACGGCCGCCAGGGTGAGGGCATAGTCGCCGCACACCCCGCTCAGGGCGACGCCCAGCCCGCCGGCGAGGGTGCTCACCGGCAGCAGCCAGGGCAGTGCCGTCCGGTCGGTGAGCGCTCCGAACAGCGGCTGGATCACCGAGGAGAGCAGGGACGCGGCCAGCACGATGCCGGAGGCGGCGGCATAGCCGTAGTGCCGCTCGGCGACGAAGAAGGGGAGCAGTGCGGCCACCGCTCCCTGATAGACGTCCACGCAACCGTGCCCCCAAGCCAGCAGGGCTATCGGTCGGTTGGTCTTGGTCTTCCTTCCCATGCCGTGATCCTGTCGGCCCGGCCCCCGGTCGTGCTTCCGATAAATTGCCAACTTCCCCCGGATATCCGCCATGGGCCGGGATGTCCCCGCGTCCCTTATGGGGTGAGGAACTCCCGGAAGGTGAGGCGGCCGGTGTTGGGTTCCCGGGTGGTCAAGTGGCCCTGGTGCAGGGCGCGTCCGGTCCGGCCGGGGATCCGCAGCGGCAGCAGCGGGCGGCGGCGTCCCTCCGCGTCCAGGGTGGCGCGAATGAACTCGGCCAGGGTGCCGGACGCCGGTCCGCCGAGGTCCGGGACCCGGCCGGCCGGGCCCTGCTGCGTCAACGCGGCCAGCCGCTCGGCGACTTCATCCGCGGCGACCGGCTGGGTGATGACCGCCGGGGCGATGCCCACCGGGCCCCGGGTGAGCTTGTGCGCCGCGGCGAGGACCAACTCATGGAACTGGGTGGCCCGTTGGATGGTCCAGGGCAGTCCGGATTCCTCGATCAGCCGCTCCACCCGGAGTTTGGCCCGGTAATAGGGCAACGGGACCAGGTCGATGCCCACGATGGAGACATGGAGCAGGTGCGGGGTGGCGGCCTGCCGGGCGGCCTCGATCAGCCGGCCGGTGGCCTCGATGTCCTGACGGGGCCGGACGGGGTTGGTGGCGCAGTGGACGACCACGGCCCCGTCCGCCAGGGCGGTGTCCAGGCCCGCGCCGGTCAGCAGGTCGCCGGTGATCCATTCAATGACGGTGGCGGTCTGCGCGGGGCGGGGCCGGCGGCTGAGGACGCGTACCGTGCGCCCGTCCGCCACCAGCCGGTCCACCAGCCGCCGGCCCAGGGTGCCGCTGCCGCCGGTCACCAGAATCGGTTCCATCTCACGTGCCCTTCCGCCGTGGGTGCTGTCGCCCCCAGGACGAGGACGGATACGCGCGGCGTGACATTGCCGCTCGTCGTACGAGTCACCCCTTTCGGCCAACGTGGGGCGATCCGGCCCCGGACGGCCTTACGGACCAGGAGAGTTGGGCCCCCGCACCGACGACGAAGGGAATCGTTCATCGTGCTCAGCAGCAAGCCCCGGCTGCGCGCCGCAGCCGTGACTGCGGTCGCCGTACTCGCCGTGGGGGCACCCACCGCCTATGCCGCGCTGGACACCGGCGGCGACACCGCTCCGTCCACCCGGGCCGCCGCCACCCGGGGCAAGCCCTACCTCGGCACCCACCTGTACTTCGGCACCGGGCGTCCGGACGGCAAGCCGGCCGTCACCGACCGGCAGTTCATGGACTTTGTGTCCAAGAGAGTCACCCCGCGCTTCCCGGACGGGCTGACCGTGGAGGACGCCCGCGGCCAGTGGCGGGGCAAGAACGGCGCCATTGTGCGCGAACGCTCCTATGAACTGACCGTGCTCTACCCCAAGTCGGAGGCCAGGACCAGGGACCGCGACATCGAGGCGATCCGCACCGCCTACAAGCGCGCCTTCAACCAGGAGTCGGTGCTGCGGGCGGACGAGGTGGAGTCGGTCGACTTCTGAGCAACGGAGGCGGAGGGCGGCCGGCCGCCCTCCGCCTCCGGCTCGGCCTGCCGCACCAGTTGCACGATCCGTTGGCGGTGCGGCCGGACGAGGAGGGCAGAACGGGGGCCGCCGCCGAGGCCGTCCTCGGCGATGTGCCCCCGTTGTGCCCTGCCCGCTCAGCCTGACAACGTTGGTGCAGGCCAGATCAGTTGATCACCGGTAGTTGACGAACTGGAGGGCGAAGTCCAGGTCCTTGCCCTTGAGCAGGGTGATGACGGCCTGGAGGTCGTCCCGGCTCTTGGAGGACACCCGCAGCTCGTCGCCCTGCACCTGCGCCTTGATGCCCTTGGGGCCCTCATCGCGGATGATCTTGGCGACCTTCTTGGCGTTCTCCTGGGAGATGCCCTCCTGGAGGGAGGCGAAGATCTTGTACTCCTTGCCGGAGACCTGCGGCTCGCCCGTCTCCAGAGCCTTCAGCGAGATACCGCGCTTGATCAGCTTGGACTGGAAGACGTCGAGGATCGCCTTGACCCGCTCCTCGCCGCTGGCCCGCATCTCGATCTTGTCGCCGGACCAGGAGATCGAGGCGTCGGTGCCCTTGAAGTCGTAGCGCTGCGAGATCTCCTTGGCGGCCTGGTTGAGAGCGTTGTCCACCTCCTGCCGCTCGACCTTCGAGACGATGTCGAAACTGGAGTCGGCCATATTGAGTTGGCTCCTCGTGCGTAGATCCATCAGGGGTGGCGGCATGGGGGGAACCTCCGGCGGGAGCGCCGGGGGAGGGCCGCCCCGCCAGCCTAGTCACCCGGGGCCCAGTTCGAGGGGCTGCGAACCGAGTGGCGAAGCACCCCTGGTCATCGGGTATCGTTTACGTCGTTGCCACGGAGCAGCTCGAAAGAGCATCCGAGGCGGCATCACCCATGGCGGTGTGCCCGAGTGGCCAATGGGAGCGGACTGTAAATCCGTCGGCTTAGCCTACCCAGGTTCGAATCCTGGCGCCGCCACGGAATGAGGCCCCTGATCGAGAGATCAGGGGCCTTTTTCGTTGCCTGGGCGGCCGGAGGGGCTCAGCCCGCCGCGGCCCGTACCGCGTCCGCCACCGGTGTGCCGCCGGAGATCAGCTCCAGGGTGCGGCCGGCCGTGCCCGGCTCGTTCAGCAGGGCCGCCAGTGCCGCCGCCACATCGTCCCGGGGGACCGAGCCGCGGCCGGTGGACCCGGTCAGCGTCACCCGGCCGGTGCCGGGGTCGTCGGTGAGGCTGCCGGGGCGCAGGATCGTCCAGTCCAGGCCGGCGCGGGCCCGTACATCGTCGTCCGCGGCGCCCTTGGCCCGCAGATAGGCGGCGAAGACCGGGTCGGTGCCCGGCGGGGGCTCGGCGCCGGCGCCCATTGAGGAGATCACCAGGAAGCGGCGCACCCCGGCCGTCTCGGCGGCGTCGGCGAACAGGGTGGCCGCGGCGTGGTCCACGGTCTCCTTGCGCTCGATGCCGCTGCCCGGGCCGGCGCCGGCCGCGAAGACCGCGGCGTCGGCGCCCTCCAAATGCCGCGCCACATCCGCCACGGATGCCGACTCCAGGTCGCAGATGACCGGCTCGGCGCCCAGTGCCAGCAGGTCTCCCGCCTGTTCCGGGCGGCGGATGACGCCCGCCACCTCGTCCCCGCGCCCGGCGAGCAGCCGCTCCAGCCGTTGCGCGATCTGACCGTGTCCTCCAGCGATGACAATGCGCATGATCCGACCGTAACGCCCGGTGGGCGGTCAGGCCGGGTCGGAGTTGCGGGGGGACTGCCGGGGCAGGTCCAGGGCCACCGAGCCGGAGAGGTGGCGGTACTCGCGCACCGCGCTGGTCCGGGCCACCACCCGGCCGCGGTGCACCACCAGCCGGCTGTAGCCCAGCGAGAGCGCTCCGGCCACGTCCCCGCCGCGCACCGCCAGCAGTTCGGCGGGGAACCCGGCCTCCACCCGGACCTCGGCCAGGCCCATGGCCGCCCGGGCCCGGGCGCTGACCGCCTGGTACGCCTGATCGGGACTCAACTCGCCGTGGGAGGCCAGCAGGAAGGCGGCCTCCAGGGGGTCGCCGCGGCCCACCGGATTGGCCGCGTCGCGCACCGCCCCGCTGCCGGCCGCGACCCGCACCCCGGCCGAGCGCAGCAGCCGCACCGGGGCGCAGGAGACGCGGTAGCGGCCCTGGCCCACCGTGCCGCAGTCGCCCTGCGGCAGGCAGATCACGGTGACCCCGGCGGCCGCCAGCTGTTCCGCGGCCCGTACCGCCAGTTCGTAGGGCAGCCGGGCCAGGCCGGCGCAGGGGCCGATGGCCACGCCGGGGCGCAGTCCGCCGGCCATGGCGGCCAGCCGGCCGAGCCGGGCCGGGTCGTCGCCGTCGGTGTGCAGGTCCACGGCGCAGCCGTGTTCGGCGGCCAGGCCGAGCACCGCCTCCGCGTAGCCGGCCGGGTCGGGGTCCAGGTCGGGGCAGCCGCCGATGGCGGTGGCGCCCATCTTCACCGCGTCCCGCAGCATGGCCAGGCCGTCGGCGCCGGCCAGGCCGGTGAGCAGCCGGGGCACCGCCACCGCGGAGAGGTCGGTGAGATCGCGCAGCGCCCGGCGGGCCTGCAGCACCGCCTCCAGCGCGCGCAGCCCCGCCACATCGCCGATGCGGACATGGGAGCGCAACGCGGTGGCGCCATGGCCGAGTTGGAGCAGCGCGGCCTCGGTGGTGCGGCGCAGCACCTCCTCGGTGCCGTACGGGACGGGGCCGCCGCCGTCCGCGGTGAGCGCGGTGTCGCAGTGGGCGTGCGGTTCGGCGGGGGCGGGCAGCAGCAGATAGCCGGTCAGGTCGCAGCGGACTCCGGGGGCGAGGCTGCCGGCCGTGCCGACCGCCTCGATGCGTCCGCCGCTGAGCCGGACGTCCACGGTGCGGCCGTCGGCGAGGTGGGCGCCGCACAGCACCAGGGGGTTCTCGCCGGGCCCGCCGCCGGACGCGGACATGGCGTCGCCGTCGGGGTTTCTGGCGGGCTGCGGCTGATTGTCGGGCATCGCGCTCCCTAGGACTCGCCCTACGGGCCGGGGCAGGCATTCACGCAGCGTGGTCCGAGCCTAGGGCGAGCGGGGAGCGGGTTCGAGCAAGCCGGTGACCAGCGCGCAATAGTCGTACCGGTGTGGTGCGCGGGGCGGCGGAACGGGGCGCGATGAGGGTGCGGCGGGGGTGGGGCGGGGGTGCGGCCATACGGATTTCACCTTCGGCCGCAGACCGTGTAATGTCTTCCTCGCTCGCCCCAATAGCTCAGTCGGCAGAGCGTCTCCATGGTAAGGAGAAGGTCAACGGTTCGATTCCGTTTTGGGGCTCTGGTGTGAGAGTGTTCCCCGCCTTCGGGCGGGGAATTACTCCTGCATCACAGCGGCGTAGCTCAGTCGGTAGAGCAAGCGGCTCATAATCGCTGTGTCACCGGTTCAAGTCCGGTCGCCGCTACACACAGTAGCCGATTGTGGGGTCGGTCCTCCGATCGGCTACTCTTTTATGCGTTGAAATCCGTCCATCCGTCAAGGAGCACTCACGTGGCTGCCACCGACGTCCGCCCGAAGATCACGCTGGCCTGCGTGGAGTGCAAGGAGCGGAACTACATCACCAAGAAGAACCGGCGTAACGACCCGGACCGACTTGAGATGAAGAAGCACTGCCCGCGTTGCAACGCGCACACCGCGCACCGCGAAACGCGATAGCAGCAAGTCTCGTTCATGAGGCCGTCCCCAATTCCTGGGGGCGGCCTCGTGGCGTATCCCGACCAGGAGGTAGCGAGCCGATGGCGCTCGACCAGTCCTTCGTAGGACGGACCTACCCGGCCACCGAGCCCTATGAGGTCGGCCGGGAGAAGATCCGTGAATTCGCCGAGGCCATCGGTGACATGAATCCGGCGTACACCGATCCGGCGGCCGCCCGGGCACTCGGGCATGCCGATGTGATCGCTCCGCCGACTTTTGTGTTCGCCATCACCTACCGGGCCGCCGGGCAGGTGGTGCAGGACCCGCAGCTGGGCCTGGACTTCAGCCGGGTGGTCCATGGTGACCAGCAGTTCGCCTACACCCGCCCGGTGCGGGCCGGTGACCGGCTGTCGGCCACCTCCACCATTGAGGTGATCAAGTCCCTGGCGGGCAATGATGTGCTGACGATCCGTGGCGAGGTGCACGACCAGAACGGCGAGCACGTAGTGACCACGCATATGAAGCTGGTGGCGCGCGCCGCCGAGGAGGCGTGATGGCTGCCCAGGTTTCCTATGACGAGGTCGAGGTCGGCACCGAGCTGCCGGCGGGCTCCTTCCCGGTGACCCGCGCCACTCTGGTGCAGTACGCGGGGGCCTCCGGCGACTTCAATCCGATCCACTGGAACGAGAAGTTCGCCAAGGAGGTCGGCCTGCCGGATGTGATCGCGCACGGCATGTTCACCATGGCCGAGGCGATCCGGGTGGTGACCGACTGGGCGGGCGACCCGGCCGCGGTGGTGGAGTACGGGGTGCGCTTCACCAAGCCGGTGGTGGTGCCCAATGACGACAAGGGCGCGGTGATCGAGGTCAGCGCCAAGGTGGCGGCCAAGCTGGACGACCAGGCGCGGACCGTGCGGGTCGACCTGGTGGCGACCAGCGAGGGCCAGAAGGTGCTGGGGATGTCCCGGGCCGTGGTCCGGCTGGCCTGACCGGGCCGAGGGGCGTCCGCTATCGGGCGCCCTTCTTCTTGACGACGTTGGTGAGTGAGTAATAACTTACTTCCATGCCAAGGATGAGTGCCGAAGAGCGGCGCGAGAGCGTGATCCGTGCCGCGGTCGAGGAGTTCGCCCATGGCGGGTACCACGGCACCTCCACCGAGGCCATCGCCCGCCGGGTGGGGGTCTCCCAGCCGTACCTCTTCCGCCTCTTCCCGGGCAAGCAGGCGATCTTCCTGGCGGCCGTGGAGCGGTGCCAGCAGGAGGTGCTGCACGCCTTTGAGGAGGCCGCCCGGGGCGCCGCGCCGGAGGACCGCAAGCAGGCGATGGGGCAGGCGTACGAGCAGCTGGTCGCCCGCGACCGGAACACCCTGCTGATGCTGATCCAGATGTCGGTGGCGGTGGCCGCCGCCGAGGCCGGCGGGGACCTGGAGTTCGGCAAGCCGATCCGGGCCGGCTGGGAGCGCCTGTACGACCAGGTGCACCTGGCGCTGGGCGGAGATCCCGCCGCCTCGGCCAGGTTTATGGCGCACGGGATGCTGATCAACGCGCAGATAGCGCTGGGCTTCCCGGCCGAGCACCGGGTCTGGGTGGGGCTGCCCACCTGTTTCTGAGGGCTTGGCCCGTCCGTCGTGGCGGGCCTTTTTCCGGGCCCGCAAAGTTAGTGACTGCTTAATACATAGGGGAGGGAACATGCGACGCTCGGTCTGGGCGCTGCTGATCACCGGGCTGGCCGGCTTTATGGCCGCCCTGGACAACCTGGTGGTCACCACCGCACTGCCGTCCATCCGCAAGGACCTGGGCGGCTCGCTGGCGGACCTGGAGTGGACGGTCAGCGCCTATACGCTCACCTTCGCGGTGCTGCTGATGACCGGGGCCGCGCTGGGCGACCGGTTCGGCCGCCGGCGGCTGTTCCTGGCCGGCATAGCCCTCTTCACCGCGGCCTCGGCCGCCGCCGCCCTGTCCACCGGGCTGGACGCGCTGATCGCGGCACGCGCCGTACAGGGCGTCGGGGCGGCGGTGATGACACCGCTCAGCATGACCCTGCTGACCGTCGCCACCCCGCCCGAGCGGCGCGGCATGGCCTTTGGGATCAAGGGCGCGGTGGACGGACTGGCGGTGGCCGGCGGCCCGCTGATCGGCGGCAGCCTCACCGAGCACATCTCCTGGCACTGGATCTTCTGGCTGAATGTGCCGGTCGGCCTGCTCCTGCTGCCGCTGGCCCGGTTCCGGCTGGACGAGTCGTACCGGCCCGAGGCCCGGCTGGACCCCGCCGGCACCATCCTGGTCAGCGGCGGCCTCTTCGGCATCGTCTTCGGCGTGGTGAACGTCAGCACCTACGGCTGGACCAGCGCCCGGGTGCTCACCGGACTGCTGGTGGGCGCCGCGCTGCTCGGCGGGTTTGTGCACCATGGGATCCGCAACAAGCGGCCGATGCTTCCCATGCGGATGTTCCGCGGCCGGGCCTTCAGCGGGATCAACGCGGCCGGGCTGCTGATGTTCCTGGGCATGTTCGGCTCGATCTTCCTGCTCAGCCAGTTTATGCAGCAGGTGGGCGGCTACTCGCCCACCGAGGCGGGGCTGCGGATGCTGCCGTGGACCGGGATGCCGATGATCGTGGCGCCGCTGGCCGGCTATCTGTCCGACCGGGTGGGCGGCCGGGTGGTGGCCATCACCGGGCTGGTGCTGCAGGCCACCGGGCTGGCGCTGTACGCCCTGGTGCTCTCGCCGGGCGTCTCCTACGCGGCCCAGCTGCCCGCGCTGATCGCCAGCGGCATCGGCATGGCCATGTACTTCGCGCCCGCCTCCCAGCTGGTGATGTCCAGCGTGCCGGCCGCCGAACAGGGCATCGCCTCGGGCGCCAACAGCGCCATGCGCGAGGTCGGCGGCGCGTTCGGCATCGCCATCCTGGGGTCGGTGTTCTCCTCGCGCGGCGGCTATGCGGACTTTGCTCACGCGGTGACGTTGCCGTTGTGGCTGGGCGCGGCGGCGGTGGGTGGTGCGGCCCTGGCCGCGGCGGTCATCCCTCGGCGGGTTGCGGCCGCGCGCCGGGCGGGTTCGAGCACGCCCGAGGTGGCGGGGGAGCGGGCGCCGGCGGCGGTCTAGGGAGCGCGTTCGGGTGCGGGCTGACTGTGGCTGGTCGCGCAGTTCCCCGCGCCCCTTACGGGGCACCCCGCGCCGTCCCTGGCTGACCACCTCCTGGTTGACCAGTAGGTGCCCGTACCCTTGTGCCCCGTGCAGGTACTCCACGATGCCCCCCTCGCCCCCCTGACCACCTTCCGGCTCGGCGGCCCGGCCGCCCGGCTGGTGACGGCCACCACCGATGACGAGGTGACCGAGGCGGTGCGGGAGGCGGACGCCGCCGGAACCCCGCTGCTGATCATCGGGGGCGGCAGCAACCTGGTGATCTCGGACCAGGGCTTCGCCGGGACCGCGCTGCGCATCGCCACCACCGGCTTCCGGCTGGACGGCACCGAGCTGGAGCTGGCCGCCGGCGAGAACTGGTCGGACGCCGTGGCCCGCACCGTGGAGGCCGGGCTGGCCGGGATCGAGTGCCTGGCCGGGATCCCCGGCTCGGCCGGGGCCACCCCCATCCAGAATGTGGGCGCCTACGGACAGGATGTGTCGGCGACGATCAGCGAGGTGGTCGCCTATGACCGGCACACCGGCGAGACGGTGACCATCCCCGGCGCCGAGTGCGGCTTCTCCTACCGGCACAGCCGGTTCAAGCAGGACCCCTCCCGCCATGTGGTGCTGCGCGTCCGGTTCCGCCTGGAGGACGCGGGCGGGCTGTCCGGACCGGTCCGGTACCCGGAGGTGGCTCGTGCCATGGGTATCGAGGCGGGCGGGCGCGCCCCGCTGGCCACCGTCCGCGAGACGGTGCTCAAGCTGCGCTCCGGCAAGGGCATGGTGCTGGACCCGGAGGACCATGACTCCTGGTCGGCCGGGTCGTTCTTCACCAACCCGGTGCTGACCGAGGCGGAGCACGCCGCCTTCCTGGCCCGGGCCGCCGAGCGGCTGGGCCCGGACGTCGTACCGCCCGCCTACCCGGCCGGCGACGGCCTGGTGAAGACCTCGGCCGCCTGGCTGATCGACAAGGCCGGCTTCACCAAGGGCTATGGCACCGGGCGGGCCCGGATCTCCGGCAAGCACACCCTGGCCCTGACCAACCGGGGCGGGGCCACCACCGAGGAGCTGCTGGCGCTGGCCCGCGAGGTCAGGGACGGCGTCCGGGACGCCTTCGGGGTGACCCTGGTCAATGAGCCGGTGACGGTCGGCGTCAGCCTGTAGCCAGCCAGCGGTCCACCCCGGCCAGCAGCCGGGCCCGTACCTCCTCCGGCGCCCGCGAGGCGCGCACCGACTGCCGGGCCAGCTCCGCCAGCTCGGCGTCGGTGAAGGCGTGGTGCTCGCGGGCCAGCTCGTACTGGGCCGCCAGCCGGGAGCCGAACAGCAGCGGGTCGTCGGCGCCCAGCGCTATCGGCACCCCGGCCTCGTAGAGGGTGCGCAGCGGGACATCGCCGGGCTTCTCATAGACGCCGAGCGCCACATTGGAGGACGGGCAGACCTCGCAGGCGACCTGCCGTTCGGCGAGCTTGCGCAGGAGACGCGGGTCCTCGGCGGCCCGTACCCCGTGCCCCACCCGCCCGGCGTGCAGGTCGTCCAGGCAGTCGCGGACGCTGCTCGGGCCGGACAGCTCGCCGCCGTGCGGCGCGGCCAGCAGCCCGCCCTCCCGGGCGATCTGGAAGGCCCGGTCGAAGTCCCGGGCCAGCCCCCGCCGCTCGTCGTTGGAGAGCCCGAAGCCGACCACCCCGCGGTCGCGGTAGCGCACCGCCAGCCGGGCCAGGGTGCGGGCGTCCAGCGGGTGCTTCATCCGGTTGGCGGCCACCAGGACCCTTATGCCCACACCGGTGTCCCGGGCGGCGCGGTCCACCGCGTCCAGGATGACCTCCATGGTGGGGATCAGACCGCCCAGCCGGGGCGCGTAGGAGGTGGGGTCGACCTGGATCTCCAGCCAGCCCGAGCCGTCCCGGGCGTCCTCCTCGGCGGCCTCGTGGACCAGCCGCTGGATGTCCTCGGCGGAGCGCAGGCAGGAGCGGGCGATGTCATAGAGCCGCTGGAAGCGGAACCAGCCGCGTTCGTCGGTGGCCCGGAGCTGGGGCGGCTCCCCGCCGCTGAGCGCCTCGGGCAGGTGCACGCCGTACTTGTCGGCCAGCTCCAGCAGGGTCGACGGGCGCATGGATCCGGTGAAGTGCAGGTGCAGATGCGCCTTCGGCAGGGTTCTGACGTCGCGAACGCTCTCCATCGGCCGATCCTGCCGCACCGGGATGACAAGCGGAAGTGACTTTCCCTGATCGGGGGCCCGCCCGAATTCAGTTGCGGGCCCCCGGCGGGATCGGACCCGGGGTCAGTCCTGCGCCTCGGCCAGCAGCTTCTGGATCCGGGAGACGCCCTCCACCAGGTCCTCGTCGCCCAGCGCGTAGGACAGCCGCAGATAGCCCGGGGTGCCGAAGGCCTCACCGGGGACGACCGCGACCTCGGCCTCCTCCAGGATCAGCGCGGCCAGCTCCACCGAGGTGGCCGGGCGCTTGCCCCGGAAGTCCTTGCCGAGCAGGCCCTTGACCGAGGGGTAGGCGTAGAAGGCGCCCTCGGGCTCCGGGCAGATCACGCCGTCGATCTCGTTCAGCATGCGCACGATGGTGCGGCGGCGGCGGTCGAAGGCGGTCTTCATCTCCTCCACCGCCTTCAGGTCGCCGGAGACGGCGGCCAGCGCGGCGGCCTGGGCGACATTGCTCACATTGGAGGTGGCGTGCGACTGCAGGTTGGTCGCCGCCTTCACCACATCCTGGGGGCCGATGATCCAGCCCACCCGCCAGCCGGTCATGGCGTAGGTCTTGGCCACCCCGTTGACCACGATGCACTTGTTCCGCAGCTCGGGCACCAGCACCGGCAGCGAGTGGAACTCGGCGTCCCCGTAGACCAGGTGCTCGTAGATCTCGTCGGTGAGCACCCACAGCCCGTGCTCGGCGGCCCAGCGGCCGATCTCCTCGATCTGCTCACGGCTGTAGACGGCGCCGGTGGGGTTGGACGGCGAGACGAACAGCAGCACCTTGGTGTGCGCGGTGCGGGCGGCCTCCAGCTGCTCGACCGAGACCCGGTAGCCGGTGGTCTCGTCGGCGGTGACCTCGACCGGGATGCCGCCGGCCAGCCGGATCGACTCGGGGTAGGTGGTCCAGTAGGGGGCCGGGACGATGACCTCGTCACCCGGGTCCAGGATGGCGGCGAAGGCCTCGTAGATGGCCTGCTTGCCGCCGTTGGTGACCAGCACCTGGGAGGCGTCCACCTGGTAGCCGGAGTCACGCAGCGTCTTGGCGGCGATGGCGGCCTTCAGCTCGGGCAGGCCGCCGGCCGGGGTGTAGCGGTGGTACTTGGGGTCGCGGCAGGCCTCGACGGCGGCCTCCACGATGTAGCCGGGGGTGGGGAAGTCCGGCTCACCGGCGCCGAAGCCGATGACCGGGCGTCCGGCGGCCTTGAGGGCCTTGGCCTTGGCGTCCACGGCGAGGGTCGCGGACTCGGAGATCGACCCGATGCGGGCGGAGACCCGGCGGTCGGTGGGGGGCTGGACGGCGGGGAACGGAGGAGTGGCATCGGTCATACGCAAATGGTCCCAGACAGGGGAGCGGGAGGGCATCCGAGATCGTGCCGGAGAAGGCTCCGGCACAAGCTGTTCGACGACGGCCCGCGAACCACGTACACTCATGCGTCGTTGGCCCCTTCCAGGCGGCTCCGCCCCAAGCACTCCGTGCGTCCGGGCGGATGCGGTACGTTGGGGGAACCACAAAGGGTCGTAGCTCAATTGGTAGAGCACTGGTCTCCAAAACCAGCGGTTGGGGGTTCAAGTCCCTTCGGCCCTGCTACACGCATCGTCACCAGGGTGCGTGCGCGCGTACGTACTGATGCACCGCCGTGCGGCTCAACCGGGCGCGGCACGGCCACGACCCGGATTCAGGTGAGGACGTAGTGACGGAAGCCCTTGGCTCCACCGCGACGCCTGAGAGCGGTCGTCCCGAGGACGAGGTGGCCGTCAAAAAGGGCCGCCGTGGCGGCAAGCGCGGCAAGAAGGGCCCGCTGGGCCGTCTCGCGCTGTTCTACCGCCAGGTTGTGGCGGAGCTCCGCAAGGTCGTCTGGCCCACTCGCAGCCAGCTTTCGACGTACACCACTGTGGTGATCGTCTTTGTTGTCATCGTCATCGGTCTGGTGACCGTGATTGACTATGGGTTCAACGAGGCCGTCAAGTACGTCTTCGGCTGACGCTGAATCCGCGCGCAAGACGGCCTCTGTTCGGGGACTCCCCGGAGAGAGCCGTCTCTTCGCACGTTCCACCCACATTGAAGCCAGGAAGAAGCAGCCACGTGTCTGACCCGAACCTGAACGACGCCGCCGAGCCCGTCGAGGCAGCGGAGGCCGGCGTGGACGCTCCGGCTCCCTCGGAGGAGATCGGCGAAGACACCGAGACCCAGATCGTCGAGAACGCCGACGGCGCCGACGAGCTGGACGCCGAGGAGGCCGCCGCCGGTCAGCCGGCCGAGGAGGCCGCGCTGCACGTCGAGGAAGACGCCGAGGACGCCGAAGCCGCTGCGGCCGAGGACGCCGAGGAGACCGACGTCGCGGTGGCCGAGGAGCCCGTCGACCCGGTGGCCCAGCTCCGCGAGGAGCTGCGCGGCCTGCCCGGTGAGTGGTACGTCATCCACACCTACGCCGGTTACGAGAACCGCGTGAAGACCAACCTGGAGCAGCGCGCCGTCTCGCTGAACGTCGAGGACTACATCTTCCAGGCCGAGGTGCCGCAGGAAGAGGTCGTCCAGATCAAGAACGGCGACCGCCGCACCGTCCGCCAGAACAAGCTGCCCGGCTATGTCCTGGTGCGCATGGACCTGACGAACGAGTCCTGGGGCGTGGTCCGCAACACCCCGGGTGTCACCGGCTTCGTGGGCAACGCCTACGACCCGTACCCGCTGACCCTGGACGAGATCGTCAAGATGCTGGCCCCCGAGGCCGAGGCCAAGGCCGCCAAGGAGGCCGCCGAGGCCGAGGGCCGCCCGGCGCCCAGCCGCAAGGTCGAGGTCCAGGTGCTGGACTTCGAGGTGGGCGACTCGGTCACCGTCACCGACGGTCCGTTCGCGACCCTGCAGGCGACGATCAACGAGATCAACGCCGACTCCAAGAAGGTCAAGGGCCTGGTGGAGATCTTCGGTCGCGAGACCCCGGTCGAGCTGAGCTTCGACCAGATCCAGAAGAACTGACACTGATGTCCGAGAGGCCAGACCCACCGGGTCTGGCCTCTCGGTTTTTGGTCCGGCCGCGGTACCCGTTATCGTGGTGCGGTATGCCTGTGAGCAGTGTGTCGCAGGCAGAAAACTCTCACTAGGACCCGGAGAGAGCAATGCCTCCCAAGAAGAAGAAGGTCACGGGGCTTATCAAGCTCCAGATCAAGGCCGGTGCCGCTAACCCGGCTCCGCCGGTCGGCCCCGCGCTGGGTCAGCACGGCGTCAACATCATGGAGTTCTGCAAGGCCTACAACGCCGCGACCGAGTCGCAGCGTGGCATGGTCGTGCCGGTGGAGATCACGGTCTACGAGGACCGTTCCTTCACCTTTGTCACCAAGACTCCGCCGGCCGCCAAGCTGATCCTCCAGGCCGCGGGTGTGGAGAAGGGCTCCGGCGAGCCGCACAAGACCAAGGTCGCCAAGATCACCGAGGCGCAGGTCCGCGAGATCGCCACCACCAAGATGCCCGACCTCAACGCCAACGACCTGGACGCCGCCGCGAAGATCATCGCCGGCACCGCCCGTTCCATGGGCGTCACGGTCGAGGGCTGATCCCCAGCCGACTCAGGCACCCCCGTGGAAGGGCCAGCGCTGGCCCGTACCACGACTCCATAGACACTGAGGAGTTTCAGTGAAGCGCAGCAAGACTCTTCGCAACGCGGACGCGAAGATCGACCGGGAGCGTCTGTACGCCCCGCTCGAGGCCGTCCGTCTGGCGAAGGAGACCTCCAGCACCAAGTTCGACGGCACCGTCGAGGTTGCCCTGCGTCTGGGCGTCGACCCGCGCAAGGCCGACCAGATGGTCCGCGGCACCGTGAACCTTCCGCACGGCACCGGTAAGACCGCCCGGGTCCTGGTCTTCGCGACCGGTGACCGTGCCGAGGCCGCGCGTGCCGCCGGCGCCGACATCGTCGGTGCCGACGAGCTGATCGACGAGGTCGCCAAGGGCCGTCTGGACTTCGACTCCGTCGTCGCCACCCCGGACCTGATGGGCAAGGTCGGCCGCCTGGGCCGCGTGCTCGGTCCCCGTGGTCTGATGCCGAACCCGAAGACCGGCACCGTGACTCCGGACGTGGCCAAGGCCGTTACGGAGATCAAGGGCGGCAAGATCGAGTTCCGCGTCGACAAGCACTCGAACCTGCACTTCATCATCGGCAAGGTCTCCTTCGACGAGACCAAGCTGGTGGAGAACTACGGCGCCGCGCTGGAGGAGATCCTCCGTCTGAAGCCGTCCGCCGCCAAGGGCCGCTACGTCAAGAAGGCGACCTTCACCACCACCATGGGCCCCGGCATCCTGGTGGACCCCAACCGCACCCGCAACCTGCTGGTTGAGGACGAGACCGTCTGACCGACGCCTCGTAAGCAGTGCCTGTGAGCGGGCCCCGCACCTTTCCGGTGCGGGGCCCGCTCTCGTTGCGGTGCCCCCGGATGCGCTACGTTCCTAGCCCGGGCCCGAAGAGATTTTCGGGCTATGAACTTTCTAGGGGGCTGGAAATGACGGGGAAGAGCCTTCGGAGCGTCTGTGCGCTCGCCGCGGCGGCGTTCGCCCTGACCTCGGTGGCCGCCTGTGGCGGGGGCAAGAGCGACAAGAGCGACAAGAAAGACAGCGGCAAGGCGTCCAGCAGCGCCTCCTCGGACAACCAGGGCCAGTCGCCGGTCACCCAGGCGATCAGCGCCCTGCGCAAGGCGGTCACCGCCACCAACGGTGCCCATTCGGCCAATGTCGAGGGCACCACCACCATGGCCGCCACCGGCACCATGAATATGAAGGGCGCCCTGGACTGGGCCGCCGGGGTGCAGGGCGATGTCACCATCAGCGGTGGCCAGGGCGCCATGGCCGCGCTGGCGAACGGTCCCGGCGGGATGCACGCCCGCTATCTGCGCGACGCCTACTACGTCAACCTCGGCGAGGCCTCCCCGCAGACGGCGGCCCAGCTGGGCGGCAAGCACTGGATCAAGTACGACTACGACTGGATGGCCAAGAAGCTGGGCCCCTCGGGTGCGTACCTCAAGGACCAGATGCAGAACAACAACCCCACCCGCTCCATGGAGCTGATCATCAACTCCGGGGATGTCCGGCAGGTCGGCACCGAGACGGTACGCAACGTCAAGGCCACCCACTACTCCGGCACCGTGGACGTCTCCAAGATGGCCGAAAAGCAGTCCTCGCTCAGCAAGGACCAGCTGGACCAGCTCAAGCGCCAGATGGAGCAGGCCGGCGCCACCACCGAGCAGGTCGACCTCTGGGTGTCCGATGACAACCTGCTGGTGAAGAAGGTGGAGAAGGCCAACGGCGGCTCCGGCACCACCGAGTCCACGGTCTACTACTCGGACTACGGCACCAAGGTCTCCGCCGAGGCCCCGGCGGCCGATGACACGGTGGACGCCGCCACCCTGCCCGGTATGGGCTGACCGCCACCACCGACCCGATTTGCCTGACCGCGGGCCGCTCGCGTACCGTATGCGGGAAGCCAAAGACCGCTGGTTGTTTCCGTGTGCGTCAGTGCACTCGGAAGCCGAAGGATCCGCTAGCTGCGGACGGCCCGCGCAGGTGAATCGAGGATGGACTCCCGGGCTGTTGCCTGGTCGAGTTACGCCCCGTGCGCCTGCGCCGGGGCGTTTGCTTTGCCCAGCCCCTTCTGCGCGGTCCTCATCACCCGGAAGGAGGCCGAGGCTCATGGCGAAGACCGAGAAGGTCTCGGCTGTGGCGGAGATCGCGGACGAGTTCCGCAGCTCCAACGCCGCAGTCGTGACCGCGTACACCGGTCTTACCGTTGCGCAGCTCAAGCAGCTGCGCCGTTCGCTCGGTGACAACGCTCAGTACCGTGTGGTGAAGAACACGCTGACCAAGATCGCGGCCAATGAGGCTGGGATCGTCGCGCTGGACGAGCACCTGAGTGGCTCGACGGCTGTCGCCTTCGTGACCGGTGACCCGGTCGAGGCGGCGAAGGGTCTTCGTGACTTCGCCAAGGAGAACCCCGCTCTCGTCATCAAGGGCGGTGTCCTTGACGGCAAGGCGCTGTCCGCCGACGAGATCAAGAAGCTTGCGGACCTCGAGTCCCGCGAGGTTCTGCTCAGCAAGCTGGCCGGTGCCATGAAGGGCAAGCAGTCCCAGGCTGCCTCGCTCTTCCAGGCGCTGCCGACGAAGCTCGTCCGCACCGCGGACGCGCTGCGCGCCAAGCTCGCCGAGCAGGGCGGTGCCGAGTAATTCGGCTCGCACATTGATCGCTGCCCATATGCGGCGGTGATCGCAGCGGGCCAGTACAGCCCGCCGACATGTACATCCCGGCACCAGCCGACTTAGTGGAAGGACCGCCATCATGGCGAAGCTCACCCAGGACGAGCTGCTCGCGCAGTTCGAGGAGATGACCCTCATCGAGCTGGCGGCGTTCGTCTCCGCCTTCGAGGAGAAGTTCGACGTCACCGCCGCCGCTGCCGCGCCGGTCGTCGTTGCCGGTGCCGCCGGTGGCGCCGCTGCCGCCGAGGTCGAGGAGAAGGACGAGTTCGACGTCATCCTCACCGGCGCCGGCGACAAGAAGATCCAGGTCATCAAGGTCGTGCGCGAGCTGACCTCCCTGGGCCTGAAGGAGGCCAAGGACCTCGTCGACGGCACCCCGAAGCCGGTCCTCGAGAAGGTCGCCAAGGACGCCGCCGAGAAGGCCGCCGAGGCCCTCAAGGGCGCCGGCGCCTCCGTCGAGGTCAAGTAACACCTCTGCGAGTCGTCAGACTCCTTCCCCGCAAGGGGAAACCAAGCCAAGGGCGATCACCCATGCGGGTGGTCGCCCTTGGGCGTTCCCGGGACGGCTGCGCGGGACTGTCGGCGGGGGCGAGTATGGTGATCATCGTTGTCCTGTCGCGGGGGCCCGCAGCGGGCGTCACAGCCGCTCCAGCGGCAGGTCGGACGGCACCCCGGCGAGGCGGCCCAAGGTCGTCCGGGGACCTGAGGGCCTTGACGAACGGCACGCGCCGCGCAATTCTCAGGACGCGGTGACTCCCGCAGAGTCGCTCGATCCACTGTCCGAGGCATGGATCGACGGCGAGGAGGGAAGTATCGTCTTGCGCTTGTCGGCGTGAGGCTTGCGCCGGGCGGAGGCCCGGCGGACACCACACGGCACGGGCGCGTTGGACGGCGAGGACAACAGGATCCCGGAGGGAGAGATTGGTATCGCACCGGTCTCGGGACATCCGCTCTGGACATCAGTGGGCCAAGTGGCTACACTGACCCTTTGCGCTGCCTGTTAGCTGCTCCCTGCCCGTCACCAGGGGCATGCCCACCGCCGAGCAATGCTGATGGAAACCCGCTGACCTGGGAATTTCCAGCCGTATGCACGAGGTGGGGCCGGTACGCGCGTAGTGAGTCCGAGCCCTCGGAAGGACCCCCTCTTGGCCGCCTCGCGCAACGCCTCGACCGCCAATACGAACAACGGCGCCAGCACTGCCCCGCTGCGCATCTCTTTTGCGAAGATCAAGGAGCCCCTCGAGGTTCCGAACCTCCTTGCGCTGCAGACCGAGAGCTTCGACTGGCTGCTCGGCAACGCGGCCTGGAAGGCTCGCGTCGAGGCTGCGCTGGACCGTGGTGAGGACGTCCCCACGAAGTCCGGTCTGGAAGAGATCTTCGAGGAGATCTCTCCGATCGAGGACTTCTCCGGGTCGATGTCGCTGACTTTCCGCGATCACCGTTTCGAGCCCCCGAAGAACTCCATCGACGAGTGCAAGGAGCGCGACTTCACGTACGCGGCCCCGCTCTTCGTCACGGCCGAGTTCACCAACAACGAGACCGGTGAGATCAAGTCCCAGACGGTCTTCATGGGCGACTTCCCGCTCATGACGCCCAAGGGCACCTTCTGCATCAACGGCACCGAGCGTGTCGTGGTCTCGCAGCTGGTCCGTTCCCCCGGTGTCTACTTCGACTCCTCCATCGACAAGACGTCCGACAAGGACATCTTCACCGCCAAGATCATCCCGTCCCGGGGTGCCTGGCTGGAGATGGAGGTCGACAAGCGCGACATGGTCGGTGTCCGCATCGACCGCAAGCGCAAGCAGTCCGTCACCGTCCTGCTCAAGGCGCTCGGCTGGACCACCGAGCAGATCCTCGAGGAGTTCGGCGAGTACGAGTCCATGCGCGCCACCCTGGAGAAGGACCACACCCAGGGCCAGGACGACGCGCTGCTGGACATCTACCGCAAGCTGCGCCCGGGCGAGCCGCCGACCCGTGAGGCCGCGCAGACGCTGCTGGAGAACCTCTACTTCAACCCCAAGCGCTACGACCTGGCCAAGGTCGGCCGCTACAAGGTCAACAAGAAGCTGGGTGCGGACGCTCCGCTCGACGCCGGTGTGCTGACCGTCGACGACGTGATCGCGACCATCAAGTACCTGGTGAAGCTGCACGCCGGTGAGGTCGAGACCGTCGGTGAGAACGGCTCGCAGATCGTCGTCGAGACCGACGACATCGACCACTTCGGCAACCGTCGTCTGCGCAACGTCGGCGAGCTCATCCAGAACCAGGTCCGCACCGGTCTGGCTCGTATGGAGCGCGTTGTCCGCGAGCGGATGACCACCCAGGACGTCGAGGCGATCACGCCGCAGACCCTGATCAACATCCGGCCGGTCGTCGCCTCCATCAAGGAGTTCTTCGGCACCAGCCAGCTGTCCCAGTTCATGGACCAGACCAACCCCCTCTCGGGTCTGACCCACAAGCGCCGTCTGTCGGCGCTGGGTCCGGGTGGTCTCTCCCGTGAGCGGGCCGGCTTCGAGGTCCGAGACGTCCACCCGTCGCACTACGGCCGTATGTGCCCGATTGAGACGCCGGAAGGCCCGAACATCGGTCTGATCGGCTCGCTCGCCTCCTACGGCCGGGTCAACGCCTTCGGCTTTGTCGAGACCCCGTACCGCAAGGTCATCGACGGCCAGGTCACCGACGAGGTCAACTACCTGACCGCCGATGAGGAAGACCGCTTCGTCATCGCGCAGGCCAACGCGCCGCTGACCGACGACCTGCGGTACGCCGAGAGCCGCGTCCTGGTCCGCCGCCGTGGCGGCGAGATCGACTACGTCGCCCCGGACGAGGTCGACTACATGGACGTCTCGCCGCGCCAGATGGTGTCGGTCGCGACCGCCATGATTCCGTTCCTCGAGCACGACGACGCCAACCGCGCGCTCATGGGATCGAACATGATGCGCCAGGCCGTTCCGCTGATCAAGGCGGAGGCGCCGCTGGTCGGCACCGGCATGGAGTACCGCTGCGCGGTCGACGCCGGCGACGTCATCAAGGCCGAGAAGGACGGTGTCGTCCAGGAGGTCTCCGCCGACTACGTGACGGTGGCCAACGACGACGGCACCTACAACACCTACCGGGTCGCCAAGTTCTCCCGCTCCAACCAGGGCACCTCCTTCAACCAGAAGGTGGTCGTGGACGAGGGCGCCCGCGTGGTGTCCGGCCAGGTGCTGGCCGACGGTCCGTCCACGGACGAGGGCGAGATGGCCCTCGGCAAGAACCTGCTCGTGGCGTTCATGCCGTGGGAGGGCCACAACTACGAGGACGCGATCATCCTGTCGCAGCGCCTCGTGCAGGACGACGTCCTCTCCTCGATCCACATCGAGGAGCACGAGGTCGACGCCCGGGACACCAAGCTGGGCCCCGAGGAGATCACCCGGGACATCCCGAACGTCTCCGAGGAGGTCCTGGCCGACCTCGACGAGCGCGGCATCATCCGCATCGGTGCCGAGGTCGTGGCCGGCGACATCCTGGTCGGCAAGGTCACCCCGAAGGGTGAGACCGAGCTGACCCCGGAGGAGCGCCTGCTCCGCGCGATCTTCGGTGAGAAGGCCCGTGAGGTCCGTGACACCTCGCTGAAGGTCCCGCACGGTGAGATCGGCAAGGTCATCGGCGTCCGCGTCTTCGACCGCGAAGAGGGCGACGAGCTCCCGCCGGGCGTCAACCAGCTGGTCCGCGTCTACGTGGCCCAGAAGCGCAAGATCACCGATGGTGACAAGCTCGCCGGCCGCCACGGCAACAAGGGTGTTATCTCCAAGATCCTTCCGGTCGAGGACATGCCCTTCCTGGAGGACGGCACCCCGGTCGACATCATCCTCAACCCGCTCGGTGTCCCGTCCCGAATGAACCCGGGACAGGTCCTTGAGATCCACCTCGGCTGGCTGGCCAGCCGTGGCTGGAAGGTCGAGGGCGACGAAGAGTGGATGAAGCGTCTGCAGCGCATCGGCGCCGACGACGTCGCACCGGGCACCAACGTCGCGACCCCGGTCTTCGACGGTGCCCGTGAGGACGAGATCGCCGGTCTGTTCGAGTCCACCATCCCCAACCGTGACGGCGAGCGCATGGTGCTTCCGTCCGGTAAGGCCCGGATGTTCGACGGCCGCTCCGGCGAGCCGTTCCCGGACCCGATCTCGGTCGGGTACATGTACATCCTCAAGCTGCACCACCTGGTCGACGACAAGCTGCACGCCCGGTCGACCGGCCCGTACTCCATGATCACCCAGCAGCCGCTGGGTGGTAAGGCTCAGTTCGGTGGCCAGCGCTTCGGTGAGATGGAGGTGTGGGCGCTGGAGGCTTATGGCGCCGCGTACGCCCTCCAGGAGCTGCTGACCATCAAGTCCGACGACGTCACCGGCCGAGTGAAGGTCTACGAGGCGATCGTCAAGGGCGAGAACATCCCCGAGCCCGGCATCCCCGAGTCCTTCAAGGTGCTCATCAAGGAGATGCAGTCTCTGTGCCTCAACGTGGAGGTGCTGTCCTCGGACGGCATGTCCATCGAGATGCGCGACACCGACGAGGACGTCTTCCGCGCTGCGGAGGAGCTCGGTATCGACCTGTCCCGGCGCGAGCCGAGCAGCGTCGAAGAGGTCTGACGGGTCTGGTGGGGGGCTTCCCCCGGAAGCCCCCCACCGTCCTCGGACCCCCAGACCACTGATGTAGAGCCCATATCCCGCTCACGGGCGGGAGGGCACGAACCCTGAAAGAGGGATTGACGACAAAGTGCTCGACGTCAACTTCTTCGACGAGCTGCGGATCGGCCTGGCGACCGCGGACGACATCCGAACCTGGTCCCACGGCGAGGTCAAGAAGCCGGAGACCATCAACTACCGCACCCTGAAGCCGGAAAAGGACGGGCTCTTCTGCGAGAAGATCTTCGGCCCCACCCGGGACTGGGAGTGCTACTGCGGCAAGTACAAGCGTGTCCGCTTCAAGGGCATCATCTGTGAGCGCTGTGGCGTCGAGGTCACCCGCGCCAAGGTGCGCCGTGAGCGGATGGGCCACATCGAGCTCGCCGCCCCCGTCACCCACATCTGGTACTTCAAGGGCGTTCCGTCCCGCCTGGGCTACCTGCTGGACCTGGCCCCGAAGGACCTGGAGAAGGTCATCTACTTCGCGGCGTACATGATCACGTACGTCGACGAGGAGCGCCGCACGCGTGACCTGCCCTCGCTGGAGGCCCATGTCTCCGTCGAGCGCCAGCAGATCGAGCAGCGCCGGGACGCCGACCTGGAGGCCCGCGCCAAGAAGCTCGAGACCGACCTGGCCGAGCTGGAGGCCGAGGGCGCCAAGGCCGATGTGCGCCGCAAGGTGCGCGAGGGTGCCGAGCGTGAGATGAAGCAGCTGCGCGACCGTGCGCAGCGCGAGATCGACCGCCTGGACGAGGTCTGGAGCCGCTTCAAGAACCTCAAGGTCCAGGACCTCGAGGGCGACGAGCTGCTCTACCGCGAGCTGCGCGACCGCTTCGGCACCTACTTCTCGGGTGCGATGGGCGCCGCGGCGCTGCAGAAGCGCCTGGAGTCCTTCGACCTGGACGAGGAGGCCGAGCGCCTCCGCGAGATCATCCGGACCGGCAAGGGCCAGAAGAAGACCCGTGCGCTCAAGCGCCTCAAGGTCGTCTCCGCCTTCCTGCAGACCCGCAACAGCCCCAGCGGCATGGTGCTGGACTGCATCCCGGTGATCCCGCCGGACCTGCGTCCGATGGTGCAGCTGGACGGTGGCCGCTTCGCGACCTCCGACCTGAACGACCTGTACCGCCGCGTCATCAACCGCAACAACCGCCTCAAGCGTCTCCTTGACCTCGGTGCCCCCGAGATCATCGTGAACAACGAGAAGCGCATGCTTCAGGAGGCCGTGGACGCGCTCTTCGACAACGGCCGTCGTGGCCGCCCGGTGACGGGCCCCGGCAACCGTCCGCTGAAGTCGCTGTCCGACATGCTCAAGGGCAAGCAGGGTCGCTTCCGTCAGAACCTGCTCGGCAAGCGAGTCGACTACTCGGCGCGTTCCGTCATCGTCGTCGGCCCGCAGCTCAAGCTGCACCAGTGTGGTCTGCCCAAGGCCATGGCGCTGGAGCTGTTCAAGCCCTTCGTGATGAAGCGCCTGGTGGACCTGAACCACGCGCAGAACATCAAGTCGGCCAAGCGCATGGTCGAGCGCGGCCGCACCGTGGTGTACGACGTCCTCGAAGAGGTCATCGCCGAGCACCCGGTGCTGCTGAACCGTGCGCCCACGCTGCACCGCCTCGGCATCCAGGCCTTCGAGCCGCAGCTGGTCGAGGGCAAGGCCATCCAGATCCACCCGCTCGTCTGCACCGCGTTCAACGCGGACTTCGACGGTGACCAGATGGCCGTCCACCTGCCGCTCTCCGCGGAGGCGCAGGCCGAGGCCCGCATCCTGATGCTGTCCTCGAACAACATCCTCAAGCCGGCCGACGGCCGTCCGGTCACCATGCCGACCCAGGACATGGTGCTGGGCCTGTTCTTCCTCACCACCGATGAGGAGGAGCGCGAGGTCCGCGGTGAGGGCCGGGCCTTCGGTTCGGTCGCCGAGGCGATCATGGCGTTCGACGCCCGGGAGCTCTCGCTCCAGGCGAAGATCGACATCCGCTTCCCGATCGGCACCGTTCCCCCGCGCGGCTGGGTTCCCCCGGTCGCCGAGGAGGGCGAGCCGGAGTGGCAGCAGGGCGACAGCTTCCGCCTGCGCACCACCCTGGGTCGTGCGCTCTTCAATGAGCTGCTGCCCGAGGACTACCCGTTCGTCGACTACTCGGTGGGCAAGAAGCAGCTCTCCGAGATCGTCAACGACCTGGCCGAGCGCTACCCCAAGGTCATCGTGGCGGCGACGCTCGACAACCTGAAGGCGTCCGGCTTCTACTGGGCGACCCGTTCCGGTGTCACCGTGGCCGTCTCCGACATCGTCGTTCCCGAGGCGAAGCGGGAGATCGTCAAGGGCTACGAGGCCCAGGACGAGAAGGTCCAGAAGCAGTACGAGCGCGGTCTGATCACCAAGGACGAGCGCACGCAGGAACTGATCGCGATCTGGACCAAGGCGACCAACGAGGTTGCCGAGGCGATGAACGCGAACTTCCCCAAGACGAACCCCATCTTCATGATGGTTGACTCGGGTGCCCGAGGAAACATGATGCAGATGCGGCAGATCGCCGGTATGCGTGGTCTGGTGTCGAACGCGAAGAACGAGACCATCCCGCGACCCATTAAGGCGTCGTTCCGTGAGGGTCTGTCCGTGCTGGAGTACTTCATCTCCACCCACGGTGCCCGTAAGGGTCTCGCGGACACCGCCCTCCGTACCGCCGACTCGGGTTACCTGACCCGTCGTCTGGTGGACGTCTCCCAGGACGTGATCATCCGCGAAGAGGACTGTGGCACCGACCGCGGCCTCAAGCTGGCGATCGCGGCCAAGGACGAGAACGGCGTCCTGCGCAAGGCCGAGGATGTCGAGACCAGCGTCTACGCCCGCATGCTGGCGGAGGACGTGGTCGTCGACGGCAAGGTCATCGCGCCGGCCAATGTCGACCTCGGCGACGTGCTCATCGACCAGCTGGTCGCGCACGGCGTGGAGACGGTCAAGACCCGCTCGGTCCTCACCTGTGAGTCCGCGGTCGGCACCTGTGCCTTCTGCTACGGCCGCTCGCTGGCGACCGGCAAGCTGGTGGACATCGGTGAGGCGGTCGGCATCATCGCCGCCCAGTCCATCGGTGAGCCCGGTACCCAGCTGACGATGCGTACCTTCCACACCGGTGGTGTGGCCGGTGACGACATCACCCAGGGTCTGCCCCGTGTCGTCGAGCTCTTCGAGGCCCGTACCCCGAAGGGTGTCGCCCCGATCTCCGAGGCCGCCGGCCGCGTGCGGATCGAGGAGACCGAGAAGACCAAGAAGATCGTCGTCACCCCGGACGACGGCTCCGACGAGACCGCCTTCGCGATCTCCAAGCGTGCCCGTCTGCTGGTCGGCGAGGGCGACCACGTCGAGGTGGGCCAGAAGCTCACCGTGGGTGCCACCAACCCGCACGACGTGCTGCGCATTCTGGGCCAGCGTGCCGTCCAGGTCCACCTGGTCGGCGAGGTCCAGAAGGTCTACAACTCGCAGGGTGTGTCGATCCACGACAAGCACATCGAGATCATCATCCGGCAGATGCTGCGCCGGGTGACGATCATCGAGTCCGGCGACGCGGAGCTGCTGCCGGGCGAGCTGGTGGAGCGTTCGCGCTTCGAGTCCGAGAACCGTCGGGTTGTGACGGAGGGTGGCCACCCGGCCTCCGGCCGTCCGCAGCTGATGGGTATCACCAAGGCCTCGCTGGCGACGGAGTCCTGGCTGTCGGCCGCCTCCTTCCAGGAGACGACCCGAGTCCTGACGGATGCGGCGATCAACGCCAAGTCCGACAGCCTCATCGGCCTCAAGGAGAACGTCATCATCGGTAAGCTCATCCCGGCCGGTACGGGTCTGTCCCGCTACCGCAACATCCGGGTGGAGCCCACCGAGGAGGCCAAGGCCGCGATGTACTCGGCCGTCGGCTACGACGACATCGACTACTCGCCCTTCGGGACGGGTTCGGGTCAGGCGGTTCCGCTGGAGGACTACGACTACGGTCCGTACAACCAGTAAGTCGCCTCAGCGCTCAGCAGGGCGGTCACCCTTCACGGGGTGGCCGCCCTGCGGCGTTTTACGGGTACGCGTGCAGCCAGGCCAGCGCGTCGTACAGCTCCTCGGTGCCCAGCCGGGACAGCAGCGCCTGCCGGGCCGCGGCCGCCTCGCCCGCCGGGTGGTACAGCTCCTCCACCATCCAGCGGGCCGCCTGCTGCACCCGCCGCACCCGCTCGCGGCGTACTTCGGTGAACCGGGCGAAGGCCATGGCGGGGTCGGTGCCCGGCCCCAGCAGCGCGGCCAGCTCCACCGCGTCCTCCAGCGCCTGGCAGGCGCCCTGGGCCGCGTAGGGCTGTATCGGGTGGGCGGCGTCCCCGATGAGCACCACCCGGCCGTCCGCCCAGCGGTCCACCGGCTCGCGGTCGCCCAGCGTCCAGGTGCGCCACTCCCGCCCCAGCTCCAGCAGGGCGCGGGGCGTGGGATGCAGCTCCCGGAAGCGGGCCAGCACCTCCTCGCGCGGGGTGGGCTCCCCGGACAGTGCGGCGGTGGCGCCGTCGTCCTGGGTGGCCACCAGGTTGAGCTCCCGTCCGCCGCTGACCGGGTAGTGGATGAAGTGCCAGCCCGGCCCGGCCCACAGCCGGACCTCCGGCCACCGCAGCGCCGCCGGTACGGCCTCGGCCGGCACTATCGCCCGGTGGGTGGTGTGGCCCACCACCCGGGCCGGGCCGTCCCCCAGCAGCCCCTGCCGGACCACCGACCGGATGCCGTCCGCCCCGATCAGCGCGTCCCCCGCCACCTCCTCGCCGGAGGCCAGGCGGACGCGCACGCCCTCGGCGGTGGCCCGGTACCTGGTCACGGTGGCGCCGGCCCGCAGGGTGACCGATGGCTCCGCCCGGCAGGCCCGCAGCAGCGGGGCGTAGAGGTCGCCCCGGTGCACCACCGCATAGGTGTTGCCGAGCCGCTGCCGGTACCGCTCGCCCAGCGGCAGCGCGGCCAGGGTGGCGCCGGACAGCCCGTCCATCAGCCGTAGCCCGTCGACATGGACGGCCTCGGCCCGTACCGCGTCTCCCACACCCAGCCGGTCGAGCGCGTGAAAGGCGTTGGCCGCCAGCTGGATGCCGGCCCCCAGCTCGGCGAACTGGTCGGTGGCCTCCAGCACATGGGCCCGGTGGCCTTGCCGGGCGAGGCCCAGGGCAACGGCGAGTCCGCCGATGCCGCCACCGGCGATCAGGAATCGCGACATGGGGGAGGAGGTTAGCGGCCGGACGGCAGCGGCGTCAGGGGGTGGTGAGGAGGACGTTGCCGGGCTTGTGGAACCAGATGTGGCGGCCGTGGGGAGTGACGGTCAGTCCGAAGCGGTGGCAGGGGGGTTCGCCCTGCCGGGTCCACCAGCGGTAGGCGGCCTCGGCCTCGTCCCAGAGGCGGCGGGGGCCGCCCTGCCAGGTGAGGGTGGGCAGGCCGTCGTCACGGAAGAGGACGCAGGCCCAGGAGTCGCCGGCGGGGTCGGTCAGCCAGAGCGGGCGTACGCCGTAGCGTTTGGCGGCGAGTTGTTGGCGGCAGTCGCGCAGTCGCAGGCTGAGGGCCAGTTCGACGGCGGGACGGCAGAACTCCCGCTCGGTGAGGGGAGTTGAGGACGCATCGCCCTGGGCGAGGGGGTGGTGGTGAGTGTGGAACGCGGTGGTGGCGTGCTCTGTGGCGGGTGGTTCAGCGAACCCGCCCTCGGGGCGGGTGGTGAAGGTCCGGCCGCTGTAGGGCGAGGTCCAGGTCATGGCCGTGCCTCCTCGCGCTCCTCGGGGGTTGCCGGGCGCAGGGCGTGCGGGGGCGCCTCCCATTCGAGGCCGCCGCGGGGCGGGCGGATGTGGACGGTGTGGGGTTCCCACTCCATCACTTGGGCGAGGGTGGCGGTGCGGGTGTCTACGACGTAGGTGCCGGTGGGGTAGGGCATGGGTGCGTGACCTTTCGGGTTCGCGTGGGCACCCAGGGTGGGGGTTCCGGGCTACGCTCGGGAGGGGGTGCGGGGCTGCAACGGCCCTTGATGGAAGGGGAGTTAAGCCGTGGCCAACGTTGGGCGGTCCGATGGCGCTCGGATCAGGTGGGGGTTCTTCGGCTCAGAGCTGAAGCGGCGCCGCGAGAGGGCGGGGTTTACCCAGCAGGCGCTGGGGGAGCGGGTGTTCTGTTCCGGTTCGTATATCGGGCAGATCGAGGCAGGTATCCGACGCCCGCAGTTGGAACTCGCTAAGCGGATTGATGTGGAGCTGGAGACGGGTGAGTACTTTGAGCGGGTCTACGAGGAATTGATCTGCCGCTCCGTGTACGACCACTTCTTCGCTGCGGCGGCCGAACTCGAAGGGCGTGCTGCGACGATCCGCGAGTTCGCTCCGACGCTCGTGCCGGGGTTGTTGCAAACGGCCGACTATGCGAGGGCCGTGTTCCTTGGTGGGTTCCCGTTCGCCCCGGGAGACGAAATCCAGACCTGGGTGGACGCCCGCCTGGAGCGTGCGCAGATTCTCGACCACCCAACAAAGCCCGTGTTTTGGGCGGTCCTTGATGAAGCCGTCATCCGACGGCAGGTCGGAGGAGCCGCCGTGATGCGCGGCCAGTTGCTGCACATCGCCTCTTTGGTGCGCTCGCGCAGGGTTGGCGTGCAGGTGCTGGCGTTTGCTGCCGGATCTCCGGCCCTGGACGGGGTGCTCAGTCTGACGACCTTCGACGAAGAGCCCACCGTTGCCTACACGGAGGGTTCTCATACCGGTGAATTGCTGGATGATCCGGCGACGGTCGAGCGGTGCGAGTTCTCTTACGACCTCGTGAGGTCTGCTGCGCTGTCACCGGAAGCATCCCTGTCCCTGATCGAGTCAGTAGCAAAGGAGTACGCGGATGCGAGCGGCGGTTGACCTGGGCGCGGCGGTGTGGCGCAAGAGCACGTACAGCGGGTCCGGAGCTGGTGGCGGCGGCAACTCGTGCCTCGAAGTGGCCGACAACATATCCGGTGTTGTCCCCGTCCGGGACTCGAAAAGCCCGCTTCGCCCCGCCCTCGCGTTTCCCCCGGAACCGTGGGCGGTGTTCGTGCGCGCGGTGAGTGCATCCTCGCTGGAGCTGTAGAACGGTTGAGTGTCGGGTGCGGGCCGTCCGTGGCTGGTCGCGCAGTTCCCCGCGCCCCTATGGGGCGCGCCGCAACTCTGCGAGCCGGCGGTGCGCATTGCGGTCGCGCCCCTATGGGGCGTCCTGCAATGTGGTGGTTGGTCAACCTGTGGTTGGCCCCGTGTCATCGCCGTTGTGTGTCGGGTGCGGGCCGTCCGTGGCTGGTCGCGCAGTTCCCCGCGCCCCTATGGGGGCGCCCCGCAGCGCCGTGAGGCGGAGCTCCACGTCCCGGTAGGCATCGGTCAGTCTGCGGTTGGGCTCGACCGCGACCTGGCCGGTGTCCAGGGCGTGCAACTGCTCCTCGGCGGCGTCGAGTTCGGGCGAGCCGCTGAGCTCGGCCCGGGCGGCGGTCAGGGCCGCGTGGGCCCGTTCGCGCAGGGGGGCCAGCCTGGCCCGTATCTCCAGGAGCTTGTCGCGGAGGCCTAGGAGGTTCTCCGCCGCGCCGTCGACCGATTCCCTCAGCGCGGCCGCGCCCTCGCCGCGAATGGCGAAGGTCTCTATCGCCTCCCGGACCGCTTCCGGGGCGACCCCTTCCGGGTCGCGCCAGGCGGCCACCGTCCTGTCGAACGAGGCCCGGGCCCCGGGCCAGTTGTCCAGGGTCGGCTGGACCGTCGCCAGCCGCGCCCGCACCGTGTCGGCCGGCAGGCCGTCCCCATGGCCCAGCAGGCTCCGTACCTGCTCCAGAGCGTCCGCCAGCCGCTGATACGCGCGGTCCAGCAGCCGGTGGTTCTCCATGGCCCGTTCGATCGTGTCGCGCAGGATTTCTCCGGCCTCGGCAGACCACTGGCCCTTGGTACGCCGCCACCCCCACATGGCGTCACTCCGCTCTCTCGGCGTTCACCCCGCAGGCCATCAGCATGCGCTATGGCCGAGTTTGCCGGGCGCGGCGGGACCGGGTCAGGCGCGTTCGCCGCGTGCCCCGGCGTACGCGGCATGAGTGCGGTGGTGCGCGGGGACGAGCCCGGCGCGGGCCTGCGCCGGTCGGCCGGATGGCCGCCCCGTGCGGGTGACTCCGTTCAATGGGGCGCCGGTCCCCGCCCCGGGTGCCACAACGCCCCCGTCATGCGACCCTGATCTAGGACATACACCCCACATCAGGGCGTCCTCCGCGTGTGCATTTGTTTTGACCGCAGCCCATGCGGTAGGTACGCTCTGACCTTGTGCCTGGGGTGTCCCCGGGCTCTTGTGCGTGCCTTCAGACCGTGCGGGAGACCCGGATCCGAGGGGTTCTACGACCACTCGGAGACGCCGAAATCTGCACCCAATCGCCGTTCGGCGGAGGTCTGCAGCCTTCGACACACCCGACCGCGTGGGTCGGTGTCGCTCCCCAGGTTAGTTTTATCGTGATCGGCACACAGAAACCGGAGAAACGGTGCCTACGATCCAGCAGCTGGTCCGGAAGGGCCGGCAGGACAAGGTCGAGAAGAACAAGACGCCCGCACTCGAGGGTTCGCCCCAGCGCCGCGGCGTCTGCACCCGCGTGTTCACGACCACCCCGAAGAAGCCGAACTCGGCGCTCCGTAAGGTCGCGCGTGTGCGTCTGACCTCCGGCATCGAGGTCACCGCTTACATTCCGGGTGAGGGCCACAACCTGCAGGAGCACTCCATCGTGCTCGTGCGTGGCGGTCGTGTGAAGGACCTGCCGGGCGTTCGCTACAAGATCATCCGTGGCTCGCTCGACACCCAGGGCGTCAAGAACCGCAAGCAGGCTCGCAGCCGCTACGGCGCCAAGAAGGAGAAGTAAGAATGCCTCGTAAGGGCCCCGCCCCGAAGCGCCCGGTCATCATCGACCCGGTCTACGGTTCTCCTCTTGTCACCTCGCTGATCAACAAGATCCTGCTGCACGGCAAGCGCTCCACCGCCGAGCGCATCGTGTACGGCGCCATGGAGGGCCTGCGCGAGAAGACCGGTAACGACCCGGTCATCACGCTGAAGCGCGCGCTTGAGAACGTCAAGCCCGCCCTTGAGGTCAAGTCCCGCCGTGTCGGTGGCGCCACCTACCAGGTGCCGGTCGAGGTCCGTCCGGGCCGCGCCTCCACCCTGGCGCTGCGCTGGCTGGTCGGTTACTCCCGCGCCCGTCGTGAGAAGACCATGACCGAGCGCCTCATGAACGAGCTGCTGGACGCCTCGAACGGTCTCGGCGCCTCGGTCAAGAAGCGTGAGGACACGCACAAGATGGCCGAGTCCAACAAGGCCTTCGCGCACTACCGCTGGTAGTCGCTACCCCCATCGAGAACCGAGAGAAGACTGAGCCATATGGCCACCACTTCGCTTGACCTGGCCAAGGTCCGCAACATCGGGATCATGGCCCACATCGACGCGGGCAAGACGACCACCACCGAGCGGATCCTGTTCTACACCGGTGTTTCGTACAAGATCGGTGAGGTCCACGACGGCGCTGCCACGATGGACTGGATGGAGCAGGAGCAGGAGCGCGGCATCACCATCACGTCTGCCGCGACGACCTGCCACTGGCCGCTGAACGACGTCGACCACACCATCAACATCATCGACACCCCGGGCCACGTCGACTTCACCGTCGAGGTGGAGCGCTCGCTGCGCGTGCTCGACGGTGCCGTGACGGTGTTCGACGGCGTTGCCGGTGTTGAGCCGCAGTCCGAGACCGTTTGGCGTCAGGCGGACCGCTACGGCGTGCCGCGTATCTGCTTCGTCAACAAGCTGGACCGCACCGGCGCCGAGTTCCACCGCTGTGTCGACATGATCGTCGACCGCCTGGGCGCGGTTCCGCTGGTCATGCAGCTGCCGATCGGTGCCGAGGCCGACTTCAAGGGCGTGGTCGACCTCGTCCAGATGAAGGCTCTGGTCTGGTCCGCCGAGGCCGCCAAGGGCGAGATGTACGACGTCGTCGACATCCCGGACACCCACATCGAGGCTGCCGAGGAATGGCGCGGCAAGCTCCTCGAGGGCGTTGCCGAGAACGACGAAGAGATGATGGAGCTCTTCCTCGAGGGCCAGGAGCCCACCGAGGAGCAGCTGATCGCGGCCATCCGCCGTATCACTCTGGCGTCGAAGGGCGGCGGCGACTCCGTCACCGTCACCCCGGTGTTCTGTGGCACCGCGTTCAAGAACAAGGGCGTTCAGCCCCTGCTCGACGCAGTCGTCCGATACCTGCCGTCGCCGCTGGACATCGAGGCTGTTGAGGGTCACGCCGTCAACAACCCCGACGAGGTCGTCAAGCGCAAGCCGTCCGACGACGAGCCGTTCGCCGGCCTTGCGTTCAAGATCATGAGCGACCCGCACCTCGGCAAGCTCACCTTCGTCCGGGTCTACTCGGGCCGCATGGAGGCCGGCACTCAGGTGCAGAACTCCGTGAAGGGCAAGAAGGAGCGCATCGGCAAGATCTACCGGATGCACGCGAACAAGCGTGAGGAGATCGACTCGGTGGGTGCCGGTGACATCGTCGCCGTCATGGGTCTGAAGCAGACCACCACCGGTGAGACCCTCTGCGACGCCGCGAAGCCGGTGATCCTCGAGTCGATGGACTTCCCGGCGCCGGTCATCCAGGTCGCCATCGAGCCCAAGTCCAAGGGTGACCAGGAGAAGCTGGGTATCGCCATCCAGCGTCTCGCGGAGGAGGACCCCTCCTTCCAGGTCCACACGGACGAGGAGACGGGCCAGACCATCATCGCGGGTATGGGCGAGCTGCACCTCGACGTGCTGGTCGACCGTATGAAGCGTGAGTTCAAGGTCGAGGCCAACGTCGGCAAGCCGCAGGTCGCGTACCGCGAGACGATCCGTAAGGCCGTCGAGCGCGTGGACTACACCCACAAGAAGCAGACCGGTGGTTCCGGTCAGTTCGCCAAGGTGCAGATCGCGATCGAGCCCCTCGAGGGCGACGGCTACGAGTTCGAGAACAAGGTCACCGGTGGCCGTATCCCGCGGGAGTACATCCCGTCCGTGGACGCGGGTTGCCAGGAGGCCATGGAGTTCGGTGTGCTGGCGGGCTACCCGCTGACCGGCGTCAAGGTGGTACTGCTCGACGGTGCCTACCACGATGTCGACTCCTCCGAGCTCGCGTTCAAGATCGCCGGTTCCATGGCGTTCAAGGAGGGTGCCCGCAAGGCGTCGCCGGCTCTGCTCGAGCCGATGATGTCCGTTGAGGTCACCACCCCCGAGGACTACATGGGCGACGTGATCGGCGACATCAACTCCCGCCGCGGTCAGATCCAGGCCATGGAAGACCGCCACGGCGCCAAGCTCGTCAAGGGCCTGGTACCGCTGTCGGAGATGTTCGGCTACGTCGGCGACCTCCGCAGCAAGACCTCGGGTCGCGCAAGCTACTCGATGCAGTTCGACTCCTACGCCGAGGTTCCGCGGAACGTCGCCGAGGAGATCATCGCGAAGGCCAAGGGCGAGTAATCGACTCCCGTCTTGATTGACGGGAACGACGCTTTAGGCTTGACACCGGCTGTCGGGGCATACCGCCACAATTCACTTGCGGCGGGTGCCCCGGCGGACGGCACCCCAGAAGATCACCTGGCGCCGATGAAGTAAGGCGTACAGAACCACTCCCAGGAGGACCCCAGTGGCGAAGGCGAAGTTCGAGCGGACTAAGCCGCACGTCAACATCGGCACCATCGGTCACGTCGACCACGGTAAGACGACCCTTACCGCGGCGATCACCAAGGTGCTGCACGACGCGTACCCGGACCTGAACCCCTTCACGCCGTTCGACCAGATCGACAAGGCGCCTGAGGAGCGGCAGCGCGGTATCACCATCTCCATCGCGCACGTCGAGTACCAGACCGACTCGCGTCACTACGCCCACGTTGACTGCCCGGGTCACGCGGACTACATCAAGAACATGATCACCGGTGCCGCCCAGATGGACGGCGCGATCCTCGTGGTCGCCGCGACCGACGGTCCGATGCCGCAGACCAAGGAGCACGTGCTCCTGGCCCGCCAGTCCGGCGTTCCGTACATCGTTGTCGCCCTGAACAAGGCCGACATGGTGGACGACGAGGAGATCCTGGAGCTCGTCGAGCTCGAGGTCCGTGAGCTGCTCAACGAGTACGAGTTCCCGGGCGACGACGCTCCGGTCGTCAAGGTCTCGGCGCTGAAGGCGCTCGAGGGCGACGCCGAGTGGGGCCAGTCCGTCATGGACCTGATGAAGGCCGTCGACGAGAACATCCCGCAGCCCGAGCGTGACGTCGACAAGCCGTTCCTGATGCCGATCGAGGACGTCTTCACGATCACCGGTCGTGGCACCGTCGTCACCGGTCGTATCGAGCGCGGTGTCCTCAAGGTCAACGAGACTGTCGACATCATCGGCATCAAGACCGAGAAGACCTCGACCACCGTCACCGGTATCGAGATGTTCCGCAAGCTGCTCGACGAGGGCCAGGCCGGTGAGAACGTCGGTCTGCTCCTCCGTGGCATCAAGCGCGAGGACGTCGAGCGCGGCCAGTGCATCATCAAGCCGGGTTCGGTTACCCCGCACACCGAGTTCGAGGCCACGGCCTACATCCTCTCCAAGGACGAGGGTGGCCGTCACACCCCGTTCTTCAACAACTACCGTCCGCAGTTCTACTTCCGTACGACTGACGTGACCGGTGTTGTGACCCTCAAGGAGGGCACGGAGATGGTCATGCCCGGCGACAACGCCGAGATGTCCGTCTCCCTGATCCAGCCCGTCGCCATGGAGGAGGGCCTGCGCTTCACCATCCGTGAGGGCGGCCGCACCGTCGGCGCCGGCCAGGTCACCAAGATCAACAAGTAATTGCTGATCTAGGCACCGCGCCTGCGTTAAGGGCGGGCCTGGGGTTCACACCCCGGGCCCGCCCTTTCGTCGTTGCCGGGTGGCCCGAGCAGGGGACATACGAAGCGGGCCCGCGCATCCAGGGATGCGCGGGCCCGCTTTCGTGGGTGCGGCTACGGGCGCCAGACCCAAGGGGCCGCGTCCGGGCCGAAGGCCACCACACAGGCGCGGTGGTCCGCGTCGGCGGTGAGGGCCGCGGTGCCCACCGGGATGGGCTGTCCGGTGGCCTGGGTGGGCTTGGCGCCGGAGTCGGCGGCGTCCAGCACCTGGGCATGGCCGTCCATGGTGCGGCTGAGCAGCAGCAGCTGGTCCTTGCCGCCCCGGGCGGGCAGCTGGCGGGCCAGCACCGTGCCATAGCCGGTGAGCTGGTGCAGCGCGGCGTCGTCCAGCTGCTCGGTGGCGTCCCCGCCCTTGAGGCGGTAGCCGACGGGCTCCTTGGCGGCCGGGCGGCGGTAGACCACACAGAGTGCGCCGTCGGGGCCCAGGCCGGCGCCGATGGGGTCGCCACCGGGCTGGGGGAGGTCCTTGAGCTTGGCGAGCTTCACCGGCTTGTCGGCGGCCTCCTGGGTCCAGTGGTGCACGGTGTCCCGGCCGATGCCGAAGACATGGACCAGGTTGTCCTTGTCCAGGACGGCGGTCAGGCCCTCCTGGAGCTCCTGGCCGTGCAGGCTCTGCCACTTGCCCCACTTGCCGTCGGCCGAGCGGACCCGGCTGGAGACGCCCTTGCCGGCGTTGCGGACGAAGAGGTGGACCTTGCCGTCCGGGGTGGCCACCACGGCCGGGATGCCCACCCGGCGGCCCCGGTCATGCTTGTGCTCGGGGTTGCCCAGGCTCTTCCAGGCGCCGAAGGTGCCGCTGCCGGCCGAGCGCTCCTCCAGGTAGACGATCTCCCGGGTGTCGGCCCGTCCCTCGCCCTTGAGGGCGGAGAAGCGCAGCGCGAAGACCAGCCGGCGGCCGGCCGAGTCGCGGACCGCGGCCAGGGCGGGGGCGAAGGGGCCACCGCCCAGGTTCTGCGGCTCGCCGAAGCGGCCGCTGCCGGGCGCGGTCTCCTGCCAGCGCACGGCGTGCAGGCCGAGCACGCCGAAGGCTTCCAGCCGGCCGGCCTTGTCGGTGTCGGCGGCCGGGGTGGCGCCCGGGTAGCGGTAGTGGGTGGAGCGGATCCAGCCCTTGCGGTTCTTCATCGGGCGGTTGCCGCCCTGCCCGTAGTCGCCGCAGCCGGCCTCGTTGCCGCAGCTCCAGTGCGGGTCGCCGCCGTAGGCCTCGACCAGCTTGTGCTTGTCCTCCACGATGTCCAGCGGCAGATTGTGCGGCCAGCGCTGGTTGTAGTAGCCGCGGAAGGCGGTGGTGACAAAGCGCGGCGGGTGCCCGTCGTGCTCGGTGGCGTCATGCACCCACTGGGAGAGCGCCTTCCAGGTGAACAGCGCCGTGGGGGTGTGGTCGCGGTGGTCGGAGCAGGCCCCGTAGTCGTTGTCCTTGGGGTGGGTGGCGTCATGCACCTGGAAGTCGGGGTCCGGGTCCATGGTGTGCACCACGGTCGGCTTGTAGCGGTCCATGATCCCGGCGAGGACGTCCACCAGGGTGCTGTGCTTGTAGTGGCTGACCGTGGTGCAGGGGGAGCCGGTGGCGACCAGGCTCTGCATCTCGGCGCCGGGCTTGTCCCAGAGGTCGGGCATCCGGGTCTTGTGCGCGGAGAGCATGGCCAGGTTGAGGAAGATCAGCCGGACTCGCTGGGCGCCGTTGACCAGCTCATTGGTCTCGGCCTTCATCCCGCCGGGCAGGTCCAGCACGGACTTGCTCCAGGGGGTGAACTTGTCCTTGCCGATCATCTCGGCGTACGCCTGGCGCAGGCCCTGGTGGCGGGCCGAGGAGTAGGCGGCCTTGTCGGGCTTGTGCTTGGGCATGCCCTTGATCCAGTTCTGCCCGACCGCCTCGCCGGCCGTCACATAGACCGAGACCACCGGCACCCCGGCCCGCACGATGTGCGAGGCGTCGGGGTTCATAAAGAACAGGTCGTCGTCGGGGTGCGCCATCACCTGGAGCAGCAGTGGGCTGCCGGCCTTGGCGTAGGAGGCGGTGCTGCGGGGATCCAGGGCGCGTACCGGGGAGGCCACGGCCTGCTTCTTGTCGCCGCTGCAGCCGGCCACCGTGGCCACCAGGGAGGTGGCGGCGATGCCCGCGAGGACCGTGCGTCGGGAGACCGGGCGCGGGTTTGCCGCGAGAGCAGCCCGGTGCCGTGTGATGTCCAACTGCCTGACTCCGTCCGTTGTGCAGCGCGCAACCATGCGTCCCCCCAGCGTGTGAAGGGACGGGCCTGGAAGCGCACTGGTTGCCCAAGATGCGACAAAGCCTCCGGGGGACTGGTGGCGGAAAGGGCAACCGGAAACGACACCAGTGTCCGTTATGCCGGGCCGTCGGTTTGACATCGGATCGAGTCGGTGTAGGTTCTTCGGCTCCGATTGGCGCCCCTTCGGCCGCGTATGGCACACTGTTCAGGTTGCTCGGTTGAGTGCCGATGCTGTGCGCCTCCCGCCGGGAGGACTGGAAGCGAGTCCCGCAGTACTCGTCGCCTCTGATCAGGGGCGGAAGTACGGGAATCTTCCGGGAAGTGTCAGCGGGGTACCGGCCAGGCGCTCGGTGGGTGTCCTTCCCCCACGAACCCCTTGAGCAGGGATCTTCCTTTGGGGAGATCTGCTGGAAGGGGCGCGACACGCCCGACCGCGTGGGTCGGAGTGAGCGGGGATGGACGGCGCGCTCGACGCGCAGCGCACCGAGTTCCAGAGCGTTACGAGAGACAGGACTACGAAGTAGCCATGGCGGGACAGAAGATCCGCATCCGGCTCAAGGCCTACGACCACGAGGTCATCGACTCCTCGGCGAAGAAGATCGTCGAGACGGTGACCCGCACTGGTGCGTCGGTCGCGGGCCCGGTGCCGCTGCCCACTGAGAAGAACGTGTACTGCGTCATCAAGTCGCCGCACAAGTACAAGGACTCGCGCGAGCACTTCGAGATGCGCACGCACAAGCGCCTCATCGACATCCTCGACCCCACGCCGAAGACGGTTGACTCGCTGATGCGTCTCGACCTGCCGGCCGGCGTCGACATCGAGATCAAGCTCTGAGGTGACGCGCGAGATGGCTAAGCAGATCAAGGGCGTCCTGGGCGAGAAGCTCGGCATGACGCAGGTCTGGGACGAGAACAACCGTGTCGTCCCGGTCACCGTTGTCAAGGCCGGCCCCTGCGTTGTCACGCAGGTCCGCACCAACGACGCCGACGGCTATGAGTCGGTCCAGATCGCCTTCGGCGAGATCGACCCGCGCAAGGTGAACAAGCCCCTCAAGGGCCACTTCGCCAAGGCCGACGTGACCCCCCGCCGCCACCTGGTGGAGCTCCGCACCTCCGACGCGTCCGAGTACACCCTCGGCCAGGAGATCACCGCGGACGTGTTCGAGGCCGGCGTCAAGGTTGACGTCACCGGCAAGAGCAAGGGCAAGGGCTTCGCCGGTGTCATGAAGCGCCACAACTTCCGTGGCCTCGGCGCCGGACACGGCACCCAGCGCAAGCACCGCTCCCCCGGTTCCATCGGTGGCTGTGCCACCCCGGGCCGTGTGTTCAAGGGCCTCCGCATGGCGGGCCGCATGGGCAATGAGCGGGTCACCACCCAGAACCTGACCGTCCACGCCGTTGACGCGGAGAAGGGCCTGCTCCTGATCAAGGGCGCGGTTCCTGGTCCGAACGGCGGCCTCGTCCTGGTCCGTACCGCGGCCAAGGGGGCCTGAGGTAACCGATGAGCACCATTGACATCCTTTCGCCGGCAGGCGACACGGCCGGGACCGTCGAGCTCCCCGCGGAGATCTTCGACGCCAAGGTCAGCGTTCCGCTGATCCACCAGGTCGTCGTCGCGCAGCTGGCCGCTGCCCGTCAGGGCACGCACAAGACCAAGACCCGCGGCGAGGTCCGTGGCGGTGGCAAGAAGCCGTACCGCCAGAAGGGCACCGGTCGCGCCCGTCAGGGTTCGACCCGCGCGCCGCAGTTCGCCGGTGGTGGCGTCGTGCACGGTCCCGTGCCGCGTGACTACTCGCAGCGCACCCCCAAGAAGATGAAGGCCGCCGCCCTGCGTGGTGCCCTCTCCGACCGGGCGCGTCACTCCCGCATCCACGTCGTGACCGGCGTGGTCGAGGGCGAGGTCTCCACCAAGGCCGCCAAGGTCCTGTTCGGCAAGGTCTCGGAGCGCAAGAACCTGCTCCTGGTCGCCGAGCGTTCCGACGAGGCCGCGTGGCTGTCCGCCCGCAACCTGCCCCAGGTGCACATCCTGGAGCCGGGCCAGCTGAACACGTACGACGTGCTCGTCTCCGACGACGTGGTCTTCACCAAGGCCGCCTTCGAGTCCTTCGTGTCCGGCCCCAAGGCCATTGAGACCGAAGGGAGCGAGGCCTGATGACTGAGGCCATCGTCACCAGCAAGACCTTCTCGGACCCGCGTGACCTGCTGGTCAAGCCGGTCGTCTCGGAGAAGAGCTACGCGCTGCTGGACGAGAACAAGTACACGTTCATCGTCGACCCGCGCGCCAACAAGACCCAGATCAAGCAGGCCGTCGAGGCGGTCTTCTCGGTCAAGGTCACCGGGGTCAACACGATCAACCGTCAGGGTAAGCGCAAGCGCACCAAGACCGGTTTCGGCAAGCGCGCCAACACCAAGCGCGCCATCGTGACCCTCGCCGAGGGCGACCGTATCGACATCTTCGGCGGCCCGGTCTCCTAACAAGGAGTCCGAGTCGTCCGGAATCGGACGAGGACTGAGAAATGGGTATCCGCAAGTACAAGCCGACGACCCCGGGCCGTCGTGGCTCCAGCGTCGCCGACTTTGTCGAGATCACGCGGTCCACGCCGGAGAAGTCGCTGGTCCGCCCGCTGCACAGCAAGGGCGGCCGTAACAACGCCGGTCGTGTGACCGTTCGCCACCAGGGTGGTGGCCACAAGCGCGCCTACCGCGTGATCGACTTCCGTCGTCACGACAAGGACGGCGTGCCGGCCAAGGTCGCTCACATCGAGTACGACCCCAACCGCACCGCGCGCATCGCGCTGCTCCACTACGTGGACGGCGAGAAGCGCTACATCATCGCTCCGCGTGGCCTGAAGCAGGGCGACCGGATCGAGAACGGCCCCACGGCCGACATCAAGCCGGGCAACAACCTGGCGCTGCGCAACATCCCGGTGGGTACGACCATCCACGCCATCGAGCTGCGGCCCGGCGGCGGTGCGAAGTTCGCCCGTTCCGCGGGTGCCTCCGTGCAGCTGCTGGCGAAGGAGGGCCAGATGGCCCACCTGCGTATGCCGTCCGGTGAGATCCGCCTGGTCGACGTCCGCTGCCGCGCCACCGTCGGTGAGGTCGGCAACGCCGAGCAGTCGAACATCAACTGGGGCAAGGCCGGCCGTATGCGCTGGAAGGGCGTTCGCCCGACCGTCCGCGGTGTCGCCATGAACCCGGTTGACCACCCGCACGGTGGTGGTGAGGGCAAGACCTCCGGTGGTCGCCACCCGGTCTCGCCCTGGGGCCAGAAGGAGGGTCGTACTCGTTCTCCCAAGAAGGCGAGCAACAAGTACATCGTCCGCCGCCGCAAGACGAACAAGAAGCGCTAGGAGCGGGTTTAGATGCCGCGTAGTCTCAAGAAGGGACCCTTCGTCGACAGCCACCTCATCAAGAAGGTGGATGCTCAGAACGAAGCCGGTACCAAGAACGTCATCAAGACCTGGTCCCGTCGCTCCATGATCGTGCCGGCCATGCTCGGCCACACGCTCGCGGTGCACAACGGCAAGACCCACGTCCCGGTGTTTGTCTCCGAGTCGATGGTCGGCCACAAGCTCGGCGAGTTCTCGCCGACCCGCACCTTCCGCGGCCACGTCAAGGACGACCGCAAGTCGAAGCGCCGCTAAGCGGGGTGCGAACGACTATGACTGACACCGAAGGGACAACCATGGAAGCCAGGGCCCAGGCGCGGTACATCCGCGTCACGCCCATGAAGGCCCGCCGCGTGGTGGACCTCATCCGTGGCATGGATGCCACGGAGGCTCAGGCGGTCCTGCGTTTCGCCCCGCAGGCCGCGAGCGTGCCGGTCGGCAAGGTGCTGGACAGCGCCATCGCCAACGCCGCGCACAACTACGACCACACGGACGCCTCCTCGCTGTACATCAGCGAGGCGTACGTCGACGAGGGCCCGACCCTGAAGCGGTTCCGTCCGCGCGCCCAGGGCCGTGCCTACCGGATCCGCAAGCGGACCAGCCACATCACCGTGGTCGTCAGCAGCAAGGAAGGAACCCGGTAATGGGCCAGAAGGTTAACCCGCACGGGTTCCGGCTCGGCATCACCACGGACTTCAAGTCCCGCTGGTACGCCGACAAGCTGTACAAGGACTACGTCAAGGAAGACGTTGCCATTCGTCGCATGATGACGAAGGGCATGGAGCGGGCCGGCATCTCCAAGGTGGAGATCGAGCGCACCCGCGACCGCGTCCGCGTTGACATCCACACCGCCCGCCCGGGCATCGTCATCGGCCGCCGTGGCGCCGAGGCCGACCGCATCCGTGGCGAGCTGGAGAAGCTGACCGGCAAGCAGGTTCAGCTGAACATCCTCGAGGTCAAGAACCCCGAGGTGGACGCTCAGCTGGTGGCCCAGGCCGTCGCCGAGCAGCTGTCCTCCCGCGTCTCCTTCCGTCGCGCCATGCGTAAGAGCATGCAGTCGACCATGAAGGCCGGCGCCAAGGGCATCAAGATCCAGTGCGGTGGCCGTCTCGGCGGCGCCGAGATGTCCCGCTCGGAGTTCTACCGCGAGGGCCGTGTGCCCCTGCACACGCTCCGCGCGAACGTCGACTACGGCTTCTTCGAGGCCAAGACCACCTTCGGCCGTATCGGTGTGAAGGTCTGGATCTACAAGGGCGACGTCAAGAACATCGCCGAGGTCCGCGCCGAGAACGCCGCCGCCCGTGCGGGCAACCGCCCGTCGCGTGGCGCCGGTGAGCGCCCGGCCCGTGGTGGCCGTGGTGGCGAGCGCGGTGGCCGCGGCCGCAAGCCGCAGCAGGCTGCCGAGGCCCCCAAGGCCGAGGCCACCACTGCTCCGGCTGAGACCACCGGAACGGAGGCCTGACCGACATGCTGATCCCTCGCAGGGTCAAGCACCGCAAGCAGCACCACCCCAAGCGGAACGGCATGGCCAAGGGTGGCACCGAGCTCGCCTTCGGCGAGTACGGTATCCAGGCCCTGACCCCGGCCTATGTGACGAACCGGCAGATCGAGTCCGCTCGTATCGCCATGACCCGTCACATCAAGCGTGGCGGCAAGGTGTGGATCAACATCTACCCGGACCGTCCGCTCACGAAGAAGCCCGCCGAGACCCGCATGGGTTCCGGTAAGGGTTCCCCGGAGTGGTGGGTCGCGAACGTCAAGCCCGGTCGGGTGATGTTCGAGCTGTCCTTCCCGAACGAGAAGGTTGCGCGTGAGGCGCTCACCCGAGCCGCCCACAAGCTTCCGATGAAGTGCCGCATTGTTCGGCGCGAGGCAGGTGAGTCGTGATGGCTGCCGGTACCAAGGCGACCGAGCTGCGTGAGCTGAACAACGAGGACCTCGTTGCCAAGCTGCGCGAGGCCAAGGAAGAGCTGTTCAACCTCCGCTTCCAGGCGGCGACCGGACAGCTTGAGAACCACGGCCGGCTGAAGGCCGTCCGCAAGGACATCGCCCGGATCTACACCCTGATGCGTGAGCGCGAGCTCGGCATCGAGACGGTGGAGAGCGCCTGATGAGCGAGAAGAATGTGACTGAGAAGACCGAGCGCGGTTTCCGCAAGACCCGTGAGGGTCTGGTCGTCAGCGACAAGATGGACAAGACCGTCGTCGTCGCCGTCGAGGACCGCGTCAAGCACGCGCTGTACGGCAAGGTCATCCGCCGTACCAACAAGCTCAAGGCGCACGACGAGCAGAACGCCGCGGGTGTCGGCGACCGTGTCCTCCTGATGGAGACCCGGCCGCTGTCCGCGTCCAAGCGCTGGCGCGTCGTCGAGATCCTCGAGAAGGCCAAGTAATTCCCTAGGGCAATAGCCCTTGGGTCAGTTCCGCCAGGCTCGGCGGGTGGGGCCTCAGCAATGAGGCCCCACCCGCCGGGAACCGGCAGACGATCAGGAGATAGACGTGATCCAGCAGGAGTCGCGACTTCGCGTCGCCGACAACACTGGTGCCAAGGAGATCCTTTGCATCCGTGTTCTCGGTGGCTCGGGTCGCCGCTACGCGGGCATCGGTGACGTCATCGTCGCCACCGTCAAGGACGCGATCCCCGGTGGCAACGTGAAGAAGGGTGACGTCGTCAAGGCGGTCATCGTTCGCACCGTCAAGGAGCGCCGCCGTCCGGACGGCTCGTACATCCGCTTCGACGAGAACGCTGCCGTCATTCTGAAGAACGACGGCGACCCCCGCGGCACCCGCATCTTCGGCCCCGTGGGCCGAGAGCTGCGCGAGAAGAAGTTCATGAAGATCGTCTCGCTCGCGCCGGAGGTGCTGTAAGCATGAAGATCAAGAAGGGCGACCTGGTTCAGGTCATCACCGGCAAGGACAAGGGCAAGCAGGGCAAGGTCATTCAGGCCATCCCCGCTGAGGACCGTGTTCTGGTCGAGGGTGTCAACCGGGTTAAGAAGCACACCAAGGCCGGCCAGACCGCCCGCGGTTCCAAGACCGGCGGCATCGTGACCACCGAGGCCCCCATCCACGTCAGCAACGTTCAGCTGATCGTGGAGAAGGACGGCAAGAAGGTCGTCACTCGCGTCGGTTACCGCTTCGACGAGAACGGCAACAAGATCCGCGTTGCCAAGCGGACGGGTGAGGACATCTGATGGCTACCACTCCGCGTCTCAAGACGAAGTACCGCGAGGAGATCGCCGGCAAGCTGCGTGAGGAGTTCTCCTACGAGAACGTCATGCAGGTGCCCGGCCTGACCAAGATTGTGGTCAACATGGGTGTGGGCGACGCCGCCCGCGACTCCAAGCTGATCGAGGGCGCCATCCGCGACCTCACCACGATCACCGGTCAGAAGCCCGCCGTCACCAAGGCCCGTAAGTCCATCGCGCAGTTCAAGCTGCGTGAGGGCCAGCCGATCGGTGCCCACGTCACCCTCCGTGGCGACCGCATGTGGGAGTTCCTGGACCGCACCCTGTCGCTGGCGCTGCCGCGCATCCGTGACTTCCGCGGTCTGTCCCCCAAGCAGTTCGACGGTCGGGGCAACTACACCTTCGGTCTCACGGAGCAGGTCATGTTCCACGAGATCGACCAGGACAAGATCGACCGGGTCCGGGGCATGGACATCACCGTGGTGACCACGGCGAAGAACGACGACGAGGGCCGCGCCCTGCTTCGTCACCTCGGCTTCCCCTTCAAGGAGAACTGACCGTGGCGAAGAAGTCGCTGATCGCTAAGGCCGCTCGCAAGCCGAAGTTCTCGGTTCGCGCGTACACCCGCTGCAACCGCTGCGGCCGTCCGCACTCGGTTTACCGCAAGTTCGGCCTCTGCCGCGTGTGCCTTCGTGAGATGGCTCACCGTGGCGAGCTGCCGGGCGTGACCAAGAGCTCCTGGTAACAGCCCAGTTGGGTTGACCAGGGCTCTCGGTAAGCAACTTGGATGGCGGGGGCTTTCCCCCAGGCTCCCTTAGAGTTGGGGGGTTGGCTCCCGCCGCCATACCGTCTTACTACGCCGTAGGTCCCCGCGCCGCACCCGCTCCGACCCAGTTCGGGGAGAGGGATGGCGCAGATAGGAAACCACGGCGAGAGAGGCCGAAGGCCAAACATGACCATGACCGACCCGATCGCAGACATGCTGACCCGTCTGCGAAACGCGAACTCGGCATACCACGACTCCGTGTCGATGCCGCACAGCAAGATCAAGTCGCACATCGCGGAGATCCTCCAGCAGGAGGGTTACATCACCGGCTGGAAGGTCGAGGACGCCGAGGTTGGCAAGAACCTCGTTCTCGAGCTGAAGTTCGGCCCGAACCGTGAGCGCTCGATCGCCGGCATCAAGCGCATCTCGAAGCCGGGCCTGCGGGTCTACGCGAAGTCCACCAACCTGCCGAAGGTGCTCGGCGGCCTGGGCGTGGCGATCATCTCCACCTCCCACGGTCTCCTCACCGACAAGCAGGCCAGCAAGAAGGGCGTGGGTGGGGAAGTCCTCGCCTACGTCTGGTAATCGGGAACGGAGGAAGAGCTAATGTCGCGCATTGGCAAGCTGCCCATCCAGGTTCCCGCTGGTGTGGACGTCACCATCGATGGCCGCTCGGTGCAGGTGAAGGGCCCCAAGGGCGCCCTCTCCCTGAACCTCTCGGCGCCCATCGAGATCGCGAAGGGTGAGGACGGCGTTCTGAACGTCATCCGCCCGAACGACGAGCGTCAGAACAAGGCCCTGCACGGCCTGTCCCGCACGCTGGTGGCGAACATGATCACCGGCGTGACCCAGGGCTACAGCAAGAAGCTCGAGATCAGCGGTGTTGGTTACCGTGTCCAGGCGAAGGGCTCCAACCTGGAGTTCGCCCTGGGCTACAGCCACCCGATCCTGGTCGAGGCCCCCGAGGGCATCACCTTCAAGGTGGAGTCCCCGACCAAGCTGACTGTCGAGGGCATCGACAAGCAGAAGGTCGGCGAGGTCGCCGCGAACATCCGCAAGCTGCGGAAGCCCGACCCGTACAAGGCCAAGGGCGTCAAGTACGAGGGCGAAGTCATCCGCCGCAAGGTCGGAAAGGCGGGTAAGTAAGCCATGGCATACGGTGTGAAGATCGCCAAGGGCGACGCGTACAAGCGCGCCGCCAAGCAGCGCCGCCACATCCGCATCCGCAAGAACGTGTCGGGTACGGCCGAGCGCCCCCGTCTCGTCGTGACGCGGTCCAACCGCGGCATCACCGCCCAGGTGATCGACGACCTCAAGGGTCACACCCTGGCGTCGGCGTCGCACCTGGACGCGTCGATCCGTGGTGGCGAGGGCGACAAGAGCGCCCAGGCCAAGAAGGTTGGCGCCCTGGTCGCCGAGCGTGCCAAGGCCGCCGGTGTCGAGGCCGTCGTGTTCGACCGCGGTGGCAACCAGTACGCCGGGCGCATTGCCGCTCTGGCGGACGCCGCCCGCGAAGCCGGGCTGAAGTTCTAAGCCCCGGTTCCGGAGCTAGCGGACGTAACAGAGAGAGGTAATTCCAATGGCTGGACCCCAGCGCCGCGGAAGCGGTGCCGGTGGCGGCGAGCGGCGGGACCGGAAGGGTCGCGACGGTGGCGCTGCCGCCGAGAAGACCGCGTATGTTGAGCGCGTAGTCGCGATCAACCGCGTCGCCAAGGTTGTCAAGGGTGGTCGCCGCTTCAGCTTCACCGCGCTGGTCGTGGTGGGCGACGGTGACGGCACGGTCGGTGTCGGTTACGGCAAGGCCAAGGAAGTTCCGGCTGCCATCGCCAAGGGCGTGGAAGAGGCCAAGAAGAACTTCTTCAAGGTCCCCCGTATCCAGGGCACTGTCCCGCACCCGATTCAGGGCGAGAAGGCGGCCGGCGTCGTCATGCTCAAGCCCGCTTCCCCCGGTACCGGTGTTATCGCCGGTGGCCCGGTGCGAGCGGTGCTCGAGTGCGCCGGCATCCACGACATCCTGTCGAAGTCGCTCGGTTCGTCGAACCCGATCAACATCGTGCACGCCACGGTGGAGGCCCTCAAGGGACTGCAGCGTCCCGAGGAGATCGCCGCCCGTCGTGGTCTGCCGCTGGAGGACGTCGCCCCCGCCGCACTGCTGCGGGCGCGTGCAGGGGCGGGTGTGTAATGGCTCGCCTCAAGGTCACGCAGGTTAAGTCCTACATCGGCAGCAAGCAGAACCACCGCGACACCCTTCGTTCGCTTGGTCTCAAGCGCATGAACGATGTGGTTGTCAAGGAGGACCGTCCCGAGATCCGCGGCATGGTGCACACCGTCCGCCACCTCGTCACGGTTGAGGAGGTCGACTGACATGGCGGAGACCAACCCGCTGAAGGTCCACAACCTCCGTCCCGCCCCGGGCGCCAAGACCGCCAAGACCCGCGTCGGTCGTGGTGAGGCGTCGAAGGGTAAGACGGCCGGTCGTGGCACCAAGGGCACCAAGGCCCGCTACCAGGTTCCGGAGCGCTTCGAGGGTGGGCAGATGCCCCTCCACATGCGTCTCCCGAAGCTCAAGGGCTTCAAGAACCCCGCCCACAAGCAGTTCCAGGTCGTGAACCTGGACAAGCTGGCCGCGCTCTACCCGCAGGGTGGCGAGGTCACGGTGGCCGACCTGGTCGCCAAGGGTGCTGTTCGCAAGAACGAGCTCGTCAAGGTCCTGGGCCAGGGCGAGATCTCCGTGGCGCTGCAGGTGACGGTTGACTCCGTCTCCGGCTCCGCCAAGGAGAAGATTGCCGCCGCCGGCGGCTCCGTCACCGAGCTCATCTGAACTCGTTGATCTGACAACCGGGGATGTCCCATCAGGGGCATCCCCGGTTGGTCGTTCCAAGCCGGGCCTGGTCGCCGGTAAGGTGGCGTGGACTGTTGCTGTCCCAGGGGGGTCCTGCCCTCCGGGCCGCGTGCCCTATCGCCCGTGGCTTTTGACTGATACGTATTCGTCGATCCTCAAGACCGTTACCTCTCACGCGGGTGCGTGGGAGGCGCAGGAGGCACCGTGCTCACCGCGTTCGCCCGGGCGTTCAAGACGCCCGACCTGCGCAAGAAGCTGCTGTTCACGCTGGGCATTCTGGTGCTCTACCGGCTCGGTGCGCATCTGCCCGTCCCGGGAATCAACTACCGGAACGTACAGACCTGCTATGACCAGGCCAAGGGGGGCTCTGGTCTGTTCGGGCTCGTGAACATGTTCAGTGGTGGCGCACTGCTGCAGATCACGATCTTCGCGCTGGGGGTCATGCCGTACATCACGGCGAGCATCATCCTGCAGCTGCTCACCGTGGTCATCCCGCGCCTGGAAGCCCTCAAGAAGGAGGGCCAGTCCGGCCAGGCCAAGGTCACGCAGTACACGCGCTATCTGACCGTCGCCCTCGCCATTCTCCAGGGCACCGGCCTGGTGGCCGTGGCCCGCAGCGGTGCGCTGTTCGGCAACTGCTCGGTGGCCAACCAGATCGTGCCCAACCAGTCGATCTTCACCACGGTGACCATGGTGATCACCATGACCGCGGGCACCTGTCTGATCATGTGGCTCGGTGAGCTGATCACCGACCGCGGCATCGGCAATGGCATGTCGATCCTGATGTTCACCTCGATCGCGGCCGGTTTCCCCTCCGCCCTGTGGGCCATCAAGCTGCAGGGCAAGCTGATGGGCGGCTGGCTGGAGTTCTCGCTGGTGATCCTGTGCGGCCTGGCCATGGTCGCGCTGGTGGTCTTTGTCGAGCAGGCCCAGCGCCGGATTCCGGTGCAGTACGCCAAGCGCATGATCGGCCGCCGTTCCTACGGCGGTACTTCCACCTATATCCCGCTCAAGGTGAACCAGGCCGGTGTGATCCCGGTCATCTTCGCCTCTTCGCTGCTCTACATTCCGGCGCTGCTGGTGCAGTTCACCAATTCGCGCGCGGGATGGGCGACCTGGGTCAAGTCCAACCTGGTCAAGGGTGACCACCCGATCTACATGGTCACGTACTTCCTGCTGATCGTGTTCTTCGCGTTCTTCTATGTCGCCATCTCCTTCAACCCCGAAGAAGTTGCCGACAACATGAAGAAGTATGGTGGGTTCATCCCGGGCATCCGGGCCGGCCGACCCACTGCGGAGTACCTGACCTACGTGCTGAACCGCATCACGTGGCCCGGCTCTCTTTACCTGGGCCTGATCGCCCTGGTGCCCACGGTGGCCCTGGTCACACTGAACGCAAACCAGAACTTCCCGTTCGGGGGAACCAGCATCCTGATCATCGTGGGTGTCGGTCTGGAGACTGTGAAGCAGATCGAGAGCCAGCTTCAGCAGCGCAACTACGAAGGGTTCCTCCGCTGATGCGAATCGTCCTCGTCGGCCCGCCCGGCGCCGGCAAGGGTACGCAGGCCGCGTACCTCGCCAAGAACCTCTCGATCCCGCATATCTCCACGGGTGACCTGTTCCGGGCCAACATCAGCCAGGGCACGCCGCTGGGCGTCCAGGCGCAGGAGTACATGCGGGCCGGCCGTCTGGTGCCGGACGAGGTCACCATCGGGATGGCCAAGGACCGGATGCACCAGCCCGACGCCGAGCAGGGCTTCCTGCTGGACGGCTTCCCGCGCAACCTGGCCCAGGCCGAGGCGCTGGACGCCAGCCTCAAGCAGGACGGCCTGCGGCTGGACGCGGTGCTGGACCTGGAGGTCCCCGAGGACGAGGTGGTCAAGCGGATCGCCGGCCGCCGGATCTGCCGCAACGACAGCAGCCATGTCTTCCATGTGGCCTACAACCAGCCGCAGACCGAGGGTGTCTGTGACGCCTGTGGCGGCGAGCTGTACCAGCGTGACGACGACCGTGAGGACACGGTGCGCAAGCGGCTGGAGGTCTACCACACCGAGACCGAGCCGATCATCGACTACTACAAGGCCCAGGGCCTGGTGGTGACGATCTCGGCGCTCGGGAAGGTCGCCGAGGTCACCCAGCGCGCGATGGAGGCCCTGCAGTCCCGCTAGGGACTGAGGGAGCAGGCTCCGACAAGGCCGCGATGCCCCACTGGGCATCGCGGCCTTATGGTGCTGGGAGAAGGACTCACCCCCGTCGGTTCAGAAAGGCGTCACCCGCCATGGTGGAGATCAAGACCCGCGAGCAGATCGCGAAGATGCGCGAGGCGGGGCTGGTGGTGGCGGCCATCCACGCGGCCACCCTGGAGGCGGCCGTTCCGGGGGCGACCACCAAGGACCTGGACCAGGTGGCCCGCAAGGTGCTGGCCGAGCACGGTGCCAAGTCGAACTTCCTGGGTTACGGCGGTTTCCCCGCCACCATCTGCACCTCGGTGAACGAGGTGGTGGTGCATGGCATCCCCAGCGCGGAGACGGTCCTCAAGGACGGCGACATCATCTCCATCGACGCGGGTGCCATCGTGGACGGCTGGCATGGTGACGCCGCCTTCACGGCCTTTGTGGGCGAGGGGCACGCCCCGGAGCTGATAGAGCTCTCCCGGGTGACCGAGGAGTCCATGTGGGCCGGGATCGCCGCGGTGCGTAACGGCAACCGGCTGGTCGACATCTCCAAGGCCATCGAGGGCTACATCCGGCGCCAGCCGCGTCCGGCCACCGGCAAGTACGGGATCATCGAGGACTACGGCGGGCATGGCATCGGCTCCGAGATGCACATGGACCCGCACCTGCTGAACTATGTCTCCCGCAAGCGGGGCAAGGGTCCCAAGCTGGTGCCGGGCTTCTGTATCGCCATCGAGCCGATGGTCTCGCTGGGGACGGCGAGGACGCACGTCCTGGAGGACGACTGGACGGTCCTCACCGACGATCTGACCTGGTCCTCGCACTGGGAGCACTCGGTGGCGCTGACCGAGGACGGGCCGCTGGTGCTGACCGCGGTGGACGGCGGCAAGGCGAAGCTCGCCGAACTCGGTGTCACGGCGGCTCCGGACCCCCTCGCTTAACGATCTCCGCCGATGGGCAGAGGATCCTGGATGGACCCTGGATTAGTCTTTCCGGTTGCCCTGACGTAGACTGATGCGTCGGCTCTCGTGTATCCGCATGTCCGCGTTCGCGCGCGGGGTGCGAACACCAGAGTCGATCAAGGTAGCCGATTCGAAAGGCGAAGCGTGGCCAAGAAGCAAGGTGCCATCGAGATCGAGGGCACCGTGATCGAGTCTCTGCCGAACGCGATGTTCAAGGTGGAGCTCCAGAACGGTCACAAGGTCCTCGCGCACATCAGCGGCAAGATGCGGATGCACTACATCCGTATCCTTCCTGACGACCGGGTCGTGGTGGAGCTCTCTCCTTACGACCTGACGCGCGGACGGATCGTCTACCGCTACAAGTAGATCTTGCTCGACCCCCGTTCCGGCGGGGTGAAGGCACTGACCCGGAGAACCTCACATCCCATGAAGGTCAAGCCGAGCGTCAAGAAGATCTGCGACAAGTGCAAGGTGATCCGCCGCCACGGCCGGGTCATGGTCATCTGCGACAACCTGCGCCACAAGCAGCGCCAGGGCTGACGCAGAACCTGCACTCCGCAGTTTCTTCGCGCGACGCATAGCAATACGTACATACGCAGACACCCGACCGCCGCGGTAACGCGGTGGACGACACCCCCGGCGGAGGCCGGGGACCCGGCTCGTAATCCACTACGGGAACGGTGCTGCGGAAGACCTCCGAACCCACAGGAGCCACTCAATGGCACGCCTCGCAGGCGTTGACCTCCCGCGCGAAAAGCGCGTTGAGGTCGCCCTCACCTACGTCTTCGGCATTGGCCGGACGCTGTCCCAGCAGACGCTGGCCGAGACCGGTGTCGACCCGAACACCCGCGTTCGCGACCTGACCGAAGAGGACCTGGTCAAGATCCGCGAGTACGTGGACGGCAACATCAAGACCGAGGGTGACCTCCGTCGCGAGATCCAGGCCGACATCCGCCGCAAGGTTGAGATCGGCTGCTACCAGGGCCTCCGCCACCGCCGCGGCCTGCCCGTCCACGGTCAGCGCACCAGCACCAACGCCCGCACCCGCAAGGGCCCGCGTCGCGCCATCGCCGGTAAGAAGAAGCCGGGCAAGAAGTAGTCCACAGCGGACGCTCGTCAGCGGTCTTCGCTGTAGGACCGACCACCTCCCGTAGGAGTTAAGAGATGCCCCCCAAGGGTCGTCAGGGCGCTGCCAAGAAGGTGCGCCGCAAGGAAAAGAAGAACGTCGCTCACGGCCACGCGCACATCAAGAGCACGTTCAACAACACGATCGTGTCCATCACGGACCCGACCGGCAACGTGATCTCCTGGGCCTCCGCCGGCCACGTCGGCTTCAAGGGCTCGCGCAAGTCCACCCCCTTCGCCGCGCAGATGGCCGCCGAGTCGGCCGCCCGCCGCGCGCAGGAGCACGGCATGCGCAAGGTTGACGTCTTCGTCAAGGGTCCCGGCTCCGGCCGTGAGACCGCGATCCGCTCCCTCCAGGCCACCGGCCTCGAGGTCGGCTCGATCCAGGACGTCACCCCCACCCCGCACAACGGCTGCCGTCCGCCCAAGCGTCGTCGCGTCTGACGCTCAGGTTTTGAGGTTTGCGGGCGGTACGACCCCCCTCAGGGGACGTGCCGCCCGTACCCTTGCTCAAGAGGGCGTCAAATAGCGGGCGCCCATGACTGAAGGATCCACACCATGCTGATTGCTCAGCGTCCGTCCCTGACCGAAGAGGTCGTGGACGAGTTCCGGTCCCGGTTTGTGATCGAGCCGCTGGAGCCGGGCTTCGGTTACACCCTCGGCAACTCCCTGCGCCGTACGCTCCTCTCCTCGATCCCGGGTGCGGCGGTCACGTCCATCCGCATCGACGGTGTCCTGCACGAGTTCACCACCGTGCCGGGCGTCAAGGAGGACGTCACCGACCTCATCCTGAACATCAAGCAGCTGGTCGTCTCCTCGGAGCACGACGAGCCGGTCGTGATGTACCTGCGCAAGCAGGGCCCGGGTCTGGTCACCGCCGCTGACATCGCCCCGCCGGCCGGTGTCGAGGTGCACAACCCCGACCTGGTGCTGGCGACCCTGAACGCCAAGGGCAAGCTGGAGATGGAGCTGACCGTCGAGCGCGGTCGCGGCTATGTCTCCGCCGTCCAGAACAAGCAGGTGGGCCAGGAGATCGGCCGTATTCCGGTCGACTCCATCTACTCGCCGGTCCTCAAGGTGACCTACAAGGTCGAGGCCACCCGTGTCGAGCAGCGCACCGACTTCGACAAGCTGATCGTCGACGTCGAGACCAAGCAGGCCATGCGCCCGCGCGACGCCATGGCGTCCGCCGGTAAGACCCTGGTCGAGCTGTTCGGTCTGGCCCGCGAGCTCAACATCGACGCCGAGGGCATCGACATGGGCCCGTCCCCGACGGACGCCGCCCTGGCCGCCGACCTGGCGCTGCCGATCGAGGAGCTGGAGCTCACCGTTCGGTCCTACAACTGCCTCAAGCGTGAGGGCATCCACTCCGTGGGTGAGCTCGTCGCCCGCTCCGAGGCCGATCTGCTCGACATCCGCAACTTCGGTGCGAAGTCGATCGACGAGGTCAAGGCGAAGCTGGCCGGCATGGGCCTGGCGCTCAAGGACAGCCCGCCCGGATTCGACCCGACCGCCGCCGCCGACGCCTTTGGCGCCGACGACGACGCGGACGCCGGGTTCGTCGAGACCGAGCAGTACTGATTTTCCGGGTGCGGGTGGACTGTGGCTGATCGCGCCCACGCGGCGGAGCCGCACATCGAATACCGCCCCGCGCCCCTGGGGCTCGCTCCTTCGGGGCTTGCTCAAAAAATCCGCCAGGCAACCGCCTGACGGAAACTGACTCCGGTACCTGATACGGCCGGGGCAGAGATAGAGGAGAAACACCATGCCGCGTCCCGCAAAGGGAGCCCGCCTCGGCGGCAGCGCCGCGCACGAGAAGCTGCTGCTGGCGAACCTCGCCAAGTCGCTCTTCGAGCACGGCCGCATCACCACCACCGAGGCCAAGGCGCGTCGGCTGCGCCCGGTCGCGGAGCGCCTGATCACCAAGGCGAAGAAGGGCGACATCCACAACCGTCGCCAGGTGCTGCAGACGATCACCGACAAGGGCATCGTGCACACCCTCTTCACCGAGATCGCTCCGCGCTTCGCCGAGCGTCCGGGTGGCTACACCCGTATCACCAAGATCGGTAACCGCCGTGGCGACAACGCTCCCATGGCCGTGATCGAGCTGGTCGAGGGCGAGATCGCCAAGAAGGCGACCGTTGCCGAGGCCGAGGCCGCCACCAAGCGTGCGGTCAAGGAGTCCGAGGCCGCTGCCGAGGCTCCGGCCGAGGAGTCGAAGGACGCCTGACGCACCCCGTGTGTCAGGACGGGCCCGCCCCCATTCCGGGGGCGGGCCCGTCCCGCATTTCTGGAAGGAACTCTGGTGAGTGACGAGGTCGAGCCCGGTTTTGTGCGGGTGCGCCTGGATCTGTCGTACGACGGCAAGGACTTCTCCGGCTGGGCCAAGCAGCGCGAGGGGCAGCGCACGGTCCAGGGCGAGCTGGAGGACGCGATCCGTACTGTGACGCGTTCGCGTCAGACGTATGAGCTGACGGTGGCCGGCCGTACCGACGCGGGGGTGCATGCCCGTGGTCAGGTGGCGCATGTGGACCTGCCGGCCGAGGTGTGGGCCGAGCATCAGGACAAGCTGCTCCGCCGGCTGGCCGGACGGCTGCCGCACGATGTGCGGGTGTGGCGGGCGGCGGAGGCCCCGGCCGGGTTCAACGCCCGCTTCTCGGCGATCTGGCGGCGGTACGCGTACCGGGTGGTGGACCACCCGGGCGGGGTGGATCCGCTGCTGCGCGGTCATGTGCTGTGGCACGACTGGCCGTTGGACGTGGCGAAGATGAACGCGGCCTCGCAGGCGCTGCTGGGCGAGCATGACTTCGCGGCGTACTGCAAGCGGCGCGAGGGCGCCACCACCATCCGTACGCTGCAGACGCTGAGCTGGCAGCGGGACACGGACGGCGTCATCACGGCCACCGTGCGGGCGGACGCCTTCTGCCACAACATGGTGCGGTCGCTGGTGGGCGCGCTGCTGTTCGTGGGCGACGGGCACCGGCCGGTGGAGTGGCCCGGGCAGGTGCTGGCGGCGGGGGTCCGGGACTCGGCGGTGCATGTGGTGCGGCCGCATGGGCTGACCCTGGAGGAGGTCGGGTACCCGGCCGATTCCGAGCTGGCCGCGCGGAATCTGGCGGCCCGCAACAAGCGGACGTTGCCGGGCAGGGGTTGCTGCTAGGGGCACCCCTGGGGGCGCGATCAGCCGTCGGCGGCCCGCACCCGACCAACCAGCGTACGTTTGGCGGCGCTTGGGGCCGCGTTGCGATTCCGGGTGCGGGCCGTCCTGGGCTGGTCGCGCCCACGCGGCGGAGCCGCATGACGCAGTCGCCCCGCGCCCCCTGAGGGCGCCCTTCGGGCGCATTGGGGTCAGTCGCGGAGGCTGACTGCCAGGTCGCTGTTGACGGTCAGGTACGGGCGGACGCCCTCCACCGTCGGGTACAGGTCCGTCTTGTTGCGGTCGACGATGTCACCGACGATCCGCCCCAGCCGCACCGGCTCCGCATCGCCCGCGGTCCGTACCGCCAGGTCCCAGACCGTCTCCTCGTCGGATGAACTCCGCGCGGTCCTCAGCTGCTTGTAGGGCAGGGTGAAGCGGAACCGAGTGGCGTCCAGCGGTTCGACCTCCGCCGAGATATCGGCGGCTCCCTCGGCGCGCGGGGTGCCGAGGACGAAGGGCTTGGTCTCCTCGCCGAACTCGGCGCCGTGCAGCACCCCTTCGACCGTGAAGCCGGTCTTGTCCTGACGGATCGTCAAAGCCTCGGCGTGCGCGGGGCGGTGCCAGGCGCGCAGGGCCAGGTAGCCGTCGACCGTCGGGTAGGGCACCCACCAGGTGAAGGGCGCGCCCGCCAGCGGCTGGAGGTCCAACAGGCCTTTGCCCTCGGCGAGATGGGAGATCACCCGGCGGCGCGCCTTGTCGTCGCCGCGCACCACATGGAAGTCCCAGCGGCCCTCGCCCAGCCGCAGCTCGGAGCGGTCCAGTACCGCGGTGTAGGGCTCGCCGGGCGCGGCGGGCGCGCGCAGCGGGACGGCGTGCGAGGTGCCCTCCTTGCGGCGGGTGACGGTGAGGCTCAGGTCGTCCCCGCTGAGCCCCTTGGGCTGGACGGAGACGACGATGTTGCCCCGGTCGTCGATCCGGCAGGAGGCCGTGGCGCGCAGCGGCTTGCGGACGATCTCCTTCAGCGCCGTGGTGACCGGCTGCTTGGCGGGCTTGGCCACCGTGCGGCGCAGCGGGCGGACCAGATTGCCGACGGTGCGACGCAGCATCTTGCTGATCGGCACCTGCTGGGCGGCGGCGGCCTCGGGGCCATGGGTGGTGTCCACGCCGAGGCTGCCGATGAGCTCCTCGTAGGCGTCGGCGATCCGCTCGGGGGAGTAGCGCTGGGCGGAGACCAGGGCGGCGGCGCCCATGGTGCGGCGCTGTTCGTCGTCCTCGATCAGGCGCAGCAGGCCCTTGGCGATGCCGTCCACATCGCCGACCGGGACCAGCAGGCCGTCCTGGCCGTCGGAGATGATCTCGCCGGGGCCGTGCGGGCAGTCGGTGGCGACCACCGGGACGCCGCAGTTCATGGCCTCCACGATGGTCATGCCGAAGGACTCCTCGCGGGAGGTCACGGCGGCGATGGAGCCCTTGGCCCACTCGGTCTCGATGGGGGAGTGAGCGCCCATCATGGTGATGGTCTCGGTGAGGCCCAGCCGGTCGATCCGCTCGCGCAGCTTGGGGCCCTCGGGGCCGCGGCCGTAGATGCGCAGCTTCCAGTCGGGGTGGGCGGCGTGCACCTGGGCCCAGGCGGAGACCAGCAGGTCATAGCGCTTGACGGGGATGAGGCGGCCGGCCGCGACTACCAGCTTGGTGGTCGGGTCGGCGGGTTCGACCTCGGAGGGCGGGCAGCCGTTGGGGATGCAGACGATCTTCGTCTTGGCGTCCGGGAACTGCTCGCGGTGGGTGCGGGCGTCGGCCTCGGAGACGGTGGTGTGGGCGTCCAGGTTCGGGATGGCGCGGTCCTGGGCGGCGCGGATGTGCGGTTCGTGGGTGCCGTAGATCCGGTGTTCCTGGCCGATGCGCAGATAGCGGTCCTGGCCGAAGCCGGCCAGGTACATCACCAGGCCGGGGCGGGTGGCGACCACCACGTCGGCGTCGGTCTGTGCCAGGTGCTCGGCGACCCGCTGGTCGGTCAGGGCGCTGAAGTGGGCGCCCTTGGCCTCCTTGGGCGGGATGTAGGCGCTCTCCTGCTCCAGCAGCGGGTTGTCGCGGTCCGCGCCGTCCTCGGGACGGTTGTCGATCAGATTGACCAGTTTGACGGCCGGGTGCAGGGGCAGCCGGGGGACCTTGCCGGTACGGAGGATGGAGACGATCTCCACCTGGTGCCGGGCGGCGAGGGCGCCGGCGACATTGAAGGTGGAGCGGATGGTTCCGCCGATGCCGTAAGCGTTCTGCAGCAGGAAAGAGATCTTCATCGCGTGTGTGCGCGGCGCAGCCGAGGCGTCGCGTCCGTCCTCCCCCTGGCCTGGGTGGGTGTCGGGGTCCGTCCCCGGTGGATCGGGGCGCCCGGGCGGTGGTTCCGGTCCGGCCGACCTGTCGTGACGGTTGAGGCCGCCGACAGGGGTTTTGGTTGCTCCGAAAGCCTACATTGTGGCCTGCGACACGGGGCAAACACACGGGGCGCACGGGCTGGGGCGCGCGCTGGCGCATGAGCTTGAGCTGGGATTTTTTACTCGCCCATGACTTTGCGGCATGCTCGCTGGGCGGGGCGGACGCCAGGGCGAAGGGCGCTGGGCGGTTCCGGCGGTTCGGGGGGTCTGTGGTGGCGGTAGTGGGAGCGGACGGTGTGGCGTCAAGAGCTGGTTCGGCGAGCCCTGCGAGGCTCGGGAGCGTGAAGCCGAAGCTGAACATGGCCCTGGTGGCCTCCGCGCTGGTGGTGACGGTGCTGACGGCCGGCTGTGCCCGGCCGCAGGGCGGCGAGCACCGGGCCGGGAGCCCGGCCGCGGGTGCGGTCAAGGGGCAGTCCGAGGAGAAGCGGGGTACGGCCGGCCCGGCCGGGGAGCCCGCCGCGGCGCGCTGGCTGGCCCAGGTGGAGCTGGGCGAGAACGAGGTGCCCGGCTTTGTGGTGGAGAAGGCGGAGCCGGGTGCGGCGGGGCGGGGCAGGCCCAGTACGGACACCGCGGCCTGCCGCCCGCTGGTGACCGCGCTGGGCTCCACGCCCGAGCCACGCCCGGTGGCCTCGCTGACCGACACCTTCGCCAAGTCCGACGAGGACGAGGACTTCGAGGGGCTGCTGGGCACCATCCGGGTCTCGGCATACCGGGACGCGGCCCAGGCCGCCGACACCTTCAAGCAGCTGCGGGACTCGGCGGCCGCCTGCGCCGGGGGTTTCCGGATGCGCACCGGCGAGGGTGAGACGCAGGAGTTCCACCGGGTGGAGGCAGTGCCGGCGCCGCGCCTGGGCGACGAGGCGGTGGCCTACCGGCTGGACAACGCGGTGGAGCAGGCGCCCAGCCTGGTCACGGTGGTGCGGCATGGGTCGAGCCTGGCGATGTTCTTCGCCACGACTCTGGGGGAGCTGAGTGATCCGGATGCGGTGCGGATGCCGGATTCCTTGGTCGCGGCTCAGGTGGCCAGGGTCCGGCGCGCCGACGCGGTGCCGGTGAGTACGGCTGCGCCGGTGCCGGGTGAGTCCTTGGATCCGTCGTCGCCGGATCCGTCGGCGGATGACGATGAGGATGACGACTACCGGAGTCGGTGAGCGGTGCGGCTGCGGGCCGTCGGGGCTGGTCGCGCCCACGCGGCGGAGCCGCATGACGCAGTCGCCCCGCGCCCCTGAAGGGCGCTATGCGCCCCTTGGGGCTACCGCCGCGGCCGTGCGCGCCCGCGCCATGATGCGGGCGAAGGCGTAGGTGCTGATGTCGCGCCCCGAGGTCAGTGCGGTGGTGTCGTCCGCGGGGACCGGCTTGCCGTCGGTGTACCCGGCCACCGTGAAGTAGGCATAGCGGCCCTCGGCGTTGCTGGTCAGCCGGCAGGCGGGGCCGCGGCAGAAGGACGGGCCGGGGAGGGAGAGGACATTCCCGCCGGCCTGGTCCTTCGCCTTGTCCGCCGCCGCCTTGGAGTCGAAGACGGCCACGCCCACGGTGACCGCCACCCCGTCCTTCACATAGGTGGCCCGCAGCATCTTGCGGCAGCCGTTGCCGGCGAGCACCGAGCCCAGTCCGCCCTGGGTGACCGAGGCGCAGTCGGCGGTCTCGTCGGTGGCCACCCGCTGGTAGGTCCGGCCCTCCACGCTGGTTTTGGCGTCCGGGAAGAAGGTGGCGGCGGACAGCGGGGCCGTGTCCTTGTCCGCGCTGGATATCAGGGACCGGGGGTCCGGCGGGGAGGGCGGCGCCACCGGCGCGAAGGTGGGCTCGGGGGAGACGGAGGCGGTGGCCGAGGGGTGGCTGCTCGCCGAGGCGCTGCCGCCGCCCTTGCCGGACTTCACCACCGCGACCGCCACGATCGCCGCCACCGCCGCGGCGGCCAGCGCCCCACCGCCCAGCAGCAGCCACTTGCGCCGCCGGTCGCGCGCCGCGGAGTCCTCCGCGAGCGCCGCCCAGTCCGGCGTCTGCGGCGGCTGTGACGGCTGCGGGAACTGCGCGGGCGGAGTCTGTGGAGTGTGCGGCGGCTGCGGCGGCGGCCCGAACTGCCCATGGGCCTCCTGCGGCCCCCCCTGCCCAAAGCTCATGGGCCGCATCGTAATCGGCTTGGTCCCGGTCGCGGCAGCCGAGAGAATGCCCGTATGGGACATCTGGAAGCGGCACACCTGGAGTACTACCTGCCCGACGGGCGGCCGCTGCTGGGAGATGTCTCCTTCCGGGTCGGCGAGGGCGCCTCCGTGGCCCTGGTGGGCGCCAACGGCGCCGGCAAGACCACCCTGCTGCGTCTGATCGCCGGGGAGCTCCAGCCGCATGGCGGCACCGTCACCACCACCGGCGGCCTGGGGGTGATGCCCCAGTTCGTGGGCTCGGTACGGGATGACCGCACCGTCCGCGACCTGCTGGTCTCGGTGGCCCGTCCGCGTATCCGCCAGGCGGCGGCCGCAGTGGACACCGCCGAGGAAGCGATCATGACGGTGGATGACGAGGCCGCGCAGATGGCCTATGCCCAGGCGCTGGCCGACTGGGGCGAGGCAGGCGGCTATGAGGCCGAGACCATCTGGGACATGTGCGCCATGGCCGCGCTGGGCGTCCCCTATGACAAGGCGCAGTGGCGGCAGGTACGCACCCTGTCCGGCGGCGAGCAGAAGCGCCTGGTGCTGGAGGCGCTGCTGCGCGGCCCGGACGAGGTGCTGCTGCTGGACGAGCCGGACAACTACCTGGACGTCCCGGGCAAGCGCTGGCTGGAGGAGCGGCTGCGCGAGACCCGTAAGACGGTGCTGTTCGTCAGCCATGACCGGGAGCTGCTGGCCCGCGCCGCGCAGAAGATCATCAGCGTGGAGCCGGGCCCCGCGGGCAGTGACGTCTGGGTGCACGGCGGCGGCTTCGCCACCTATCACCAGGCCCGCAAGGAGCGCTTCGCCCGCTTCGAGGAGCTGCGCCGCCGCTGGGACGAGCAGCACGCCCAGCTGAAGAAGCTGGTCGTCAGCCTGCGCCAGGCGGCCTCCGTCAGCCATGAGCTGGCCTCCCGGTACGCCGCCGCCCAGACCCGGCTGCGCAAGTTCGAGGAGGCGGGCCCGCCGCCCGAGCCGCCGCGCGAGCAGGAGATCACCATGCGGCTGCGCGGCGGCCGCACCGGGGTACGGGCCGTCACCTGCGCCGGCCTGGAGCTGACCGGCCTGATGAAACCCTTCGACCTGGAGGTCTTCTACGGCGAGCGGGTGGCCGTGCTGGGCTCCAGTGGCTCCGGCAAGTCGCACTTCCTGCGCCTGCTGGCCGGGGACCCCCGGAATCCCGTGGCGCACACCGGCCAGTGGAAGCTGGGCGCCCGGGTGGTCCCGGGCCACTTCGCCCAGACCCATGCCCACCCGGAGCTGCTCGGCCGCACTCTGACCGACATCCTGTGGACCGAGCACGCCAAGGACCGCGGCGGGGCCATGTCCGCGCTGCGCCGCTATGAGCTGGAGAAACAGGGCGACCAGCCCTTCGACCGGCTCTCCGGCGGTCAGCAGGCCCGGTTCCAGATCCTGCTGCTGGAGCTGGCCGGCAGCACCGCCCTGCTGCTGGACGAGCCCACCGACAACCTCGACCTGGAGAGCGCGGAGGCGCTCCAGGAGGGGCTGGAGGCGTATCAGGGCACGGTGCTGGCGGTCACCCATGACCGCTGGTTCGCCCGTTCCTTCGACCGGTTCCTGGTGTTCGGCGCGGACGGCAGGGTCCGCGAGGTGCCGGAGCCGGTCTGGGACGAGGCGAGGGTCGTCCGGAAGCGCTGAGCGCGCCCGGCCGGGGCCTGGGAAAATGGACCCGTACGAGAGGTTCCCGAGCCCGTGTGGGACGAGCCGGAAGTGGTACGCGAGCGGTAGGGTGCCCGGCCAGGTTTTGACCCCGCCGGTGCCCGGCCGGTACTCTTCGAGTTCGTTATGCGTATTGGCTTGGTCGTTCTCACGCGAGGGGCCCTTACGCTTGTCCGTCAGGTTCATCACCGGCGGTCGGCACGCGGGTTGCGTCCCCGCCGTGCGGCCAGTCCTGTGTGAAGGATCGCGTCGGACCGTGTCAGGACCCACACTCACTGAAGAAGCGAAGGCTACGACCGTGCGTACGTACAGCCCCAAGCCCGGCGATGTCACGCGCCAGTGGCACATCATCGACGCGCAGGACGTCGTCCTGGGCCGTCTGGCCTCTACGGCCGCCTCCCTGCTGCGCGGCAAGCACAAGCCGGTTTACGCGCCGCACATGGACATGGGTGACTTCGTCGTCATCATCAACGCCGACAAGGTGCACCTGTCCGGCAACAAGCGCGAGCAGAAGATGGCCTACCGCCACTCCGGCTTCCCGGGTGGTCTGCGGTCCGTCCGCTACGACGACCTGCTCGCCAACAACCCCGAGAAGGCCGTCGAGAAGGCCGTCAAGGGCATGCTGCCGAAGAACTCCCTCGGCCGTCAGATGCTCTCGAAGCTGAAGGTCTACTCGGGCGACCAGCACCCGCACGCCGCCCAGCAGCCCGTGCCGTTCGAGATCACCCAGGTCAAGCAGGGCTGAGTCCCAGCCACCCCGCATAACCAGAAAGCTTGAGGAGAATCGTGGCTGAGACCACCGCCGAGACGCCCATCGAGGACGTCGAGGAGTACACCACCGAGACCGAGGTTGTTGAGTCGGAGTACACCTCCGAGTCCCTCGCCTCCCGCTTCGGCGACCCGCAGCCGGCCGCCGGCCTGGGCCGTCGCAAGAACGCCATTGCCCGCGTCCGGATCGTTCCGGGCACCGGCCAGTGGAAGATCAACGGTCGCACCCTCGAGGACTACTTCCCGAACAAGGTGCACCAGCAGGAAGTCAACGAGCCCTTCAAGGTGCTCGAGCTCGACAACCGCTACGACGTTGTCGCCCGCATCTCGGGTGGTGGCGTCTCCGGCCAGGCCGGCGCCCTGCGCCTGGGCGTGGCCCGTGCCCTCAACGAGGCCGACGTCGAGAACAACCGTGGCCCGCTGAAGAAGGCCGGCTTCCTGACGCGTGACGCCCGTGCGGTCGAGCGCAAGAAGGCCGGTCTGAAGAAGGCCCGCAAGGCTCCGCAGTACAGCAAGCGCTAAATCAGCGGTTCGCTGCTCCTGCTCGAACGCCCCGGCGGCACGATCCGTGCCGCCGGGGCGTTCGGCTATCGGCGGCCCGGGGCGTATACCTTCAGGCAACGCCCCGGACCAGGACCCGACACCTTTAGTACGGGGGCTCTGCCGGGCCCCGAACTCCAGCGTTTTTCGGAGGACATCAGTGGGACGACTCTTCGGTACGGACGGTGTGCGCGGCGTCGCCAACGCCGATCTGACGGCCGAGCTGGCGCTCGGCCTGTCGGTCGCGGCCGCACATGTGCTCGCCGAGGCGGGGACGTTCGAGGGCCATCGGCCGGTGGCCGTGGTCGGCCGTGATCCGCGTGCGTCCGGAGAGTTCCTGGAAGCCGCCGTGGTGGCCGGGCTGGCCAGCGCGGGCGTGGATGTGCTGCGGGTCGGCGTGCTGCCCACCCCGGCCGTCGCCTACCTCACCGGTGCGCTCGGCGCGGACCTGGGCGTGATGCTCTCCGCCAGCCACAACCCGATGCCCGACAACGGCATCAAGTTCTTCGCCCGGGGCGGTCACAAGCTCGCCGACGAGCTGGAGGACCGTATCGAGCAGACCTACCGGGCGCACGCCACCGGCGCGCCCTGGGACCGGCCCACCGGCGCCGGGGTCGGCCGGGTCCGCGACTACGACCAGGGCTTCGACAACTATGTCGCCCACCTGATCGGTGTCCTGCCCAACCGCCTGGACGGCGTCAAGGTGGTCATCGACGGCGCCCATGGCGCCGCCTCCCGGGTCTCGCCGGAGGCGTTCTCCCGGGCCGGAGCCGAGGTGATCACCATCGGCACCGAGCCGGACGGCCTCAACATCAACCATGAGTGCGGCTCCACGCACCTGGAGAAGCTGCGCCGGGCCGTGGTGGAGCACGGCGCCGACCTGGGTGTGGCGCACGACGGGGACGCCGACCGCTGCCTGGCGGTGGACGCCACCGGCGCCGAGGTGGACGGCGACCAGATCCTGGCCGTCCTGGCCCTGGCCATGCGCGAGGCGGACACCCTGCGCAAGAACACCGTGGTCGCCACCGTGATGTCCAACCTGGGCTTCAAGCTGGCCATGGAGCGCGAGGGTGTGGAGCTGGTCCAGACGGCGGTCGGCGACCGCTATGTCCTGGAGGAGATGAAGGCCAACGGCTTCGCCCTGGGCGGCGAGCAGTCCGGCCATGTGATCGTCCTGGACCACGCGACCACGGGTGACGGCACGCTGACGGGCCTGCTGCTGGCGGCCCGCGTCGCCGCGACGGGGCGGTCCCTGCGTGAACTGGCCGGTGTCATGGAGCGGTTGCCGCAGGTGCTGATCAATGTCCGGGACGTGGACAAGTCCCGCGTCGGCACGTCCACCGAGCTGGCCGAGGCCGTCAACGACGCGGAGCGTGAACTCGGCTCCACCGGGCGGGTGTTGCTCCGTTCCTCGGGCACCGAGCCGCTGGTCCGGGTGATGGTGGAGGCGGCCGACATCGAGCAGGCGCGTTCGGTCGCGCAGCGGCTGGCCGACACGGTCAAGTCGGCTCTGGGCTAAGTGGGTTGAGCCCCGGTCGCGTCGGTGCGGCGCGGCCGGGGTTTCGTTGCCGGGTGCGGGCCGTCTGCGGCTGGTCGCGCCCGCGCGGCGGAGCCGCATGACGCAGTTGTCCCGCGCCCCTGACAGGCGCACCCGGCGCCGAAACGCCCGACTACAGCTTGCGCAGCGAAAGCCGTTGCACCGTGTGGTCCGGCCCCTTCCGCAGGATGAGGTTGGACCGGCCCCGCGTAGGGGCAACGTTCTCCAGCAGGTTGGGCTGGTTGATGGTGCGCCAGTTGCGGCGCGCGAAATCCAGCGCCTCCTCCTCCGACACCTGGGTGTAGCGCCGGAAGTAGGAGTCGGGGTCCTGGAAGGCCGTCTCCCGCAGCTTCTTGAAGCGGTCGTAGTACCACCGCTCGATGTCATCGGTGCGGGCGTCCACATAGATGCTGAAGTCGAAGAAGTCGGCCAGCCCCACCCGGGTCCGCCCGTCCTCCCCCGGCAGCGCCGGCTGGAGTACGTTCAGCCCCTCGATGATCAGGATGTCCGGGCGGTGCACGGTCAGCCGCTCGCCCGGCACGATGTCATAGATCAGGTGGGAGTAGACCGGCGCGGACACCTCCGCCTTGCCCGCCTTCACATCCGCCACAAACCGGGTCAGTGCCCGCCGGTCATAGGACTCCGGGAAGCCCTTCCGGGACATCAGGCCGCGCCGGTGGAGCTCCGCGTTGGACAGCAGGAAGCCGTCGGTGGTCACCAGCTCCACCCGGGGGTGCTCCGGCCAGCGGGCCAGCAGCGCCTGCAGCAGACGGGCCGTGGTGGACTTGCCGACCGCCACGCTGCCGGCCACGCCTATGACAAAGGGCGTGCCCCGCTGCGCCCCCTTCTCGCCGAGGAAGGTGTTGAGCGCGCCGCGCAGCTGCCCGGTGGCCCCTACATAGAGGTTCAGCAGCCGGGACAGCGGCAGGTAGACATCCCGTACCTCGTCCAGGTCGATGACGTCGCCGAGCCCGCGCAGCCGCTCCACCTCCTCGGCGGTCAGCGGCAGCGGGGTGTTCTCGCGCAGGGCGCTCCATTCGGTGCGCGTGAGGTCCACGAAGGGGGAGGAGTCGCCCGCGCGGCGGCGCTGCTGCGTGGGATCTGGGGTGGTGGGCACGGGCCCCATTGTGCGCGGGTGACTCGGCGTGGTCACTGCGGGGTGTGGGGTTCGGGTGTTCCACGGTGATCCACAGCGATTCACAGTGATCCATGGCGTTCCAGGTGGTTTGCCCGGAGCGTGACCGGGGACGCGCGCAGGGGTGAAGTTCCCCGCTCGCCCTGTACCTACCCGCGAGTCAGGAATACGGTCCGACCCCCGGCCCGGCCCGCACTCTGCGAGGGACCCCGTGTTCGTACTCCGCCTCCTGCTCAGGCGTGCCCGCAGCGCCGCCCGTCCGCTGTGCCGCCCCCGTGGCCCGGTAGCGGCCGGCGCCCCGGACGGCGAGCTGTTCGCCGACCGGGTCCGCAGCGAGCTGTCCGACGAGCTGCCGGACGAGGACCTGGGCCAGGACCTGGGCGACTGCCTGGACCAGTACCACCTGGGCAGCAAGCCGCGCTGTGAGGAGGTGGAGTACCTGGAGCTGGTCCAGGAGGCCATCGACCGAATCGAGCGCGGCCGCTGATCCCTGGGCTTTACGCTGCACTCCATGTGCGGAATCGTGGGTTATGTGGGAGGGCAGTCCGCCCTCGACGTCGTGTTGGCGGGGCTGCGACGCCTGGAGTACCGCGGCTATGACTCGGCCGGGGTGGCGGTGCTCGCCGACGGCGGGCTGGCCGCCGCCAAGAAGGCCGGGAAGCTGGCCAATCTGGAGAAAGAGCTGGCCGGCCGGCCGCTGCCGTCCGGTTCCACCGGGATCGGCCACACCCGCTGGGCCACCCATGGCGGCCCCACCGACGCCAACGCCCACCCGCACCTGGACAACGCGGGCCGGGTCGCCGTGGTGCACAACGGCATCATCGAGAACTTCGCCGCGCTCCGCGCCGAGCTGGCCGAGCGCGGCCATGGCCTGGCCTCCGAGACGGACACCGAGGTGGTCGCCCACCTGCTGGCCGAGGCCTTCTCCTCGTGCGGCGACCTGGCCGAGGCCATGCGGCAGGTATGCCGCCGGCTGGAGGGCGCCTTCACCCTGGTCGCGGTGCATGCCGACGAGCCGGACGTGGTGGTGGGCGCCCGCCGCAACTCCCCGCTGGTGGTCGGCATCGGCGCGGGGGAGTCCTTCCTCGCCTCGGATGTGGCCGCCTTTATCGCCCACACCCGCGAGGCCGTCGAGCTGGGCCAGGACCAGGTGGTGGAGCTGCGCCGGGAGGGCGTGACGGTCACCGACTTCGAGGGCGCGCCCGCCGAGGTGCGGGCCTACCACGTGGACTGGGACGCCTCGGCCGCCGAGAAGGGCGGCTATGACTACTTCATGCTCAAGGAGATCGCCGAGCAGCCCAAGGCGGTGGCGGACACCCTGCTGGGCCGGATCGACGCGGCCGGCTCGCTCACCCTGGACGAGGTGCGCATCCCGGCCTCGGTGCTGCGCGAGGTGGACAAGGTGGTGATCGTGGCCTGTGGCACCGCCTTCCACGCCGGGCTGATCGCCAAGTACGCCATCGAGCACTGGACCCGGATCCCCTGTGAGACCGAGCTGGCCAGCGAGTTCCGCTACCGGGACCCGATCCTGGACCAGCGCACCCTGGTGATCGCCATCTCCCAGTCCGGCGAGACCATGGACACCCTGATGGCGCTGCGGCACGCCCGCGAACAGGGCGCCAAGGTGCTGGCCATCTGCAACACCAATGGCTCCACCATCCCCCGCGAGTCCGACGCGGTGCTCTACACCCATGCCGGTCCCGAGGTGGCGGTGGCCTCCACCAAGGCGTTCCTGACCCAGCTGGTGGCCTGCTATCTGGTGGCCCTCTATCTGGGCCAGGTGCGCGGCACCAAGTGGGGCGACGAGGTGGGCAGCGTGATCCGCGAGCTGTCCGAGATCGCCACCCAGGTGGACGAGGTGCTGGAGACCATGGAGCCGGTGCGCGAACTGGCCCGCTCGCTGGCCGGCAAGAACACCGTCCTCTTCCTGGGCCGGCACGTCGGCTACCCGGTGGCCCTGGAGGGCGCGCTCAAGCTCAAGGAGCTCGCCTATATGCACGCCGAGGGCTTCGCGGCGGGCGAGCTCAAGCACGGGCCCATCGCGCTGATCGAGAAGGACCTGCCGGTGGTCGTGGTGGTCCCCTCGCCGCGCGGCCGCTCGGTGCTGCACGACAAGATCGTCTCCAATATCCAGGAGATCCGGGCCCGGGGCGCCCGCACCATTGTGATCGCCGAGCGGGGCGACCAGGCGGTACGTCCCTATGCCGACCACCTGATCGAGATCCCGGCCACCCCGGTGCTGCTCCAGCCGCTGGTGGCCACCGTCCCGCTCCAGGTCTTCGCCTGCGAGCTGGCCACCGCCCGGGGCAATGAGGTGGACCAGCCGCGCAACCTGGCGAAGTCGGTGACCGTCGAATGATCATCGGGGTCGGTATCGACGTGGCCGAGATCGAGCGCTTTGACGCGGCCCTGCAGCGCACTCCGGGCATGGCCCAACGGCTCTTCCTGGAACGGGAGTTGTATCTGCCCAGCGGTGAGCGGCGGGGCGTCGCCTCGCTGGCCGCCCGGTTCGCCGCCAAGGAGGCCCTGGCCAAGGCGCTGGGCGCGCCGCCGGGTCTGCTGTGGACCGACGCCGAGGTGCTGACCGGCGCCAATGGCCAGCCGGGCCTGGCGGTCTCCGGCACGGTGGCGGCCCGGGCCGAGGCGCTGGGGGTGCGTTCCTGGCATGTGTCGCTCAGCCATGACGCGGGTGTGGCCTCCGCGGTGGTGGTGGCCGAGGGGTAGTCAAGGGGCGACTGGGGGGTAGGGGGCTCACGGCCTTGACGCACACTTGCTAGATTGCGCAACCATGCAACCCGGAACGCCCACGGCAGGCCCCTCGCCGGACCCGGCGATATCTCCACCCCAGACGCGGGCCGCGCGCCGAATACCCGGCTCGCGCGGCCGGTCCTCGGCCCCGGCGCCGGGCGGGCGCCGGGCCCGCCGGCCGGAGCGTACCAAGTCCCGCGGACGGCGCCGGGCGGTGCTGGTCGCCTTGCTGCTCCCGGTGGCCGGTGCCGTCCTGGACGAGCTGACCGGCTCCGCCCTGGGCACGCTGTTCGCCCTCACCGCCGCGCTGGGCGGCGCGCTGGCCGCCGCCGGCTGCTCCCGGGCGGGCGCCTGGTGGGTGGCGTACGCCCCGCCGCCCCTGGTGGCATTGGTCACCGTGGTCGCCGATCAGGCGGCGGGCCGGACGGGCTCCCATGGCAGGGGCCTGACCACCGGCGCGGTGCACTGGGCGATCGACGCCTTCCCGGCGATGGCCTCGGCCGAGGCCGCCATCCTCGCGGTGCTGGCCGTGCGGTGGTTCCGGGCCCGGCGAGGCGCGCCGGGGAAGCGGGGCGGTCCGGGGAAGAGTGCGAGGAAGGGTGCGTAGCGCGGTGGGCAAGGAACGAGCGAAGAAGCACAGCCGGGCGGCCTCCCGCCGTACCCCGCGCGCGGTGGTGGCGGGCCGGGCGGCGGCGGGCGTGGTGTCCTTCGCGGTGCTGGCCACCAGCACCGCCGCCTGGGCCACGTATCACTGGATCAACGGCGGCCTGAACACCTCCGACGCCCTGGACGCGGTCCGCAAGCACGCGCCCAAGCACCTGGACGACTCGGTCAACCTGCTGCTGATCGGCCTTGACTCGCGCAAGGACATGAACGGCAACGACCTGCCCGACAGCTTTATCAAGAGCGAGCTGCACGCCGGGTCGAGCGACAACGGGTTCTACAACACCAACACCCTGATCCTGCTGCACATACCCGCCGACGGCGGCCAGGTGCAGGCGTTCTCCATTCCGCGCGACGACTACGTCCAGACCTACAACGGCGATGGCTCGCCCCAGGCCCACCCCTACAAGATCAAGGAGGCGTACGGCAACGCCTACGCCGGGCGCCGGGAGAGGCTTGCCGCCAAGGGCGAGAAGGGCGCCAAGCTGGAGGCGGACAGCCGGGAGGCGGGCCGGGAGGCCACCCTGGCAACCGTCCAGAACTTCCTCGATGTGCCCATCGACCACTTCGCCGAGGTCAACCTCAAGGGCTTCTACGACATCGCCGACGCGCTCGACGGGGTCGACGTCTGCCTGAAGCACGCGGTGAAGGAGAAGAACTCCGGCATCGACCTGCCCGCCGGACGGCAGACCCTCAATGCCCGCCAGGCCCTGGCCTTCGTCCGGCAGCGGCACGGCCTGCCCCAGGAGGACCTCTCCCGCACCCACCGCCAGCAGGCGTTCATCGCCTCGGTCACCCACAAGCTGAAGAACAACGGCGTCTTCGACAGCGTGGGCAAGCTGCAGAAGCTGTTCGGGGTGGTGAAGAAGGACCTGGTCATCGACAGCAGCCTGAACGTGATCGACTTCTCCCAGCAGGCCACCAACCTCACCGGCGGAAAGGTGGAGTTCCGCACCCTGCCGACCGAGGGATCCGCCACCCGCAACAACGAGGACGTCCAGCTGGTCAATGTGGACAAGGTGCGCGCCCTGGTCAAGCAGGTGTTCGGCGGTGACACCTCCGCCGGCCCGACCGCGAGCGACAGCAAGCCGGGGGGCAAGCCGAAGGCCCCGGCCAAGGCGGCCCCGGGCACCGTGGACGTCCTCAATGGCACCGGCAAGGCCGTGCCGGTCGCCTCCGAGGAGCTCAAGTCCCTTACCGCGCTGGGCTATACCGGGGGCACCACGTCCAATGCCACGCCCCAGCCGCAGACCACGGTCGTCTACGGCAAGGGCGCACAGGACGCCGCCAAGCAGATCGCCGCCCGCCTGGGTGTCACCGTGGCCCCGGCCCCCAACGCCGACATCCCGGCCGGACACGTCCAGGTCACCCTCGGCGAGAACTACGCCGGCCCCAAGAACTCCAGCCCGTCCCCGTCGAGTTCGCCGTCGACGTCGCCGTCCGGCAGCCCGTCCGCGAAGGTGGACGACAGCCAGTTCGCGGGGGACACGGTGAAGGAAGGCGGCATTCCCTGCGTGGACTGAGCCGCCTGGTGGCGGTCACCGCCCCGGGCCGGTGACCGCCCGCCGGGCCACCGCCTGACGTGCTGCCATGAGCAGCCCAACGCTGCCATGAGCAGCCCAACAACCTGGTCGCCATCCCCTCGGTGGCGCCGGCGCTCTACCCGGCGCTGGTGGTGATCTCGGTGGCTAAGCCGTGGGGCGGCGGCCTGTGAAATCCATGACGGCGCCGGACTGATCGTTCGCGCAAGGATGTGGGCATGAAGCGACTGACACACATCCACACCCCCGAGGGTGTCGCCCCCGGCAACGGCTACAGCCAGGTCGTCCATGGCACCGGCCGGCTGGTGGCCGTTTCCGGGCAGGTGGCGCTGGACGAGCAGGGTGCGCTGGTCGGCGAGGGCGACCCGGCCGCCCAGGCCCGCCAGGTCTTCGAGAACCTGCGCCGCTGCCTGGCGGCCGCGGGGGCGGACTTCGGCAATGTGGTGAAACTGACCTACTTCGTCACGGACGTGGCCCACCTGCCCGCCATCCGCGCCGCCCGCGACGCGTACATCGACACCGCATACCCGCCCGCCAGCAGCGCGGTGCAGGTCGCGGCGCTGTTCCGCCCCGAACTGCTGCTGGAAGTGGAGGCGTTGGCGCTCGTACCGTAGGCGGCTACGGAGCGAGGGGGGAATGTGCATCCGGTACGGGAACGCATCGCGGCGGTGCTGGGGCGTCAACAGGGCAGCGGGTATCTGCTGGCGCCACGGCTGGTGTTGACGGCCGGGCATGTGGTGGCGGGGGCGGAGACGGTACGGGCGGTGGTTCCCGGCGGGGTGGGGCCGGTTGCCTGCCGGGTGGCGTGGACGCGCGATGACGAGCAGTGCGATGTGGCCCTGCTGATGGCGAACCGCGACCTGGTGCCGCCCGATGTCGCAACCGCCCTGGAGTCGGTGCCCTGGGGCCGTATCACCGGCATCAGCCTCTGGCCGGATGCCCAAGCCGTCGGTTACCCGGGCGTACAGCGCTCTGCCGACGGGGAATTGGACACCGAACAGTTCGCGGGGGTGCTGAAGACCGGCAGCGAGCTGTTACGTGGGCGCTATGTCCTGGACAGCGGCCATGGCGCACCCGAGGCGGCGGCCGGTTCGCCCTGGGCGGGCATGTCCGGCGCCGCCGTGTTCGTCAAGGGCTGCCTGGTCGGCGTGGTCTGCGCCGATCCCGGCGGCTGGCGGCACGGCAGGCTGTCGGTGACGCCGATCGCGGCGCCGTTGTCCCACATCTCGTTTCGGCGCGCCTGTGCGGCGGGGGGCCATGCGGCCGACACGCGCCTGCTGACGGCCCAATCCGACGCCGAGACGGCGAAGTTCGAACGCGAACTCCGTGATTACCTGGTCCGCAAGGCCGCCGAGCTCACCATCGTCGGCCTGACCCTCTCCGATGGCGAGGGCGAGTCCTGGCCACTGGACACGGCCTATCTGAGCCTGGAACTGACCGGCGGGCAGCGTGCTGACGACTTCGGCGCCCCGGCCGTCGCCGCTCCGCAGCGCGCCGAGGCGGCGCTGGCCGGACACCGGCGGGTGCTGCTGCGCGGCGCGGCCGGCTCCGGCAAGACGACGCTCCTGCAGTGGCTGGCCACCCTTACCGCCCGGGGCGAACTGCCGTCCGGCCTCTATCAGTTGGCGGGCTGTATCCCGCTGACCCTCTCCTTACGCGCCCTGGTCCGCGAGGGCAGCGACCTGCCCCGGCCCGAGGACTTCCTGGCCGCCGCCGCCCGTCCGTTGGCGGGTCACCCCGCCGCCCGGGGCTGGGTGACCCGCTGCCTCGCCGAGGGCAGCCTGCTCCTCCTGATCGACGGCGTGGACGAGGTCCCCGAGGCCGACCGCCGCCGCACCCTCGCCTGGCTCAAGGACCTGCTGGCCGCCTACCCGGCCGCCCGCTATGTGGTGACCACCCGCCCCTCCGCCGTCCGCGAAGGCTGGCTCGCGGACCACGGCTTCACCGAGCTGGAGCTGCTGCCGATGAGCCGGGCCGATGTGGCCGCGTTCATCGACCGCTGGCATGCCACGGCGGAGCGCCGCGCCCTCCCGGACGAACTCGACCGGCTGCGCGCCTTTCGCGAGGCGCTGCAAGCGGCCGTCGTCACCAAACCCGACCTGGGGCGGCTGGCCACCAACCCCCTGATGTGCGCCATGATCTGCGCCCTGAACCGGGCCCGCCGGGGCTATCTGCCCCGTGGCCGGATGGAGCTCTACCGTGCCGCCCTGGAGCTCCTCCTGGTCCGCCGCGACCGCGAACGCGACATCCCCCTGTTCCCGGAGCTCGACCACGCCCACCAGCTGGCCCTTCTTCAGAAGATCGCCTACTGGCTGATCCGCAACGGCCGTTCGGAGATCGAGTGGCACAAGGCGGTTGAGATCGTGGACCGTGCCCTTCCCGCGATGCCGTCCGTGGCCGGCATCGATGCCGAGCGTCTGCTGCGCCACCTGGTCCTGCGCAGTGGCCTGCTGCGTCGCCCCACCAGTGAGACGCTTGACTTCATCCATCGCACCTTCCAGGACTACCTGGGCGCCAAGGCCGCCGTGGACGACTGGGACTTCGATGTCCTGGTCGAGCACGCCCACGACGACCAGTGGGAGGACGTGCTGCGGATGGCGGTGGGGCATGCGGTGCCGCGGGCGCGGGGGGAGCTGTTCCGGCTGCTGCTGGCCCACGCGGAGCGGGAGCCGAGGCGGCGCCACCGGTTGCACCTGGTGGCCGCCGCCTGCCTGGAGCATGCGACGGAGGTGGACCCGGAGATACGGGCGCAAGTCGAGCGGGCGGCCGGTGAGTTGGTCCCGCCCCGCGACGTGGACGCGGCGAAGGAACTCGCCGCCGCGGGCCGGGTGGTGCTGGATCTGCTGCCGGGTCCGGAAGGGCTGCCGGACGAGGTGGCGCACGCGGTGGTGGTGGCGGCCACGACGGTGGGCGGCGACCAGGCGATTCCCTCGCTGGCGCGGTACGCCACGCATGACTATCTTGCTGTCCGCAGCCAACTCTCCTGGTCCTGGGACAAGTTCGACACACAGCGCTATGCGGACGAGGTGATAGCCAAGCTTGCCTACGAGGCAGCGGACTCCGGGCTGCGGTTCGCCGTAAAGTCACGGGAGCACATGGCCGCGCTCGCCCGGCTCGGCGGGCGGCCTCTGGTGGAGTGCTTCGCGCCGCCGAGCGCCGATGCCCTGGACGAACTGTTTACCCCCGCTCTTCAGGACTTGTGCTTCGCCTGCGTCGGGAGCGTGGATCTCGGCATCCTCCGGGGATTCCCGCCGCTGCGCGGCGTCCGTGTGCGGCTGGCGGACCAGGTCCGCGGGTTGGGGAAGGTGCCCATGGACCGTCTGCGCCTGCTCCACCTCTCTCTGGAGCACTGTCCGCGCGACCTGGCGGCGGTGTCCGACATGGCGGAGCTCAGGAGCCTCCGTCTGGTCTGGTCGGCCGGCCACTGGTCGGCACCCGGGCGGCTGGTACTGCCGGCCGGCCTCCAGTGGCTGGGCCTCGACGGCCGGGCGGCAGATCTGCTGCGCGCCCGCACGCGCGACCTGCCGGACCTGGAGACGCTGACCTACGACAGAACGGACTTCCAGACCCGGGAACTCGCCCTGCACACCCTGCCCCGCCTCCGGAACCTGGCGATCCGGGACGAGACGCCGACGTCTTGGGCCCGGGCGCGGCCCGTGCCGGGGGTGACCAAGCTGTGGTTGACCCGACCGGTCGGCCTTGATGGGCTGGTCCATCTGCCCAAGGTCTTCCCTGCCGTGCAGTACCTGTTCATCAGCACCCTCAAATCCCATGCGGAACCACTGGACTTGGCCGCATTGAGCACCCTTGAGGCGCTCACCACCGTATGGATCCACCACTCCGGGCCGGTGCTCAACGCGAAAGCACTACGGCCCGAATGCGAGGTGACCGTCAAACCGGCGACGATCACCATGGGTCCCTGATCCGGCACGGACCGACCGGCTGGGCCTTGGGGGCGGGCCTGCCCAGTCGTCGGCCTTTCCCCGATTCACCCCGTGGAGACATCCCGCCAAACCCGCTCCAGCGCCTCCGCCACCCCCACCGAAGTGATCGGCCCCGCCCCCAGCTCCCGGGCCGCCAGCCCATGCAGATACGCGCCCACCGCGGCCGCGTCCCAGCCCGGCAGGCCGGCCGCCAGCAGTGACCCCGTCAGTCCCGACAGCACATCGCCGCTGCCGGCCGTGGCCAGCCAGGGGGTGCCCGTCGGATTGACCCGCACCGGGTGGCGATGGCCCGAAGCGATCAAGGTGGTCGAGCCCTTCAGCAGGGCCGTGGCGCCGTAGCGTTCGGCGAGGGTCCGGACCGCGGACAGGCGGGACGCCTCCACCTCCTCCCGCGCCAGGCCGAGCAGCGCGGCGGCCTCGCCGGCGTGCGGGGTGAGGACGGTTTCCGCGGCGCGGGCGCGGACCGCCTCGCGGGAGACCAGGCGCAGGCCGTCCGCGTCCACCAGGACCGGAACATCCGAGGCCAGGACGTCGTCCAGGGCCTGGCGGGCATCGGCGCCGTCGCCCAGGCCGGGGCCGACCACCCAGGACTGGACCCGGCCCGCCTTGCCGGGGGGACCGGTGGTGACCAGGGTTTCCGGGAAGCGGGCGATCACGGCATCGGCGGCCGGGCCGACGTAACGCACGGCGCCCGCGCCGCCGCGCAGGGCGCCGGCCACGGCCAGCACCGCCGCTCCGGGATAGCGCGCGGAACCGGCGACCACACCGACCACCCCGCGGCGGTATTTGTCGCTTTCAGGCGAGGGGCGCGGGAGCAGGCGGGACACATCGGCGTGCTGGAGCGCTTCGATGTCGGGCTCGCCGGGCAGGCGGAGGCCAATGCCGATCAGACGGAGCGCACCGGCGTGCTCACGGGCCGGGTCGATGAGCAGGCCCGGCTTATAGGTGCCAAAGGTGACCGTGGCGTCGGCGCGCACCGCCGGGCCGGGGACCTCGCCGGTGTCGGCGTCCACCCCGCTGGGCAGGTCGACGGCCAGGACCAGGGCGCCGGCGGCCGCCTCCACCAGCGGCAGGGCCGCCGGCCGCAGACCGCCCTTGCCGCCGATGCCGACGATGCCGTCCAGGACCAGGTCGGCGCGGGCGACGGCCGGTACGCCCCCCGAGGCGTCGGTCACGCGGCCGCCGGCGGCGCGCAGCGCGCGTAGCCCGCCCTGGTGGGCGCGGTCGGGGGAGAGCAGTACGGCGGTCACTCCGGCGCCGCGCCGGGCCAGCCGGGCGCCGGCATAGAGCGCGTCCCCGCCGTTGTCCCCGCTGCCCACCAGCAGCGCCACCCGCGCCCCGTACACCCGTCCGAGCAGATCGGCCGAGGCCGCGGCCAGGCCCGCCGCCGCGCGCTGCATCAGCGCGCCCTCGGGAAGCTCGGCCATGAGCTGGCGCTCGGCGGCCCGTACGGTCTCCACGCTGTAGCCGGTTCTCATACGATCAGTCTCCCCACCGTCCCCCGGCCCGCACCTCTCACACCCGTGGCCTGAGACACTGGCTGCGATGAGTGAGACAGCGATGCGAGTCCGTGCCCTGATCGACCTGGCCGCTCTGCGCGCCAACGTACGTGCGCTGCGGGCGCGTGCCCCACAGTCGCAGCTGATGGCCGTGGTCAAGGCCGACGGGTATGGCCATGGCGCGATCCGCTGTGCCCGGGCGGCCCGGCAGGCCGGTGCCGCCTGGGTGGGTACGGCCACCCCGCAGGAGGCGCTGGCGCTGCGTGCCGCGGGGGACACCGGGCCGCTGATGTGCTGGCTCTGGACGCCGGGCGGGCCCTGGCGGGAGGCCGTCGAGGCGGACATCGACTGCTCGGTCAGCGGGCTGTGGGCGCTGGAGGAGGTCTGCGCGGCGGCCCGGGCGGCCGGCCGCACCGCGCGGATACAGCTGAAGATAGACACCGGCCTGGGCCGCAACGGCTGCACCCCGGACGACTGGGAGCAGCTGATAGCCGCCGCACGGGCCGCCGAGGACGCGGGCACGGTCCGGGTCACCGGCATCTGGTCGCACTTCGCCTGCGCGGACGAGCCGGGGCACCCCTCCATCCAGGCCCAGCTGGCCGTTTTCCGGGACGCGGTGGCGTACGCGGAGCGGCAGGGCATCCGGCCGGAGGTCCGGCATATCGCCAACTCCCCGGCCACCCTCACGCTCCCCGAGGCCCATTTCGACCTGGTACGTACCGGTATCGCCATGTACGGAATCTCGCCGGACCCGGTGCTGGGCAGCCCCGCCGACCTGGGCCTGCGGCCGGTGATGACGCTGACCGCCACCCTGGCCTCGGTCAAGCGGGTGCCGGGCGGGCATGGCGTCTCCTACGGGCACCGCTATGTCACCCCGGGGGAGACCACCCTCGCCCTGGTCCCGGTCGGCTACGCCGACGGAATCCCGCGCGCCGGCTCCGGCACCGGCCCGGTGCTGGTCGGCGGCAAGTGGCGCACGGTGGCCGGCCGGGTGGCCATGGACCAGTTTGTGGTGGACCTGGGCGGCGACAGCGCCGAGGCGGGCGAGGAGGCGGTGCTCTTCGGCCCGGGCGACCGGGGCGAGCCCACCGCCGAGGACTGGGCGAGGGCGACCGGAACCATCGCTTACGAAGTGGTCACACGCATCTCCGCGCGGGTGCCCCGCGTCTACGTTGGTGAGGACGAGCACCAGGACGACGAGCACCAGGACGCCGATACGGGGGCCATCCATGAGCGAGGGTGACAGTGCGGGCAGGGTGACGAGCGGCGGGGCGGGCGGCCGGCTGCGGGGGGCCGGGCTGGCCGGTGCCGCGGTGGGCGTGGTCGCCGTGGGCGCGGCGGCGGGCGTCGCGGTGGAACGGCTGACCGTCGGCCGTGGGATGCGCCGCAAGGCGCGGCTGGCGCTGGACGCGGCCGGCCCCTACGGGACGCTGCGCGGTACCCCGGGCAAGGCCCGGGCCGAGGACGGCACCGAGCTGCACTACGAGGTCGACGAGCTGGACCAGGCCGGTCCGGAGCGCAGGCTGCGGATCTTCGGGCGCCGCACGGCGCCGCCGGTCACCGTGGTCTTCAGCCATGGTTACTGCCTCAACCAGGACGCCTGGCACTTCCAGCGGGCCGCCCTGCGGGGTGCGGTGCGCACCGTCTTCTGGGACCAGCGCAGCCATGGCCGCTCCGCGCGCGGCGCGGGTGCCGAGATCTCCATCGACCTGCTGGGCCGTGACCTCAAGGCGGTCATCGACGCCGCCGCACCGGAGGGGCCACTGGTGCTGGTGGGGCACTCCATGGGTGGCATGACGCAGATGGCGCTGGCCGCCCAGTACCCGGAGCTGGTCGCCCGGCGGGTGGTCGGGGCGGCCTTTCTGGCCACGTCCTCCGGCCGGCTGGGCGAGCTGACCTTCGGTCTGCCGGCGGTGGGGATGAGCGTGGTGCGGCGGGTGCTGCCCGGCGCGTTCAAGCTGATGTCGGCCCAGACCGAGCTGGTGGAGAAGGGCCGGCGGGCCGGCGCCGATCTGCTGGCCGGGATCTACCGCCGCTACTCCTTCGGCTCCCGGGATGTCGACCCCGCGGTGGCCCGCTTCGGCGAGCGGCTGCTGGAGGCCACCCCGGTCGATGTGGTCGCCGAGTTCTACCCGGCGCTGTCCGGCCATGACAAGACCGAGGCGCTGGGGGCCTTCGCCGGGATGCCGGTGCTGATCGCGGCGGGGGACAAGGATCTGGTCATCCCCAGTGGGCACAGCGAGGTGATCGCGGCCGCGCTGCCGGATGCGGAGCTGGTGCGGGTTCCGGGGGCGGGGCATCTGCTGCAGTTGGAGGCCCCCGGTCTGATCGAGGACCGGCTGGTGGCGCTGTTGGCCTCGGCCGGCGCGTGGGGTACGTCCCGCGACCGCACCGCGGGTGCGCAGGGGGCTCGCTGACCGCTTCGCGGTCGGGGTGGGTTTGTCGGGCGCGGGCCGTCGGTGGTTGTTCGCGCGGTTCCCCGCGCCCCTCAAAAGGCCGCCCGGCCCGTACCATCGGGCGGTATGAACGCCCCGCTTGAAACCTCCGGTACCTCCACCGAGCTGACCGTCAAGACCGCCGAGGAGATGCGGGAGCTGGGCCGCCGCCTGGCCGCTCTGCTGCGCCCCGGTGACCTGGTGCTCCTCTCCGGGGAGCTGGGCGCGGGCAAGACCACGCTCACCCGCGGCCTGGGTGAGGGGCTGGGGGTGCGGGGTGCGGTGACCTCGCCGACCTTTGTGATCGCCCGGGTGCACCCCTCGCTGTCCGGCGGCCCGGCCCTGGTCCATGTGGACGCCTACCGGCTGTCCGGCGGGCTGGACGAGATGGAGGACCTGGACCTGGATGTCTCGCTGCCCGATTCGGTGATCGTGGTGGAGTGGGGCGACGGCAAGGTCGAGGAGCTCTCCGAGGACCGGTTGCGGGTGTTCATCTCCCGGGCCGTGGGCGATGCCGCGCCTGAGGACGACGCGGAGGACGTCCGCACCGTCTCCGTCGCCGGCTACGGCGACCGCTGGGCGGCCGCGGATCTGGCCGGTCTCACACTCTGAAACCACTCTGAAACGCGGTAACCGCCAACGAGCCGCCGGCGAACCGCCAAGGTGCCGACATCGTGCCGACAAGCTGTCGGCACGATGTTGCGCGGGCCCGCCCGGCCGTGGTCACATGGAAGGCAGAGACACGGTTAGGTCTACCTAACCTTGCCCAGCTGCCCCAGGAGGCACTCATGTCGGCACCCGAGCCTGCTGCCGCCGCCGTGCCGGACCGCTCCGAGGAGCGGACCCCCTCGATGCGCGACCTCCTCGCGTCCTGCGCCGCGGCCGACGCGGTCTCCAAGCCGCCGGCGCAGGTGCCGCCGAAGCCGGCCGAAGGGGCCGAGGGGGAGCCGGAGGAAAACCGGGCGCACCGGGCCGCCTGAACCACCCGCAAGGGCGACCGGCGCGACCGGCGGACGCCCGCCGCTAGCCCACCACCATGATCTTGGTGTTGCGGGTGGCGAACTCCCACATCGCGCGCCCGTCCGCCGGCGTCTCCCGGATGGCGCCGGTCTTCTTGGGCGACTTGGGGTCCGGCGAGGAGCCGTCCACCGCGGCGCTGAAGCCGAAGACCACCCCGGTGGCGTCCCGCCCGAACCGCACCACATGCTCGATGGGCACCCCGTCCGACCCGGTGCCGGTGGCATCGCGCGAGGTCACCGTGTAGGCGCCGGGCGCCGGGCTGACCGAGCTGGGTGCCACGGTGAAGGACCGCGTCGCCTTCTCGTCCGCCCCCACCAGCCACACCCGCTTCTGGCCCAGGGCGTAGACGACCCGCTTCCCGGTGCCCGACCCGGCCGGCGGTGCCGCCTTGTCCGGATCCATGGGCTTGCCCTTGTCGTCCTTGGCCTTGCCCGAGGGCTGGGCGGTGGGCGAGGCCGCGGCGTGTACCGGGCGCACCGGCCGCTTGTCGTTGGCCGCCGACGCCTGGTAGGCGAGGAATCCGACCGCCGCCAGCGCACCGGCGGTGAGCCCGGCCACAACCACACCCGAGCTGTTGCGTGCCACCCTGCGCACCCTTTCGTCCTGTGTAGGGCCAGTACGGCCAGTACGGCTGTGCGGCGTACGGCCACCCGGCTGACCGTAGCACCCGGAACGTGCTCCCACCGCGCCCCCGGAGGGCCCCCGGGAGCAGTGGGCGCGCGCACCGTCCGCCCCATGCCGCGCCGTAGGCTTGTCACTGTGCTGCTGCTCGCTCTTGATACCGCAACCCCTGCCGTCACCGTCGCCCTGCACGACGGGGAGTCCGTGCTCGCCGAGTCACACCAGGTGGACGCACGCCGGCACGGCGAGCTGCTGCTGCCGGCCGTGGACCGGGTGCTCGCCGAGGCCGGCCGTGAGCTGACGGAGCTGACCGGTGTGGTGGTCGGCGTTGGCCCGGGCCCCTACACCGGCCTGCGGGTCGGCATCGTGACCGCCGCCACCTTCGGCGCCGCCCTGTCCGTCCCCGTGCACAGCCTGTGCAGTCTGGACGGCATCGCCTACGCCGCCGGCCAGGCGGGCCTCACCGGGGAGTTCGTGGTGGCCACCGACGCCCGCCGCAAGGAGGTGTACTGGGCCAGGTACGCCGACGCCCGTACCCGCGTCACCGAGCCCGCCGTGGACCGCCCCGGCGACCTCACCGAGCCGCTGGCCGGGCTGACCGTGGTGGGCGCGGGCGCGGTGCTCTACGCCGACGCCTTCTCGGACGTCCGCGCCGACCTGCCCCAGCACCAGTCGGCCTCCGCGCTGGCCGCGCTGGCCGTGGAAAAGCTGCGCGCCGGCGGTGAGTTCCTGCCCGGTCAGCCGCTGTATCTGCGCCGCCCGGACGCCCAGGTGCCCGCCAACTACAAGGTGGTCACCCCCAAGTGAGCACCGTGGACGCGACCGCCGAGAAGGTGCGCATCCGCGAGATGCGCTGGTGGGACATCGCGCCGGTACTGGAGCTGGAACGCGCCCTGTTCCCGGAGGACGCCTGGTCCAAGGGTCTGTTCTGGTCCGAACTCGCCCATGCCCGGGGTGCCGGCGCCACCCGCCGCTATCTGGTGGCCGTGGATGACACCGACCGGGTGGTGGGCTATGCCGGCCTGGCCGCCGTGGACGGCACCGGCGATGTCCAGACCATCGCCGTGGCCTTTGAGCACTGGAGCACCGGCCTGGGCTCCCGGCTGCTGAGCGAACTCCTCACCGCCGCCACCGACTTCGAGTGCCGCGAGGTGCTCCTGGAGGTGCGGGTCGACAACACCCGAGCCCAACGCCTCTACGAGCGCTTCGGTTTCGAGCCCGTCGGCATCCGCCGCGGCTACTACCAGCCCGGCAATGTCGATGCGCTGGTGATGCGCCTGACCCTCGTCCACCCGGACAACCAGCAAGGAATGCCCCATGACTCGCAAGGCTGACGAACCGCTCGTCCTCGGCATCGAGACCTCCTGCGACGAGACCGGCGTCGGCATCGTCCGCGGCCACACCCTGCTCGCCGACGCGGTGGCCTCCAGCGTCGACGAGCACGCCCGCTTCGGCGGAGTGGTCCCAGAGGTCGCCTCCCGCGCCCACCTGGAGGCCATGGTCCCCACCATCCAGCGGGCCCTGAAGGAGGCCGGCGTCGCCGCCTCCGACCTGGACGGCATCGCGGTCACCGCCGGCCCCGGCCTGGCCGGCGCCCTGCTGGTCGGCGTCTCCGCCGCCAAGGCGTACGCCTACGCCCTGGGCAAGCCGCTCTATGGCGTCAACCACCTGGCCTCGCACATCTGCGTGGACCAGCTGGAGCATGGCGCCCTGCCGGAGCCGACCATGGCCCTGCTGGTCTCCGGCGGCCACTCCTCCCTGCTGCTGGCGCCCGATATCACCGCGGATGTACGGCCGTTGGGCTCCACCATCGACGATGCGGCCGGCGAGGCATTCGACAAGATCGCCCGGGTGCTCAATCTGGGCTTCCCCGGCGGCCCGGTGATCGACCGCTATGCCCGCGAGGGCGACCCGGACGCCATCCGCTTCCCGCGCGGCCTGACCGGCCCCCGTGACCCCGTCTACGACTTCTCCTTCTCCGGCCTGAAGACGGCGGTCGCCCGCTGGATCGAGGCCAGGCGCGCGGCCGGCGAGAACATTCCGGTCGCCGATGTGGCCGCCTCCTTCCAGGAGGCCGTGGTGGACGTCCTCACCCGCAAGGCCGTCCGCGCCTGCAAGGACCACGGCGTGGACCACCTGATGATCGGCGGCGGCGTTGCCGCCAACACCCGGCTGCGCGCCATGGCCGAGCGCCGCTGCGAGGACGCGGGCATAACGCTGCGTGTGCCGCGTCCCAAGCTGTGCACCGACAACGGCGCCATGGTCGCGGCTCTGGGCGCCGAGATGGTGGCCCGTGGCCGCGCCGCCTCCTCCTGGGACCTGTCCGCGGACTCCTCCCTCCCGGTCACCGACACCCACGTCCCCGGCCACGACCATGACCACTCCCACAGCCACGACCACTTCCATGAGCTGAGCAAGGACAACCTGTACTCGTGACGCTCCTGAGGCGGCTGCCCCTGCCGCCGCCCCCGCCGCCCGAGGAGATCCGCGCCTGGCCCGACCGTCAGAGCCTGCTGGCCGACCGCACCCGTGCCCTCCGTGAGGGCACTCATGTGGCGCTGTCCCTCCGCGAGTTGCTGACGGTCGGCTTCCTGGCCCTGTGGCTCAGCCTGGCCTGCTATCTGTGCGCCAAGGGGGCGCTGCTCTGCCTGGACCACCAGGACTGGCGGCAGTACGTCCCCTGGCTCCTCCTCGGCGCCCTCTTCCTGACCGGTGCCACCGGCAGCGTCGCCCTCACTCACCGCCGCGACCGCCAGTTGCGCCAACTGCTCGCCCTCTGGCAGGAGTTGGACCGTGACCCGGCCTCGGTGCGGCAGTGGTCCCAGCCCGGCCGCGCGCTGGCCTGGGCGGCCGGTGCCATCGGCTTCGGCGCGCTGGCGCTGGCGTTCGCCACCGGCCCGGCCACCGACCTGGCCGGTGCCGCGGCCTTCCTGCTCGCCGCCGTCCACAGCGCCGCCAAGGCACTGGACCACCGGCGCCGGGTGCGTCGCGAACTCTAGGGCCTTGCTTCAAGTGCACTTGAAGCCCCTAGCGTGTCCGGCATGACGGTGATCGACAGCACGCCCGTGAAGTCCCCGCCCCTGGACGCCTGTGTGTCCGTGTGGCCGGTGCATCCGCGCCCCGACGGCCAGGACCGCTACACCATCGGCGAGGTCGCGGAGTTCACCGGGATCAGGGCGCACACCCTGCGCTGGTACGAGCAGATCGGCCTGATGCCGCAGGTGGAGCGGACGCACAACGGCCAGCGCCTGTTCAGCAACCGGGACCTGGACTGGCTCGGCTTCGTGGGCAAGCTCCGGCTGACCGGGATGCCCGTCGCCGACATGGTCCGCTTCGCGGAGCTGGTCCGCCAGGGCGAGGTCAGCTATGACGAACGGCGGGAGATCCTGGAGCAGACCCGCAGCGAGGTCCTCACCCGCATCGCGGAGCTGCGGGACGCCCTCACCGTCATCAACGCCAAAATCGAGTTTCTCGCGACCGCCCGCCGGGCGTCGGAAGGGGTCTGAGCGCCATCATGAGCAACAGCATCGAGCGGATACGCAAGGTCGAACTCGGCACCGGCGGGCCCCTGGTGGGCGTCCAGGGCTTCGGCGCCATGGGCATCAGCGCCGCCTACGGTCAGACGGACACCGCGGCGGCCCGGGACACCCTGGAGGCCACCGTCGAGGCGGGCGTCACCCTGATCGACACCGCCGATATGTACGGCTTCGGGGCCAACGAGGAGTTCCTGGCGCCGTTTGTCGCCGCACACCGCGACGAGATCACCCTGGCCACCAAGTTCGGCTTCCGGTTCAGTGCCGACGAGCAGCGTTACCTGGGCATCAGCAACGATCCCGGCTATCTCAAGGCGGCCGTCGAGGCAAGCCTGCGCCGCCTGAACGTCGAGGTCATCGACCTCTACTACATGCACCGCCGGGACACCGCCGTCCCGCTCGCCGAGTCCGTCGGCGCCATGGCCGAGCTGGTACGGGAAGGCAAGGTCAAGCACCTCGGCCTGAGCGAGGTCACCGGCGCCGAACTGCGCGAGGCGCACGCCGTGCACCCGGTCACCGCCGTGCAGTCGGAGTGGTCGGTCTTCAGCCGGGACGTCGAGCGCAGCGTGGTGGGCGCGGCCGCCGAGCTGGGGATCGCCTTTGTGCCGTACTCGCCGCTCGGCCGGGGCTTTCTGACCGGTTCCTTCACCGACGCGGGCAAGGAACTCTCCAGCGACGACTTCCGGCAGTCGCTGCCGCGCTTCACCGGCGACAACGCCATGGCGAACGCGGCCCTCCTGGAGCCGCTGCGCCGGATCGCCGACGCCCATGGCGCCAGCACCGCGCAGATCGCCCTGGCCTGGGTGCAGCAGCGGGCCCAGGCGCACGGCCTGACGGTGGTGCCGATCCCCGGGACCCGCAAGCGCGGCCGCCTTCTGGAGAACACCGCGGCCACCTGGATCACGCTGTCCGCCGAGGAGTTGGCCCTCCTGGAGTCGATCGCCTCCCAGGTGGCGGGCGACCGCCACTCGAATATGTCCCTCACTTCGGCGAGCCGGGAAGGGTAGCGGAGCCGGCGGGGCGCCCCATAGGGGCGGTGGGGCGGCCGGGTCAGGCCCCGTCCAGCCAGTCCAGCGTCTGCCCATGCGGGCCCGTGCGCGCCACCGGCCGTTCGTCCAGGCAGAGGGTGAAGCGCAGCTCCTCGCCGGGCGCGCCGGGCGCCCCCGTGGCCTCGTTGGACACCCAGTGCACGGGCAGCTCCCGCATGGTCGCCGCGAACTCCTCCCGCCCCTCCGGGGGCAGGCAGGCCAGCACCGCGCTGTGGAACACCACCGTGGTGGCCCCGGCCGGTGCCGCGGCCACCAACTCCCTTACCCGTGCGTTGAGATCGCCGGTCACCAGCCGCGGCGGCTCGGCCCGCGCCACCGGCACCGCGGCGCGCAGCCGCTCCAGACGCGCCCGCTGCTCCGGCCAGACCAGCGTCTCCAGCCACCGCATATCGTCGGCCGACCGTACGTCCAGCGGGTTGAGGTCGACCCCGGCCCGGTGCACGACCCTGGGCAGCCGCTCGGGGAACGGCACCGGACCCGTCGTCCGGCAGCTCAACTCCACGGCTCCGTCCGGGCCCAGCGGCGCACGGTCGTCATAGCGGTACCGGTACCGGTCCGGGTACAGGCAGAGCCCGGCCGAGGCCCCCACCTCGATCAGCGCCAATGGCTGCGGCAGCCGGGTGGCACAGCGGGCGGGCTCATTGGTCTGGGTGAGCCGCTCCAGCATCACCCGCCGGACCCGCTCCCAGTGCCCCAGCGTCCACTCCCGGAACGCGGGGTACCCCCTCAGCACCGGCCCGCCACTGAACCGCACCGCCGCCAGCAGCAGATTGGGCTGCCGCTTGCCCCAGGGCAACTCCTCGATCAGGGCGAGCAGTTCCGGGTCCTCGGCGACTCCACTCGCCAGCTCCTCATAAGAGGGCGAATGACCCCGAACCTCCATCGCGGCAAACCTTCGATACCGCTCACCCGTATCACTCTTCACATACGTCACACGGCTATCGTTCCCCGTTGTGACGCTGCTCTACTCCCTGGCCACACTGGCCCTGGCCCCGGGGCTCTGGCCGTCGGCGCCCATGGCCGGCACAGATCCTGGGCCACCGGCGGCTGTTGCGCGGGGAACGGGCCCAACAGGAATGGCGGGCCTAGATGCGGACGCTGCGCCCGCTACCGGCGCTGACGGACCGACCGGCCGCAACGGTCCGGGCCGGCCCCGTACAGTCCGGAGTGGCGAAGACATAAGCCACGGTGCGAGTGCGGTTCTGGACGGTCAGCGGCGCGTTGAGATTCCGGTAGCAACCCGCTGGATCGGTGAAAACCCGCCCGTTCAACACAAGTTGGCCGGACGCGGCCAAGGCCGGGCCGGGATTCGTCAGAGAAAGCACCGTGGCCACGGCAAGCGCGGCCATGGCCCCCTGGACAAGGCGTCGCATGAACATCCCCCGTCGTCATACCGCTTGGGCAAGGACGTTCAACGGCTGCCCGGCCCGGAGGCGGGCCATGCCACCCGCCACTCACACGGATGACACGGCCCGGTGGGTCAGCCCCGATCCGCTCAGTGCACCGGCAGACCGTTGACCGGCTTCCCGTCCGACACCTTCTTCTCCAGGACGTCCTCCTTGCCGGAGGCCCAGGCCACGGTGATCGACTTGCCGTCGTAGCGCTTGATGGTGCCCTTGGCGTAGTCGGTCTTGCCGGACTGGCACTTGAGGTCCATGGTGATGGGCCGGGTCTCCGCCAGCTTGCCGGAGCAGGCGTCGGTACCGGCCGACACCATGGCGAAGTTGCCCGAAATGGACACGATCACCAGGCTGTTGTCCAGCAGCTTCCCCTTGGCCCAAGCGCCCTTGAGATCCGCGATGTTGAAGTCGGTGGTCTTGTCCTGGGCCGGGGCCTGGCTGCTCGGCTGCTGGTCCTGCTGCTGGCTGGGCTGAGCGCTGGCCGAGGCCGAGCCATCGGCCTTCTTGTCGCCGCCGTCGCTGCTCTTGCTGCAACCCGTCATCAGCACAGCGGCGATGACCGCCGCCCCCGTGATCTGTGCTGCCTTACGCACGTCTGTTTTCTCCTCCGTATGGGAACAAGGCACGTCAACCTACCTCAGCCATACAGGGGACCGCCCATTCAGCACCCGTTTATCGCTTGGCGATCGGACCCCCGGATGGTGGTCCGGCCAGCCGCAGTGACTGGCACTTCGCACCTTCGAGACGGAGACATCGTTATGCGATCGACAAAAAGGCAGGCGGCCCTCGGCCTCGCCGCCCTCGCGCTGGCAGGCACCATCGGGGCGGCCGGCACCACCGCCGCCTCCGCCGCGCCGTCGCACCAGACGACCAGCCACACCGCCGCCAAGCCCCAACGAGCCCTGGACATAGTCCTGCCCGGCGGATCGGAGCTCGACCGGGGCAACAGCATGTACGCCAACAACTCCACGCTGACCATGCAGAACGACGGGAACCTGGTGCTCTACTGCCGGAGCAACCCCGTGTGGATGGCCTCGAACAGCTGGCCCAACGGCAATAGAGCCGTGATGCAGGGCGATGGCAACTTCGTGGTGTACGACGGCGGAGGCTCGGCCCTCTGGTCGTCCGGCACTTCGGGACATCCGGGCGCCTATCTGCAGGTCCAGGGCGACGGCAACCTGGTGATCTATCAGGCGGGCCAGGCGATCTGGTCCACCAACACCCAGTGCCGCTAGGACCGTGCGGTCCTGACCGGCCCCGGGTTCCGGCCCCGTGCGGGGACGGAACCCAGGGCTCAGCCGCCCAGCCGCTCCGCCACCAGGCTCAGCCAGGCGCCGGGCGTAAACGGTGCCGGCGGGTCCACCTCCATGCCCAACTCGGCGAGGGCGAGGGCGTAGTCGCTCTCTTCGAGGGGCAGGGCCAGCAGTTCGTGTAGTTCTCCGATGAGCCGGGCGAGCAGTCCCGGATCGGTGGTCTCGGCGTAATCGGCCACCGCCGCGTCGTGGTCCTCGAATTCATCGGGCATGTCCTGGGAGAACCAGCCGCCCAGGAACTGGCCGAGTTCGGGGAAGCGGGCGTGCCATTCCCAGTGGGTCCCCGGGATGGCGGGGGGCGGTACCTCGCCGTTCTCCAGGCTCTGCCGGAGGTGGCCGGCGAGGCGCCGCAGCCAGTCCTGGATCTCCTCGTCCGCAAGCCCCACATCGGGTACGGGGTAGAACTCGCCCAGCCGGAGGCGGAGCCGGCCCGGCGGGTTCTCGGCGTACTCGCGCAGCTGCGCCTCGGCGGTGGCCAGGGCCCAGGGGCGGGTGTGCCAGGTGTGGCGCAGGTAGGCGTCCAGGGCGGCGCTGCGGGTGTCGTCCGTGTCATCGGCGGCCTGCCCGAGGTAGGCCCGGATGACCTGGTCCAACTCGCCGTACTTCCGGTCGTGTTCCAGCGGCTTCAGGGACATGCGGGCGGCCTTCAGAGGTAGATGGGGAAGGTGGCGGCGACGGCGAAGCCGTGCGGGCGGGCAGGGTCCCGCTTGAGGATCACCCGGGCGGCACGGACGTCCAGGGGTTCGCGGCCGGCCAGCATCATGCTCTGCAGCAGGACGCGGCCCACCGGCTCCTCCCGGGAGGGCCAGGCGGCCTCGATGGCCAGCCGCTGCCGGGTGCCCTGGGCGAGCCAGCGGTGGATGACCTGCTCATTGCGGGTGACCACTTGCTGGGTGCACCACTGGGCGGTTTCCCGGTCGGGGTAGGTGGCGGATCGGGTCAGCACGGGACGGTCTTCTCTCAGTTGAAATTGAAGGCCCAGAACACGCCGACTTCGTCGTCGGACACGGCAATGAGGCCCAAGTCCCCCATGAGCCCGGTGAAGGAACCGCCGAAACTCTTGGTCTGCGGGTCGAAGAGGTCGGGGCGGCTGGTGGTGCGGGCGGCCGGGGAAGAGGTGTAGAACCTGGCGCCGGCACCGTAGCGGGAGATGAGCGTACGGGCATCGGCCAGCAGTTGTTCCTTGCGCTCTTCGAAGTTCCACACTCCGCGCACCGAGAACCAGTCGTCCAGCATGATCACCAGAAGCTGTACGGCCGGTTCCGGCTCCACTTCATACAGGCGCTCCGAGAGGTAGTCGACGGTGAGCGGCCGGAAGGGGAACGGGCCGCCGGCGTCGGGGTACTCGTCGCGGGCGTGCTGCATATCGAGGCTGAGCCAGCCGCGCGGGTCGTCGACATCACGGGCGAAGACGGCCAGGGCGTCCATGCGCCAGTCCTGGTGATTCCTCGGTCCGGTGCGGACGAACGGGGAGATCTCATCGAAGAGGCGGGACACGGCAGCGTGCCACTGGTCGTGACCGGGGGCGGGAGAGGCGGGCACGCTACTCCTTTCCGTTCAGCTCGGGCATGGAAGTGAGGACGACAAACGGCGGATCCAGATTGGGGTCGTACTTGAGGACCGTCTTGACTCCCTTGGTGGGAATCGCCTGTGCGTTTACCCCGTCCGTCTTGTAGCCGGAGTTGTTCACCGCGTTCGGCTGCTTGGTGACGGTGCGGCCACTGTATTCATTGTTGGGCGCATCGCAGGCGAAGGGCTCCTTGTCCCCGGCCTGCGGCGGCGGAGGACCGTCCAGCCAGGCTTTGATCGCGCTCGAGTTCTTGTCGATGTTGTACTGGGTGAGCCGCTGCGCCGAATCCATGTCGTCGAAGGAGGAGGCGGCGCCGATCTTCGGCTTTCCGTAGGGCCAGGCCTGGGTCGGGGGATCGCCCTGGTCGCGTAGCCGCTGCGCCAGCTGCTCATCGGACTTGCCCACGTGCCTGTCGATCGAGTGCGAACCGTCGAGGTCTTCCTCGCTCGCCAAGTCGATCTTGTAGATCCCCTTGGCCGTGTCCCCCGGGTTCGTGAACTTGCGCTCATGCTTGAACTGGACGAGCGCACGAGCGCCGAACGCCTCGGCGCGAGCCTCCTCGGCCTCGAATTTCGGCATGCTCCGGATCGCCTCGTCCAAGGGGGCCTTGCGCGCCTCCAGTTTGGGCACCAGTGCGTGGAGCTTGCCCTCATAGGCGGAGACCGCCGCGTTGATGGCGCCCTCGTCCAGCTTGAGCGTGATTCCCATCCCGAGCTGCTTGGCTGTCTTGAGCGCGCCCTTGGCCAGGGTCTTCAGGTCGTTGAAGATGTTGTCATCCAGCTTGATCTTCCCAATGGCCTCACGGACGGCCTTGACGTAGATCCTGTGGACTTCCTTGCGCATCTCATATGCGGCCTCGGCGAAGTCGTGCAGCACGGTGATCATCGTGTCGCAGGTGTCGATCATCACGCCAAGCGCCGGATGGTTGCTGGTGGCCCCGGTGGTGTCATGGCCCCACTCATAGCCCTGGCGTGACTTCCCCCAGTAGGCGGTGCCCCAGACCGCGCTGCAGAACTGGCGCATGGCGCCGTACCATTCGGCATTGCCCTGGTTGGTGATGGTGGACAGCTGACCGGTGAGCGTGCCATCGGTCTGGCCGAGCGCCCCCATGGGGCCCTGCCAGGCATCCGAGATCTTCTGTATCGCCTGGTAGTCGGGAAGCGGCAGTATGTCGGCTGCTTTGCCCCAGCGCAGCGCATGATGCACGATCGGCCGCAGGATCGCTTCCAGGACCTTGTCGACACCATTGAGGATGTCGTCGACAAGGCCGTTGGCACCGTCGTCGACGACACCGTTCCATTTGAGGTTGGGGACATTCCCGTAGGTCGGCGCGCTCCAGATGACAATCGGCAACGGCCGGTGGGGGGCGGGCCCCTGGTGGTTGGGGTTGGAGGCCGCGTCCGCGGTGGCGTACTGATTGGCCGTGATGGTGAAGCCGACGGCCGCGCCGCCCACGCCCTCAACCGCCTTGCCCCAGACCTGCATGACCTTTTCGCCGACATCGCGGTAGGCCTTGTTCACCGCCTCGACAGCACTGCCCGCGCCGCCCACATTGGCATGGCCGTTCAGATCCTTGAGGAACTGGGTGGCCGCCTTGTCGAGCATGCCCTGTTCCATGGCTATCTGGGTGGAGATGCCGTACAGGGCCTCGGGTTTGACGTCGATATTGCCGTTCGCCGGCGGGGCCGGGGTGGTCATCGGCCACCACTCCAGCCGTTCATCACCGCGCGGTGCGCGGCGGCGTAATTGCCGTGGCCGTTGACGACCATGCTGTGCAGCCAGCGCTGGGCGCCCTCCATGTCCTGCATGGACTTGTCCCAGGTGTCGAGCACCTCGACAAAGGTGTCGCGGGCCTCGCCCTCCCAGCCGAGGACGACCTTCTCGGTGCGGCCGTAGAGGTCTTCCAGCTTCTGGTTGAGGTCCTTGAGCAGTTCCTCCAGCTCTGTGGATATCTCGTGGAGTTTGCTGAACTTCACGGATATGGCGCCGTCGTCCGCCATGGTGTTCCCCCGATTCCCCCGATTAGTACGTGTCCAACTTGCTGGCGGGAGCGGCTGTTTGAGCCGAGTCCGCCTCCGCGTTCGCCCGGGCGAGGAGTTCGCGTTCGCCGTCCCTGGACGACTGGAGCCTGCGGAAGCTCCGCATGACCTCGAGGTCCTGGCCCGTGAAGCCGTCGCGGCTCATTTCCACACCCTGCTCGATGATGTAGAGCATTTCCCGGATGCGGTCGATGTCCTTGTTGACATCGGTCTGGAGCTGTTTGTACGAGCTGGCCGCCGCACTCTGCCAGCCGCTGTCCACGGAGTCCACCAGCTCGTTGAGATGGGTGGCCTTCTGTCTGAGGTAACGCCCCATCGAGCCGAGGTCGTTCGCCAGATCGGTCAGTTCCTTATGGCTGGCCCTGAGCCGGTCATCGCCCATGCCCCATTCACTCTCCCCCGTTGATTGACCAGTGGATGGGCCGAGCCCATACGCGTTCTTATCGTGCCATGGGGCTGGAGTGACAGTTGTTGCGACGTGACTGTGCCCGGTCCGGGGCAGTATCGCTACATGAGGGAGAACACACAGGAAGTGCACGCCCCCATGTACGAGGAGAGCCCCAATCCACCATTGCTCGGCGGCCGGCTGCCGGATCCCCAGCCACGCGAGCCCAAGGAGTCGGGCCACCCGCCGCCGACGCCCGCGCGGGTGGTTGCGCGGGCGCGGCGCCGTACGGTTCCGAAGTGGGCTCAGCCCGATGAGGACGAGGGCTGATCCAGCTGGCGCCTCAGCCGCGCCTCGGCCTCCTGCTCCTTGAGCACGGCCCGGTAGGTGGTGAGGCTGGCCGCATCCGGCGGACAGTCCCACTCCAGTCCGCCGCCGGGCGGCCGGAGTTGGACCAATGAGTCGATGTGATCCATGACTTGGCCGATGCGGCCGGTGCGGGTGTCTACGACGAAGGAGCCCAGAGGTGGCTTTTTGCTGTTCACGGGGCGAGTGTGGTTGCGGTGCGGCTACGCTCCGTAGCACCGATCGAGGTACGAGGTGCGAGGTACATCGATAGCTCGCGCCGAGGGGGTCCCATGGGAGAGGCGGAGCCGCCGACCGCCTGGCGGTACTGCGGGCATCAGATCAAGCTGTGGCGGGAGCGGGCGGGGGTTACGCGCGAACAGCTCGCGAAGGAGGCCGGGTACGACTATGAGTACGTGAAGTCGATGGAGTTGGGGCGGCGGCGGCCTACGACGCATCTGCTTCAGGTGGCGGACCACATGTGCGATGCGGGTGGCTTGTTGTTGGCCGCGCAGGGGTTCCTGAAGCCGGAGCGCACTCAGGACTTTGGGCAGGCGTTTTTGAACTGCGAGGCAGAAGCCATCGCCTTCAGCGCATGCGAATCGCTGCTTATCCCGGGGCTGTTGCAAACCGAGGAGACGGCCCGGCTCATGTACAGCAGGTGCTGGCCGCCACTGGACGACGCGACAATTGAGGAGAGGCTTGCCATCCGCATGGGGCGGCAAGCTCTCCTGCAGAAGCAGTCGACCGCGTTCGCGTTCGTGATTGGCGAGGTGCCGTTGCGCTACCAGGTCAGCGATGAGGCCGAGGCCCGAAAGAGACAGCTGCTTCGTGTGCTTGAGGTAGGCGCACAGCGCAACGTGACTGTCCAGGTCAGGCCGGCGAAAACCTACCCAGCGGGCTACAACGGCTCGTTCGCTGTCATCGAGTTGCCCAACCATGAGTGCGTTGCGTACGAGGAGGGCAACTCCACGAGTGTGCTGACAGTCGATCCAGAGATCGTCAGCGGCTTTGCCCATCGGCAGGCAATGATTGGGCGCTTGTCTCTCTGCCCTGAGGAGTCTGAGGCGTTCATCAGGAACTTGGTGGATGAGCTTTGACCAGCAGGTGTCTGCCAGAACGGCTGTCGGCATGAAGTCCAGCCACGGGAACACCGAGAGCGGCTGCGTGGCGGTATCCAGCCGTACCCAAGTCGTACACGCGGGCCGCACGCGAATGCCGGGTGGCCTAACTAGGTTGTGATCATAGGTAGTTGGGCAACGCCATCGCCGGGTGTCAGGCCCTTGCCTCAGATTTCGGCGCGGGCCGCCTGTGGCTGATCGCGCAGTTCCCCGCGCCCCTGGCGGGGCGCCCGGCAATCGGACAGGTCCTGGTCGGCCACTGCTGCTCCAGTGACGGAAAGCAGCCCGAATCGCGGTGCCGCGCCCCTCAGGGGCGCGGGGAACTGCGCGACCAGCAACCGACGGCCCGCACCCGAAAACGTCCACGACTGTGCAGCAACGGCTCCAACTCAACGTCACAGGCCAAGCAGGACCGGCCTGGCCGGCACCCCCAGGGCGATCAACGCGCCCAGGGGAGTGGCCAGGTCGCGCGGGGAGAACAGATCGCTGCCGCGATAGCCGGCGATATGGCCGAGGTGCCACCACCTCAGCCCGCTGATGTTCTCGGCCGCGAGCGCGTCGTCGGACAGGGCACCACGAGGTTCGAACCAAACGGTCCGCACAAGGAAGTAGTCGTTGACCACGCCGTCGTAGCCGACGGCATGGCCGCGCGCGACGACCACCTGATGCCAGACATGCGGCGGATCCGCGTCCAGGCCCAGAACGAGCCCCACTTCTTCCAGCAGTTCGCGCCGCAGCGCGCCAAGCGGGGTCTCACCCGGCTCGATTCCGCCGCCAGGGGCCGCCCACACGATCTTCCCCACGGGATCCGGAATCGCGAATCTGCACAGAAGGACGCGGTCGTCCTCGTCGAGGATGACCGCGCGGACCGCATGACGCAGAAGGACCGGCCGCACCCGTCCACCCTAGACAGCACACTCGGCGACCGGCCGACTCCCCGGTGAACCCACACGCAGGAGACCCCCGTACTCCTGCGCGCACCCCACCCCACCCCCAGCACCCACTGGCGCGGCGCCGGCTGAGCGGCCTGAAACCTGGTGAAACACCACCGGCGCCGCGCGGTAACCACACGCTATGGCGCCGGCGGTCACCAACCGAGTGCCCGGGGGTGCCATCAAGGGGACCGCGCACGCCAGAGGGGACCTTCGGTGCCGGGGAGAGGACAACGGGCGTCAGGATCCGCAAATGATCTGGCATACCGGAGCTGGCTATGCTGGGCGATCGTGGCCGGGAGTACCAATAACGGGACAACATCCTCATCCGTCGCTCGCCTGATCGTCGACGGTGCGACCGAACTCGGGATTTCGCGCGCCAAATACGCGCATCTCTTAGGCATCGCGCCCGAGCATCTGCATGACGACCTCTACCGCACGCCATCCGCCACGGCCATCCACATCTGGGAGTTGATGGTCGTCAAAGCCCCCTGGACGGAGGTGTCACCGCTGCTGGTGGGGCGGTCGCAGCTCGGCAGCCTGGGCCTCTGGGACTATCTGCTCACCTCCGGTCCCACCCTGCTGGACGGGGTCCGGGACTCCTCGACCTACCTGGCCGCCATCGCGGACAACGGCACCGAGGCGATCGAGATCGTGGAGGACGGTGAGCACATCACCATCAGCCATGTGAACCTGGCGGACCTCACCTATGACGCCGCCTCCGCCATCCGCTCCTTCGCGCTCGGCCTCTACCATCGACGGCTCAGCGAGGCCGCCCGGCGTCCGCTTGTTCCGGTGCGGGTGGCGCTGGCCGCCAAGGCGCCGCGGCGGCATGGCAGTCTGGCCGAGATGTATGGCACCCGGGCCATCGACTTCGAGGTGCCGGTCAGCTCCATCACCTTCCTCGCCTCCGACCTGCGCGCTGCCACGCCCTACGCACCGCCGGGCCTGTCCGCGGTGCTGCGCCGGCACGCGGAGCAGACCCTGGCCACCGCCATCCCCCTGCACAATTGGCTGGACGCCTTCCAGGTGGCCCTGCGGGCCGCGCACGGCGAGGACAATGTCACGCTCTCCTCGGTGGCCCAGCGGCTGGCCATCAGCACCCGCACCCTGCAACGCCGCCTGGATGAACACGGCACCACCTGGAGCGAACAGGTCGAGACCGTACGCCGCGAGCAGATCACCCAGCTGCTGCGCACCACCGACCTCAGCATGGAGTCCATTGCCGCCCGCACCGGTTATGGCAATGCCCGTGCGCTGCGACGGGCGGTGCAGCGCTGGTACGGGGACACTCCCGCTGCCCTGCGCCAGGCCCTCAGCGCACCGGTCTGATGAAGGCTGATGACGCCTGATGGCACCTGATCCGCCGCCCGGCGGAGGGAGTTCCCTCCCCGGGCGGAGGGACCGGCTCCGCCCGGTCGGCAGGATCAGCGGTGAACTCACCACCACCGAACGGGAGATCACCGTGTCCAAGGCAACCCTGCGCGCCGCCTCTCTCCTGGCGCTCGCCGCCGCGCTGCTGGCCACCGTCGGCGTCCCCGCCGCGTCGGCGGCACCCGCAGACAAGCCGACGACGGCCGTGGCCAAGGCGACGACCGCCGGGATCAAGGGCTGGGGCCGGATGGACTGGCCCCAGCCCGGAAACGACATCCAGGTCAGCGTGGACGCCCATGGCTCCTTCGACCGGGAGCACCCCTCCACCCCCGCCCGCTCCTGGGGAACCTTCCGCATCACGCACCGCTACAACGGGCCGGCCGGGCCCGCATAGTTCAACTGGGGTGATTTCAAGGTGGATTGCGTACGGGTCGGCGGCCCGGTGGCCACCGTCACCGGGACGATCACCGATGCCGGGCCGTACTGGAAGGACTTCCTGCACTGGAAGGACGGAAAGCCGATCCGCATGGGTGTGAGCTTCTATGTCGCGGGGAAGCACGCGGGCCCGAGCCGGATCGGCCTTTCCGGGGCGACCGCGAAGGACGAGCCTCCGCTGACCAAGTGCATGGGCGTGGCGCCGGACAGCAAGGTGGTCAAGGGTGGTTACCGCATCCAGGACAACCGCCGGTGATGTCGGCCGAGTAATGATGGCGGATGAGTGACAATGCCGCCATGACCGAAGACCAGACCCGCGAGCCCGCCCGTCCGCTGCTGCGTCGCCGTCAGGATGGTGAACTCATCGATGTCGCCGGTGTCGCCCACTTCTTCCGGCTCACCGGCGAGGACACGGATGGGCGGTTCGCCTTCGAGGAGTTCAGCCTCGCTCCCGGGACCATCGGTGCCAGGCCGCATGTTCATGAGGGACATGATGAATACTTCTACGTTCTGGAGGGCGAGTTGACCCTCCATACTGGAGACGGCGAGGTGACGGCCAACCCCGGGGACCTGCTGGCCGCGACCCGTGGCACCCCGCATGGGTTCCGTAACGCGGGGCAGGTCACCACGCGTGCCCTGTGCCTCTACACCCCGGCCGGCTATGAGAACTACTTCCGCGATGTCCACGCCGCGGTGAGCGCCGGAGCCGAGGTGACCGATGAGCTGCTGGCCGAATTCCGCAGCCGTTACCGGACCAGCTCGCACCAGGGTCCGTCGGATGGCCCCGCGGAATAGCGCGGAACAGGACGGAAGGCCGCCTCGGCGGCGGCGCTGCCGGTGAGTGCTTGACCGATCAGATCGGCTGAGGTTCGCCGATATGACGCACGAGGTCGCGGTAGGGGAGGGCGACCGTCGGGTACTCGGTGATGGCGAGTTGTCGCTCGATCCCTTCGAGCAGCGCGGTTGCCTCCTCCGCAGAGGGCGAGTTGACCTCGGTTTCGACGAAGGTGCCCACTCCGTCGACGACATCGAGACTGATGACGGAGCCGGCGAAGCCGGGATGGAGGTAGCGGGTCCGGAGCTTCGTCACCGTGGCGAGGCGGCGCATTCCCACCGCCTCCAACAGGCGTACCGCGGAAACCGCTTCCTTCGGACCGGCCAGGCGGACATTGGTCTCCACCTTGGCGATCACATCATCCGCGCTGTGCGTGGCCGTGTCGGACGCCGGCTTGTAGGTGATTTCCGCGAACCCGTCGCGTCGGCGGATCCGCAAGCACTCCACGGTTTCCAGGTAGTCGACGTCGGGCCTGCTGTAGTAGATGTCGACCTCGGTCACCGTACCCTTGTCCAGATATCCGAGCCGTTGCAGCCGGGACCTCACGACAGCGCCGTCATCGGGAAGCCGGCGCTTCCGCTCGATTTCGATGAGTTCACTGTGCATGGCGTCCTCCTGTGTTCAGCGCCGAGTGGATGTGAGCGAGATCAGTCCTGCTGCACCACCGTTGAAGGGTGGCCAGAGCGGACCCAACTGCTTGGTGATCCGCGAGCGGTGCGTTCGAGAAGAGCACCAGTTGTTTCGCGTCCCGCAATGGGTTCGACAGAGTCCTCCTGAGGTACCGGTTGTAGTAGCTGCGGTCGCGTTCGGTGACATCGGATACCCGGACCGGCACCAGTATCGTTTGGTCGGCCCTGCGAGCTGCGACCGAACTCACGGCGAATGTGGTGAGCAACTCGCCGACCGTCAGGTAGGCGTAAGTCTCGCGCCCTTCGCGAACGACCCACCGGTCCCAGATGCCGCCGCACTCCGCTTCACCCTGCTCGGCTTGGTCGAGGAAGACCGACAGCGCGGTGTCGGTGACTTCATCGAAGAGGTCGCCGTCCACGGTGTAGTGGTCCGTACAGCTCTCGCTCAGCATGGGAAGCAGCGCCCCTTGCGCGGCCGGCAGCCCGTCCCGTCCGGTGAGGATGTAGTGCACCCGCTTGTGACCAGCCCGGGCATCAAGCCAGTCCGGGGGCAGCCGGTCGTCGAGAATCGGCCTGAACCCAAGGGCCCCGGATCGCCAGACATGGTCCCGGAATGTGATGTAGTGCCGCTGCACCTCGCGGAACAGTCCCACAGGTGCGGAGACAAACGCGGGTGCTCCGTCATCGAGGCGTTCAACCGGCACGATCCGGGAATGCTGCCGGAACAGCATTTCGTCGTGCGCGCCGTGGTAGGGGTGTGTTCCCTCGCGCAGGTATTGCGGGACGAACATGCGAAGGAACTGCAGCCACGGTTTCGCATCGTAGAGGTGGACCGAACGCTGGTGCAGAGACGGTGCGTTGACGGCATAGACGTCCCGGTAGGCGAAGAAGCCACCCGGACGCAGAACGCCGGGCAATGTCCTGGCCATCGAATGAACACCGCCGTAACCGCCGCCGTAGGAGTACACCTCGTGCAGGAGCGCGGACGCGCTGATCACGTCCACGGGTTCCTCAAGGATGGTGTCGAGATCTTGGGCGAACCCGCTGACCAAGTCACAGGTTCCGACCTGATTGAACTGGTTCATCGCCTTGACCAGCGACGCCGACGCCACTCCCGGCGCTTCGATCACCGTGAGGTTGACCTGGCCTCGCCGCCTGGGATCCGCCGCCAGCCGGTCGGCCAGGGAGAGGACCGCCGCGCCCCCGCCGGGGCCGATCTCCACCACCTGCGGATGGGGCGTCTGCACGCGCCGCAAAGCGCGGTGGACCAGAAGCGCCTTTTCTTCACCGTGTGCGTTGGCCGCCACATCAAGGTAGGCGGCATCAGACTTGTGCTCACTGGCGAACGCGGTTTCGCCCATCGATGTCTCCTTCGCCGAACCGTGCTGGGCTATGCATCAAGGAGTAGAGCCCAAATAGCCCGCAGCGCCCATGCGTTGGCGGTGGTACGGGGGTGGTCCTGTCCGCGTATGGCGCAGCGGTGTGATGTCGCCGGTGGTGGAATGGAGGGGTGGACGAGTCGATCCGGCATCCCCTGGTGTACGCCCGCTCGCTACGCGGCTGGTCGCAGACCGATCTTGCCGTTCGGATGGGTCGGTCGGCCCGTGGGCACGGACTTCGCTCCGGTGCGGACAAGTCCCTCATCAGTAAGTGGGAACGTTGGCGCAAGGTGCCGAATCAGGAATCTCAGCTGCTCCTCGCCGAAGCCTTCGGTGTCGACCCCGGCCTACTGAGCGTGCTCGACTGGCCGCACTGGCTTCCCGGCCGTGACGACCCGATCTCCTTCAGCCCCACCAGCTCTGTCGCCGCACTGCGAGAGGCCCTGAAATTGTCCGTGGACCGCCGATCCTTTCTCGCGTACACCGGGGCTTCCCTCACCGGCATCGCCCTTGAATGGGCGACGGTTGCGCCATCGTCCGTGATCGGCACACCACATGGCCACCGGGTGGACGCGGAGCTCGTTCGGATGCTTGAGGAGCACAGCGCCACCCTGACCAAGCTGGCCACGGAACAGCGGCAGCACGTCGCCCCGTTGCTCGACGCCCACCTCACCGCGGTGACCGACCTGATCTCCACCGGGCGCTACACCCCCGCAATGGGACGGCGCTTGCACACGCTGGCTGCCGGCCTCTCGCAGACGGTCGGCTGGTACCACTTCGACCATGGGCAGCATGCCTCTGCCGCGCGCTTCTGGCATGGCGCGCTGCACAGCGCCCACCGGTCCGCTGATCGTGACCTGGGCGCCGGGATTCTCTCCGACCTGGCCTACCAGGCAACTTGGCTCCATGACCCGGCTACGGCCGTGCAGATTCTGGAGCATGCGATCACCGGTGCCACCCACCCCGCCGCGCGATCGGTACTCCAGCTCCGCAAGGCCAGGGCGCATGCCGCGCTGGGCGAGGAACGTGTGTGCAATCGCGCTCTCGCTGCCGCCGAGAAGGAGTTGGCGAGCGCCTCGCACGAACCCTCACCATCATGGTGCACTTGGATGTCGGATTCCGACCTGGCAGTCGACAGCGGGCGCTGCCAGATCGATCTCGGCTACCCGCGCAAGGGGCATCAACTTGTGCAGGAGGGAACGCGGTTGCTGCCGCATGCCCGTATGAAGACGCGGTCCGTCTTCCTCGCCTATGAGGCCGATGCCTTTCTGCGCTCCGGGGATGTCGAGCAGGCGGCCGCAGCGGCGTCCCAAGCCTTGACCGTGGCCCATCGCATTGGCGCACCTCGCTGTGTGGCATTGGTCCATGACCTTGTTCCGGCGTTCTCCGCCCACCCTTCTGCGGAGGGTGTCCCGGAACTGCTTCAGCTGACGCGACCGGGTGGAGGGCGCTGAGCTCCGGGCGCCGAGCCCTCTTTTCAAGGAATGGGTGGTGGGTTCAACCCACCCGCCCACCCTGCCCAACTGACCCGCGACTCGCGCGAGTTAACTTCGGCGGATTCGGTTGCGGTGGCCAGAAAGGCCCGCTTAGCGTGCGGAGCAAGCAAACGACCCCGGGTGGTGCTGGAACACCAGGCCCGGGGTCTGACCACCAAGATCGAAATGAGGCCGATCTCCATGGCTGACGCGCACTCTACCGCCGCCCCGTACCCCATGGCCAAGCCCGGCTATGGGAAGCGCAGCGCGCCGGGGCAAGCTCCTCGCAACGGGAGTGACTTCAGGCATCTGGGGGTGCGCGAGGCGTCGGTCGCCACGTTTGTCGACCGGCTGCCGGACGGGGCCGCGATGGACGCCAAGTCGCTGGCCGCCCAGCTGCCGGGCTATGGGCAGGCCGCCTGCCGTACCGCGCTGCGGCGGCTGTCCGAGGCGGGGCATCTGCGCCGGACCACCGAGCGGGTGCGCAGCGAGGATGGCACCTGGCACTGGGTGACTCGTACCCACTTCTCCCGTACCGCCCGGGACGACGCCTGGTGGGAGGCGGTGATCCGGGGCGAGGAGCAGCCGCCACCACCGGCGGCGCCGGACCGTAGCGCGGCGTATGAGCTGCTGGCCTCGCTGAGCCGGGCCGAACCCCGGCTGACGCTCTCCGCCGTGGAGTGCGCGGAGCTGGAGCCCTTGGCGGCCGCCTGGCTGGAGCGTGGTGTGCAAGTCGGCGTGGCGGTACGGGTGTTGACGGATGGGCTGCCGCAGCCCGTGCACAGTGCGGGGGCTCTGGTGCGGCACCGGCTGGTCAATAAGATGCCGCCGGTGCCCGCCCCGGCCGCCGCCCCCGTCGCCGGGCGGCGGCCGTTGCGGCTGCTGGAGTGCACGGTCTGCCGGGCGCCGGGGCGGGCCGAGGCGCTGCCGGGCGGGGTGTGCCGGGACTGCCGGGGTGAGACGGTGCCCGAGTCGCTCCGGTCCGGGGTGCATGAGCAGGTGGAACGGCTGCGGGCGATCAACCGGGAGCGGGAACGGGCGCGGTAGCGCGTGCCGGGGCGGGTGCCGGAGCGCGGCTGATCGTCAGGCGGCCACCAGGGCCTCGCCCAGGCTGGTGCGCGCATAGAGCACCAGCCGCCCGGCGCGGTGCGCGCTCACCAGGCCCGCCGCGCGGAGTGCGGTGAGGTGCTGGGAGACGCCGCCGGGGCCGGGTCGATCGGCGAGTTGGCGGGGGTGCGGGTGGCGCTGTGGACGGGGGGGCTGTCTGCTGGCGCTGGCCTTTCTGCCGGTCTTCCTGTCGCCGGTCCGTGGGCGGCGGGAGCTGCCGGTGGCCGCGTCGCCGGCGCCGGTGCGGGCTGCCGCGCTCGGCGAAGCTCGTTGAGGTCAGCGAAGCTTGTTGAGGCAGAGGCTGGTGGTGCCGTCCGCGCTGTAGTCCAGGCGCGCGAGATAGCCCTTGCAGATGCCGTCGTTCTTGGTGACCCGGTAGTGGGCGAAGGGGGAGTCGCAGTCGACCGCCTCCAGATTCTGGTTGGGCCACCTGGCGTTGTTGCGCGCGCAGTCACCGACCGTGAGTCTGGTCGGCTTGGTGTCCAGGCCGTCGCCGGTCAGCAGGCCGAAGATCAGCAGGGTGGGCAGCACCAGCGCCATCAGCGCACCGGGCACGACGAACGCCAGGGCCGCCGGGCGTAGCAGGACCCGCTTGCCGGGGTCCAGCGGCGGCCGCCAGTTGCCGGTGGGCGGCGCCAGGCGGCGGAAACGGGCGCGGGGGCCGAGGACGTTGCACAGCACGGTGACCGGGGTGATGAAGGCGGAGGCCGGGCCCCACCAGCCCTGCCAGAGCGTCTGGGTGGTCAGCTGCCGGTGGATCGCGGTGCCACAGGTCCGGCAGAAGACGCCGGTCCGGCGCCGGAAGCGCATCAGGATGAGCAGGCCCTGGTGACCCCGCACGGTGGCGCGCGTGGCGGGATAGCCGCCGCATATCTCGCAGAACGGACTGGGGACGGCGGCGTGGTGGACCACTGGCACTTCCTCGGTGACGGGCGGGGACGCTCGGTGCAGGGGTGCAGGGTAGAGGAAGGCGGACACCTGGTGTCCGCGATGGCGCCTACCGTGCGGGAGTCGAGCGCGAGAAAGGTGCGGGAATGGCGGCGGTGGTACTGGTTCCGGGGTTCTGGCTGGGGGCCTGGGTCTGGGCGGACGTGGCGCGCGAGCTCCGGGCGTCGGGGCACGAGGTGTACCCGGTGACGCTGACCGGGGTGGGCGAGCGGGCCGGGGAGGCCACGCCCGAGGTGGGCGTGCGGACGCATATCGCCGACCTGGCGCGGGTCATCGAGGACAACGACCTGCGGGAGGTGCTGCTGGTCGCGCACAGCGGGGCGACCGTGCCGGTCACCGGGGTCGCCGAGCGGCTGCCCGGGCGGATCGGGCGGCTGGTCTACCTGGACAGCGCGCCACTGCCGTCCGGGGTGTCGGTGCTCGGCGCCAATTCGCCCCGGGTGCGGGAGGAATGGGCCCGGCAGGTGGCCGAGCGGGGCGAGGGCCGGCTGCTGCCGCCGCCGTCCTTCGAGCGGACGGACGGTGCTGCCGAGCTGGCCGGTCTGACGGACGAACACCTGGCGCGGCTGCGGGAGTTGGCCACCCCGGAGCCGTACGCGGCGGCCACCGGCAGCCTGGAGCTGCCGGACGGGCTGCCGCCGGTGCCGCGTTCGCTGATCTGCTGCACCTCCACCCCGGAGCAGGTGCGGGAGTGGGCGGACAGCGGGCATCCGCTGTTCGCGCCGCTGGCCGGGATGGAGGTGTGGCATCTGCCCACCGGCCACTGGCCGATGATCTCCCGGCCCCGGGAGCTGGCGGCGCTGCTGGCGGCCCTGAGCCACCGGATGCCTCCTGGGTAAGGTGGGCGCGATACACACCCCAGAGCACACCCCAGCACACACCCCAGCGCACCAAGGAGAGCAGACGTGAGCGAGCCGGCGTCCATGGCCCTGCAGCAGGAGATCGCCCGGGCACTGGAGGTCGCCGAGATCTTCGACGCCGAGCAGGAGATCGAGCGCCGGGTGGCCTTCCTCGCCGAGCGGCTGACCGCCACCGGTCTGTCCTCCCTGGTGCTGGGCATCAGCGGCGGCGTCGACTCCACCACTACCGGCCGGCTGTGCCAGCTGGCGGTGGAGCGGGCCCGGGCCGCCGGGCATGAGGCGCGGTTCTATGCGATGCGGCTGCCCTACGGGGTCCAGGCCGACGAGCACGACGCCCAGCTGGCCCTCTCCTTCATCCGGGCCGACGACCTGCTGACCGTGGACATCAAGCCCGCGAGCGACGCCGCGCTCCAGGCTTCGCTGGCCGCCGGTGTGCGCTTCCGCGACGCCCACCACCAGGACTTCGTCCATGGCAACATCAAGGCCCGGCAGCGCATGATCGCCCAGTATGCGGTGGCCGGCGCGTACAACGGCCTGGTCGTCGGCACCGACCACGCCGCCGAGGCGGTCTCCGGCTTCTTCACCAAGTTCGGCGACGGCGCCGCCGACCTGGTCCCGCTGACCGGCCTGACCAAGCGCCGGGTGCGCGCCGTCGCGGAGGCCCTGGGCGCGCCCGCCGAGCTGGTGTGGAAGACCCCGACGGCCGACCTGGAGACCCTGGACCCGGGCAAGGCCGACGAGGACGCGCTCGGGGTCACCTATGACGACATCGACGACTTCCTGGAGGGCAAGCCGGTCGGCGAGCGGGCCTTTGAGACGATCGTCAGCCGCTACCACCGCACCGAGCACAAGCGCCGGCTGCCCATCGCCCCCTGAGGCTCCCTGTCACATCGCAGTGGATCATTCCGTCAGAGCACTGACGGAATGCGATGGGGAGGGTTTACCGGTGAACGACGAGGAATTCCTGGCGGACCGCTTTGAGTCCCACCGGAGCCACCTTCGGGCGGTGGCCTACCGGATGCTGGGCTCGGCGGCCGAGGCGGACGACGCCGTGCAGGAGGCGTGGCTGCGCCTGCAGCGCTCGGACACCGGCGAGGTGGCCAACCTGGGCGGCTGGCTGACCACCGTGGTGAGCCGGGTGTGCCTGGACATCCTGCGCTCGCGCGGCTCCCGGCGGGAGGAGCCGCTGGAGGAGTACGGGCCGGGGGCGGAAGGAGAGGCGGAGGCCGCGGCCGGCCCGGAGCAGGAGGCGCTGCTGGCCGACTCGGTCGGACTGGCCCTGATGGTGGTGCTGGACACCCTGGCCCCGGCCGAGCGGCTGGCCTTTGTGCTGCACGATTTGTTCGGAGTGCCCTTCGAGGAGATCGCCGTCGTCCTGGACCGCACCCCGGCCGCGTCCCGGCAGCTGGCCAGCCGGGCCCGGCGCCGGGTACGGGGAGCCAGTGCCCCCGAGACCGACCCGGTCCGGCGCCGTACGGTCGTCGACGCCTTCCTCACCGCCGCCCGGGGCGGTGACTTCGACGCGCTGCTGGAGGTGCTCGACCCGGATGTGGTGCTGCGCGCCGACCGGGCCGTCCCCCTGCTGAACGGCGAGGTGGAGCTGCGGGGCCGGTCCTCGGTGCTGCACGCCGTCCTGGGACGCCCCCTGGGGGCGCGTCCCGCGCTGGTGGACGGCCTGGTGCAGGCGGTCTGGGCACCGGACGGGCAGCGGCGCGGCGCGCTGCGGTTCACCATCGAGGGCGAGCGGATCACCGGCATCGAGCTGGTCGCCGATCCGGGGACGCTGGAGGGGTACCAGGTGGAGTTCCTCTAGTCCCGGGGCGCCCCGTAAGGGGCGCGGGGCGGCTGCGCTCATGCGGCTCCGCCGCGTGGGCGTGATCAGCTACGGACTACCCGCAGCCGCAGTACCGCACTGCCGGCGGAGCGCTCAGGCCGCCAACGCCGCGCAGGGCCGCGCCTCGGGCAGCCGCCCGGCGCGGTAGGCGCTGGGGGAGACGCCCATCAACGCCCGGAATTCCGCGCCCATATGGGACTGGTCGTAGTAGCCGGCCTCGCTGGCCACCCGGGCCCCGCGCGCACCGGTGACTCCGGACAGCGCGCGCCGGACCCGGGCGATCCGACCGTAGAGCCGGGGGGTGAGGCCGGTGCCCCGGGTGAACAGGGTGCGCAAGTGCCGTTCGCTGACGCCCAGTTCGCGGGCGATCTCGGGCAGGGCGCGGGGCTGGGGCGCGCCCAGGCGGCGGGTGGCCGCGTACACCAGGTCGGCGCGGTCCAGTTCGCCGGGCCGCTGCTCGGCGACATGGGCCAGCAGGGTCTGGTGCAGCCGGCGCAGCGCCGGTCCGGGGCCCAGGCGGGGCAGCTCCTCGGCCAGGCCGGCGGCTCGCGCACCCCACAACTCGTCCAGCGGGACGGCCTGGTCGGTGAGCGCGCTCAGCGGTATGCCCAGGACGGGCAGGGCCCGGCCGGGGCGGAGGCGGAGGCGTACCGCGTGCGGCACCTCCTTGGTGGGGACATAACCAGCCCTGGTGCGCGGGCCGGTGACCACCAGGCGGCCGGCGCAGTAGGTCAAGGCGGCCGAGCCGTCCGGCAGATGGACGATCGGGTTCCGGTCCGCGGCCCGGTGGGAGAGGATCTCGGCCCCGGCGATCCAGGGCAGCAGCGGGGCCGGGACCGGTACTTCGACGCTCGTACTCACCCCGGCACGCTAACCCGGCACCGCGCCCGCCGTCCCGGGCCGGGGCGCAAGTGTGCCGGAACTTCCTAGTGGCCGCCGGGGGCCGCCGGGCACGGTGGGCGCATGATCCTGATTACCGGTGCCACGGGCACCATCGGCAGTGAAGTGGTACGTCAACTGGCCGCGGCCGGCGAGCCGGTGCGGGCCATGACCCGCAATCCGTCCGGCGCCTCCTTCCCGGATGGGGTGGAGGTGGTGGCGGGCGACTTCGAGGACGGCGCCTCGCTGGAACGGGCGGTGCGCGGGGCCACGGCGGTGTTCGCGCTGTCCGGCGCGGGCCCGGCGATCCCGGGCCATGACCGGGCGCTGATCGGCGCGGCCACGGCGGCCGGGGTGCGCCGGGTGGTCAAGCTCTCCTCGATCGGGATGAAGGGGGCGGAGCCGCCGTTCTGGCATGAGGCGGGTGAACAGGCCGCGCGGGAAAGCGGGTTGGGCTGGACCTTCCTGCGGCCGTCCGCGTTCGCCTCCAACGCGCTGGCGTGGGCGGCGGCGATCCGGGCCGGTGAGCCGGTGCCCGACCGTTATGGGGCCGGCCGGATGGGCGTTGTCGACCCGCGGGACATCGCCGCGGTGGCCGTCCGGGCGCTCACCTCGGACGAGCACCAGGGGCGGGCGTACACCCTCACCGGTCCCGAGCTGCTGAGCGCGGCCGACCAGGCGGCCGTGCTGAGCGAGGAGTTGGGCCGCACGGTGACCACGGCCGAGATGCCGCTGGAGACGATCCGGGAGCAGATGCTGGGCTTCCACTCGGACGCCGGATTCGCGGAGCAGATCATGGAAGGGATCAGGGAGGTGCGGGAGGGCCGGAACGCGGTGCTCACCGAGGATGTGGCGCGGGTGCTGGGACGGCCGGCGACCGGATTCGCGCAGTGGGTGCGGGACCACCGGGACGCGTTCACGGGGTAGCCGGCCTTCTTCCGGCGGCCCGGCTCTGCCGATCGGCGGGCGGTGCGGCGCCGGCTCTGCCGATCGGCCGATGGCGGGTGCGGGGGTGGCCGGGAGAGGCTGAAGTACCGCCTGGTTCAAGGGGAATCGGGCGGGTGCTGCCAGGGGGTTCCCATGTCCGTCAGATCGTCCTTCCGTACCGTGCCCGGCGTGCCCCGCTGGGCGAGCCGGGCGGCGCACCTGGCGGCGCTGACCACACTGCCGTCCGGACTCTGGCGAGTGGCCATCGCGGTGGGGATCCCGGTGGGGCTGGGCCACTCGGAACTGGTGCAGATGGACGCGCCGGGGTGGGGGTCGGTTCAGCTGGTGGGGCTGAGCCTGTTCGCCGAGGTGCTGGCCCTCCTCAGCCTGGGCCTGGTGCAGCCGTGGGGCGAAGTCTGGCCGCGCTGGCTGCCGTTGCTGCGCGGCCGGCGGGTGCCGGTGGCGGCCGCGGTGGTGCCCGCCGCGCTGGGGGCGCTGGCGGTGACGGTCTACGGGGTGCTCTTCGTCTGGACCTCCCTGCACGGAGACATGGACGTCAGCGACTGGGGGTACGGGCTGATCGTCGTGCTCTACTCGCCGATGCTGCTGTGGGGGCCGCTGCTCGGGGCGGTCACGGTGCACTACCACGCGCGCCGCACGGCCTGACGCGGGCCGTCGCACCGCCCGCCTTTTCACCGGTCGCCGGGGCCTTCGGCGGCCGGTCGGCGGCCCTTATCCTGTTGCCCACGACGGGATGCACAGGAGAGGGGGAGCCGGCGTGCAGTGGTGGTGGCTGTGGTTCGTCATCGGTCCGATCGGGGCCGTCGCGGCGTCGCTCCGGGACAACGCCAGGTCCGCGCTGAAGGTGCGGCACAAGCGCAAGCTGGAGCTGATGGAGGCCCAGCGCAAGGAGCGTGCGGAACTGGAGGCGGCGGGCAAGCCGCCGGCCCCGGTGTGCGGTTGCGGACACCACCTGGCGATCCATGACAAACAGGGCAAGTGTCATGAGGCGGTTGAGAAGCCGGTCGCCTGGGACGCCGACCGCAAGCCGGTCCGCTTCGAGCCCGGACAGTGCAACTGCCAGCAGTATGTGGGCCCGCAGCCGCTGGCCACCCTCTATGCGGAGGAGCTCACGGAGCTGGGCTGAGCCCCGGGCCCTCAGTCCTTGACGGGGTGCCCCAGCAGCATGGCCGGCGCTCCCGCCACCCGAGTGAGCACGATCACACAGGAGTTGGGCCCGGCGAGCCGCAGCTTCTTGCGCAGTTCCTCCGGCTCCACCGCCGAGCCGCGCTTCTTGATGACGGCCACCCCGACCTCGCGCTGACGCAGGATCGCCTTGAGGCGCTTGAGGTTGAAGGGGAGGACGTCGGTGATCTCATAGGCGGCGGTGTACGGGGTCGCGCGCGGCTCATCGGCGGTGATGTAGGCGATGGTCTCGTCGATCAGGCCGCCGTCCAGCTCGTCGGCCGCCTCGGCGACCAGATGGGCGCGGATCACCGCGCCATCCGGCTCATAGAGGTAGCGCCCCACCGGGCGGACCGCCGGATCCGGCAGGCCCCGGCCGGTCAGCGAGGCGCCGCCGGGGAGCAGGGTGGCCCGGCGGGCGCCCGGCTCGGTGCCGAACCACAGGACGGCCTCCTTGACGTCGCCCCCATCGGAGATCCACTCCGCCTCCGCATCCTCGGGGATGGCCTCATGGGGCACCCCGGGGGCGATCTTCAGCGCGGCGTGCGGGGCGGTACGGGCCGCGGTGACGGCCCAGGACAGCGGCGGTGAGTAAGCCTCCGGGTCGAAGATCCGGCCGCGGCCGCCGCGCCGGGCGGGGTCCACGAAGACCGCGTCATAGCCGGTGGTGTCGACCTCGGTGACATCGGCGCAGCGCACCTCGATCCGGTCGGCCAGGCCCAGCGCGTCCGCGTTGGCCCTGACCACCTCGCAGGTCAGCGGAGAGCGGTCGACCGCCAGCACCGAGACCCCGGCCCGGGCCAGCGCGATGGCGTCGCCGCCGATACCGCAGCACAGGTCGGCCAGGCGGCGCACGCCCAGCCCGGCGAAGCGCCGGGCGCGGTGGGCGGCGACCGAGGCGCGGGTGGCCTGCTCCACGCCATTGGGCGTGAAGAACATCCGGTAGGCGTCTTCGGCGCCGAACTTGGCCACCGCGCGCTGCCGCAGCCGGGCCTGCCCCAGCGCGGCGGACACCAGCTCCGGGGCGTGGGTGCGGCGCAGCCGGGTGGCGGTGGCCAGCTCCTGGGCGGGGTCATGGTCGCGCAGTTCGTCCAGGAGGGCGCGGCCCTCCTCGGTGAGCAGGGCGGTGAAGGCGGTGCGGGCGTCGTCGGGGGCGTCGTTGGGTGCGGACACGGGCTCATTCTCGCCGAGCGGGCGGCGCGGGGTGACCCGGAGCCGCCCGGGGCCCGGACTCAGCGCGGCCCCGGCCCGGCGGTGGGCGCCAGCCGCAGCCCCTCCAGCCGGCCGGCCAGCCGCCCGGTCAGCCCGGGTATGACCCGCTCCCGCCAGTGCGGCAGGGCGCCCAGCCGGTCCAGATGGGCGCGGTGGGCGTCGGCGCCGGCGAAGGCGGTGAGGGTGACAAAGACATGCTCACCGGTGCGCACCGGCAGCCGGGGGTAGGTGTTCTCGGCGTACTCGGTGCGCAGACAGAGCAGCGGGGCCGCGTCCGCCTCGGCCAGCACCGGGTGGACCTCCCGGGCGTAGAACCCGGTGAACTCCTCCAGCGCCTCGGGCGAGCCCAGCGGGTGGATCAGCGCCGTGACCAGCGAGCCGGGCGGGGCGGCCGGCGGCCGGTCCGCCACCGGAGTGACCGGGCGCAGCAGCAGGACGTCGTCGGAGTCCGCCATGGTGGCGTTGGCCGCCTCCCGGTGCGTCTGCCAGGCGGGATGGCGCTCGTAGAAGGCGGCCAGCGACTCGGCCCGGTCCGCCATGCCGGTGAAGGCGCGCAGCCAGATGAAGCGGTCCGGGTCGTCCAGGTCACGGAACCGGCCGAGCAGGCGCATTCCGGCCTCCTCCTGGGGAGTCACCAGGTGCCGTTCGAAGAGGTCGATCAGCTCGTCCCGGCGGCCGGGGCGCAGGGTGTAGCGGCGCAACTCGACGACGTTCCAGGACGGTTGGGACATGGTGGCCTCCAGGAGCCGAAGCAGGTGGGATCAGACTAGGCGGCACCACTGACAGCGCCCCGTACCGAGCGCTTTTCGAACGATTGGACAAGAATCAGTGCTGTGATCGTGTCTGCTTCTCACATATCCCGCCGCCGGGCCCGGGCGGGCGCGGCCGGTGCCGCCGCGCTGCTGTTCGCGGGGCTGCTGGCGGGCTGCTCGGGCTCCTCGGACTCGTCCGGCTCACCCAAGGCGGCGAAGAGCTCCGCCCCCGCCCGTGCCGCCGCCCCCGCCACGTCCGCGCCGCCCGACGACTCCTACCGGCGCTGGGGGCTGGACAAGCCGCTGGCCGCGCCGCCCAAGCCGCCCGCCACCCGGGTGACCGACCATGTGACGGGGGCCACGCCGCAGATCATCCGGCGGGTGCCGACCAAGGACAAGATCGTCTTCCTGACCTTCGACGACGGGGCGGAGAAGGATCCGCGGTTCATCCAGATGACCAAGGACCTCAAGCTGCCCTACACCATGTTCCTCACCGATGAGATAGCCAGGGTCGGGCGCGGCTATGGCTATTTCGAACAACTGCGCGCGCTCGGCAATGGCATCGACAACCACACCATCAGCCACCCCAACCTGCGCACGCTGAGCCCCGAGGCGCAGCAGCACGAGATATGCGGGCAGCAGGACCGGCTGGCCAAGCGGCTGGGCAAGCGGCCGGTGCTGTTCCGCCCGCCGTACGGCAACTACAACCAGGCCACCCTGACGGCGGCAGGCGGCTGCGGGATCAAGGCCATGGTGCTGTGGGAAGTGACCATGCAGATCAACGACATGCGCTACGCGGAGGGCAGTGGTCTGCACCCGGGGGACATCGTGCTGGCCCACTTCCGCGGCCCCCAGCAGCTCAAGGGCGCCTCGATGACCACCATGGTGAGCAACATGCTGCGCAGCATCCAGCGGCAGGGGTACACGGTCGCGCGGCTGGAGGACTACGTCTGAGCGATGACTGGGCCCGGGCGATGCGGGGGAGTGTGTCGGCGGCGCGCTAGGAATTGGCACTCCGCTTGACCGAGTGCTAAGCGCGTCATAGTCTCGCTCCCGTTGGCACTCTCCACCGGTGAGTGCCAAACACAGCGACGGGCAGGTCCGGCACCCGCGACGACGGATCCACCTGGTCGCCACCCTCAGACAGTTAACCCCGTGAGATCTCCGAAGGGGGAGGTCGGATCGTGACGACCACCAGCTCCAAGGTTGCCATCAAGCCGCTCGAGGACCGCATTGTGGTCCAGCCGCTGGACGCCGAGCAGACCACGGCCTCCGGCCTGGTCATTCCGGACACCGCCAAGGAGAAGCCCCAGGAGGGCGTTGTCCTGGCTGTCGGCCCGGGCCGCTTCGAGAACGGCGAGCGCCTCCCGCTCGACGTCAAGGTCGGCGACGTCGTGCTCTACAGCAAGTACGGCGGCACCGAGGTGAAGTACAGCGGCGAGGAGTACCTCGTCCTCTCGGCTCGCGACGTGCTCGCGATCATCGAGAAGTAATTCACCCCAGGCTTTCGATACTTCGAAGCTGCGCTGCGCCCCGGGTACCCGCGTAACAAACCGCCGGGCGCCCGGGGCGCAGTTTCATTAGACACGGCGAAGGACACCCACCCCATGGCCAAGATCCTGAAGTTCGACGAGGACGCCCGTCGCGCCCTTGAGCGCGGCGTCAACAAGCTTGCCGACACCGTGAAGGTGACGATCGGCCCCAAGGGCCGCAATGTCGTCATCGACAAGAAGTTCGGCGCCCCCACCATCACCAACGACGGCGTCACCATCGCGCGCGAGGTCGAGCTGGAGGACTCGTACGAGAACCTGGGCGCCCAGCTCGTCAAGGAGGTGGCGACCAAGACCAACGACATCGCGGGTGACGGCACCACCACCGCCACGGTGCTGGCCCAGGCGCTGGTCCGTGAGGGTCTGCGCAACGTCGCCGCCGGCGCTTCCCCGGCCTCCCTGAAGAAGGGCATCGACGCCGCGGTCAAGGCTGTCTCCGAGGACCTGCTGGCCACCGCCCGTCCCATCGAGGACAAGTCCGACATCGCCGCCGTGGCCGCGCTCTCCGCGCAGGACCAGCAGGTCGGCGAGCTGATCGCCGAGGCGATGGACAAGGTCGGCAAGGACGGTGTCATCACCGTCGAGGAGTCCAACACCTTCGGTCTGGAGCTGGACTTCACCGAGGGCATGGCCTTCGACAAGGGCTACCTCTCGCCGTACATGGTCACCGACCAGGAGCGTATGGAGGCCGTCCTCGACGACCCGTACATCCTGATCCACCAGGGCAAGATCTCCTCCATCACCGAGCTGCTGCCGCTGCTGGAGAAGATCATCCAGGCCGGTGGCTCCAAGCCGCTGCTGATCATCGCCGAGGATGTCGAGGGCGAGGCGCTCTCCACCCTGGTGGTCAACAAGATCCGCGGCACCTTCAACGCGGTGGCCGTCAAGGCCCCGGGCTTCGGTGACCGCCGCAAGGCGATGCTGGGCGACATGGCCACCCTCACCGGTGCCACCGTGATCGCCGAGGAGGTCGGCCTCAAGCTCGACCAGGCCGGCCTGGACGTGCTGGGCACCGCCCGTCGCGTGACCGTCACCAAGGACGACACCACCATCGTCGACGGCGGCGGCAACTCCGCGGACGTCACCGGCCGGGTCGCCCAGATCAAGGCCGAGATCGAGACCACCGACTCCGACTGGGACCGCGAGAAGCTGCAGGAGCGCCTGGCCAAGCTGGCCGGCGGCGTCTGCGTCATCCGCGTCGGCGCGGCCACCGAGGTCGAGCTCAAGGAGCGCAAGCACCGTCTGGAGGACGCCATCTCCGCGACCCGCGCCGCGGTCGAGGAGGGCATCGTCTCCGGTGGTGGCTCCGCCCTGGTGCACGCCGCCAAGGTGCTGGCCGACAACCTGGGCAAGGACGGCGACGAGGCCACCGGTGTCGCCGTGGTCCGCCGCGCCGTGGTCGAGCCGCTGCGCTGGATCGCCGAGAACGCCGGCCTGGAGGGCTATGTCATCACCTCCAAGGTCGCCGAGCTGGAGAAGGGCCAGGGCTTCAACGCCGCCACCGGCGAGTACGGCGACCTGGTGAAGGCCGGCGTCATCGACCCGGTCAAGGTCACCCGCTCCGCCCTGGAGAACGCCGCCTCCATCGCCTCCCTGCTGCTCACGACCGAGACCCTGGTCGTCGAGAAGAAGGAAGAGGAGCCCGCCGAGGCCGGCCACGGCCACGGTCACTCCCACTGACGCGCGTTCGTCAACGCACCGAGGCCCGGCCCCCGTTGGGGGCCGGGCCTCGGCCGTACGCGCCAACGGCCTCAGTTGGGGCCGTACTTGCGGCCGGTGGTCGAGGACACCCGGCCCAGCGCCCCGCGCGGCACCAGCTTGGACAGCCCGGTCAGCGCCTTGTAGCGCGGGTCCGGGACGGACAGCGACTTGCCGCGGGCCAGGTCCCGCAGCGCCGCGTCCACCAGCCGGTCCGCGTCCAGCCACATCCAGCCGGGGATGTTGTCCGTCCCCATCCCGGCCCGCTGGTGGAACTCGGTGCGGACAAAGCCCGGGCACAGCGCCATCAGCCGCACCCCGCTGCCCGCCAGATCCCGCGCGGCACCCTGGGTGAACTGCACCACCCACGCCTTGCTGGCCCCGTACGTCCCGCGCGGCACAAAGGCCGCGACCGAGGCCACATTGACCACTCCGCCGCGCCGCCGCTCCCGCATCCCGCGGGCCGCCGCCATGGTCAGCCGCAGCACCGCCTCGCAGTGCACCCGGAGCATGGTCAGCTCATCGGCCACCGGGACCTCCAGAAAGCGGCCCTTGTTGCCGAAGCCGGCATTGTTGACCAGCAGGTCCACCGGGCGCTTGCGGTCCGAGAGCCGGGCCTCCACGGCGGCGATCCCCTCCTCCTGGGAGAGGTCCGCCCGCAGCACCTCGGCCTCCACCCGGTGCCGGTCGTGGAGTTCGGTGGCGTGCTCGTGCAGCCGCTTCTCGTCCCGGGCGACCAGAATGAGGTCATGCCCGTCGGCGGCGAGCCGCCGTGCGAAGGCCGCGCCGATGCCGGCCGTCGCGCCCGTGATCAGTGCAGTGGTCATGCCGGAACGTTAGTGCCCGCGAGGGCCCCGTGGTCGCGGCGGTTTCAGCCTTCTACGGAACGCTGACCCGCCCGGTGCGCCAGCGCCTTCTGCCGGAGCTCGGGGTGCAGCCCGTCCCCGGCCGCCAGAACGCGGGGCAGCAGGGCCCGTTCGGTGGTCGATGCCCGGAAGGCGAAGGAGATGCTGACCTCGTGCTCGGGCCGGTGCACCACGGTCACGGGATCACCCGCACGGACCTCTCCCGGCTCGATGACCCGCAAGTACGCGCCGGGCGCGGCGGCTTGGGTGAACCGCTTGATCCAGCCCGACTCCTTCAGCCAGTCGGCGAAGGTCCGGCAGGGGATGCGCGGCGAGGTGACCTCCAGCAGCAGCCGCTCACCGATCCGCCAACGCTCCCCGATCCGGGCGCCATTGACATCCACCCCGGTGGTGGTGAGGTTCTCCCCGAAGGAGCCCGGCGGCAGGATGCGCCCCAACTCCCGCTCCCAGAAGTCCAGGTCCTCCCGGGCGAAGGCGTACACCGCCTGGTCGTCACCGCCGTGGTGGCGCCGCAGGACCACGGAGTCACCGGCGAGTCCGCTGCCCGCGACGCCCTTGGGGCCCGGGGCGGCCACCGCGACCGGCCCGGCGACCGGGCGCTTGTCGATACCGGTGGCCAGACCGCCGGTGAACTCGCCGGGGTGGCCCGGGCGGTCGTCCACCGTGGCGGCGGAGCCGAGGTTGACGGAGAGGATGCGCATAACCGAAGGGTAGGCGGGCGTAACTCAAAGCGTCCACGATTTATCGCCCATCGACCCCAAGTGGCACTTATGCTTGAGTCATGATCGAGGCTCGTCATCTGAGGGTGCTGCGCGCGGTGGCCGCCAGCGGTTCGTTCTCCGCCGCCGCCCGGGAACTGGGCTGCACCCAGCCCGCGGTCAGCCAGCAGATGAAGGCCCTGGAGCAGTCCACCGGCACCCCGCTGCTGATCCGCACCGGCCGGGAGATGCGGCTGACCGAGGCGGGCCAGGCCCTGGTGCGGCACGCGGCCGGGATCCTGGCCGGGCTGACCGCCGCCGAGGAGGAGATCGCCGCCATCGCCGGGCTGCGGGCGGGCCGGGTGCGGCTGGTGTCCTTCCCCAGCGGCAGCTCGACCCTGGTGCCCGGCGCGCTGGCGCAGATGCGGGCCGAGCACCCCGGCACCCGGGTCTCCCTGGTGGAGGCCGAGCCGCCGCGCTCGGTGGAGATGCTGCGCTCCGGTGACTGCGAGATCGCGCTGGCCTTCCGCTACCCCGAGGTGCGCGGTGCCGACCCGGCCGGCGCGGAGTGGGAGGACCTGGTGGTCCGGCCGCTGCTCACCGACCGCCTGATCGGCGTGGTCCCGGAGCGGCACCCGCTGGCCGGGACGGAGCGGATCGGCATAGCGGAGCTGGCCGGAGAGCCCTGGATCGCCGGCTGCCCGCGCTGCCGCCGGCACCTGGTGGAGGTGTGTGAGAACGCCGGCTTCACCCCGCGCATCGACTTCGCCACCGATGACTACCCGGCGGTGTTCGGGCTGGTGGGCGCGGGTCTGGGCGTGGCCGTGATGCCGGAGCTGGCGCTGGAGTCGGTACGGCCCAAGGGGATCCGGACGGTGGCCGTGGAGCCGCTGGTGCAGCGCGAGATCGTGGCCCTGACGCTGCCGGACCTGGCGCGGGTGCCGGCGGTCGGGGCCATGCTGGACCAGCTGGCGACGGCAGCCGGGCGCTGAGCGCCCGTCCGGGCCGGCCGGTTTGCAGAAACGTTTTGTCAGAAGGGGGCGGCGGGGTCAGGCACTGATGGTTCCGGCCGCCGAGATGGGTCGGTGCCGGGCCCGCCCCATCAGCTCCTCGCGCTCGTCCTCGGTGAGTCCGCCCCACACTCCATACGGTTCGCGGACCGCCAGAGCATGCGCCGCGCACTCCGCGCGTACCGGGCACCGCATGCACACTTCCTTCGCCGAAGTCTCGCGCGCACTGCGCGCCGCCCCGCGCTCGCCTTCGGGGTGGAAGAACAGCGAGCTGTCGACGCCCCGGCAGGCCGCCAGCAGCTGCCAGTCCCACAGGTCGGCGTTGGGGCCGGGAAGGCGGGAGAAATCTGCCATTGCTAGTCCCCTCGATACGAACTCGTTGATGCGAACCGTCAGGTGATCTGTTGCCGCGATCTGTTGCCGTATGAGCAGAAAATATGACTCATTTGCGAATCTAGCGGCAGTCTCCGGGAAATGCGAAGAAAAACGGGTCCAAGCAGGCAAACGGTGCATGACTCGAACGATGTGGCGAGCGCCCCTGGTGCGCCCTGCTCCGTGTCCGCACCCTCACGTAGAGTGCCGAACATGGCCGACCAAGCCCGTAACTCTTTCGGGTGACCGTCGTTGAGAGTGCGGAGGCGGTTGGTGATCGCAGCGGCCGGCGGATGCCCGAGGCGGTCCGCGCTCGCCAATCGCGCAGGTGACGATCAGTACCAGCCTGGAGGCTCAAGGTGACGCGCATCAGCTGCGGAGGACGGCCATGACTTCCGTCCTCGTCTGCGACGACTCCCCGCTTGCCCGAGAAGCGCTCCGCCGTGCGGTGGCGACCGTGCCCGGTGTCGAGCGTGTGACGACGGCGGCCAACGGCGAGGAAGTCCTCCGCCGCTGGGGCGCCGATCGTTCGGATCTCATTCTCATGGACGTACGCATGCCCGGCCTGGGTGGCGTGGAGACGGTCCGCCGGCTGCTCTCCGCGGACCCCGGCGCCCGCATCATCATGCTCACAGTGGCCGAGGACCTGGACGGGGTGGCCCTGGCGGTCGCCGCCGGAGCCCGTGGCTATCTGCACAAGGACGCCTCGCGCGCCGAGCTGCGGGCCACCGTGACCCAGGCGCTGGCCGACCCGACCTGGCGGCTGGCCCCCCGGCGGCTGCGGTCGGCGGAGATGGGCGCGGCGCCCACCCTCACCGCGCGCGAGATCCAGGTGCTGGAGGGCATGAGCCACGGCCGCTCCAACGCCGAGATCGGCCGTGAGCTCTTCCTCTCCGAGGACACCGTCAAGACCCACGCCCGGCGGCTGTTCAAAAAACTCGGAGCTTCCGACCGGGCCCACGCCGTGGCGCTCGGCTTCCGCTGGGGCCTGGTCCGCTAGGCGCCGTGACGTGCGGTGCTGTGGGGGATTGACGCACCCCGCTCGCCCTGGGGCGGGCGGGGCGGTGTGCCGTCGCTTCCCGGCCCGCTGCACGTTTCCCGCGCGCTGCCGCATCCTTGAGCTATGGAGTTCCTCGGGGACGGCTCGGTCGGGCGTGATGGGAGGGCGCGGGAGATGACTGCCGGCGCACCCGCTCAAGACGTGACGGTGCACAACCACGGACGCGATGCCGCGGACGCTCCGGCGCCAAGGCACCATGGACCGATGCGCGAGAACGACGAGGCGAGTCCCCCGGTGGCCGCCGGCCCCGGGGAGATCGGTGCCCTTGTCACCCGCGCCGTGGAGGGTGACCGCCAGGCCACTCATGACCTGCTCGCCCTGGTGCACCCGCTGGCGCTGCGCTACTGCCGCACCAGGCTGTCCCGGCTGCCGGGTGACGCCCGGCACTTTGTGGACGACCTCGCCCAGGAGGTCTGCCTGGCCGTGCTGTGCGCCCTGCCGCGCTACCGGGACACCGGGCGGCCCTTCGAGGCATTCGTGGTGGCCATCGCCGCGCACAAGGTCGCCGACCTGCAGCGCGCCGCCATGCGCCACCCGGGGAGCACCGCCGTGCCCTCCGACGAGATGCCCGAGCAGCCGGACGACTCCCTGGGCCCCGAGGAGCGGGCGCTGCTCAGCAGCGATGCCGAGTGGGCCAAGAAGCTCCTGGCCAGCCTGCCGGAGAACCAGCGGGAGCTGGTGCTGCTCAGGGTCGCGGTGGGGCTGACCGCCGAGGAGACCGGACAGATGCTGGGGATGTCGCCGGGGGCGGTAAGGGTCGCCCAGCACCGGGCGCTGAGCAGGCTGCGGGCGCTCGCAGAGCAGTGAGGGCATCCGCCGCCGACCGCTGCTCGTAGAAAACTCCAAGTGATGCGGGCCTCAGTGCTGGTGGAATGGGCCACCTTCGGGCGGCCGTTAGCATGGGAGTCCTCGCTGAGGCAAGGGGCTCCCCGGGGTGTCCTCCGGCCCGCAATACCGCGTCTGGGAAGGTGTCATGGCTGACAACATCGACGGAATGCCCGAGAAGTTCGCGATGCTCGGTCTGACATACGACGACGTCCTGCTGCTGCCGGGCGCCTCGGAGGTCCTGCCGAACGCGGTGGACACCTCCTCGCGAGTCTCGCGCAACGTCCGGGTGAACATCCCGCTGCTCTCCGCGGCGATGGACAAGGTCACCGAGGCGCGGATGGCGATCGCCATGGCCCGCCAGGGCGGCGCCGGCGTGCTGCACCGCAACCTCTCCATCGAGGACCAGGCCAACCAGGTCGACCTGGTCAAGCGCTCCGAGTCCGGCATGGTCTCGGACCCGATCACGGTCCGTCCGGACGCCACCCTGGCCGAGGCGGACGCGCTGTGCGCCCGCTTCCGTATCAGCGGTGTGCCGGTCACCGACGAGGCGGGCAAGCTGCTGGGCATCGTCACCAACCGCGACATGGCCTTCGAGACCGACCGCAACCGTGCGGTGCGCGCGGTGATGACCCCGATGCCGCTGGTCACCGGCAAGGTCGGCATCTCCGGCGCGGACGCCATGGAGCTGCTCCGCCGCCACAAGATCGAGAAGCTGCCGCTGGTGGACGACTCCGGTGTGCTCAAGGGCCTGATCACGGTCAAGGACTTCGTCAAGGCCGAGCAGTACCCCAACGCCGCCAAGGACGCCGGCGGCCGGCTGATCGTCGGTGCCGCGGTGGGCGTCGGCGACGAGGCCTATGAGCGGGCCCAGGCGCTGGTCGAGGCCGGGGCGGACTTCCTGGTGGTGGACAGCGCCCATGGCCACAGCCGGGGCATCCTGGACATGATCGCCAAGGTGAAGTCCAACATCAACGTGGATGTGGTGGGCGGCAATGTCGCCACCCGGGACGGCGCCCAGGCGCTGATCGACGCGGGTGTGGACGGCGTCAAGGTGGGCGTGGGCCCGGGCTCGATCTGCACCACCCGGGTGGTGGCCGGCATCGGCGTGCCCCAGGTCACCGCGATCTACGAGGCCGCGCAGGCCTGCCACGCGGCGGGCGTGCCGCTGATCGGCGACGGCGGCCTGCAGTACTCCGGCGACATCGCCAAGGCCATCGCGGCCGGTGCCGACACCGTGATGCTGGGCTCGCTGCTGGCCGGCTGTGAGGAGTCGCCGGGCGAGATGGTCTTTATCAACGGCAAGCAGTTCAAGTCCTACCGGGGCATGGGTTCGCTGGGCGCCATGCAGTCGCGCGGCCAGGCCCGTTCGTTCTCCAAGGACCGCTACTTCCAGGACAACGTCCTCTCCGAGGACAAGCTGGTGCCCGAGGGCATCGAGGGCCAGGTGCCCTACCGCGGCCCGCTGGCCTCGGTCGCCCACCAGCTCATCGGCGGTCTGCGGGCCTCCATGGGCTATGTGGGATCCGCCAATGTCCAGGAGCTCAAGGACAAGGGCCGCTTTGTACGGATCACCACCGCGGGGCTCAAGGAGAGCCACCCGCACGACATCCAGATGACGGTGGAAGCGCCGAACTACTCCCGCCGGTAGCAGCCACGCGTTCAGCCGAAGCCCGCGACCGACCGGCCGCGGGCTTCGGCGCGTCGGGGATACTGGAACGGCAGACGTGAAAAGAAGGGCCACAACGTGACTGAGATCGAGATCGGGCGCGGCAAGCGCGGCCGCCGGGCATACGCGTTCGACGACATCGCCGTCGTCCCGAGCCGCCGTACCCGCGACCCCAAGGAGGTCTCGATCGCCTGGCAGATCGACGCCTACCGCTTCGAGCTGCCGTTCCTGGCGGCCCCCATGGACTCCGTGGTCTCCCCGGAGACCGCCATCCGCATCGGCGAGCTGGGCGGCCTGGGCGTGCTCAACCTCGAGGGCCTGTGGACCCGCTACGAGGACCCCGAGCCGCTGCTGGCCGAGATCGCCGAGCTGGACGAGCGCACCGCCACCAAGCGCCTGCAGGAGATCTACGCCGCTCCGATCAAGGAAGAGCTGATCGGGCAGCGCATCAAGGAGGTGCGTGACTCCGGTGTGGTGACCGCCGCCGCGCTCTCCCCGCAGCGCACCGCGCAGTTCTCCAAGGCCGTGGTGGACGCGGGCGTGGACATCTTCGTCATCCGGGGCACCACTGTCTCCGCCGAGCATGTCTCCGGCGCCGCCGAGCCGCTGAACCTCAAGCAGTTCATCTATGAGCTGGACGTCCCGGTGATCGTCGGCGGCTGTGCCACCTACACCGCCGCCCTGCACCTGATGCGCACCGGCGCGGCCGGTGTGCTGGTGGGCTTCGGCGGCGGCGCCGCGCACACCACCCGCAATGTCCTGGGCATCCAGGTGCCGATGGCCACCGCGGTGGCCGATGTGGCCGCGGCCCGCCGTGACTACATGGACGAGTCCGGCGGCCGCTATGTCCATGTCATCGCCGACGGCGGCGTGGGCTGGTCCGGCGACCTGCCCAAGGCCATCGCCTGCGGTGCCGACGCCGTGATGATGGGCTCCCCGCTGGCCCGCGCCACCGACGCTCCGGGCCGCGGCCACCACTGGGGCATGGAGGCCGTCCACGAGGACGTGCCGCGCGGCAAGCGGATGAACCTGGGTGTGGTGGGCTCCACCGAGGAGATCCTGCTCGGCCCCTCGCACACCCCGGACGGTTCCATGAACTTCTTCGGCGCGCTGCGCCGGGCCATGGCCACCACCGGCTACAGCGAGCTCAAGGAGTTCCAGCGGGTCGAGGTGACGGTCGCGCCGTCCGCACACGACAAGCGCTGACGCTCCGTCGGTGAAGGGCCCGGCCGCACCGGCCGGGCCCTTCGCATGTCCACGGGTCCCGTCAACTCCGTATAAAGGTTCGGCGATAGGGAATACTGGCGACTTATGGCGCAAAGTAAGTCGTTCAGCGGCAGGGACATGGGCATCGACCTCGGCACCGCCAACACGCTGGTGTATGTGCGCGGCAAGGGAGTGGTGCTCAACGAGCCCTCGGTGGTGGCCGTCAACGCCGATGACGGCAGTGTGCTCTCGGTCGGTTCCGAGGCGAAGGAGACCATTGGACGCACCCCGTCCAACATCGTGGCCGTCCGTCCGCTGCGGGACGGCGTCATAGCCGACTTCGAGATAGCCGAGCGGATGCTGCGGCACTTCATCAAGAAGGTCACCGGCAACCGCCGGCTGACCCGGCCGCGGGTGGTCATCTGCGTTCCCTCGGGCATCACCGGGGTGGAGCGCCGCGCGGTCATCGAGGCCGCCTCCCAGGCCGGCGCCCGGGCGGTGCACCTGGTGGAGGAGCCCATGGCGGCGGCGATCGGCGCCGGGCTGCCGGTCAGCGAGCCCACCGGCTGCATGGTGGTGGACATCGGCGGCGGCACCACCGAGGTCGCGGTGACCTCGCTGGGCGGCATTGTCACCGCCCGCTCGGTGCGCACCGCGGGTGATGCCATGGACGCGGCGATCATCTCCTATGTGAAGAAGAAGTACGCGTTGGCCATCGGTGAACGCACCGCCGAGGACATCAAGTTGAGCATTGGCTCCGCCTCGCCCACCGTCCGCTGGTCGGCCGTCGAGGATTCCGCCGACTCCGAGCGGACCCAGGGTCTGGCCCCCGCCGAGCGCTACACCATCCGGGGCCGCGACCAGGTCAGCGGGCTGCCCAAGACGCTGGAGCTGACGGCCGATGAGATCCGGCACGCGCTGACCGAGCCGGTGGACGCGATTGTGATGGCCGTCCGGCAGACCCTGGACGAGACCCCGCCGGAGCTCTCCGGCGACATCATGGACCGGGGCATTGTGCTCACCGGCGGCGGCGCCCTGCTGCGCGGCCTGGATGTGCGGCTGAGCCAGGAGCTGGACATTCCGGTGCTGATCGCCGATGACCCGCTGGACTGTGTGGCGGTGGGCACCGGCCGCTGTGTGGAGGACTTCGCCTCGCTGCGGACGCTGCTGGACGCCCAGCCGCGGCTGCCGATGAGCGGGCGACTGTAGGGCCAGGTCTTCCCGGCTCCTGCGCTCAGAGCCGGTGCGCCGTGCCGGCGGGGCTCGCACCCCGGGTGTCCAGCATCAACTGGGCCTTGACCGCGAGCCCTTGCAGGTCGTACGTGCGGTGGTGCTGGAGCAGCACCGTGAGGTCGGCGGCCGCCGCGGCCTCGTAGACGCTGTCCGCCCGGGGGACCGGCCGGCCCAGCACCCGCCACTCGGTCACATGGGGGTCGTGGTAGCTGAGTTGTGCGCCCAGTTCCAGCAGCCGGGAGGCCACCTCCCGGGCGGGTGAGCCCTCCTGGTCGGCGATGTCCGCCTTGTAGCCGACGCCCAGCAGCAACACCCGTGCCCCGCGCGCCGATTTGCCGTGCTCATTGAGCAAGGTGGCGCAGCGCTGCACCACATAGCGCGGCATCCGCCCGTTGACCTCCTGTGCCAGTTCCACCATCCGCAGCGGATAGCCCAGCGTACGGCCCTTGTAGGCAAGGTAGTTGGGGTCCACCGGCACCCCGTGGCCGCCGACTCCCGGGCCGGGGCGGAATGCCTGGAAGCCAAAGGGCTTGGTCTCCGCGCAGCGCACCACGTCCCACAGGTCCACACCGATGTCATGGCAGAAGACGGCCATCTCATTGGCGAGCGCGATATTGACGTACCGGTAGTTGGTCTCCCAGACCCTGACCGCCTCGGCCTCGCGGGGGCCCCGGGCGCGTACCACCTTCTCGCAGAGGCGCCCGTAGAACGCGGCGGCGGCCTCGGTGCAGGCGGGGGTGAGGCCGCCGATCACCTTGGGGGTGTTGTGCAGGCCGTAGCGCCGGTTGCCGGCGTCCACCCGGCTGGGGGAGTAGGCCAGGTGGAAGTCGCGTCCGGCCACCAGCCCGGAGCCCTCTTCGAGCAGGGGGCGCAGGTACTCCTCCGTCGCGCCGGGGTAGACCGGGGACTCCAGCAGCACGGTGGTGTGCGGGCGCAGCCGGGCGGCCAGGGTGCGGGCGGCGGCGCCGATGGCGGTGAGGTCCAGGGCCCGGTTCTCGCCGAGCCGGGTGGGGGCGCAGATGACGGCGGTGCGGACCCGGCCCAGTTCGGCGTCCTCGGTGGTGGCATGGAAGCCGGAGGAGAGCATCCGGCGCAGGTCGGCGGCGGTCAGCCCGCCGCAGCCATGCTCCGCGGGCAGCCGGCCGGCGCGCAGTTCGGCGACCGTGTGCGGGTCGGGGTCATAGCCGACGGTGGTGATGGACGCGGCGGTGGCGGCCTGTGCCAGGGGCAGGCCGAGATGGCCGAGTCCGATGACGGCGAGGTCTGCGGGCATGACGGGATGCGGTCCTTCCCGGAGCGGGCCTCGGACGAGTATCAGGTTAAGCGGATATATGACAGATCTTTGGGATTGACTCAGCTCTCCGGCCCGGATCACGGGATCGGCCCCCTGCGCCGGTGGCGTTCGCGGACCGGCCGAAGCGGCGGTTCTGGGGCAGCATCGGAGGAAGAGCGGGTACGCGTCCGGGTGCGGTGAGACAGCAGGGGCACCGCGCGACTTCAGGTATCGGGAGGCAGTGGTGAGGACGGCGACACTCGGTCCGGCCGAACGGAGCGCGGCACTCGCCCGGATGGCCGAGCGGGAACTGGACATCCTGGTGGTGGGCGGCGGGGTGGTCGGCGCGGGCACCGCGCTGGACGCGGCCACCCGGGGGCTGGCCACCGGCCTGGTGGAGGCGCGGGACTGGGCGGCCGGCACCTCCAGCCGGTCCAGCAAACTCATCCACGGCGGCCTGCGCTACCTGGAGATGCTGGACTTCGCCCTGGTCCGCGAGGCGCTCAAAGAACGCGGGCTGCTGCTCCAGCGGCTGGCCCCGCATCTGGTCAAGCCGGTGCCCTTCCTCTATCCGCTGCAGCACCGCGGCTGGGAACGGCTCTACGCGGGCACCGGGGTGGCCCTCTACGACGCCATGTCGGTCTCCTCCGGGCACGGCCGTGGACTGCCCGTCCACCGCCATCTCACCCGCCGCCGTGCCCTGCGGGTGGCACCCTGCCTGCGCAAGGACGCGCTGGTGGGCGCCTTGCAGTACTACGACGCCCAGATGGATGACGCGCGCTATGTCGCCACCCTCGCCCGCACCGCCGCCGCCTATGGCGCGGAGGTGGCCAACCGGACCCGGGTGGTGGGCTTTCTGCGCGAGGGCGAGCGGGTGGTGGGCGCCCGGGTGCGGGATCTGGAAGCGCCCTCGACAGAAAAGGGGGCGGAGTTCGAGGTCCGGGCCCGGCAGGTGGTCAACGCCACCGGGGTGTGGACGGACGACACCCAGCAGCTGATCGCCGAGCGCGGTCAGTTCCATGTCCGTGCCTCCAAGGGCATCCACCTGGTGGTGCCCAAGGACCGCGTCCACTCCACCACCGGTCTGATCCTGCGCACCGAGAAGAGCGTGCTGTTCGTCATCCCCTGGGGCCGGCACTGGATCATCGGCACCACCGACACCGACTGGGACCTGGACAAGGCCCACCCCGCCGCCTCCAGCGCCGACATCGACTACCTGCTGGAACATGTCAACTCGGTGCTGGCCGTCCCGCTGACCCGGGACGATGTGCAGGGCGTCTACGCCGGGCTGCGCCCGCTGCTGGCCGGGGAGTCGGACGCCACCAGCAAGCTCTCCCGGGAGCACACGGTGGCCCATCCGGTGCCCGGGCTGGTGGTGGTGGCCGGCGGGAAGTACACCACCTACCGGGTGATGGCCAAGGACGCGGTGGACGAGGCGGTGCACGGTCTGGACCAGCGCGTGGCCGACTGCGTCACCGAGGACATCCCGCTGGTGGGCGCCGAGGGCTACAAGGCGCTGTGGAACGGCCGGGCACGGATCGCCCAGCGCACCGGGCTGCATGTGGCACGGGTGGAGCACCTGCTGGGCCGGTATGGCTCGATGACGGATGAGGTGCTGGCGTATGTCACCGGCGACCCCTCCCTGGGCGAGCCGCTGACCGGGGCCGACGACTATCTGCGCGCCGAGATCGTCTACGCCGCCTCGCACGAGGGCGCCCGTCACCTGGACGATGTGCTCACCCGCCGCACCCGTATCTCCATCGAGACCTTCGACCGGGGCACCCGCTGCGCCCGGGAGGCGGCCGGGCTGATGGCGCCGGTGCTGGCCTGGGACGCCGCCCAGGTGGACAAGGAGGTGGAGCGCTATGAGAAGCGGGTGGAGGCGGAGCGCGAGTCCCAGTTGCAGCCGGACGACCTGACGGCGGACGCGGCACGGCTGGGCGCTCCCGATGTGCAGCCGCTGTAGGGGGGCCGGGTCGCTGACGCTCCATGAGGATTCGGTACGCGGCATGAGCATTCTGTGACGGCCGGGCCTCACCGGGAACCGACTTATCGGAAACGGGGTCATGTAAAGGGGCAGCCGGCAGCGCGGCCATGACACTCCGCCATACACTCCGCCATCCGGAAACCCGGCGCAGCGCGCGTTCATCACCCGTGGTCACTCGGACCCTGGACTTCCACTGGTCCGCGGATGAGAGACAATGGTCGCTCTGCCGGGGCCGGTTGGTCGCAGAGCTGGATGCCAGAGGGGACGCATGTCGGACGCGGAGCAGACGCAGGGCACGACCGGGCGCCTCCTCGCCGGGCGGTACCGCCTCGGTGACGTTCTCGGCCGGGGCGGCATGGGTACGGTCTGGCGCGCCAACGACGAGACGCTGGGCCGTGTGGTCGCCGTCAAGGAACTTCGTTTCCCGTCGAATATCGACGAGGACGAGAAGCGCCGCCTGATCACCCGCACCCTGCGTGAGGCCAAGGCCATTGCCCGAATCCGCAGCAAGGGTGCCGTCACCGTCTATGACGTGGTGCACGAGGACGACCGCCCCTGGATCGTGATGGAGCTGATCGAGGGCCGCTCGCTCGCCGATGTCATCCGCGAGGACGGCCCCCTGAAGTGGCGCCGGGCCGCCGAAGTCGGCCTGGCCGTGCTGGACGTGCTGCGTGCCGCCCACCAACAGGGCATCCTGCACCGTGATGTGAAGCCCTCCAATGTGCTGATCGCGGACGACGGCCGGGTGGTGCTCACCGACTTCGGCATCGCCCAGGTCGAGGGCGACCCCTCGGTCACCTCCACCGGCATGCTGGTGGGCGCCCCTTCCTACATATCGCCGGAACGGGCACGCGGTCAGAAACCCGGCCCGCCCGCCGACCTGTGGTCGCTGGGCGGCCTGCTGTACGCGGCCGTCGAGGGTGCGCCGCCCTATGACAAGGGCTCGGCCATCGCCACCCTGACCGCCGTGATGACCGAACCGCTGGGTCCGCCGAAGAACGCGGGCCCGCTGGAAGGCCTTATGTACGGGCTGCTCGCCAAGGACCCGGCCAAGCGGCTGGACGAGGCGGGTGCCCGGGCGCTGCTCACCGAGGCCATCAACACCACGGACGAGCGGCTGGCCAAGAAGCGGCCGCCGGCCCCCGACCTGGACGTCACCCAGGCCATTGAGCTGCCGGCCGCCGCCCGGAAGAGCGCCCCGTCCGGTGCCTTCGGCGCGTCCGGCCCGTCCGGTCCGTCCGGTCCGTCCGAGAAGAAGGCGCCCAAGCGGGCGCCGGTGCAGCAGCCCGCCAGGACCGAGAAGACCCCGGCGGGCAGCGCCTTCCGGCCGCTGCGGGACGAGATCCCGTCCGGCTCCTCGACCACCGCCCGCGACATCCAGGAGCCGCTGGCCGGCGGCTACACCTCCACGCTGGTCCGGATGCGGGTGCCCGCCCAGCGCCGGGTGCTGATCCTGGTGATCGCCCTGGTGGTGCTGGCGGTGATCGGCACGGTGATCGCCCTGGTGATGCACGGCGGCGACAGCAAGAACAGCGGCAAGGGCACCAACCACGCCCACGCCGCGCTCTTCCGGCCCGGGCACCTGGGCGTCGGAACCAGCCCGGATGGGTATGCAGCAGTGGGCAACCAGCCCTGGCAGCAGGGTCAGTTGAGCGCCGAGTGACCACTGGGCCGGCCGTCCGTCCGGATTGCCGGCGGGAGGCGGCGGGCCGGCCGGACGAGCTGCGCCGTACGGCCCCGAAAGGGGCTCTTCGGCACGTATCGTGAGGGAGCGCGGACGGTGCGCAGCCGTGCTTCGCGGCAACTCGCGCTGCCGGTAAGGCCGTTCGGGCTCTGGCAACACGGGTATCGCGCGCTTGGGGAGGCGTCGTGGACGATTACGCGGGCCGGGTGCTGGCCGACCGCTACCGCCTGCCACGGCCCCCGTCCGATGCCTTCGAACTGGTGGAGACCAGGGCCTTCGACACCTACAGCGGGCAGGAGGTACTGGTCCGCCAGATCCCGCTGCCCGAGGTGGTGGACGCCGAACTGGTGGACGGGCCCGGGGAGAACGGCGCCCGGCCGGAGGCCGCCAGCCCCGGGCGCACCGTGGTGGGCCCCGGCGACCCCGCTGTGCGCAGGGCGCTGGCCGCCGCCACCGCCGCCGCCCGGATCCCCGACCATCCACGGCTGGACCAGGTCTTCCATGTGTTCGCCGAGGCGGGCAGCCTGTGGATCGTCAGCGAACTGGTCTGCGCCCGCCCGCTGGCCGCGGTGCTCGCCGAGCGCGCCCTGTCCCCGCACCGGGCCGCCGAGGTGGCCGCCGACATCCTCACCGCGCTGCGTGCCCTGCACGCCCAGGGCTGGACGCACCGCAACATCACCACCCGCACCGTGCTGATCTGCGAGGACGGACGAGCGATCCTCACCGGGCTGGCGGCCGGCGCGGCGGAGGAGGCGCTGTGCGGCTATGACCCGGTGCCACCGGTGACCGCCGAGGCCCCGTCCGGCGCCGCCGGCCCGGCCGGTACCGCAGGCGTGGCCCGGGTGCCGGTCCAGGCGGCCGGCGGCGCCCCGGGCTCCCGGCCCAAGCCGGGGGCCATCGCCGCCTACCGGGCGGGCGCCAAGGCCGGCGCCGCGCGCGGTACGCTCCCCGGCCCGTCGGCCGGTGCCGCCACCTGGGGCGGCGGCAGCGCCGCCAGCGGCACCGCACCCGCCCCCGGCTCACCCGCCCCGCAGACCACCCGCTGGAACGCCGACGCACTGCTCAAGGACAGCGCCTCGGGCCGTAACGGGGCCCAGGCCGGAGTTCAAGCCGGAGCCCAGCCCGGAACCCAGTCCGGAGCCCCGGCCGGGCGGGTGGCCGAGGGCTGGGCGCAGACCGCCGGCTCCGGTGGCGCGCTGGCCGCCGAACGCGCCCGGCAGGCGCGGATGCTGGTGGTGGGACCGGTCACCGAACGCTGGGCCCCCGAGCAGGCCTGGCCCCTGACAGAGAACTGGCAGCTCGCCCCGCCGGTCGGTCCCGCCGCCGACCTGTGGGCGCTGGGCGCCCTGCTGTTCCGGGTCGTCCAGGGGCACGCCCCCTACCCGGAGGACAACACCGCCGACCTGGTCCGGCTGGTGTGTGAGGAGCCCCCCGCCTACGCCGAGGAGTGCGGTGCGCTGCGCCCGGTGGTCGAGTCGCTGATGCGTAAGGACCCGGCGGAACGGCCCGACTTCGAGGAACTACGCGGCTGGCTGCGGTCGTTGATCCGCTCCGCCCCCGAGCCGGACATCGGCAGCCGGACCGTCACCGTGCCGTCCACCGCCCTGGGGACGGGCGCCGCCGCGGAGGCGGGCCGGCTGCCCACCGTCCGGCGGCGGGGCGAGCTGATGCGCCGGCGCGGGCGCACCGCCGCCGGTCCGGAGGCGCCGCACGGGCGGCACAAGAGAGCGGGGGACCGGGAGCCGGGCGGGGAACGGCCCAGCGCCTACCTCCAGGAGCAGCGGGTACGTGCCGAGGCCAGCCCGCACCGGCTGGGCCGGCTGCTGCTGGGGCTGATACTGCTGTTGCTGGTGGGGGCCGTGCTCTATGCGCTGCTGTTTATGCCGCGTGCCACCGAGAGCGCCGGCCAGAGCACCGGGGACCGTACCGCCGCCACCCAGGCGCTGAGCGCAGGCCCCAACAGCCCGGCTCCGGAAGGCGGTGCAGGCGCCGCGTCGCCCGGTGCCTCCGCCGGCGGTGAGCCGGCCCAGGGCGTTGCCCTGCGCCATGACCCCAAGGGCTTCACGGTGGCGGTCGGCTCGGACTGGCAGCGCCAGGGGGACACCGGGCGCGGCCAAGTGACGTACGTCCGGGGCGACTTCCGGCTGCTGGTGGTGCCGGGCCGGGACAAGGTCGCCGAGTTCGGTGCCGATCCGCTGGTCTACCAGGAGGAGAAGGAGTCGGAGCTGGATCCCTTCCGTGCCTCGGCCTGGTCCGGTGCCTCCGGTCTGCGCCGGGTGGATGTCGGCCGGAACGCCGGGGCGCAGGGCACCTTCAACTGGACCGATGACAGCGGCCATCAGCTCTATGTCCGCAACGCGGCGCTGATCCTGGACGGCCGCTACCATGTGCTCCAGGTGATCGGCCCGGCCTCCGGGCAGCGCTCGGTGGACTCCTTCTTCGAGCAGGCCACCAGCAGCTACCGGGCCGACGGCTGACGCCCGGCCCCGCCGGAGAAACGGGCCCGCAGCTCGTCCTTGAGCACCTTGCGCAGGGTGTGACCGCGTGGCAGCTCGGCCACGACCTCCACCTGCTCGGGCACCTTGTACCCGGCCAGCCCCTGGCCGCGCAGATGGTCCGCCACTTCCGGCACGGTCAACGGTGCTGACTGCGGCCGCAGTTGCAGCACGGCACAGACACGTTCGCCGCGGGCCGGGTCGGGCAGCCCGATCACCGCGACGTCCTCGACCGCCGGGTGGGTGCGCAGCAGCCGTTCCACCTCGGAGGCGGAAATGGTCTCTCCCTTGCGGATGATGACGTCCTTGAGCCGCCCGGTGAGCACCAGATAGCCGTCCGGGGTCAGATGGCCGACATCGCCGGTGGGCAGAAAACCGGCCCGGTCGAAGGCCCGGCCCCGGTGGTGCGGGTCGGCGTAGCCCCGGCAGACGGCCGGGCCGCGCAGCCTGATCTCGCCGTCCGTACCGGCGGGCAGCGGGGTGCCGTCGGCGGCGGTGACCCGGATCTCCATTCCGGCGGGCGGCCGGCCCTCGGTGGTGGCCAGCCGGTCCGGCGGGTCATCGGGAGTGCCCATGGTGATCAGTGGGGCTTCGGTCATGCCATAGCCGTGCAGCAGGGCGCAGCCCAGCTCCTCGGTGACCTCCCGGTGGAGCGCGGGCGGCCGGGGCGCCCCGCCGCCGGCCAGCATCCGCAGTGCGGGCAGCAGCGGCCGGCCGGGAGCCTTGCGCTGTTCGGCGAGGAACATCGTGTAGAAGGCGGTGGACCCGCCCGCGATGGTGACCCGGTGGCGGCGGTAGGCGTCCAGTGCGGCCGGCAGGGCGAAGTGCTCGACCAGCAGCGCGGGAAAGCCGCCCAGCAGCAGCATCACCAGGTAGTGGACCCCGCCCACATGCGCGAAGGGGAAGGCGATGGAGCCCACATCCTCCGGCCCCGGCCGCAGGGCCCCGGCCAGGGCGGCGCTCGCGGCCAGCAGCGAGCGGTCGGTGTGCAGCACGCCCTTGGGATCGGCGGTGGTCCCCGAGGTCCAGTGGACCCAGCGGACGGCCGAACCGTCCGCCGGCTCCGGGGGCACCTTCCCCGGTGTCGCGCCGGCCAGGTCGCCGGGCGTGATCACCTTTGGCGGGCGGGTCAGCCCGCCCGCCAGCCGGTGGGCCATGGCGGTGTGGTCGAAGCCGCGCCAGACGCCGGGGACCACGAAGAATCCGGCCCCGGTGGTGCGCAGCGCATGGCCCGCCTCCTGGTCCCGGCCGTGCGGGATCAGCGGGCTCTGCAGAGCGTCCAGGCGGGAGAGGGCGAGACAGAGGACTACGGTCTCGATTCCGGTGGGCAGCTGCCACACCACCCGGCTGCCGGAGCGCACCCCCAGCCGGTGGAGGCGGCCGGCGGTGCACAGGGCCCGTTCGCGCAGACCGGCGAAGGTCAGGGTGCGGTGGTCCTCGGCCTGGATCAGGGCGGGTGCGCCGGGGGAGCGGCCGGCGCGGCGGTCGAGAAGTTCCCACAGCGTGCCGGGCACAGGGAGCATGGCCACCTCGCTGAACTGATGCCGCATCAGCTGGAGTTTCGAGCCTAGGGCGGCGGCCGCTTGCCGGTCCAGGGGGTGGCGGCTAGCTTCGACAGAAAAACTGACGGAGCGTCAGACGCATGCTCTGTCGACCTTCGCAACGGAGGGCTCTCGTGGAACTGCCCCTGATCGTCAGCGTGGATGACCATGTGATCGAGCCCGCCCACCTCTTCGACACCTGGCTCCCGGCGGTCTACCGCGACCGCGGCCCCCGGCCGCTGACCACCGGCATCGGAGCGCTGGAGTACACCGGCGGGAAGTACCGCTTCACCATGGACCCCGACGGGCCGCCGGCCGACTGGTGGATCTACGAGGACCTGGCCTTCCCCTACAAGCGCAACATCGCCGCCGCCGGCTTCGACCGCGACCTGATGACCCTGGAGGGCATCACCCGCGCCGAGATGCGCCCCGGCTGCTGGGATCCGGTGGAACGGCTGAAGGACATGGACCTCAACCATGTCGAGGCGTCCCTGTGCTTCCCCACCTTCCCCCGCTTCTGCGGCCAGACCTTCGCCGAGGCCCGGGACAAGGAGGTGGCCCTGGCCTGCGTGCGCGCCTACAACGACTGGATGGTGGAGGAGTGGTGCGGCAACAGCGGGGGCCGGCTGATCCCGCTGTGCCTGATCCCGCTCTGGGATGTGCACCTGGCCGTCCAGGAGATCCGCCGCAATGCGGCCCGTGGCGTGCGGGCCGTCACCTTCAGTGAAATCCCCACCCACCTCGGTCTGCCCAGCATCCACTCCGGCCACTGGGACCCCTTCTTCGCCGTCTGCCAGGAGACCCGGACCGTGGTCGCCATGCACATCGGCTCCTCATCCCAGATGCCCGCCGCCTCGCCCGACGCACCCCCGGCGGTGCAGGCCACCTTGTCGTTCAACAACGCCATGGCCTCCATGGCCGACTTCCTCTTCAGCGGAGTCCTGGTGCGCTTCCCCGAGCTCAAACTCGCCTACAGCGAGGGCCAGATGGGCTGGATCCCCTACGCCCTGGAACGCGCCGACGATGTCTGGCGGGAACACCGCGCCTGGGGCGGGGTACGCGACCTGATCCCCGAACCGCCCTCCCACTACTACTACCGGCAGATCTACTGCTGCTTCTTCCGCGACAAGCACGGCATCGCCGCGCTGGACACCGTGGGCCCGGACAACGCCACCTTCGAGACCGACTACCCCCATGTGGACTCGACCTTCCCGCACACCAAGGCCGTGGCCCTGGAGCACGTCCGGGGCCTGGACAAGGAGACCGTCCACAAACTGCTGCGCGGCAACGCCATCCGCATGCTCGGACTCGACCTCGACCGGCCGGACGCCTCATGAACCTCGACGACACCCCCGAGGAAGCGGACTTCCGCCGCCGGCTGCGCTCCTGGCTGCACCGGACACTGCCCACCCTGCCCCCCGCACCCGACCCCGACGACTGGCCCGCCCGCCGCGCCCATGACTGTGCCTGGCAACGGGCGCTCCACGGGGCGGGGTACGCCGGACTGCACTGGCCCCGCGAGGCCGGTGGCCAAGGGGCGGGCCCACTGCGCCACTTGATCCTGCTGGAGGAGGCCGAACGGGCCGGCGCCCCCTATGTGGGTGCGGGATTCGTCGGACTGCTGCATGCCGGGCCGACCATCGCCGCCGAGGGCACCGATGCCCAGCGGGCCCGCTGGCTGCCGCCGATCCTGCGCGGCGAGGAGGTGTGGTGCCAGGGCTTCTCGGAACCGGAAGCCGGCTCCGACCTCGCCGCCCTGCGCACCCGGGCGGTCCGGGACGGCGATGACTACCTGGTCACCGGCAGCAAGATCTGGACCTCCCATGCCCAGATCGCCGACTGGTGCGAACTGCTGGTCCGCACCGACCCCTCGGCACCCCGGCACCGGGGGCTGAGCTGGCTGGCCATGCCGATGAACGCGCCCGGGGTGACGGTACGGCCCCTGCGTACCCTGGCCGGCTCCACCGAGTTCGCCGAGGTGTTCCTGGACGAGGTGAGGGTGCCGGTCTCCTGCCGGGTGGGCGCCCAGAACGACGGCTGGCGGGTCTCCATGGTCACCCTGTCCTTCGAACGCGGCACCGCCTTCGCCGGAGAAGTGGTCGCCTGCCGGCGCACCCTGGCCCAACTGGCCCGCGCGGCCCGGGCCAACGGCAGCTGGCAGGACGCGGTGCTGCGCCGCCGACTGGGCCGGCTCCACGCGGACTTCACAGCACTCTGGAGACTGGTCCAGGCCAATGTGAGCGAGGCCGAACACTCCTGGCGTTCCGGAGCGGGAGGAGTGCCGGGCGTGGGCGGTTCGGTCTTCAAACTCCGCTACTCACACGCCCGCCAGGAACTCTATGAGGCGGCCGCCGAAGTCCTGGGGCCCCGCTCCCTGGACGCCGACCAGAGCTGGACGGCCGACCGGCTCTCCTCGCTGGCCTACACCATCGCCGCGGGCACCTCCCAGATCCAGCAGAACATCATCGCCGAGCGCATCCTCGGCCTGCCCAGCGGAAGTTGGAGATGACCATGGACTTCCGGCTCACTGACGACCAACGGCTGCTCCGCTCGGAAACCCGCCGGCTGTTTGCCGCGCTCTACCCCCGCGAGCGCCTGCGGGAGTCGGTCGACAGCACCGGCGAGGACATCGACCGTTCGCTGTGGCGGAAGCTGGGCGACGCCGGACTGTTCTCCCTGCGGCTGCCGGAGCAGGACGGCGGCGCCGGCCTCGCCCTGCCGGAGGCGGCACTGGTCTTCGAGGAGACCGGACGGCACCTGCTGCCCGGGCCACTGACCGCCACCCACCTGGCAGCCGGGCTGCTGCCCGGAGCGGCTGAGGGCACCTGTGTGGTGACCGCGGTGGACGGCCCGGGGCCCGTCGAACACCTCGCCACCGCCGATGCCGTGCTCCTCCTCGACGGCCCCCGGCCCCGACTGCTCCAAGGAGCCCGGCACACCCAAGGTGCCGCCGTCCACGCCCTGTTGGCCACCCCCATCCGGTCCGTTGACCCGGTCACGCCCCTGCACCTGTTGTCCGCAATCCCGCCGCTCGGCGACGCCCGCCCCGTCCCCGGCGCCGCCGCCTCCCGGCTGCGACTGGAGGGCACCGTGCTGACCGCCGCCCAGCAACTTGGCAGCGCCGGCCGCACTCTGGAGATGGCGGTCACCCATGCGAAGACCCGTACGCAGTTCGGCCGGCCGATCGGCGCCTTCCAGGCGGTCCAGCACTTGTGCGCCCAGATGCTGCTGCGCACCGAACTCGCCCGCGCCGCCGTATACGCCGCGTCACTGACCGTGCTGCCCGCGGATGTCTCGGCGGCCAAACTCCTCGCTGACGAGGCCGCCGTACGCAACGCCCGTGACTGTGTGCAACTGCATGGCGGCCTGGGATTCACCTGGGAGGCCGATGTCCATCCCCATCTCAAACGGGCCTGGCTCAGGGCCGGTCAGTGGCAGACGGCCGCCCAGGCCGAGACCGAACTGGCGGAGCGCCTTCTGGCCGACGACCCGGCCGGTCCCAGGTAGTCGATCGGAAATCCGCTCGGGCGAAACCCTGAGCGATGTGAATGCGGAGGGTAAGCCCCGCGAGAGAAATACGAGTTCGGCCGGGAAGAGAGGTCACGCTGCGTTGATATCGAGTTGTGTTCTGAGCGTAACTTGCCACGGCGCGGAGTCGGCTTCCCGCTCGGGTACGCTCCCTTGAATGCGAGCGGTTCGGATATGCGGGGTGGCATGGGGGTTGCCCAAGTGACCTTGCCCGCTGCCCGATCGGTTCCCTCTCGTTGGGGGTGGGGTGTGTGAATATCCCGGCCCCGAACCCCGGCCAGGTGCTTCGCGCGGTTTCCGGCAGACTCATTACTTTGCGCGGGAATACGTCGGAAGCGTTTGTCGGGGTAACTCAGCGTCAACCATGCTGTCGTGGAAGGAGATCACCCTCGGTGACTCCACTAGGGCGCGAGGCATTGTGTCCGCCGGTTCGGATGGTGTGAGCGTTGCAGGTGCTTCAGATGCAGATGGAGGTGCGGGCCGACCCCGCCGAGGTCGGCCGCGCCCGCAAGTGGGCACGGTCAAGGCTGGCCGGGTCGGGGATAGGGGTTGACGAGCCGCTTGCGGACACGCTGATCCTGCTGATCTCCGAGTTGGTCACCAACGCCGTGGTGCACACCGGATGCCCGGGCGTGCTACGGATGTTGTTCCCCGGGGCCAGTGGTACTCCAGGTGCGGTCACTCATCCCCGCGCGGGCATCGTCCGGGTCGAGGTGACCGACAACAGCGCCCGCCCGCCCCGGCAGCGGTGCGCCCATGGCGATGACACCGGAGGCCGTGGCCTGGAACTGGTGGAGGGCTTGGCCGACCGCTGGGGCTGGCAGCCGGAGGGTGCGGGGAAGCGCATCTGGTGCGAGATCGACCGGGGTTCATCGCCGTTGACACGGTGGAGTGGTGCTTTTGAGCCACAACACGCCGTCACAAATAGGGCGTAGGTGGCAAAGTCCAGACCAGGTGTTGACGTGAAGTGGCCACCTGATCACCCTTGGATGAAGCGATTCGTTGCGAGGGGACGTCGAGAGGCCCATGTGACCCGGGCTGCCTTGGCGAGTGCGGGTCGCGGACCGGCGCGGCAACAGGGCTCAAGCGCCGGAGCTGGGCGGCGGCGCACGGTGCCGTGCTCGGGGTGCGCATCTGTACGCCGCCGCTCGCCCGACCTTTGGTAATTGGCGCATAACAGTCAGCGGTCGGGTGAGAACCGGACTTGGTGGCCCGCGTGCCGGTGTCCGCTGTCACCCGCTGTTGGGCGCTGTGGCCCACATGTCATCGCACTACCGTGCGCGGGAAGGGTCAGAAGACGGCGACGGGTGCGACCGGTGCGCCCACCGCACCCACAAACGGTTCCGGGGTGGCCGACAGCAGGAAGGTGTACCGCTGTTCCTCCGCGCACACCCTGGAGAGCTCCTCCAGATTCCAGTTCTGCCCCTGGAGCATCCCCATCTCGACCAGGTGGAGTGCGTGCACCCCCAGCCACAGGCCCTCGATCTCCGGCGGGATGATCTCGAAGGTGAGGGTGTCATTGGCGACCGCCGCCACATCCCGGGCGTGGAACCACTCGGGTGTGCGAATGGAGAGCCCTGGGGAGGGGTGGGCATAGCCGTCCTTGTCGCCCGCCAGATACCGCTGGATCTGTCCGGTGCGGACCAGCACGATGTCGCCGGCCTGAACGGTCACCCCCGCCAGCTCCTCGGCCGTCGCAAGGTCCTCCGGGGTGACGGCATGGCCGCCATCGAGGCGCTCCACGTCCCGGGCCCTGGCCACATCGAGCAGCACCCCCCGGGAGACGACCGGCCCGGCCTTCTCCAGTCCGCTGAACCCGGCCCGGCCATGCGCGGTGATCGATGCCGCCGGGCGGCCGTTGTAGATCCTGCCGCTGTGGGAGACATGGCCGAGCCCATCCCAGTGGGTGGCCGCCTGCAGCCCCATGACCACCATGTCGTCACTGGTGGCCACCGTCCCGGGGCCGAACATCTCCAGATTCACCGCAACCATGGTGTGCAGGGGGTTGACTCTGCCGGGGATCAGTCCGTTCTGCACCCCGTCCAGGCGCAGCGGCAGTGCCAGCGAAACCCTTCGTCCGCTGGTCACGCGGGCGGCGGCGGACCGGGTGACGGTTTCGCTGATCAGGTTGAGGGTGCCGATCTCATCGGCCGCACCCCAACGCCCCCAGTTGCTGACCCGTTTGGCGATCTCATGGAACTCGTCAGGCAGTGACATCGTTGCCTTCCCTTCCACGCCCGTAGGGGTTGTGCTCCGGCCCGCGCTGCCCAAAAATCTAACGGGCCGTCAGAACTGCGGGAAGGGGTGTCCACCGTGGGGAACTTCTTGGCAGGCAAGGTGGTCGCCGTCACCGGCGCGGGGCGTGGCATCGGCCGGGCTGTGGCTCTGGCCTGCGCCGCCGAGGGCGCCAAGGTCGTCGTCAACGACTACGGCGTATCGGTCTCGGGCGCCGAACCCACCAGCGAGGTGGCCGCCGCGGTGGCCAAGGAGATCGAGGCGGCGGGCGGTCAGGCGACCGCGGTCGCCGACGATGTGTCCACCATGGCCGGCGGCCAGCGGGTCGTGGACACGGCCGTGGATCGTTACGGCCGGCTCGACGGAGCGGTGTGCGCGGCGGGCATCCTCCGCGAGCGGATGCTCTTCAATATGACCGAACAGGAATGGGATCCGGTCATCGCCACCCACCTCAAGGGCACCTTCACCGTGCTGCGCGCCGCCTCCGCCGTGATGCGGCGCCAACGCGGCGGCACCTTCATAGGGTTCACCAGCGGCAACCACCAGGGCAGTGTCTCTCAGGCCAACTATGCCGCCGCCAAGGGCGGGGTGATCTCCCTGGTGCGCAGTGCCGCACTGGGCCTGCGGAAGTACGGGGTCACCGCCAACTGCGTGGCCCCGGTGGCCCGTACCCGGATGTCGGCCGAAGTGCCCCTGAAACTGGCCGAGATCGGGGAGGCCGAGGACGTCGCGCCCCTGGTGGTCTACCTGCTCAGTGAGCGGGCCCGGGAACAGGCTGTCACGGGTCAGGTCTACACGGTGGCCGGGCCCAAGATCGCGGTCTGGGCACAGCCCCGTGAATTGCGGGCCGCCTACGCGGACGGGGCCTGGACGCCCCAGCGGATCGCCGATCTCCTCCCCGGCACCGTGGGCACCGATCCCATGCCCATGCTCGCCCTGGTGGACGCGATGGCCGAGGCCGCCGCCGCCAAGGCGCGGCCCAACCTCTGATCCCCGACAACCCCTGGTTCCCGGTCTGTGACACAGCCGCCGCGGACGGGCGGCACCGGCGGAAGGAGCGGGCGTGGACTTCGCGTTCGGCCCGGAAGACGAGGAGTTCCGCACAGCGGCCCGGGCCTGGCTGGCCGGGCAGTTCGCCGGTGGCCGGGTTCCCGTGGCCGGCCGCCCCTGGGAGCGCCGGCTGGGTGAGGGCGGCTGGATCGGGCTCGCCTGGGACCGGAGCCGCGGCAGCTATGGCAACCGGACGGCGACCCTCACCCAACAGGTCGTCTGGGCCGAGGAGTACGCCCGGGCCGGGGCACCCGCCCGGCTGGGGCATATCGGTGAGCGACTGCTGGCACCCACCCTGCTCGCCGATGGCGACGACGCACAGTGTGCCCGCTTCCTCCCCGCCATCGCGAGCGGCGAGGAGATCTGGTGCCAGGGCTACAGCGAACCCGGCGCCGGGTCCGACCTGGCCGCCGTACGGACCGCCGCCACCTGGGACGATGGCGGCCGCGGCTACCGGATCGAGGGACACAAGATCTGGACCTCCCTCGCCCACCAGGCCGACTGGTGCTTCGTCCTGGCCCGGACCACCCGGGGATCGAGCCGCCACCAGGGCCTGTCCCTGTTGCTGGTACCAATGGACCAGCCCGGCCGGATCGAGGTCCGCCCCATCCGCCAACTGCACGGGGACTCCGATTTCAACGAGGTGTTCTTCGATGGCGCCATTGCTCGAGCGGAACACCTGGTGGGAGGGGAGGGCAATGGCTGGCGGGTCGCCGTAGACCTCCTGGCCCGGGAGCGCGGCGTGGCCACCTTGGCCCAACAGATTGGTTTCGCAGCCGAATTGGCCCGGGTGATCAAGACGGCGGTGGACAGCGGGGCCGCAGCGGAGCCGGTACTGCGCGACCGGCTCGTACGGCACTGGGCCGAGTTGCAGGCCCTGCGCTGGAACGCGTTGTGCACCCTGGGGGCGGCCGGTGACCCTGGGGCGCCGAGCGTCGCCAAACTGCTGTGGGCCAGCTGGCACAAGCGGCTCGGCGAACTGGCGATGCTGGTGCGTGGCGCTGCCGCCGCGATCGGGCCGGAGGACTGGAACGCCGACCGCCCGTACCAACTCGACTTCCTTCAACGCCACTTCCTGCTCTCCCGAGCCGACACCATCTATGGCGGTTCGGATGAAATCCAGCGCACCGTCATCGCCGAGCGCGTCCTCGGCCTGCTGAAGGAGGTCCGGCCGTGAGGGCCTATGGACACTGGATCGACGGGGCGTGGCGCACGCCGGACAAAGGGCACTATCCAGTTGTCAATCCGGCGACCGAGCAAGTCGTCGGGGAGGCCCCGGAGGCGACCGAAGCCGAGGTCGCCGAAGCCGTGGCCGCCGCGCGGGCCGCGCAGAGCGGCTGGTCGCTCACCGGTCCACAACAGCGTGCCGCTGTACTGGACCGGGTGGCCGATCTTCTTCTTGAGCGTGCGGCGGAACTGGTTCCGTTGATCCAGGCCGAGACCGGCGCCACCCTGCGCGTCGCCTCGGCCGTGCAACTTCCGTCGGCCGTGGACCGGTTCCGGCGCGCTGCGCGCGGCGCGCTGGAGCCCGGCGTCCTGCCGCTCCCGCCGTGGCCCGTGCGGGCCAACCCCCTTGCCCCCGGCGGCCTGATCGGCGCCGCCGCGGTCCGGCGCCCGGTGGGCGTCGTCGCCTGCATCACCTCCTACAACTTTCCGCTCGCCAACCTGGCGGGCAAGGTTGCGCCCGCGCTGGCCATGGGCAATGCCGCCATCGCCAAACCGGCGCCCCAGGACCCGCTCTGCTGCCTGGAGTTGGGTCCGATATTCCGGGAAGCCGGCTGTCCGGACGGCGTGTTCAACGTCATCACCGGCTCCGGGACAGGGGCGGGCGAACTGCTGGTGTCCCAAAGCGGCGTCGACATGGTGAGTTTCACCGGATCCACCTCAGTGGGAAGGAAGATCGCCGAGACTGCCGGGCGGTCGATGAAGCGCACCCTGATGGAGCTGGGCGGCAAGGGCGCGGCCATCGTCCTGGGCGACGCCGACGAGAAGGTGCTCAGGTCGGCGATCAAGGCGGTCGGGTCGGTCTGGTCCTTCCACAGCGGGCAGATCTGCACGGCACCGACCCGGGTGCTCGTCCAACGGCCGTTGTACGAAAGGGTCGTCACCGGTCTCAAAGACTACGCTGAGTCACTGACAATGGGAAGCCCTGTGGAAAACTCCACCGACATAGGGCCGTTGATCTCCGATGACCAGCGAAAACGTGTGGAGATGTATATCGAGGGGGCCCGGGGTCAGGGAGCCCGGATCGTCACAGGCGGTGTTCGGCCGCCGCTGGCACCCGGTTTCTATGTGGCGCCCACCCTGATCGCCGAGGTCACTCCCGAGATGACGGTGGCCCGTGAGGAGATCTTCGGGCCGGTGGTGGTGGCGCTGCCCTTCGAGGATGAGGACGAGGCGGTCCGGATCGCCAATGGCACGTCCTATGGCCTCTATGACTATGTCTTCAGCTCCGACACCGCCCGGGCCTGGGCACTCGCCGGCCGGCTGTACAGCGGCAACGTAGGGATCAACACATTGCAGCGGCACCCGGAGACACCCTTCGGCGGCTGTAAGGGGAGTGGCATCGGCCGGGATGGCGGCTCCTTCGGGTTGCACGCCTATAGCGAACTCCAGTCGGTGGTCTGGCCGTCCTGAGGGCGGGGGCCGGGGGCCGGGGGCGGGGGAGGTGGCCGGTGGCCGGTGACATGCCGGGCACCGCCGGCCGGAAGCCGCCGGCACCGCTGAAGCCGCCGGGCACCGCTGATGTCGCCGGACACCACTGGAGACCAACGGGCACCACGTGAGTACCAACGGGCACCACCGGATACCAGAGGAAGAAGTGGTCATGAGGGGCGTGATCTTCGACGGTGGGCGGCCCATGGTCGTGGACGATCTCCAAGTCCGGGCTCCCGGCCCCGGCGAGGTTCAGGTTTCCCTGGTCGCCGCCGGCATCTGTCACAGCGACCTCTCGGTCATCGACCGCACCCTTCCTCACCCGGCTCCGGTCGTCCTGGGCCATGAGGGCGCGGGGCTGGTCGAGAAGGTCGGCGCGGGCGTCACCCATCTGGCACCCGGTGATCACGTGGTGCTCTCCACCCTGGCTGCCTGTGGCGCCTGTGGCGACTGTGACCGGGGACGGCCCACGATGTGCCGGCGTTCCATCGGCCGGCCCGGGCAGCCCTTTTCCCGGGGCGGTGAGCCCCTGTACCAGTTCGCGGCCGTCTCCGCCTTCGCGGAGCGCACCGTCGTCAAGGCCGTGCAGGCGGTGCGGATTCCCGCCGATATGCCGCTGACCTCGGCATCCCTCCTTGGTTGCGCCGTCCTGACCGGTGTTGGAGCCGTCCTCAATCGGGCCCGGGTAGCCCAGGGTGAATCCGTGCTGGTGATCGGCGCCGGTGGCATCGGCCTCAATGTGCTGCAGGGAGCCAGGCTCGCCGGGGCGTACCCGGTGATCGCGGTGGATGCCAACCCGGCGAAGGAGCCGACGGCCCGGAAGTTCGGTGCCAGCTGCTTTGTGGACGCCTCCGCGATGGATGTCGAGGCCGCGGTGCGGAAGATCGTTCCCAATGGCGTGGACCACGCCTTCGAGTGCGTGGGTGCCCCCCACTTGGTCCGGCAGGCCGTGGAACTACTGGACCGGCGAGGCCAGGCGGTGCTGCTCGGTGTGCCACCCAGAGGAGCGGAGGTACCTATTCCGATCTCCGCCCTCTATCTCGACAAGTCGGTACTGGGCTGTCGCTATGGCTCCTCCCGTCCGCACCATGATGTGGCCCTCTACACGCGGCTCTACCGAGAGGGCCGGTTGCTGCTGGATGAGCTGGTGACGGCCGTCCACCCGGTGGAGGACTTTGTGCGGGCGGCGGAGGATGTGCGGGGCGGACGGGTGGCCCGCTGCGTGCTGGCCTTCTGAGCCGCCTCTCGCTCCGAGTTGTCTCTCGTGCTGAGCCGTCGCTCGCCGAATCGTTTCCTGGCCGCCCTCTCCCTCGACTCATCAGGGATCAACCGGTAAAAAATGGTGCCCGCCTGCGGCCGCCGCGGTGCCGTTGTGCGCCCGGACCTCCCTTTCGGCGGAATCAGCGGGGGTGAGCGGGGTCTCGAAACACCTCTCCACGCAACCTCTCGGCCTCTGGGGGAATCTTTCAGGGAGAGAGGGGCCGATATGACACAGCAAGCCGAGCCGGACGCGATACCGGACGAGGCGACGACGGCGAAGGGTGCGGTCGAGAGAACCGACGTGGAGGCGGACGCGGGGACGGACCCGGAGCCGACCGCGGAAACGATCGCGGAGGCAGTCGGGGAGCCGGCCGCCGAAGCGGTGGTGCGGACCGACGGTCCCTCCCGGCAAGAGGAGAAGCCGGACGGCTTCGGTGCCGCGTTCTGCGCCTCGATGGCCACCCTGAGCGCCGAGGTCGTCATCGCGGCGACCTCTGGTCTGCTGGTGCTGCTCTCCCGCGAGCACGATGGTCTGCCACACGGTGTCCTGCTGCTCGCCGCCGTATCGCTGGCCGCGCTGCTGTTGACCGTGCTGCTCAGTGGCTTCGTCACAGCCGCCGCCGTGATGCCCGCGCTCACCCTCGCGCGCCGTGCGGCACGGCGCACGGGGCGTTCCGGACGCTGGCCATGGACCGCGGGCGCCGTGGCCGCGGTGTCGGCGGCCGGGGTGATCACATTCGGCGCGGTGGCGGCGCTCGGCAGCCTCTCGCTCGCCAACCCGCTGTCCTATCTCATCTGGTGGGCGTCGCTCACCGTGGGGCTGCTGCCCGCGGCCTTTGTGGCCCGCATCGCCGACCGCCGGGTCCGGGCGGGCCGGTCCGGCAGCATGGCCCGCAGAGTCACCCGGGACGGCGCCATCGCCTGGCTGACCATAGGTGCGCTGGGTGCGGCGCTGTACGGCACCGGTCTGGTGGCCGTCTACAAACCGCCAAAACTGCATAAGTCGGATCTGGCCGGCGTCTGGGACGACGGGCGCGGTGGCCGGGTGGAGCTCAGCGAGAACGGCACCGCTGTGGCCAATGGGCTCGACAACTACCTGTGGGACGGGACGGGCCAGGACAAGGCCAAGGACTGTGACGGCCCCGGCACCTGGTCGCCCATGAAGGACGGCGGCAAGGTCCAGGGAGTGCACCTGGAAATAGCAAAGTGCGGCTTCAACCGGAACTGGAGTGTCGCCGGTACAGCCAAGGAACCGCGGATCTTCTACGGTGTCGGCAAGCCGGGTTCCGGAAAGCGCTATGAACTGAAGAAGGTCGTCAAGGGAAAGGGCGTCAGCAAGGCCAAGGTCAGAGCCGACAAGTAGCGCTCCGTCTCTTGGCCCCCTGGGCACCCTCGGCGTTCACCTCTGAGTCCTTCACCCCTGAGCCCTTCACCCCTCGAAGGTGCCCAACGTGCCGAACGCGCCCCGGTGGAAAAGCAGCGGCCCCGCCTCGGCGGCCGCCTCGTCCGTCCCCAGCGCCAGCACACTGCCCACCACGATCAGGTGGTCCCCGCCGGTGTGCACGGTGTGGATGCCGCAGTCGACCCATGCGGGTACGCCGGTGAGCCGGGGCGAACCGGTCACCGGGGACGCTTCGTAGGACACCCCGGCGAACTTGTCGCGCACCCGGGCGCCGCTGGCCGCGAAGTCCCGGCATAGTTCACCGTGTTGTGCACTCAGGACGTTGACGCAGAACACTCCGGCCCGGGCGATTCGTGGCCAGGTGGTGGATGTCCGGCCCACCATAAAGACCACCAGGGGTGGTTCCAGCGACAGCGAGGCGAAGGACTGGCAGGCGAAGCCGGCCGGTGGCTCGCCGTCGGCGCCCGGTGCGGTGATCACCGTGACACCGCTGGCGAAGTGGCCCAACGTACGCCGGAATTCCTCCGGTGGCGGTGGCAGGGGTTCATCGGCGCGCACCGCCCGCAGCACCGGCCGGAACGCCTCGGAAGGTACCGGCAAGGAGCCCTGGGCGCGCAGGTGGCGCAGGGCGGCGGTGGCCATGCCCGCGTGTCCCATCACCCCTCCATTGAAGCCGACGGAAATGCGGCGGGGAAGGTGGTCCAGGAGATCTCAGGGTTGAGTCGGGGGCGCATCATCGTCCCCGGTAAACCGGAGGGCGGTGCTCCAGGAAGGCGGCGATGCCCTCGGCCGCGTCGGCGGTGTTCATATTGATCTCCTGGGCCGCTGCTTCGGCGGCGAAGGCGGCCGCCCGGTCGGACTCGCCCGCAGAATTGACGAGTTGCTTGGCCAGGGCCAGCGCCCGGGTGGGGGAAGCGGCCAGCCGCTCGGCCCACCGCCGCGCCGTGGCCGTCAACTCACCATCCGGGACGACACGGTTGACCACCCCGAGGCGGTGAGCCTCGGTGGCGGTCAGCGGATCGCCGAAGAACATAAGCTCCTTGGCCCGCTGGGGTCCGACGAGACGGGCCAGCAGGTAGGCGCCGCCGCCGTCCGGGACCAGTCCGCGCCGCACGAACACCTCGATAAACGTGGCCCGTTCCGCCGCCAGCACCAGGTCGCAGGCGAGTGCCAGGTGGGCGCCCAGTCCGGCGGCGACCCCGTTGACCGCGGCGATCACCGGTTTCTCGCAGTCCAGTACGGCACCGATCAGCCGCTGGGCGCCCAGCCGGAGGGTACGGGCCACATCGCCCGGAACCCGTGCCGCGCCCGCCGGTCCGGCCGCGGTGCGGAGGTCCGCACCCGAGCAGAATCCCTTGCCCGAACCTGTGATCACCACGGCTCGGACGGCCGGGTCGGAAGAGTCCCGAAAAAATCTTGAGATTAGCCATTCCCGCTGGTCAGGAGTGATGGCGTTAAGTGTCTGCGGGCGGTTGAGTGTGATCCAGGACACTCCGTTGTCAGTGGTGTGCCCTATCAATATCCCATCGGCTCCACCGGGTTCGGCGAGGTCGCCGGAGCCGGGGGACACATCCTGGGGGGAGAGGGTCATGAAGGAGCTCCGTAGGTTCCGCGGTTCATGGGACCGGGTGGTACGGGTGGGCCGGCGGTTCATGGACGGCAGGCCGGGGCGGCGGGGCGGTTCAGCCGCAGTAGGCCAGCGCGTCCAGGGCCACCGCGCCTTGTCCGCGTTCGAGTACGACCAGGGGATTGACGTCCAGCTCAGCAAGTGCGTCACCCAGGTCCAGAGCCATGCGCTGGATGCGCAGCACCGTCTCGACCAGGGCGTCCATATCGGCCGGGGGAGCCCCCCGGGCGCCGGTGAGCAGGGCATGCCCGCGCAACTCGGCCAGGGCATCCCGAACCTGACGTTCGCCGAACGGCGGCACGCATACGGTGGTGTCCCGGAACACCTCCACAAACACCCCGCCCAGGCCCACGGTCACGGTGGGCCCGAAGAGGCTGTCCTGGGAGAGGCCCACGGTCATTTCCACGCCCCGCTCGATCAGTTGGCACACCAGCACCCCGTCCAGCGGGATCTCCTGGCAGCGGGCGATTTCGGTGAGGTCGCGGTAGGCGTCACGCACCTGGCTGGCCGAGGTCAACCCGATGCGGACCAGGCCGAGTTCGGTCTTATGGGCGAGCCGGGGCGCCGATGCCTTCATGACGACCGGGTAGCCCACCTGGGCCGCCGACCGTACGGCCGCGGCCGCGCTGGTCACCAGCTGTTCCCTGGGCACTCGTATGCCATAGGTGCGCAGCAGTTGCTTGGCCGCGTGTTCGCTGAGCTGCTCGCCCGGGCGCAGCAGGGCCCGCGCCTTGCCGGCCGCGGGCGAGGCGGTGCGCGGGGCATCCTCGAAGGGAGACCGGTAGTCGGCGGCAAAGCGGTGGTGGCGGAAGTAGGCGCGCAGGGCGGTCACACAGTTGCCGACGGTGCGAAAGGTGATCACTCGCGAGGAACCCAGCAGGGTCCGGCGATAGGCGTCCTCGGTGCCGACCGGCGAGCCCCACACCACACACACCGGCTTGTCGGTCTGCTCCGCCGCATCCACCAGATCCTGGGCCAGTTTGTCGCTCAGCGGCGGGAACGGGCCGCTGACGGGACAGACCAGGACGCCGATGGCGGGGTCGGCGAGCAGCGCGTCGATGATCCGGCGGCCGCGCCAGTCGCCCACCGGATGGCCACCATTGTCCACCGGGTTGGCGACGCAGAGGTGGTCCGGGATCCACTGGTGCAACTCCCGCTGTTTTTCGGGCGAGAGGGTGGGCAGGTGGAGGCCGGCCGCTGTGGCCAGGTCCGCGAAGTGGGCCCCCGAGCCCCCGGAGATCGAATACGCGGCGACGCCGGTGGCGCGCGGCGGCCGGGCGCGGGCCAGCAGGGTGGCGGTGTCCTGCAGTTCGTCCAGCCCGGCCACCCGGACCACGCCGAACTGGCGCATGGCCGCGTCCACCACCGCGTCGGCGCCGGTGAGTTTGCCGGTGTGGGTGGCGGCGGTGCGGGCTCCGGCCTCGGTGCGGCCGACCTTGACGGCCACCACCGGCACCCGGTGCCGGGCGGCGCGGTCGGCGGCCAGGAGGAAGGCGCGCCCGTCCTTGAGCCCTTCCACATAGGCGGCGACCGCGCCGACTTCCGGGCGGGTGGCGAAGTAAGAGAGGAAGTCGGCGCATTCCAGGTCCGCCTCATTACCGGTGGGCGCCCAGTGGGACAGCCGGATGCCCAGCTCCTGGAGGGCGAACAGCGGGCGGCCCTGGTGGCCTGACTGGGTGATCAGCGCGATGGCCGGACCGTGGAGGTCTTCGCGGAAGGTTTCGAAGGCGTTGAGGTTGGTGTTGGGGCCGAGCAGGCGGACCCCGGCACTCCGGGCGGCGGCTGCCAGCCGGTCCTGGGCCAGGGCGCCCTGGGGACCGGTCTCGGCGAAGCCCGAGGCGAAGACCACGGCGAACCCGGCCTTGCGCGGGCCGAGTTCCTCGATCACCGGTATGGGATTGGCGATGAGCAGGGCGGCCACGTCGATGCCCTCGGGGAGCTCGCGGACGGAAGGGAGGCAGGGCAGGCCGAAGACGGAGTCACGAGAGGGGGTGACGGGGAGGACGCGGGCGCCGACGCGGTCGGCCCAGCCGATGAGTTGCCGGGTGATGCGGGTGCCGGGGCGGCCCTCGGTGTCACCGGCGCCGATCACGGCCAGAGTTCTGGGGCGGAAGAATCGGTCGAGGTCGGGGACAGTGGAGGTCAGGGGGCGGCCGCCGGCGTCCAGGTCGGCGGTGGCGCCCGCGTCACCGTGCACGGTGAGGCCCGGTCGTTCGCCGCAGGCCACCACGCGGGCCGGCCGGGAGGTGGTGGTGAGGGTGCCGTGAGTCGATCCAAGCATCGTTCTCGCCCACTCCTGCTCGAGGACCGATGAGCTGACGTACAGTCAGCGTACTGAGCTGACTCACCGTCAGGAACGCGTCGTACCGGAGAAAGCGAGGAGAAGGGAGGGCGGATCATGGAACGCTCCCCAGCCCATGGGCGGTTCGATGTGCCGGAGATCGACGAGTTCACCCGGCCCTACTGGGAGGCGGCCGCCGATGGCCGGCTGCTGATCCGCCGCTGCCGGGCGGCCGGTTGCGGCAGGGCGCACCACTATCCGCGGGAGTTCTGCCCGCACTGCTGGAGCGAGAACGTCATCTGGGAGGAGGCGAGTGGGGATGCGGTGCTCTACACCTGGTCCGTGGTCCATATAAACGATCTGCCGCCGTTCCATGACCGGTTGCCTTATGTGGCTGCCATGGTGGATCTCGCCGAGGGGCCGCGGCTGGCCACCGAGGTGGTTGACTGCGCGCCGGATGCCCTGCGTGTGGGGATGCGGCTGGGGGTGGTGTTCCGGGACCTCCGAGACCTTCGGGACTCTGGGGACCGCGGGGGATTCCGGGGCTCTGGTGGTCTCCGGGCTCTTCCGGACGCCCCGGGAAGTTCGGGGAGCCTGGAGACCCCGGGGACCCCGGGGAGTTTGGGAAGCTCGGACGGCCGGATAGGCCCGGTGGCTGCGGCCGCACCGGCGGAGCTGGCCCCACAGGCCCCAAAGGTCCCACCCGCCGCACCGGCGGAGCTGGCCCCACCGGCAGCGCGGGCCGCTCCCGAGGCATCGGCCGCCCCGACCATGCCTGCCACCTCGACCGTCCCTGTCAGCCCAACCGCGCCTGCCACCTCGACCATGTCTGCCGTCCCAACCATGCCTGCCGTCCCAACCATGCCTGCCATTCCGACCATGCCTGTCGCACCGGCCCTGCCTACCGTCCCCGACCCTCGGGACGGACGGTCCGGGGTCGTCGAGGTGATGCCCACCGTGCCGTTGTTCCGGCCCTGTTGAATGGGTTTATGACACAACCCACGGCATGGCATGGACCAGTTCGGTTGACACATGGTGGTCAGCATGGCGATCTCCTGCTGCGCCCCTGGCGGGAGGGAGATGTCCAGGCGGTGCAGCGAGGCATAGCCGACCCGGACTTCCGGCGCTGGAACGCGGTGACCATTCCGCCGCCGACCGCGGATGGTGCGCATGACTACCTGCGGCGGAGTATCACCGGCTGGCAGGAGGGCCGGGTGGCCGCGTTCGCGGTGGTGATGGCCGGGCCGGACTGTGAGGTCGTGATCGGTGATGTGCGGCTGGCCAACTTCAGCTGGATCAACCGCAGTGCCCGGATCTCCTACTGGGTGCTGCCGGAGTACCGCGGGCGGGGCCGGGCCTCGGGGGCCGTGGAGGCGGTCACCCGCTGGGGGTTCGGGCCGGAGGTGGGGCTGCACCGGATCGAGCTGAGCCATGTGCTGCCCAACCGGGCGTCCTGCCGGGTGGCCGGCCGCTGTGGCTACCTGCCGGAGGGCGTCATGCGCGGGGAGATGCCGGGCACCGACGGCCGGATGTGGGATGCGCACCTGCATGCCCGGCTGGCCACCGACCCGGTGCCCGGGCATCAGGGCCAGAGCAGTCCGGTGGTCCAGGAGCCGTCCGGGGAGCGGCGGTAGCGGAGGCGGATGTGCCTGCGCTTGGCGTCGCCCTGGAAGAACTCCACCTCGTCCGGGTCCAGGATGTACAGCCGCCAGCTGTCCACCGGGGCCTCGGGTTCCCGGGTAGCCCGTGCCCAGGCATCGCTGGAGGCGCGCTCCAGCTCCGCCAGTGAGGTCAGCTCCTCGCTCTGGCGGCCCACCAGGGCGGCGGCCAGCGCACCGGTGGAGCGCTTGGCCAGGTCCGCCCGGCTCTCGGCCGCGCCGGCCTGGGTCACCGTGCCCAGCACCCGGACCTGGCGGCCCACGGCCGGCCAGTAGAAGCCCAGTGCGGCCTGCGGGCGGACCTGGAGTTCCCGGCCCTTGCGGCTGGTGCGGTGGGTGGCGAAGTGCCAGCCGCGGTGATCAGCGTCATGCAGCATCACCGTCCGCACCGAAGGGCGTGCATGGGCGTCGGCGGTGGCCAGTGTCATGGTGTGCGGCTCCGGGCTGCCAGCCGCGGCCGCCTCGGTCAGCCAGCGCTGGAACAGGGGCAGCGGGGCGGGCGGGGCGGTGTCCGGGTCGAAGGCGGGCAACTCGGTGTCCCAGACCCGGAGCGTGCGCAGGAGCTCGCGGAAGGCTTGCTGGGCGGCTTGGTCGTCGGGCGGCGGGGTGGTGGTCATATGCCTCATCCAACCAAGATCCAACCAAGATCCAACCAAGCGGGCCGGGCGGCGCATGGGAGCCCGGCGGTATGGGGGCCGGGCCAAGGGAGCCGAGTGCCGGGCCCGCCCCCCCCGGGTGCTCAGTCGCGTCCCAGGATCACCGTGCCCGAGGAGCAGAACCAGCCGCCGGTTCCGGAGGCGAGTGCCAGGCGGGGCGGGGCTCCGTCGGGCAGGCGGACCTGGCGGCCCTCCTCTGCCTCGCCGCGCAGCTGGCGCACCGCCTCCACCAGGAGGAACAGGCCGCGCATACCGGGGTGGCAGGCGGAGAGGCCGCCGCCGTCCGTGTTGACCGGCAGTGCTCCGCCAATGGTCAGCCTGCCGTCCGCGGCGAAGGCGCCGCCTTCGCCCTTGGCGCAGAAGCCCAGGTCCTCCAAGGTCACCAGGGTCATATAGGTGAACGCGTCGTAGATCTGGGCCACTTGGACGTCGTCGGGGGTGATGCCCGCCCGGCGGAAGGCCGGTGGTCCGGAGGCGGCGGCCGGGGACACGGTGAAGTCGGGCCATTCGGAGAGGGCGGCGTGGGAGACGGCGGTCCCGGTGCCCAGCACCCAGACCGGCGGTTTGGCTGCGTCCGCCGCGTACTCCTCGGCCGCGAGCAGTACCGCGCAGCCGCCGTCGGAGCGGATGCAGCAGTGCAGCCTGGTGAAGGGTTCGGCCACCGGCGGTCCGGCAAGGACGTCGTCGATGGTGATCGGGGAGCGGTGCAGCGCCTGTGGATTGTGTGCGGCGTTGGTCCGGGCCTGCACGGCGATGTCCGCCAACTGCTCGATGGTGGTGCCGTATTGGTGCATATGGCGCCGGGCCGCCATGGCGTACTTGGCGATCAGCGTATGCCCGTAGGGCACCTCGAACTGCAACGGGCCGCGGGCGCCGAAGGAGAGGTTGGCGGTGCGCCGTCCGGCGCGCAGGTCGGCGCGGGCCGTGGAGCCGTAGACCAGCAGTACGGCCTCGGCGTGCCCGGCCGCGATGGCGTCGGCGGCGTGCGCCGCCATCACCTCCCAGGTGGCTCCGCCGACCGAGGTGGAGTCCACCCAGGCCGGGCGCAGTCCCAGGTACTCCGCCACCTCGGCCGGGGCCAGGGTGCCCAGCCCGGCGGAGGCGAACCCATCGATCACTGACCGGTCCAGGCCGCAGTCGGCGAGCGCGCGCCGGGCCGCCTGGGCGTGCAGGGCGTAGGGCGAGACGGTGTCCAGCCGGCCGCAGTCGGAGAGCGCCACGCCGAGTACGGCGACCTTGCGGGTGCCCGGGCTCATAAAAACTGACGGTACATCAGTTCAGGGCTGGGAAGTTATGGCCTGGCTGCCTAATATCCGCACATCCGCTCCGTACACCCGGCTCCGTCGGGAGCGATGGAGGTCGCCCTATGGACGTCGAACTGAGCGCGGAGCAGCGGGAGATCCGCCGTACGCTGCGCGAACTGCTGCTCAAGCGCTGTGGGTCCGGCGAGGTGCGGGCGGCGGTCGCCACCCCCGTCGGCTGGGACCGGGGGCTGTGGCGGGAGCTGGCATCGCTGGGCCTCGCGGGGCTGGCGGTGCCCAAGCGCTATGGGGGAGTGGGCTGCGGCTGGACCGAACTCGCCCTGGCCGCAGAGGAGACCGGACGGTTCCTGCTGCCCTCGCCCCTGCTGGGCACCACGGTGCTGGCGGCTCCGCTGATCGCCGCGCTGGGTACCCCTGAGCAGCGCGCCGGCCTGCTCCCCCGGCTGGCCGACGGCCGGCTGACCGCCACCCTGGCCGTACCCCGGGGTACCCTGCCCGCTGCCCTGGCGCTCACCGCCCCCAATGACGGTGGTTGGCCCGGTGGCGACCGGACCGGTGGTGACCGGCCCAGTGGCGACTGGTCGGGCGGCGGACGGTCCGGCGGGGTGCAGGCCAGGCAAACCGGCGACGGCTGGCGGCTGTTCGGCTCCGCCGCCCAGGTGCCGGCCGGGCATGGCGCGGACCTGCTGCTGGTCGCCGCGCACACCGGTGGCTATGCCCGCGGCCACCCGGCGCTGTTCACGGTGGTGCCGGATGAGAGGGTGCGGTGCACCCGGCTGACCGCGATGGACGAGACCCGCGCCCAGGCCAGGGTGGAGTTCCGGGACGCGCCGGCCGAACCGCTGGGGCCCCAACCGGTGGACGCGCGGCCCGCGTTGGCCGGGCTGGGCGGCCCGTTCGCCGCTGTGCTGGCCGCCGAGGCCACCGGCGCCGCCGACCGGGCGCTGGAGCTGACCTTGGAACATGTCCGGACGCGGGAGCAGTTCGGCCGGCCCATCGGCTCGTTCCAGGCGGTCAAGCACCGGCTGGCGGACCTCTATGTGGCGGTGCGGGCGGCGCGTTCTGCGGCGTACTACGCGGCCTGGGCGGTCGCCCGCCCCGCTGGCGCCGACCGTTCCACCCATGCCGTCCAACCCACCGGCGCCGACCGTTCCACCCATGCCGTCCAACCCGCCGGCGCTGACCGTCCCGCCGATGCCCACCGTTCCACTGATGCGGCCCAGTCCACCGATGCCGAACAGTCCACCGGCGCCGACCGTCCCGCCGGTGCCGCCCGGCGGTCGGCGACCGTGGCGCTGGCCCTGGCCCAGGCGCTGCGAACCCAGTGCCTGGTCGCCGGCGAAGCCGTGCAGTTGCACGGTGGCCTCGGGGTGACCTGGGAGCACGACGCGCAGTTGTACTTCAAGCGGGCCGCCTCCGACGCCGTGCTGTTCGGTCCGGTGCACCGGCTGCGGGCCAGGGCGGCTGAAGCGGTCGGCCTGTTCGAGGAGGGCCGTTACCAGGAGGCGGTGGTGTTGTGAGGGGCGCTGTCGAACGGATCGTCCAACAGGTCTCGTCCAGCAGGGCATTCGCCCGGGTGGGCCCGCACTTTGTGCCTGCCCTGGACTCGGCCGTCCACCGGCTGACCGGCGGCCGGACGCTGCTCAGTGCCCGCCTGCTGCCGAGTCTGGTTCTCATCAGCACCGGTGCCAGGAGTCAACTGCCCAGGCGGACACCACTGGCCTGTCTGCCGGAGCGTGGCGCGGACGGTGCGGAGTACGGGTGGATCGTGATCGGCAGCAATTTCGGCCGGCCCGCGCATCCGGCCTGGACGGCCAATCTGCTGGCGCACCCCCGGGCGGAGGTCAGTCGTAGGGGCAGGCAAGTGCCGGTCACCGCACGGCTGTTGCGCGGTGCGGAGCGGGAGGCCGTCTGGCGGCGGGTGGTGGCCTTCTGGCCGCCGTACGCCCGTTATCAGGCGCGGGTGGAACGGGAGATCCGGTTGTTCCGGCTGGAGCCGGATGAGCTGCACAAGCCGGATGGGCCGGATGGGCCGGAAGGGTCAGGTGAGGGTGCGCGCGGTGGCGGGCCCGGTGGCCCGCCCTTGCGATGACAGGACGCGCGCCGCGCCGTTACCTGGTGGGCTTCTTGCCGGTGATGCCCAGGTGGACCAGGAGGGCCAGATTGGGCTTGAGTTCGGCCTGCTTGACGCCCCAGCTCTGGAAGCCCTTCTGGTGCGAGGCGACCGCCGCCAGCATGGCGACCAGTGAGCCCGCCACCGCGGCGGGGTTGACGTCCTGATCGACCTTGCGCTTGGCCTGAAGCTCCTTGACCGAATCGGTAAGGGAGTTGGTGACCGCGTTGAGGATCTTCATGCGGATCTTGTAGAACCGCTTGTCGCCCTCGGCGGCTCCCAGGTCGACCACACGGAGGATGGCGTCGTTGCGCCGCCAGAAGTCCAGGAAGCCGTCGACCAGTTCCTCGGCCGCCTGCCAGCCAGCCTTGCCGACCCAACTCCGCCCGGCCACCAGCTCGGTGAGGCCGGCGCCTTCCTTGGCCATCTCCTCGGCGATCTCCAGGACCGCGCCCTCGACGTCCGGGAAGTACTGGTAGAAGGTGGCCGGCGAAGTGCCGGCCTTACGGGCCACATCGATGACCTTGACGTCGCGGTACGGCGACGAGCTGAGCATTTCGCCGAGGCAGTCGAGCAGCTTCTGCCGCGTCGCCTGACCTCGCCGGCCGGCCACCCGGCCGTCGACGGTGCGTACTTGTCCTGTCATGCCGTCAGCTTACCGAGGGGTGATCGGAGCGCGATTCGGCCGCATGCAAATGGGGGCGGGGGTCTGAAACGGGGTTTTCATGCAGCTCAGAGGGGTTTTGGCGAGCCGAAAAGAGAGCCGTTGGACATTGGCCCGTACCGGTGAATCGTCGCACCGGCGAGTCGTGGACCGGCGGTCCGCGCCGCCGTCCGTACCCCGCCCGATCGTCGTCCGGTCGCCGCCCGTCCCCCCGGTTGTCCGCGGTGTTGTCCGCAGCCCGGGCGGGAACGGCGTACCGCCTATACCGTGGCTGCTGAGGGCGTTGGAAGGAGGCGGTCGCCATGAGCGCTGCCACGGGCGGTAACCAGGGGGCCGGACCGTGCTGGGCGGACGTCACACTGCCCGACCTGAACGCGGGCAAGCGCTTCTACGGTGAACTGTTCGGCTGGACCTTCCAGGAGGGTGACGCCCGCTTCGGGCAGTACGCCCAGGCCCTCCACCAGGGCGCCAGGGTGGCCGCCCTGGCCCCCAAGACGGACGGCAGGATGCCCACCGCCTGGACCGTCTACTTCGCCTCCGACGACGCCTCCGCCACGGCCGGGCGCATCCGGTCCGCCGGCGGGCAGGTGATCACCGGCCCGGTGGCCGTCGGCGAGTACGGCACCGTGCTGCTGGCCGTGGACCCGGGTGGTGCCGTGTTCGGCGTCTGGCAGGCCGGGACCCACCGGGGCTTCGAGAAGCGCGGCGAGGTGGGCTCCTTCGGCTGGACCGAGGTCTACACCCGCGACCCGGCGGCGGTGGACGCCTTCTACGCCGAGGTCTTCGGCTTCCGGAGCATGGACCTGAGCGGGACCGCGGGCATCGGCTACGCCGCCTGGACGCCCGCCGGCGAGCCCGCCACCCATGACCACGCCATCGGCGGCCGGGCGGTGATGGACGACCGGTTCCCCGCCGAGATGCCCGCGCACTTCCTGGTGTACTTCGTGGTCGACGACTGCGACGCCGCCGCCTATACCGCACTCCAGCTGCACGGCCGGGTCCGGCGTCAGCCCGAGGACACCCCGCACGGCCGGTACGCGGTGCTGACCGATGATCAGGGGGCCGACTTCGTCATCATCGACCCCACCAGGGCCCGGCCGAAGGCCGGCGGGTAGCGGGGGCCCGGCTTCCGTTTGTGGCGGGGACACGCCAAGCGTGACCCGAGTTCGCAACCACGGCCTCCGCCAGGGAGAATCGGGGGAGCGTATCCCGGGACAATTCGTGGTGGGACGCTGCACGGGGCTGGAACCCTTCAAGCCCCCACGGGGAGGTGGCAGGCCAGTTGGAGCAGCTTACGCAGCACGACCCGAGACGGATCGGCCCCTTTGAGGTGCTCGGCCGGCTCGGCGCCGGCGGCATGGGGCTGGTCTATCTCGCCCGCTCGGCGTCCGGCCGGCGGGTGGCGATCAAGACGGTGCGTACGGAGCTGGCCGAGGACCAGTTGTTCCGGGTGCGCTTCACCCGTGAGGTGGAAGCGGCCCGGGCGGTCAGCGGCTTCTACACCGCCGCGGTGGTGGACGCCGATCCCCGGGCGGCCGTGCCCTGGCTGGCCACCGCCTATGTGCCCGCCCCCTCGCTGGAGGAGATCGTCAACGAGTGCGGCCCGCTGCCCGCCCAGGCGGTGCGCTGGCTGGCCGCCGGGATCGCCGAGGCGCTGCAGTCCATCCATGGCGCGGGCCTGGTGCACCGCGACCTGAAGCCGTCCAATGTGCTGGTGGTGGAGGACGGCCCCCGGGTCATTGACTTCGGCATCGCCTCCGGGGTGTCCAACACCCGGCTGACCATGACCAATGTCGCCGTCGGCACCCCCGCGTACATGTCACCCGAGCAGGCCCGCGACTCCCGCAGCGTCACCGGGGCCAGCGATGTCTTCTCGCTGGGCTCCACCCTGGTCTTCGCGGCCACCGGCCATGCGCCGTATCACGGCGTCAACCCGGTGGAGACGGTCTTTATGCTGCTGCGCGAGGGGCCGGACCTCAGTGGCCTGCCCGAGGAGCTGCGGCCGCTGATCGACTCCTGTATGCAGATGGCGGCCGAGCACCGGCCCAGCCCGGCCGACCTCCAGTCCCAGCTGGCGCCGCACCTGTTCTCCTCCGGTGACGACAGCGGCACCGCCTCCGCCTGGCTGCCGGACAATGCCGTCTCCATGATCGAGCAGCGCCGGGCCGGGCACCGGCCCGCGGCCGCCGCCTCCCGTGCCGCCGGCCGGGCCGCCGTGCCGCCGCCCGCCCGGCCGCCGGCCGCCGATCCGGTGCCGGCCTCCCCGCCGCCCCGGCCGGGCACCGGCTGGGGCCAGGGCGCCGCCGCCCGCACCGGGCGTGGCCCGGTGGCGGACCCGCGCGGCGGGCTGAGCAGCCCGCAGGCCGTCGCCCCGGCGCACGGTAGGCACGCGGCCGCGCCCGCACCCGCGCCCGCCTTCACCGAGGACGGGCCGGTACGGCTGCCCGGCTCCCGGGTCTCCATCGGCCCCGGCCCCCGGGTCGCCGACACCCGTGAACCACAGGCCCCGCCGAGCACCGGCTGGGTGCGGCCGCCGTCCGGCGCCACCACCGCCCCGCCCGCCGAGCCCGCCAACCCTCCGGCGGAGCCGGGCCGTTGGCGGCCCTGGCGGTTCCGGATGTCCAATGACGTCTGGGGCACCCCCACCGTCGCCGGTGACCTGCTGTATGTCACCTCCTTCGAGGTGCACGCCCTCGATGTGGCCAGCGGGCGGCGGCAGTTCAAGACCCGCGATGTGGCCTGGGCGATGGCGGTGGCGGACGGCCGGATACACGCCTCCGACGGGCCGACGCTGTACGCGCTGGACTCCGCCGACGGCAGCGAGCGGTGGCGGCTGTCCACCGACGGCTGGGTGTACTCGCTCAAGGCCGACCGGGGCACCGTGGTCACCGGCACGCGCGGCGGCGGCGCCCAGGCCTGGGAGGCGGCCACCGGCGAGCTGCTGTGGGAACGCGGCGGTCTGCAGACCGACTTCGAGACTCCCGACTGCGGTCCGGTGGTGCATGACAACACCGTCTATGTCTGGGCCGACGCCCGGCTGCGCGCCCTGGAGGCACGCACCGGCGCCGAACGCTGGTCCTACCCGGTGGGCGACACCGCGTCCTGTGGCGGGGTGCCGGTACGGCTGCTCGCCGCTCCCGACGGTGTGGTCTATGTGACCGCCGGGACGCGTGTGCTGGCCATTGATGTCGCCCGGGGCGAGGTCCGCTGGCGGTTCGAGGCGCCCGCGGTCTTCCTCTGCCCGCCGGCGTACGCCCCCGGCGCGGAGGTGTCCGGTGGTGGCGTCTATGTCGCCGACTACCTGGGCACGGTCTACGCGCTGGACGCGGCCTCCGGCCGGGAGCGCTGGCGGATCGCCACCGAGGGCCGCCAGTCCACCGAACCGGTGCTGGTCAACGGGCAGTTGGTGCACCTGGGCAGCGGCGGGGCGCTCTACACCCTGGACGCGGTCAGCGGCACGCCCCGCTGGCGGTTCGCGGCGGGTGGCGATGTGGTGGGCTCGCCGGTGGTCGCCGACGGCCGGGTGCACTTCGGTTCCGCCGACCACTGCCTCTACACCCTGGACGCCATGGGCGGCCAGCTGCGCTGGAAGCTGGCCACCGGCGGGGAGATCACCGGCTCGCCGGTGGTCACCGGCGGTGTGGTCTACGCCTGCAGCAAGGACCGCTGTGTCTATGCCCTGGACGCGGCCAAGGGCACCGGCCAGAGCCGCCGTTGACCGTGCCGGGCAGCTGGTTCAGCGCAGCCGGTGCTCCCGGGCGCGGGCCGCGAACAGCGCCGCCTGCTCCCCGGGCGGCGCGCTGCCCAGCTTGATCAACTGCGGGGCCAGTGCCCTGGCGTGCGCCCGGGCCGTCTCCCGGGCCGCCCAGAGCGCCCGCACCGTGCCCTGGACGGCACCGGGCGGGTGGCCGGCCAGCACGGCGGCGACGCGCAGGGCCGCCTCGCGCGCCTCGGCCGGGGTGGCGGCCAGTTCGGTCACCAGCCCCAGCTCATAGGCGCGTTGGGCGGAGAGGCGTTCAGCCGCGCCCAGCAGGGCGGTGCGGGCGGCCTCCCCATAGGGCAGCAGCTGGACCAGCTCCGCGGCCTCGTAGGCGCTCACCATGCCGTAGGAGGTGTGCGGGTCGAAGAAGGCGGCGTGCTCCGCCGCGATGATGAACTCGGCCTCGCCCAGCAGGTAGAACGCCCCGCCGCAGGCCATCCCGTTGACCGCGGCGATCACCGGTTTCCATAGGTCGGCGGACTTGGGGCCGACGGTCAGCAGCGGGTCGTCCAGGGCGCAGGGCCCGCTGGGCTGGGGGACGGTGGCCGAGCGGTCGATGCCGGTGCAGAACGCCTGCTCGCCCGCGCCGGTCAGTACGATCACCCGCACCGAGTCGTCCCGGCGGAACCGGGCCCAGAGCGCGGTGAGTTCGGCGGCCATGGCCAGGTCGATGGCATTGTGGCGGTCCGGCCGGTTGAGGGTCACCAGGGCGACGGGGCCGCTGACGGTGGTCTGTACGGTCATGGGCCCTCCAGCAGCCACTGCGGCAGGGTGAACCCGCCGGACACCCGGGTGAAGGTCACCCTGACCGCCGCACCAATGGCCAGCCGGGCCGGATCCAGGGCGCCCAGCGGTGCGTCCGGGGCGGCCAGCACATTGCCCACCAGCCGGATCCCCGGCGCGTCGAACAGTTCCACCAAGGCCACGTTGTACGGGGCCTGTTGGGCGTAGCCCTCCAGCAGCGGTGGGTGGGCGACCACAAATGACCAGATGTGTCCTCGCCCGGACATCTTCTGCCAGCGGTGGGCGAAGCTCTGGCAGTACGGGCAGCAGGGGCGCGGCGGGAAGCGCGGTACGCGGCAGGCGGCGCAGGTCTGGACGCGCAGCTCACCGCGGGCCGTGTAGCGCCAGAAGGGGGCGCCGTCCTGGTCGGGCACCGGAGCCAGGAGCCCGTTGTCAGTGGTGCCCTGCATGATGGACGGCATGAGACATCAACTCCTCAGCAGCACGGCGGAGGTGGGGACGCCCTCGCCCGCCGTGACCAGGCAGGTCCGGGCGCCCGGCACCTGTGCGGTGGAGGTGCCGCGCAGCTGCCGGACGCCCTCGGTGATCAGGTTGAAGCCATGGACGTAGGCCTCGCTCAGTCCGCCGCCGCTGGTGTTGACCGGCAGCCGGCCGCCCAGTTCCAGGGCGCCGTCCTCGGTGAAGGCGGCGCCCTCGCCCCGGGCGCAGAAGCCATAGCCCTCCAGGGAGAGCGGGATCAGCGGGGTGAAGGCGTCATAGATCTGGGCGACGTCGATGTCCGGCGGGCCGAAGTCGGCCGTCTTCCACAGCTGTCGGGCGGCGGTCCAGGACGGGCCGGTGAGCGGGTCGTCGTTCCAGTAGTTGACCATGCCATGGTGCTGGGCGGGCAGGGCCTGGGCGGCGGCATGGAGGTGGACGGGGGTGTGGCGGCAGTCCCGGGCCCGTTCGGCGGAGACCAGTACACAGGCCAACGCCCCATCGGTCTCCAGGCAGTTGTCATAGAGGCAGAGCGGTTCGCTGATCCAGCGCGCCGCCAGATACGCCTCGCGGGTGAGCGGCCGCCGGTACATCACCGCCGCCGGGTTGCGGTTGGCGTGCCGGCGGCAGGCCAGGGCCACATTGCACAGGTGCTCGCGGGTGCCGCCATAGCGGTGCAGATAGCGGCGGGCCAGCATGGCGATCTCGTCCACCGGGCGCAGCAGTCCATAGGGGCGGGTCCACTGGGCCGGGGTGGGGAGTTGGGCGGCGCCGCGCCAGGGCCGGGGGCCCGAGCCGCGTTTGCGTGACCGCCAGGCGACGCCCACCCGGGCCTGACCGGTGGCTATCGCCGTGGCGAGGTGGGCGAGGGTGGCGCAGGAGCCGCCGCCGCCGAAGCCCACCCGGGAGAAGTGGGTGAGATCGCCCGCCCCGATCGCCTTGGCCAGCTCGACCTCATCGGTCTCCTCCATGGTGTACGAGGCGAGGGCGTCCACCTCCGACGGGGCGATGCCCGCGTCTTCCAGTGCCGCCAGTACCGCGCGGCAGGCCAAGGTCTTTTCCGAATCCGGGAGTTGCCGGGCGAAGGGAGTCTGTCCGATGCCGACGATCGCCGTGGCGTCCTTGAGCGTCGCGGTCATGGTCACCTCCGGGCTGCGATGGCCGACGGTGCTGACAGCGCTGAAGGCTATCGCTAACCTGACGAGCCGTCAGCAAGCTGGTGGGACGGAGGCCGGGCGATGCGCGCGGATCTGGAGTTCGGTTCGATACCCCGGCTGGTACGGGCGGCCGCCGAGCGCCACGCCGACCGTGAGGCGGTGGTGGCGGGACGGACCCGGCTGTCCTTCGCCCAGCTGGGCGCCCGGGTGGAAGCCGCCGCGGCGGCCTGCCTGGCCGGCGGCCTCCAGCCCGGCGACCGGGTGGCCGTCTGGGCCCCGAATACCCTGGAGTGGATGGTGGCCGGCCTGGGCGCCGTCACCGCCGGAGCGGTGCTGGTCCCGCTGAACACCCGCTTCAAGGGGGCCGAGGCGGCACAGGTGCTGGCCCGCACCCGGGCCCGTTCGCTCTTTGTCACCGGCACCTTCCTGGGCACCTCCTATGTGGCCGCGCTCCGCCGGGCGGCCGGGGAGGACCTGCGGCTGCTGCCCCGGCTGCGCGAGGTGGTGGTGCTCGGGGAGGAGGCCGCGCCCGGCGGCTTCCGCACCTGGCGGGAGTTCCTGGCCGCCGGCGCCCGGGTCCCGCCGGCCGCGGTCCACGCCCGTGCCGCCACCATCAGGCCGGCCGACCCCTCCGACATCCTGTTCACCTCCGGTACCACCGGGGAGCCCAAGGGTGCCGTGGTCAGCCACGCCCAGTCACTGCGGGCCTTCGGTGCCTGGAGCGAGCTGGCCGGACTGCGGGCGGGCGACCGCTATCTGATCGTCAACCCCTTCTTCCACACCTTCGGCTACAAGGCCGGGATCCTGGCCTGCCTGATGCGCGGCGCCACCATGGTGCCCCAGCCGGTCTTCGACGCGGCCACCGTGCTGGCGCATATCGCGACGGAACGGATCTCGGTCCTCCCCGGTCCGCCCACGCTCTTCCAGTCCCTGCTGGATCACCCCGGCCGGGCCGGCCATGACCTGTCCTCGCTACGGCTGGTGGTGACCGGCGCGGCCGCGATCCCACCCACCCTGATCGACCGGCTGCGCGGTGAACTGGGCGTCCCCGAGGTGCTGACCGCCTATGGAATGAGCGAGGCCACCGGCGTGATCACCATGTGCCGCCGGGACGACCCCCCGGAGACGGCCGCCACCACGTCCGGCCGGGCCCTGGCGGACACCGAGGTCGAGGTGGTGGGCGTGGACGGCCGCCCGCTCCCGGCGGGCGAGCCCGGGGAGATCCGGGTGCGCGGCTACCAGGTGATGTCCGGCTACTTCGAGGACCCGGCCGCCACCGCCGAAGTCCTGGACGGCGACGGCTGGTTGCGCACCGGCGATGTGGGCGTGCTGGACGAACACGGCAACCTCAGGGTCACCGACCGCATCAAGGACATGTTTGTGGTGGGCGGCTTCAACGCCTACCCGGCCGAGATCGAGCGCCTGCTGTGCCGGCATCCCGGCATCGCCGAGGTCGCGGTGGTGGGCATCCCCGACGCCCGCCTGGGCGAGGTGGCCCGGGCCTTTGTGGTCCGCTCCGCCGCGGGCACCGCGCTGACCGCGGAACAGCTGATCGCCTGGGCCCGGCGGGAGATGGCCAACTACAAGGTGCCGAGGGAGGTGCGGTTCGTGGGCTCGCTGCCGCGCAATGCGGCGGGGAAGGTGCGGAAGGGGGTGCTGCGGGGGGTGGCCGCCGAGTAGCCGCCGCCGGGCTGTCCTTCTGGCGCGGGCGCGGGCCGTCTATGGCTGGTCGCGCAGTCCCCCGCGCCCCTTATGGGGCGCACCTGCCGTGATCAGCTGGTGGAGGATGACCAGGGTGGGCTCGGTGCCGGTGTTGCGGGCGTGATGGCGGGTGTTCCCGGGCACCACCAGACCCTGGTGCGCATGGGCGGTGTGCCGTCCCAGGGGTGATTCCAGGGTCAGTTCCCCGCTGATCACATAGAGCAGTTCCTCGTCGCGGGCGAGGCTGCGCTCGTCCAGTTCCTCGCCCGGGCGCAGCACGACCACGGCCGTCGAGGTGAGCCCGGGATACCAGGCGGGCGAGTCGACCACGGACAGGCGGTCGAGGGCTTCGTCGGTCTCGATCAGACGGATGGCCTTGCCGGTCACGGGGACTCCACGGTCAGGCGGATAAGGGCCGGTGTGCCCTGCATGGACCGGTCGGCCGGAGCGGCAGGGAAGTGTGGAGACGCTCCGGCCGGGTGTTCCCAAGGTGACATGCAAGGTCGGTGCAACAGACTGGTGGTGAATCCCCCTTTCCCGATGCTGTGGTGTGTCCACCTTGTCGCCGGGCGTGGTTGTCCGGCAACGCGGAATTGCCGAACCGCAGGTGACGCAGGGGAAAGTGGCGGACAATATCTGTTGTCCGCGGACAATGAGGTGGGGGAGTTGAAGGTGGGCAGGCCAGGGCGTCCCCAGGGCAGGGCAAAAGGGCAGACCGCGGAGGCCAATGAACTGGCCTCCCTGTTATGCGAGCTGACCCGGGGCTTCACGGTCAGGGAACTGGCCGAGCGGTACCCGGCGGGCAAGACAAGCTGGAGCGACTACCGGTCCGGGGCGAAGACCGTTCCGCTGCATGTGCTGAAGCGGCTGGTGGCCGATCTGGTACGGGATTCCCGTGGCCGGGCGGTGTTGTGGGAGCGCGCCCGGACGCTGCATGCCAACGCCCTTGCCGCGGCCGGGACTTTACCCGGCAATTGCCGTCCGCCCGCCGCTCCGCCGGCCTCCCCAGACGAATCCACGGCGGCTCCGTTGCGTTTCACCGTGCTCGGCCCGCTCCGTGCCTGGCGGGGAGAGGAACCGATATCCCTGGGCTCACCCCAGCAGTGCGCCCTGCTGGCCGCCCTGCTGCTGCGCGGCCAACGCGGCGCCACCGCGGCCGAATTGATCGACGACCTCTGGGGCGAGCGGCCACCCCAGGCCGCGCTGGCCACCCTGCGTACCTATGCCTCCCGGCTGCGCAAGTCCCTGGGCGCCGGGATGATGCTGCTCAACGAGTCGGGCGGCTATGCGGTACGGCCGGCGCGGGACGGCCGGGAGCCGATCGACCTCGACCGGGCCGAAGGGCTGGCGGACAAGGCGGAACGCCTGCGCGGCGCCGGCGACTTCACCCGAGCCCGGCAACTCATCGGCGAGGCCCTGTGTTTGTGGTACGGCGAGCCCCTGGCCGGGCTGCCCGGACCCTATGCGGAGGCCCAGCGGGTCCGGCTGGCGGAACGGCGGCTGGGTCTGCTGGAAATGCGGCTGGACCTTGACCTGGCCTTGGGGCGCCATGTCGAAGCCATCGCCGAACTCACCGTGCTGATCGCCGCCCATCCGCTGCGCGAGCAGTTCCGCACGCTGCTGATGCTGGCCCTCTATCGAAGCGGCCGGCAGGCGGAGGCGCTTGCGGTGTTCGCCGACGCGCGGCGGCTGTTCGCCACGGAACTCGGGGTGGATCCGGGCCCCGAATTGACCGGGATGCACCAGCGCATTCTGCTGGCGGATCCCGAACTCGCCGCCACCGGTGACTGCGCTCCCTCCGTCGCCCCGCACCGGGTGCGCCCCGCCCAACTTCCCGCCGATGCCGCCCATTTCACCGGACGGGCGGCGGCGCTCGCTTTGTTACGGGCCGGGCTGAGCGGCGCGGACGGGGGCGCCACCACGGTTTCCGCCATCTCCGGGTCCGGCGGCGTCGGTAAGACCACACTGGCCGTCCATGCCGCGCAGGAGGCGCGGGAGCGATATCCCGATGGGCAGTTGTATATCGATCTGCGGGGTGCCGGACCCGGTCATCTGGCGCCGCACGCGGTACTTGGCTCGTTTCTGCGTGCCCTGGGTGTGGCGGATTCCATGGTTCCGGAGAGCACCGAGGAACGGGCCGCGCTCTACCGGTCCCTGCTGTCCGAACGCCGGGTGCTGGTGCTGCTGGACAACGCCCGGGATGCCGCCCAGGTCCGTCCGCTGCTGCCCGGTACGCGCAGCTGCGCGGCCCTGATCACCAGCCGGACGCGGCTGATCGACCTGGAGAACGTCCAGTTGGTCGATCTGGCGGTGATGAGCCCCGCGGAGGCGCTGCTGCTGTTCACCGGCATCGTCGGCGAGCGGCGGGCCGGCGCGGAGCCCGGGGCGGCGCTGGAGGTGGCCGCCGCCTGCGGCTACCTCCCGCTGGCCCTGCGCATCGCCGCGTCCCGCCTGGTCTCCCGGCCCAACTGGAGCATCGCCTTCCTGGCGCACCGGCTGGCCGACGAGCGCCGGCGGCTGGCCGAACTGCACGCCGGCAGCCTGGCGGTGGAGGCGTCCTTCGACCTGAGCTACGCCCATCTGGAGCCGCCGCAGGCCCGGGCGTTCCGGCTGCTGGGCCTGCCGGAGGGCCCCGACATCTCGCTGACGGCGGCGGCCGCGCTGCTGGACCTGGACGGCGAGGCGGCGGAGGTCCTGCTGGAGTCCCTGGTGGATGTCTCCCTCCTGGAGTCGGTCGCCCCCGGCCGGTACCGGTTCCATGACCTGGTGCGGCTGTATGCGCGGGCGCGGGCGGAGAGGGAGGAGGGTGATGGGGGGCGGGAGGCCGCGTTGTGCCGGTTGCTGGATTTCTATCTGGCTACGGCGGCGGGGGTTTATACGGCGGAGCGGCCCGGCGATACGCTGGCCGGTCATCTGGAGCCGACGGGACGGGCCGGTCTGTCCTTCGCCGACAACCGTGCCGCCGTTGACTGGCTGTTCAGGGAGGCGTCCTGTTTGCTGGCGTGTGTCCGGCAGCAGGCGGTGGGGGTCGGTTTGCGGAGGGCGGCTGATCTTCTCTTCGCAGCCAAGGACCTCTCCGAGTCCGGAAAGAGCCATCAGCTTTATGGCGAAGTCGCCGAATCGGTGCTGGCGGCGGCACAGGCGTCCCACGACATCCGGGCGGAGGGACGGGTGCGGACCCAGCTGGCGTACAACTACTGCTTGTCCGGCAAGTTCGACCTGGCCGATGAGCATGCCCGTCAGGCCGCAGGGCTGGGGGAGGCCGCGCTTGACCCCGTCACCAGCTCCCATGCACCGAATGTCCGCGGGATTATCGCGATCTATGTGAAGGACTGGGAGAAGGCCGAAGGGTGCTGCAACGCGGCCCTGGACGCGTTTCGAGCCGATGACAATCTGCCGGGGACGGCAAGCGCGTTGAGCAATCTTGCCCGAGTGTGCATGGAAACAGGCCGTATTAAACGGGCACTTGAGCTGGTGGGGGATGCGCTTGAGCTGTTCTGGAAGAGTGGCACGGTCTGGCGGCGGGCTAATTCTCTCTACACGCGTGGCTTGGTGTTGACCAGGGCCGACAGGTTCGATGAGGCCGTAGGGGACTTGACCGAAGCGCTGAATATCTTCCGCGCATCCCGGCAGCGGCGATGGGAGGGCTGGACACACTGGCGGATCGCCCTGGCGCATATCGGTGCCCGGCGTCCGTCGGATGCGGTACATCAGGCGGAACTGGCGCTGGGCATCGCACGCGAATTGCACGACATTTGGCGGGAGAGCGATGTCCTGACGGCTCTGGGGGATGCGCTGGCCCTGATGGGACAGGACGGTCGTGCCGCGGCGTGTTGGCGGGAGGCGGGGTTGGTTGGCGTGCGTCTTGGGCGGCCAACTGCCCCTCAGGGGCTTGAGCGGCGGTAACAGTCGTTGCCCAGAGGACGGTCCGGACCTGGACGGAGAAGCGTCGAGGTCCCGCCGGCCTTCGGGCTGGCAGGACCTCGGCTGGTCAAGCGGTTATGAACAGTGGTTGGCGTGCTCGTCGTTGGGCCGCATGATGTCGTTCACCGTCGGTGCCGTGTGCAGCGCAAGGTGGTTGGCCTTCGGCTGCTCGGCCGCCGTTGCCGATGCGGCGGCGAGCGTGGTCGTTGCTGCGGCCAGCGTGAGTGTGACGAGCGTCGTCCTCATACACATTGCGGTGGCGCGGGTCATCGGGACTCCTCTGCCTCGGGGGTTGAACGCGTTCCTGGAGAACGCGGTCCGGCGGTCAACGAGTACGGAGAACTCGTGCCGGACGTTTACGGCCGTGCTGGACGACCAAGACTTGGATTCCCGAGTCGGACAGATGCTCAGCCGAAAGGCCGACATCGACGGCTCCCCCTCCGTGTCGTCGATGCCGGCCTTGTGGCTGGCGGGCCACAAACCCCTCCTGGATTCCCCCGGTTCCCCCTGATGCTGAAGGGATTTGTACCGCCGAGCTGAGGACGCCGTATCGCTTAGACCGGCTCGGAGCCCGAGTGCTCGTCCTGCGTGGTGATCGGGTTACTGGCCCCGAGGTCGCCCTGCGGCGGCAGCGAGGAGGCCACAAGGCCGGTGGTGCCACCGGAGTGTTCGTCCTTCGGCGTCACGATCGGCTTGATGTTGCGCTCATCGTTCATGGTTCTCAACTCCATTGGTTCAGTGCGAGTCGAATGCTACGGCGGGGACCGCAGGGCCCACCCGGCGACTCCCCCGAAGATCGCCGGATGGGCCTGTCAGGGCTGGTGTTCCCCTGTAGTGAGACGGTGCTCCTCACCTGACCCGCCTGCCCCCCGACGCGACGGATCGACGTACTCAACAATGGCGGATGCCGATAAACGATCGATGAACGTATGCATGACGCCGTGGATTTGAGCGCGGGCGACTGGTTCGGGCTCAGACGGTTGCTGTTTCCAGCAGTCCGCGGACCTCGTCCGCTTCTTTGGAGTACCCGAGTTGCTCGAAGACGGACAGACCCTCGGACCAGCACGCCCTTGCACGGCCTCGCTGCCCCAACGCCTCCAGGCAGCGGCCCAGCACGGTCAGAACGCTACCGCGCCGCCAGTCACCGTCGATGCCGCGCATCTGGGCCAGGGCATGCTCCGAGTAGGCCGCTCCCTGGCCGTGGTCACCCGCTGACAGATAGAGCCCCGCCATGCGGTGCAGAGTCCAGGCTTCCCACATGCGCTGGCGATTGGCGCGGAAGATGGGCAGGGCCTCGGTGAACTGACCCAGTGCTTCCTCGTACCGCTTGGCACTGGTGAGCGCCAGCCCGTGCGCGTACAGCGCGTTGGCCAGTCGCCAGGAGACGTTGAGCTCCCGGTAGATGGCAACACTTTCCTCGGCCAGCCGGACTGCAGAGTCGGCCCGTCCGGTATCGCCGTGCACATGCGAGAGGTTGCTGAGCGCACTGGCTTCGCCGGGACGGTTGCCGTCCTTCCGGAACCAGTCGAGAGCCTGGCTGATGAACGCTTCCGCGTCGTCGTAACGGTGCCGGTAAATGGCCGTTATGCCGCGAATGTTGGAGGCGTAGCAGCAGGGGATGGCGTCCTGGCACTGCTGCCCGAGTCGCACTGCCTCCATGGCATGTGCGTCCGCCTCGTCGAAGGAGCCGGCGAGGTTGTACACATGGGCCAGCACGGTGTGTGCGCGCCCTTCCGCGCGAGCATCCCCGGCCGCTTGGGTGGCGGCCAGCAAGGCCGTCGCCGCTTGCCTGTACAGGCGTGAGTAGGCACCCGATTCGGTGAGGTCCTTGGCCGCTCGCAGGAGATCCACCGCTCGGCGCAGGGCATCACCGGTCGCGTTCGCATGCTGTTGTACGCATGCCAGCAGACACCCCGCCTCCGCATACAGCCAGTCCGCCGCCTTCGCGCGGTCCGTGAAGACCAGACCGGGGTGGGAGGTCGGCGTCAGGTGCTTGAGCAACTGTTCGCCCGGGCGCTCCAGGACGTACACACCGGCTGCTGTGGCCAGATAGAAATCCAGCAGCCGCGACATCGCCCCCTCCCGCTCCGCCAGCGGCTGCTCATCCCGTTCCGCGCAGGCGCGGGCGTACAGCCGCAGCAGGTCGTGGTAGCGGTAGCGGCCGGGGGCGGCGGACTCCAGGAGGGAGGCGTCCACCAGGGACTCCAGGAGTTCCTCGGTGTCCTCGGGGCCCAGGTCGAGTACGGCGGCCGCGGCGGGCAGCGAGATGTCGGGGCCGTCGGGCAGGCCGAGCAGGCGGAAGGCGCGGGCCTGGGCGGGCTCCAGCTGGCCGTAGCCGAGTTCGAAGGATGCCTTGACGGCGAGGTCGCCGGCCCGGAGCTCGTCCAGGCGGCGGCGTTCGTCGCCGAGCTTGCGGGCCAGCACCGAGACGGTCCAGGTGCGGCGGGCGGCCAGCCGGGAGGCGGCGATGCGGATGGCCAGCGGCAGGAAGCCGCAGGCGGCGACGACGTCCATGGCGGCGTCCCGCTCGGCGCCCACCCGCTCGTCGCCGACGATGCGGGTGAAGAAGGCGAGCGCCTCGTCGGGGCTCATCACATCCAGGTCGACCAGGTGGGCACCGGCCAGGTCGACCATCCTGGTGCGGCTGGTGACCAGGGCGGCACAGCCCTCGTTGCCGGGCAGCAGCGGGCGCACCTGGGCGGCGTCGCGGGCGTTGTCCAGCAGGGTGAGTACCCGGCGGCCGTCCAGGGTGGAGCGGTAGAGGGCGGCGCGTTCCTCCAGGCCCTCGGGTATGGCCGAGTCGGGGACGCCCAGGGCGCGCAGGAAGGCGCCCAGGACGGCCTCCGGCTCGGCGACCACCGGGCCGGTGCCCTGGAGGTCGATATAGAGCTGGCCGTCCGGGAAGTGCTCGCGGGCGGCATGGGCGACATGGACGGCCAGCGTGGTCTTGCCGACGCCGCCGATGCCGGCCACGGCCGAGACGGCCATGATCCGGCCCTCGGCGGTGGCCAGCTGGTGGCTGAGCTCGTCCACAAAGGCGGAGCGGCCGGTGAAGTCGGAGACGGTGGCCGGGAGCTGGGCGGGCCGGACGAAGGAGAGGCCGGCGGACGGACGGTCGGCGGCCGGGTGGAGGTGGAGGTCCGCGTCGCCGCGCAGGATCCGCTGCTGGAGCTCGGACAGCTCCGGGCAGGGGTCGACGCCCAGCTCGTCGGCCAGCAGCCGCCGGGTGTCGGTGTAGACGGCCAGCGCCTCGGCCTGCCGCCCGCCCCGGTAGAGCGCCAGCATCAGCAGTTCGCGCAGCCGCTCGCGCAGCGGGTGGGCGGCGGTCAGGGCGGTCAGTTCGGAGACCGCCTCGGCGTGGCTGCCGACCTCCAGGTCCAGGTCGAGGCGGGTTTCCAGCAGGGTCAGCCGCCACTCCTCCAGGCGGGCGCGCTGGGTGTCGGCGAACGGGCCGGTGACGCCGGCCAGCGGTTCGCCGTCCCAGACGGCCAGGGCCTGGGTCATCAGGTCCCGGGCCTGGACGCGCTGCCCGGCGGCGCGGGCCTTGTCCGCCTCGGCGGCCAGCCGTTCCACGGTCTCGGTGTCCAGGCAGTCCACGCCCACCCGGATCGCATAGCCGCCCGCCTCGCTCACCAGGATGTCCGCGTCCGGGCCCAGGGCCTTGCGCAGCCGGGAGGCGTAGGTGCGCAGGGCGGCCAGCGCGGCGTGCGGCGGCTCCTCGCCCCAGAGGGCGTCCACCAGCTCCGGGGCGGTGGCGGTGCGCCCGCCGCGCAGCAGCAGGGCGGCCAGCAGGGCGCGCTGCTGGGGTGAGCCGGTGTTGAGCGGTTCGTCACCGCGCCAGGCGCGGACGGGCCCGAGCACGGTGAACCGCAGCCGCTGCCCTGTGTCTCCGGCCATGGTGACGACCCCCTGCTTCTCCTGCTCGGTGGCACCGGCCAGTCTGCCTTGTACCGGGCCCGCGCGTCAGCACCGGTCCGGCCCTCTCCGCAGGGCCTCCCAAGGGCATCCACGCGCTATTACTGACGGTCCGTCAGTTCGGCGCTACGGTGTCCGTCATGCGCAGCTTCCCCAAGATAATCTCGGTGGACGACCACACGGTCGAGCCCCCCGACGTCTGGCGGGACCGTTTACCGGCGCGATTTCGCGATGCCGGGCCCCGGGTGGTGCGGGCGCCGGTGAAGGAAATGACCTTTGTGGGCGGCAGGTTCGCGCCGGAGATGGGCGCCCCCGGGAGTGAGGGTCCGCTGGCGGATTGGTGGATCTATGAGGATTTGCACCGTCCGCTCACTCGGCTGGATACCGCCGTCGGATTCTCCAGGGATGAGGTCCGGCTGGAGGGGATCACCTATGACCGGATGCGGCCGGGATCCTTCCGGGTTCCGGACCGGCTGGCCGATATGGATCTCAACCATGTGCAGTCCGCGCTCTGTTTCCCGACTTTTCCCCGCTTCTGCGGACAGACCTTTACCGAAGCCACGGACCGCGAACTGGCCCTGCTCTGTGTGCGCGCCTACAACGACTGGATGGTCGAGGAGTGGTGCGGCACGGCGGGCGGCCGGCTGATTCCGCTGACGCTGATCCCGCTGTGGGACCCGGAGCTGGCGGCCCAGGAGGTAAGACGCAATGCGGAACGGGGAGTTCCGGCGGTCTGCTTCTCCGAGATCCCGCCGCATCTGGGGCTGCCCTCGGTGCACACCGACCACTGGGACCCCTTCCTGCGCGCCTGTGACGAGACCGGAACCGTGCTGGCCATGCATATCGGCTCGTCCTCCCGGATGCCCTCCACCTCCGAGGACGCACCGCCCGCCGTCGGTTCCGCCATCACCTTCGCCAACTGCTGCTTCTCGCTGGCCGACTGGCTGATGTCGGGCGCCTTCGACCGCTTCCCCGGACTGCGGATCATGTACGCCGAGGGGCAGATCGGCTGGATCCCCTATCTGCTGGAGCGGGCGGACACCGTCTGGGCGGAGAACCGGGGCTGGGGCGGAGTGGCGGACAAGGTGCTGCGCCCGCCCTCCGAACTGTTCGCCGGGCATGTCCACGGCTGCTTCTTCGACGATGCCTTCGGGCTGCGCAGCCTGGACGCCATCGGGGCCGGCAATGTGCTCTACGAGACCGACTACCCGCACTCCGACTCCACCTGGCCCGAATCGCGGGAGGTGGCCGAGCGGCAGATGGCGCACCTGGACCCGGTCACGACCGAACGCCTGGTGCGCGGCAACGCCATTGAACTGCTGGGGCTCAGGGCGGACGGGCTGTGGGGGCCGGCCGCGAGTCCTTGACGGTGCCGAGCGCGGAGGCCTTGACGGTGCCGGGTGCAAGTCCTTGACGGTGCCGGGCGCCGGTGCCACAGTCCACTGCACCTTCTTAACCTGACTGAGCGTCAGAAAGCTGGGTGAGCCGCCATGGAATTCGGGATCTTTGTGCAGGGCTATGTGCCGGCCGGCCGCTCCGCGGCCGATCCCCAGGCCGAGCACCATGCGCTGATGGAGGAGGCCCGGTATGTGATCCAGGCCGACAGATCGGGGTTCAAATACGCCTGGGCCACCGAGCACCACTTCCTGGACGAGTACTCCCACCTCTCGGCGAACGATGTCTTCCTCGGCTACCTCGCCCACGCCACCGAGCGGATCCACCTGGGCTCGGGCATCTTCAACCCGCTGCCCCAGGTCAACCACCCGGCCAAGGTCGCCGAGAAGGCGGCCATGCTCGACCATCTGACCGGCGGCCGCTTTGAGTTCGGCACCGGACGGGGCGCGGGCAGCCATGAGATCCTCGCCTTCCTGCCCGGCGTCACGGATATGAACCTGACCCGGGAGATCTGGGAGGAGACCATCGCCGAGTTCCCCCGGATGTGGCTGTCGGAGGAGTACCCGGGCTTCACCGGCAAGCACTGGTCGCTGCCCGCCCGCAAGGTGCTGCCCAAGCCGTACGGGTCCGCGCACCCCGCCATGTGGTACGCGGCCGGCTCGCCCGCCTCGTACGCCATGGCCGCCCGCAAGGGGCTCGGCGTGCTGGGCTTCAGCGTGCAGAAGGTCTCCGACATGGAGTGGGTGGTCGAGTCCTACAAGTCGGCGATCAGGGACGCCCAGCCGGTCGGGGCCTTTGTCAACGACAACGTGATGGTGACCACCACCGCCATCTGCGCCGAGACCTCCCGCAAGGCCCGGCAGGTGGCGGCCGCCGGACAGTTGCACTACCTGCAGTCGCTGCTCTTCCGCTATCACGACACCTTCCCGCGCCCGGAGGGGATACCGTGCTGGCCGGAGCTGCTGCCCGAGTACACCGAGGAGCTCATCGATCTGCTGGTGGCCGAGGAACTGCTGGTCTGCGGTGATCCCGACGAGGTGCTGGCCCAGTGCAAGCGCTGGGAGCAGGCGGGGGCGGACCAGTTGGTGTTCGGGCTGCCGGTGGGCATCCCGTACGAGGACACCATGAACACGATCCGGCTGATCGGGGAGCGGGTGATTCCGGAGCTGGATACGGATCCGGTGCATCGGACTTCTCGCATGCGGGCGGCTGCCGCCGGCTAGGGCACGCGGTCGCCGGGTTGTGTTGTGGCTGCGGGTTGTCGGTGGCTGGTCGCGCCCACGCGGCGGAGCCGCATGACGTAGCTGCCTCGCGCCCCTTACGGGGCGCCCTCGCCACGAGAGGACGGACCGATGCTGGACCATCTCATTCGCCGCGCCACCGTCGTCGATGGCACCGGATCGTCCCCGTACACCGCCGATGTCGGCATCCGGGACGGCCGGATAGCGAGTATCGACACCGGCACCGTCAAGGCCGGACGGATCGGTGAGCGGGCCCGCAGCGAGGAGGACGCCCATGGCCTGGTCCTGGCCCCCGGTTTCATCGACCCGCACACCCACTACGACGCCCAGCTCTTCTGGGATCCGTACGCCACGCCCTCCATGGCCCATGGCGTCACCACCGTCCTCGGCGGCAACTGCGGTTTCTCGCTGGCCCCGTTGCGGGCCGCCGACGCCGACTACACCCGGCGGATGATGAGCAAGGTGGAGGGCATGTCCCTGGCCGCGCTGGAACAGGGCGCACCCTGGGACTGGTCCTCCTTTGGCGACTATCTGGCGGCGCTGGACGGCCGGACCGCCGTCAACGCCGGCTTTATGGCCGGACACTGCGCACTGCGCCGCCACGCCATGGGCCCGGCCGCGCTCGGTGGCATTCCCGATGACGAGCAACTCCGTGCCATGGAAACCCGGTTGCACGAGGCGCTGGAGGCCGGCGCCTGGGGTCTGTCCACCACCCGCTCCACCACCCACACCGACGGGGACGGCAACCCGGTGGCCTCCCGGCACGCCCGCCCCGAGGAGCTGCTGGCCCTGTGCCGGGTGGTGGGCGAACACCCCGGCACCCAGCTGGAGGCCATCGTCCCCGGCTGTCTGGGCCGCTTCACCGATGAGGAGACCCGGCTGCTCACCGCGATGTCCACGGCCGCCGGGCGCCCGGTCAACTGGAATGTGCTGACCATTGACGCCGCCCGGCCGGAGGCGGTGGCCCACCAGCTCGCCACCGGTGAACGGGCCCGGGCGGACGGCGGCCGGGTGGTCGCGCTGACCATGCCGATCCTCACCCCCATGAATATGTCGCTGGGCAGCTTCTGTGCCCTCAACCTCATTCCGGGCTGGGGGGAAATCCTCGCCCTGCCCGTTCCCCGGCGCATCGACCGCCTGCGCCAACCAGCCGTGCAACAGGAGCTGTTACGCCGGGCACGCAGTGAAGAGGCGGGTGTCTTCCGCCGGTTGGCCGACTTCGCGCGCTATGTCATCGGCGACACCTACGCCAAGGAGAACGACGGCCTGACCGGCCGGGTGGTCGCCGATATCGCCGCCGAGCGCGGCCTGGACCCCTTCGACTGTCTGGTGGAGATCTGCGCCGCCGATGAACTGCGCACCGTGCTCTGGCCGATGCCCACCGACAACGACCCCGCCAGCTGGGAGCTGCGCCGCCGCACCTGGCACCACCCGGACGTCCTGCTGGGCGGCTCCGACGCCGGGGCCCATCTGGACCGGATGTGCGGGGCGCCGTATCCCACCCGCTTCCTGGGCGACTGTCTGCGCGGGCGGCGGCTGGTGCCGCTGGAGCAGGCGGTAAGGATGCTCACCGACGACCCGGCGCGGCTGTTCGGCCTGCGGGAGCGGGGCCGGATCGCCAAGGGCTGGTGGGCCGACCTGGTCCTGTTCGACCCGCTGCGGATCGACGCCGGCGCCGCCACCCTGGTGCACGATCTGCCCGGCGCCGCCGCCCGGCTGGACTCCCGGGCGGTGGGGGTGGTCAGTGTGCGGGTCAACGGGGTGGAGACAGTGCGCCACGATGTGCTGACCGGGGCGGTGCCGGGGGTGGTGCTGCGCTCGGGGCGGGACACCGAGACGGTGTCCACCGGCGCGGGCGGTCAGGACGCGTCGCCGACCAGCGCCCAGGCCCAGTTCTGAGTGTCCGCGTACTCCCGCATGGACACGATCTTGCCGTCGCGGACGGTGAAGACGGCGCCGTTCTTCTGGTCGTAGGGCCGTCCGGTCGCCTTGCCGGTGGCCCAGGAGTGCCACTCGGCGAAGACCTGCTCGCCCTCGCCGAAGAGGTTGGTGAGCTTGATGCCGACCTCCTTCTCCGGGTCCAGGTGGGCCCAGGCGGTGGCCAGGAATCCGTCGATCACCTGGTCCCGGCCCTGCCAGGTGCCGGAGATCGGGAGCTTGCCGGGGTACCAGACGCTGCCGTCCTCGGCCCAGGAGTCCCGGACCACATCCTGCTCGCCGGCTATCAGGGCGTCGAAGTAGCGCTGGACGACGGCCTTGGCGTCGGTGGTGTTCATGGTGTTCTCCGTTCTGTTTCGCTCCGGCCCGTTTCCATTCCGGTCCGTTTCCTCGGTTGATCACAGTCAAGCGCAGGGTGCGGGGTGGACCAAGGCGTGTTCCGCGCATGCAGAGTTCACGATTCGCGATCAGTGCGGGAAATTTTTGAACCGGGACATATGGGGCGGAGCTGCGATTTTCGCACTGCCAATCGGGCTGTGTCGCCGATGAGTTCAAGGCTTGGCCCCAGGAACGCAATCCACCGCCTGCGAAAACAGCAGCACCTAACGTTCCCGTCATGGCTGAGTCAACGGGCGCGCCGGGCAAGGGACTACGGAACAACTCCGTCGGTCTGCTGGGCAGCGCGGTCATCGGCATTTCCACCGTCGCCCCGGTCTACTGCCTGACCTCCACCCTCGGCCCGACCGCCGGACAGGTCGGGGTGTGGATGCCCGCCGTGTTCCTGGCCGGGTTCCTCCCCATGCTGCTGGTCGCCTTCGCCTACCGGGAGTTGAACCAGGCGATGCCCGACTGCGGCACCTCCTTCACCTGGAGCGTACGGGCCTTTGGGCCGCGCACCGGCTGGATGTGCGGCTGGGGGCTGGTGATCGCGACCATCATCGTGCTGTCCAATCTCGCCGGGGTCGCCACCTCCTTCTGCTACCTGCTGCTGAGCCACCTGCTGAACAGTGACTCCATCGCGGCACTGGGCCAGGACCGGACCGTTCACGTGCTGACCTGCCTGGCCTTTATCGCGCTGGCCACGGTGGTCAGTTACCGGGGCATGACCGCCACCAAGGGGGTGCAGTACGCGCTGGTGGCCCTGCAACTCCTGGTGCTGGCCCTATTCGTGGGAATGGCCATGACCAAGTCAGGTCCAGGCTCACTCCACTTCTCCTGGAGCTGGCTCAACCCCTTTGCGGTGCCCTCCTTCGCCTCCTTCACCGCCGGGCTTTCCCTGTCCATCTTTATGTTCTGGGGCTGGGACGCCTGCCTCACCGTCAACGAGGAGACGACCGGCAGTGCGCGGACGCCGGGCCGGGCGGCGCTGCTGGCCATGGCGGTGCTGATCGGCTCCTATCTGCTGACGGCCGTGGCCGCGCAGAGGTACGCGGGCGTCGGCACCCGGGGCATGGGCCTGGGCAACCCCGACACCGCCGGCAATGTCTTCGCCGCGCTGGCGGATCCGGTACTCGGGCGGGCACTTGGCGCCCTGCTGTTCGTCGCCGTACTGGCCTCCGCCGCGGCCAGTCTGCAGACCACCTTTCTGCCGGTGGCCCGCACGGTGCTGGCGATGAGCAGCTACCAGGCGCTGCCGCCGTCCTTCGCCCGCGTCCATCCGCGCTTTGGCTCGCCGGGCCGGGCGACGGTGGCGGCCGGGGTGGCCACGGGGGCCTTCTATGCGGCGATGAGCTTCCTGAGCGAGAACGTCCTCATCGACACCATCTATGCACTGGGCTTGATGATCTGCTTCTACTACTCGATCACGGCGTTCGCCTGTGTCCGGTTCTTCCGGCACCGGCTGCGGCACTCGGTGCGTGACGCCCTGTTCAAGGGCCTGCTCCCGGCGCTGGGCGGGCTGTTGCTGGCCGCCGTCTTCGTCAAGACGCTCCATGACATGTGGAACCCCGGCTATGGGACCGGGAGTTCGGTCTTCGGCGTCGGCTCGGTTTTTGTCATCGGGGTGGGGCTGCTGGCGGCGGGTGCGGTGCTGATGGAGGTGATGCGGTGGCGCAGTCCGGGGTTCTTCCGGGGCGAGGTGCGGGTGGGGGAGGGGTCGGTGGTGGCCCGTGCCGAAGGCCCCGACGTACCCTTGCCGAGTGGCGGATGACCAGGATCCCGAGCCAAGGGTGCGGTGGGGCTATGCGGGCCCCAACTTCCTTTTCCCTGTGGGGGAGCAGGGCTATCCGCCCTGCCCGAATCTGATGAGGCGCACTGGATTGCGTCCGGGCGACCCGGGCTATGAAGGGGACGACGATGATGAGTTCGCCGACATCCCCGACTTCATGAAGTGACCCACGTCCGCCATACGCCGCAGGCGGTCACCGGGCGGCGGCCGCTGTCCGCCGGTGCGGGCATTGACGCCCACCGGCATGACGAGCACCAGATCGCCTATCCGGGGCGCGGGGTGCTGTCGGTCACCACCGGGGCGGGCACCTGGGTCGCCCCGGCCAACCGGGCCATCTGGATTCCGGCCGGCTGTGTCCATGAGCATCGCGCCTATGGCGAGACCGAGTTGCACCTGGTCGGGCTGCCGGTGTCCGCCAACCCCCTGCGCCTGCACCGGCCCGCCGTCCTCGGCGTCGGCCCCCTGCTGCGCGAACTGATCCTCGCCTACACCCGGCAGCCCGCCACGCTCACCCCCGAGCGCCTGCGCCTGCGCGCGGTCCTGCTCGACCAACTCCAGGAAGCCGCCGAGCAGCCCCTGCACATCCCGGCCGCCAAGGACCCCCGGCTTGCGGCGGTATGCGCCGCCCTGCACGCCGACCCCGCCGACAACCGCACCCTGGCCCAGCTCGGCGCCCAGGCGGGCGTCAGCGACCGCACCCTCACCCGGCTCTGCCGGGCCGAACTCGGCATGACCTTCCCCCAGTGGCGCACCCAGCTGCGCCTGCACCACGCCCTGCGGCTGCTGGCCGAGGGCGTCCCGGTCACCGCGGTCGCCCACCGCTGCGGCTGGGCGTCCAGCAGTGCCTTTATCGACGTCTTCCGGCGGGCGCTGGGGCAGACGCCGGGGGTGTATGGGGTGCGGGGCTGAGGGCTATCGCGAGTAGGGGTTGACGATGGTGTGCGGCCGCTGCGGCCGGCACGTTCTGCCGAGACCGTGGGACAGACCGCGACCCGTTGCGCCGTGAACTCGCCGGGCGCAAGGCACCGTTGATGGTAGCTGCTGCATCAGGCCGGCTGAACATCAGCCACAGCGCCGTTCCGCTCCTGCTCGTGCTGCTCGATCACGGCTTGGGCCCATGGGGCCATGACCAGCCGGGGCAGCATTGACGCGGGAAACCAGTGGACCATCACGCCCTCGGTGACGGCAAGCTTTCCGGCGTCACCCTCCCAGTGCCCGGCGAACACCGTGATCCGTCCGACGCCTTCTGGCCCATGTACGGGTACCACGGCATACGCCCGGAGGTCCGGCAGGGCGAGACCGGCCTCTTCTTTCAGCTCTCGGGCAATGGCGTCCGCTGGGCTCTCCTGGTCGCTGTCACGGCCGCCGCCCAGGAGGGACCAGGCTCCCGGATCGCAAATGCCCGGGATGTTGTCCCGCAGGTGCAGCAGGTAGTCACCCCTCCCGTTGGTGATCACTGCTGCCGTGCCCATCGGTTCCTGACTGACCACGCTCTCCTCCGCCCGGGTGGGTTGGCTGCGAACCGCTAGCATCGCGGAACGATCCGGCGGTGGAGGGAGCGTTCACCCATGCGTCACCCGCGCGTAGGCGTCGCCATCTTGACGATGGGCAACCGACCCGAAGAGCTGCGAGCCCTCCTCGACTCCGTGGCCAAGCAGGACGCCGCCCCCACCCGCGTCGTGGTCGTCGGCAACGGCTCTCCCCTGCCACCGCTGCCCGACGGCGTGACCACAGTGGAGCTGGGCGAAAACCTGGGCGTCTCCGGTGGCCGTAACGTCGCCCTGCGGGCCCTGCAAGAGTTCGGGGACGTCGATGTGGTGGTGGACCTGGACGACGACGGGCTGTTGATCAGCCCCGAGGTTTTCGGCCGGATCCAGGAGCTGTACCAGCAGGACGACCGGCTGGGTATCGTCAGCTTCCGGATCGCCGACGAGACGGGGCACACCCAGCGGCGCCACGTTCCGCGCCTGCGGGCAGGAGACCCGATGCGCAGGGGGCTGGTGACCACGTTCCTCGGCGGCGGCCACGCGCTCTCGATGCCAATGTTGGAACAAGTGGGCGGCTGGCCCGAGGAGTTCTTCTACGCGCACGAGGAGACAGACCTCGCCTGGCGGGCCCTCGACGCCGGATGGAAGATCCTCTACGAACCCGGCCTCGTCCTCCAGCACCCGCGCACCCTGCCCACCCGCCACGCGGTCTATCACCGGATGGTCGCCCGCAACCGCGTCTGGCTGGCCAAGCGCCATCTTCCCGCTGTCCTGGTCCCTGTCTACCTCGGTGTGTGGACCCTGCTCACCCTCGTCCGGAGCCGGTCTCTTGGCGGGCTCAAGGCATGGGCCGGCGGGTTCATGGAGGGCGCCAGAACGCCGTGCGGACGGCGCCGGCCGATCAGATGGGCCACTGTGTGGCACATGACCAGGCTGGGCCGCCCGCCGATCATCTAACCCGGGTTCACACCGCCCGGAGACTGGACGCCCCGGCCGGCTGCCGCATCCACTCCGGTGTGGCTTCCGGCCGCTCGTTGATCCACTTCACATAGCGGTCCACGCCGTCCTCCATGGTGACCTGCGGCTTCCATCCGAGGGCACGACGCATGCGACGTGTGTCCGCGTACCCGCCCATCGGATCCCCGGACGGCAACGGTCGCTCGACCAACGCGGCCTCCGGGTAGTGCATCAGGATGCGGTCGGCGATGCTACGGATCGTCGTCGGCCGTCCGGTGCCGATGTTCACCACCTGGCCGTCGGCACCAGGGGCGATCAGTGCGCGGATCGTGCCCTCCGCGATGTCGTCGACGTGAACGAAGTCCCGCACCTGGTAGCCGCCCCCGTTGAGTTCAAGCGGCAGGCCAAGGCTGGCGCGCATGGCCAGCCATGCGACCACCCATGAGTGAGAACCCTGCTTCACGGTCTGGGGTTCGCCGTAGACGCTGAAGTACCGCACCACGGCATACGAGACCTGGGCGGCCTCCATGGGCATGGTGATCTTCACCATTCCCCTCCGTGATCGGCTACGACGACTCCGAGCCGATCGGCTACACGTACGGGGCCACCGCCAAGCCGGACCGTGAATGGTGGCGGGAGCACCTGGATCCGGTGCCGGAGCTGACGCGGGGGACGACGACCTCGCAGCGCTTCTGGTGGATGTCAACCACCCCAAGGTGCAAACGCTTTACGAGTCATGGGGGTACCGGAAGGTCGGCGAGCGTCAGCCGTTTCCCGACTCGCCGGTGTACGCGGTCATGCTTGCCGGCCTTCCTCTTCCTGACTGAAGCTGTGCGCCGGACGGATCGAGGTTTGCGCGACGCGGTCCGCCGCGAACTCGCCCTCCCCGACGCCCCGTTAAGGATGTGGGAAAGAAACCAATACCCTCCCAACCTCCCATCTTCACCCCTTCAGGTGACGTACCTGGCAAGCGAGTTGGGAAGCGCGATAGCGTCGCCCCACCGACCCATCCCTAGACATGACGACGGCCCCCGGCCGGGAGTCACGATCCCGATCGAGGGCCTGATCATCGAGGAAGGAACCACTTCCCCATGACTGCCGAGCAGTTTAACGCTCCACCGCGCGTCCGCGCCGCCGCTTCGCCCGCCGGAGTCATGCACATCCGCCACCGGCACACCGAGAAGTTCACCGTGGTGGGCAACCACCTCGCCCAGCACGCCGACCTCTCGCTGGTCGCGATCGGGATCGCCGTGTATGTGCAGTCACTGCCCGACGGTGCGCTGATCGGGATCAAGGACCTGGCGCGCCGGTTCCGGGAGGGGGAGATCGCGATCGCTCGGGGGCTCCGGGAGCTGGAGAAGGCCGGGTATCTGGAGCGGAAGCGGGTGCGGACGGAGAGCGGGCGGATTGTGACCGTGACGCGGTGGTACGAGCGGCCGGGGCAGCCCGTTGACCTGGTGAAGCGGCGGCCGGTGCGCCTACGGGAGCGGGTCGTGGCGGAGCCGCTGCCGCCGGTGGATGAGGAAGCGGGGGCGCTGCTGGCGGGGCTGCGGCGGCTGGATCCGCGGCTGGTGCTGTCGGAGAAGGATGTGCGGAGGCTGTCGCCCCGGGTGCGGGCCTGGCTGGACCGGGAGGTGGGGGTGCGGCAGATCGTGCGGACGCTGACCGCCGACCTGCCACCGGGGCTGATCTCCTGGCCCGCACGGCTGTTGGGCTATCGGCTGGTCAACTGGCTGCCGCCCATGCTGCCGGCGGGGCTGGTGCGGGAGCCGGTGCAAGAGGTCGAGCGGCCATTGCCGTTCCGGACGTGTGATGGGTGTGAGCGGGCCTTCCGGGCGGCCGGGCCGGGGCTCTGCCGGGAATGCCGCGAGAAAGCTGTGACGAGGGTGGCCTAATCCGTCATGCGAGGCCCCGTAATGCTGACCTACGGTGAATGCGTGATAGCTAAAAGTTTCCATCCGCGTCGCCGCTTCATAGGGTGGGCGGCCGCCCTCGGTGCCGGGGCGGTCGCTGCCACCTCGCCGCTTGCCATCCGGGGGGAGGCCGGGCCGAGCGCCAACCCGCGATCGAGCCATCGGCCGGTCAATCGGGTCTACTACATCGCCGCGGAGACGGTGACCTGGGATTACGCCCCCCAGGGCCGCAACCTGGTCACAGGTAAGCCCTTTACGGCCATGGAGGAGGCGATGACCCGGCAGGGGGGCAATCTGCTGGGGTCGGTCTTTGAGAAGGCCGTCTATCGGCAGTACACGGATAAGACCTTCCGTAAGCAGGTCTGCCGCCCCAAGGGTGATGAGTACATGGGGTTGCTGGGGCCGGTGATCCGGGCCGAGGTCGGTGACACCATCCAGGTGGTGTTCCGGAACAACACCCCGTTCCCGGCCTCGATCCATCCGCATGGTGTCTTCTACACCAAGCAGAACGAGGGTGCGCCGGGCAACGACGGTTCCTATGCCACCAACCACTGGGACGACAGCGTGGGACCGGGCGATACCTATGTCTACAACTGGTCGGTTCCCGAGCGGGCGGGGCCGGGGCCGGATGACCCCTCGTCGGTGGCGTGGCTGTACCACGATCACAGCACGGACATGGGCGTACCCGGTATGCACGCCGGGATGGTCGGCCCGATTGTGATCAGCCGCAGGGGCGCGGCACGTGCCGATGGCTCCCCGGTGGGCGTGGACCGTGAAGTGTTCGCGCTGTTCAATGAGTTCGACGAGGGGCAGAGTTCCTATCGGCGGCGCAATGTCGAACGCTTCGGGGACGAGGACCTGGACATGTCCTCGGAGGAATTCCGGTCCGGGCTGCGGAAGCCGTCCGTCAACGGCTTTATGTTCGCCAACGGCCCGGAGGAGACGACCGATAGGCATCCGGCGCTGACCATCCGGCAGGGGCAGCTGACCCGCTGGTATTCGCTCACCCTGGGCGACCGGGACGCGCACAGCCCGCACTGGCATGGCAATACCGTCAATGTGCGCGGCCATCGGGTGGATGTGGTGAGCGTGCTTCCGGCGACGGTGGTGACCGCCGATATGCGCCCGGACGATCCGGGGGTCTGGCTCTTCCACTGCCATGTGGACCGGCACATGATGAATGGGATGATCACGCGGTATGAGGTGGTGTGACCAGGGCCGTCAAGTCCGGCCCAGGAATACCGGGTTGGTCAGTGCCGCCATGGGGCCCGGCAGGCCGGGTGTGGTGGCGGGGTGCCGTACCTCGGTGCGTACATAGGACGCGTACGCGGGTGTGGTGCGCCATTCGACCTTGCCGTCGGCCGGGACGGGGGCAGTGAACAGGGTGCCCTGGTCGGTGATGAAGGAGGCGGTGCAGCCGGCGGCGCCGGACACCGTCAGCCGGGCGGTCACCGGGGAGTCGGGGGCGGCGGGCAGCCGGCCGCCGATGTCGGCGTGGGCGCCATGGGCGTCGGTCAGCTGGAAGGAGAGGCTGATGGCGGCGGACTCGGCCAGATAACTGCGGCCGGTGCGCAATGCGTTGAGCAGGGCGGGGCGGGAGAGGTCGTCGGCCAGGACGACGGTCTGGGGGAGACCGACCACCTGGGGCTCGCGGTGGGCATCGCTGTTGCCCATGGCGGGCAGCCAACGGGCGCCACTGACCAGGGTGTTGTCCCAGGCGGCGATGGCGATCTCGTCATCGGGGGTGAAGGGGCCGTTCCAGACCTCCACCGCGTCCGCGCCCTCGAAGCCGAACTTCCAGTTGCAGCCGATGCAGGTGGCGTGCGGATGGGCGGGGACCACCAGCCCGCCCGCCCGGTGGATGGCCCGGGTGAAACGGGCGAAGGAGTGCTCGCGGGCGCGGTAGCGCCAGTCGATGAAGACGCCGGGGTCGGTGGCCAGGGCCAGGACATGACCGTTGCGGGTGGTGATCTCCTCGCCGGTGAGGATCAGCAGTTCGCCATCGGGACCAGAACCCCATAGGCCCTGCCAGGCGCCGTGCGAGGAGGTGGTGTTGTGCTCGGTGGTGACGATCCAGTCGAGGCCGGCGGCCCGGGCGGCCGCGGCGATCTCGGCGGGGGTGCGCTTGCCGTCGGAGTAGACGCTGTGCAGATGGCTGTCCCCGCGGTACCAGGCGCGGCCCCGGCCGCGGGCCCGCTGCGGCGGGTAGACCGGGTGCGGGGTGTGGCCGGCGGGGCCGTGCCGGAGGGTGATGGTGACCTGGTAGGCCAGGCCCTGCGGGGCGACGGTGTAGGGGCCCAGGACGATATGCCAGCGGCCGGGGCGCACCGGGCCGGCCAGATAGCCGGGGGTGGCCTGTTCCGCGCTGATGCTGAACTCCGAGCGGGCACCGCCGGACCAGCCGCGGAAGCCGGCGCCGCCCAGTCCGGTGCCGCGCTCGTCGAAGATACCGATGTCACAGGCGTTGCCCTGGGTGCCGGCGGGCACCTCGGGTCTGTCATAGGAGTAGGCGACGGCGATCTCCCTTACGCCGGACGGGACTTCGACCGGGAGGTAGACATAGTCGGGGGCGCCGGCGGGCAGCCGGCCGCTGACCGTCCGGGTCCGGGTGTCCTGCGGAGCGGAGTCCTCGGGCCCGGCGAAGGTGACCGGAGCCAGGGTCAGTGCGTTCGCCGCCCCGCCGGCGGCCGTCAGTTTCAGGACATCGCGCCGGTTCATGGTGCCCTCCTACCGCATCGGTGGTCTCGGTGTCGGGACCGTTGTACGCCCGGCTGGCGGGCAGCGGAACGGTACGGAGGTTGACAGTCGTGTGTCGGCCGATCCACATCCTGCCCACGGCCCGCGGACAGGGCTTACCGTGGGTCACCCGCGACCACGGAGGTGCCCTCGCGCATGCGCATCGCCACCACGACCTTTCTCACCGACCAGACCATCTCTCCGGTACGGCTGGCGCGCGAACTGGAGCAGCGCGGCTACGCCGGTCTCTATCTGCCGCAGCACACCCATATCCCGGTCAGCCGGGAGACCCCGGCGCCGACCGGGGATCCGCTGCCGCCGGAGTACGGGCGGGCGCTGGACCCGATGGTCGCCCTGGCCCAGGCCGCGGCGGTCACCCACCGGATCACCCTGGGGACCGGAGTGGCGCTGGTGGCCCAGCACGACCCGATCGTGCTGGCCAAGCAGGTGGCCACGCTGGACTCGCTGAGCGGCGGCCGGTTCACCTTTGGCATCGGCTACGGCTGGAATGTGGAGGAGGCCGCCGACCATGGCGTGGAGTGGTCCTCCCGGCGGCGGCTGGTGCGGGACCGGGTGGCGCTGATGCGGGCCCTATGGGCCGATGAACCCACCGCGTACCAGGGCGAGTTCGGCTCGGTGCAGGCCAGTTGGGCCCATCCCAAGCCGGTGCAGCGGCCCCGGGAGCGCAAGGGCGCCGAGCCGCTGACCGGGCCGCGTACCCTGATCGGCGGCTCCGCGGGGCCCGGCCTGTTCGCGCATATCGCCGAGTACGCGGACGGCTGGATGCCGGTCGGGGGCAGCGGGCTGACCGAGCAGCTGCCCCGGCTGCGGGAGGCCTGGGCGGCGGCCGGCCGGCCCGGCGAGCCGGAGGTGGTCCCCTACGCGGTGCACCCCTCGGCGGGAAAGCTGGCGCACTACGGGAACCTGGGCATCGAGGAGGTCGTGGTCGGGCTGCCCACGGCATCGGAGGACGAGGTGCTGCGGGCGCTGGACGCCCATGCGGAATTCCTGTGAGCGGGCGGAGTTCCGGCGGAGCTTGGAGTTCCTGCGGGGCAAGCGGAATCCGGGGGCGGCGCGCGGAACTCGGCCGAGGGCGGCCGAGGGCGGCCAAGCTACTCGCTCGTATGCTCGGGGAATGACTTGGAGCGTGCAACGACCCGAAGCCACGGCACCCACGGCCAACGCCATGCGCCGGGCCCTCAAACGGGCCCGCGACGGCGTCGCGTTGGACGTTGCCGAGGCGGCCGTCCTGCTCCAGGCGCGCGGTGACGATCTGACCGAGCTGTGTGCCTCGGCGGCCCGGGTGCGGGACGCGGGGCTGGCGGCGGCCGGGCGGCCCGGCGTCATCACCTACTCGCGCAGCGTCTTTATCCCGCTCACCCGGCTCTGCCGTGACAAGTGCCACTACTGCACCTTCGCCACCGTGCCCGGCAAGCTGCGCCGGGCGGGCCACGGGATGTTTATGTCCCCCGACGAGGTGCTGGCCATCGCCCGGCGCGGGGCCGAACTGGGCTGCAAGGAAGCCCTGATCACGCTGGGGGACCGGCCCGAGGACCGGTGGCCCGAGGCGCGGGAGTGGCTGGAGGCCGAGGGGTACGACGACACCATCGCCTATGTGCGGGCCATGGCCATCCGCATCCTGGAGGAGACCGGGCTGCTGCCGCACCTCAACCCCGGCGCCATGAGCTGGACGGACTTCCAGCGGCTGAAGCCCGTCGCCCCCTCCATGGGCATGATGCTGGAGACCACCGCAGAGCGGCTGTGGAGCGAGCCGGGCGGCCCGCACTATGGCTCGCCCGACAAGGAACCGGCCGTCCGGCTGCGGGTGCTGGAGGACGCCGGGCGCAGCTCGGTGCCGTTCACCAGCGGGCTGCTGATCGGCATCGGGGAGACGGCCGAGGAGCGCGCCGAGTCGCTGTTCGCGCTGCGCCGGGTGTCCCGGGCGTACCACGGCATCCAGGAAGTCATCATGCAGAACTTCCGCGCCAAGCCGGACACCGCGATGCGGGGGATGCCGGACGCGGAACTGGACGACCTGGTGGCCACCGTGGCGGTGGCCCGGCACATCCTGGGCCCGTCCGCCTGTATCCAGGCGCCGCCGAACCTGGTGGACGGGGAGTACACCCGGCTGATCGGTGCCGGGATCGACGACTGGGGCGGGGTCTCGCCGGTCACCCCGGACCATGTCAACCCCGAGCGGCCCTGGCCGCAGATCGACAAGCTGGCCGAGCAGTCCGCGGCGGCCGGGTTCGCGCTGCGGGAACGGCTGGCGGTCTACCCGGAGTTCGTCCAGCGCGGTGAGCCCTGGCTGGACCCCCGGCTGCTGCCCCATGTCCGGGCGCTGGCCGACCCGGAGAGCGGGCTGGCCCGGGAGGACGCCGAGGTGCGCGGACTGCCCTGGCAGGAGCCGGAGGAGGTGTTCACCGCCGGCGGCCGTACCGAGCTGCACCGCACCATCGACAGCGAGGGCCGCACCGCCGACCGGCGCGCGGACTTCGACGAGGTGTACGGGGACTGGGAGGCGCTGCGGGAGGCGGCGGCGCCCGGGATGGCGCCGGAGCGTATCGACGGGGATGTGCGAAGTGCCCTGTCCCAGGCGGCCGATGACCCGACCCGGCTGACCGACGCCCAGGCGCTGACCCTGCTGCACGCGGACGGGCCGGCGCTGGACGCGCTGTGCCGGATCGCGGATGAGCTGCGGCGGGCGGTGGTCGGGGAGGATGTGACCTATATCGTCACCCGGAACATCAACTTCACCAATGTCTGCTACACCGGCTGCCGGTTCTGCGCCTTCGCCCAGCGGCGCACCGACGCCGATGCCTACACCCTCTCGCTGTCCCAGGTCGCCGACCGGGCCCAACAGGCCTGGGAGGTGGGCGCGGTGGAGGTGTGTATGCAGGGTGGCATTCATCCGGATCTGCCGGGTACGGCCTACTTCGATATCGCACGGGCGGTGAAGGAGCGGGTGCCGGGCATGCATGTCCACGCCTTCTCGCCGATGGAGGTGGTCAACGGCGCCACCCGGACCGGGCTTTCGCTCCGCGAGTGGCTGACCGCCGCCAAGGAGGCGGGACTTGACTCCATCCCGGGCACCGCGGCGGAGATCCTGGATGACGAGGTGCGCTGGGTGCTCACCAAGGGCAAACTGCCCACCGCCACCTGGGTGGAGGTCATCAAGACCGCCCATGAGCTGGGGATCCGCTCCTCCTCCACCATGATGTACGGGCATGTGGACCAGCCCCGGCACTGGCTGGGGCATTTGCGGACGCTCGCGGAAATCCAGCAGGAGACGGGCGGTTTCACCGAGTTCGTCACGCTGCCGTTTATCCACACCAACGCCCCGGTCTATCTGGCCGGGATCGCCCGGCCCGGACCGACCATGCGGGACAACCGGGCGGTGACGGCCATGGCCCGGCTGCTGCTCCACCCGCACATCACCAATATCCAGACCAGCTGGGTGAAACTGGGCGCCGAGGGGGCGGCGGAGATGCTGCGCTCGGGCGCCAATGACCTGGGTGGGACGCTGATGGAGGAGACCATCTCCCGGATGGCGGGCTCCTCCTACGGCTCCTACCGGTCCATCCGGGACCTGGTGGGCATCGCCGAGACGGCGGGCCGCCCGGCCCGGGCGCGCACCACCCTCTACGGTCCGGTACCGGCCGAGCGGCAGCAGGCGGCGCTGGCCTCGGACGGGCATCTGCCGCGGCTGCTGCCGGTGGTGGGGGATGTGGTGCGGGACGTAGTGGGGGACTGATCCGCACCTCCGCTGTTGCGGTTCTGTCGCGGACCGCCGATGGGACCGCGACAGTTACTGCATAAGGTGTCCCGCATGTCTTCGCCCCAGCCGCAGTACCCCTCACAGCCCCAGCAGCCGGACCAGCAGCCGCCGGGTGGCTTCGGTCCCCCGGCCACCTGGGGGCCGGAGGGCTCGGGGCATGCCCAGCCCACCATGTTCGCCCAGCCGGCCGTTCCCGGAGCGGGTGCGGGCGCGCCGGTGCCGCCTCCGGGTGCGCCGGGAGTGCCGGGTGGCGCTCCGGTGCCGCCGCCCGCGCCGGGCGTTCCCGGCGGGGCTCGGGGGCAGCAGCCCGGTGCGGGTGTCGCGGCGGCTCCGACGATGGTGGGCGGGGCTCCGGTGCCGCCTCCGGGTGCGCCGGGAGCGCCGGGTGGGTCGCCCGTACCGCCGCCCGGCGCCGCCATGGCGGCGGCCCCGACGATGGTGGGCGGGGCGCCGATATCGCCGGCCGGCCCGGGGATGCCCGGTGCCGGACATCCGGGTGCGCCCGGTGCGCCGTACGCGGGTGGCGCGCCCGTACCCCCGCCCGGTGCGGGGCAGTACATGCCCGGGATGCCGGCCGGCGGCGGCAATGGATCCGGGTCCGGGCGGCCCAGGAGCCGCACCTGGCTGGCCGCCGTCGGCGGAGTGGTGGCGCTGGCCGTGATCGGCGGCGGTGTCTTCTACGCGCTCAAGGGCGGCGACAAGAAGGACGACAAGAAGGCGGACGGCAAGAGCACGGTGGCCAGCGCTCCGGCGCAGCCCTCCGGGCAGCCGAAGGGGCAGGACCAGCCGGGCAATCCGCAGGGACAGCAGGCCGCTCTCCCGGCCGGCTGGCAGCCGCAGACCAATGACGCGCACGGCTTCGGCTACGCCGTACCCGGCAAGGCGGACAAGTGGCAGGTCCTCCCGACCGAGACGATGCTCTCCTACAACGAGAACGGCAAGCCCGTGGTCGCCATGCGCGGCACCACCAACTACTGGGAGGGCGGCTGCGCTTCGTCCCCCAACCCCGACGCCATCGGTGAGGCGGGCAAGGGCCAGCTGGCCACCATCGGCGTCACCGGCGGCGGCCGGGAGGGAACCCTGCAGAGCAACGCCCGTAACTGGGCGGGCAACTGGGGTGTGATGGCCTATGGCGGCACCGGTGCCACCAAGCCCAAGATCGAGGTCGGCCAGGCGACGCCGTGGAAGCACAATGGCATCGAGGGCTACACCGCCACCGCCAAGGTCGTCGTGACCCACCGGCCCAGCCCCTGTGTGCCGCCCACCGCGATCGTCAAGACCATCGCGCAGAAGCTGCCCAATGGGACCTTCCATGGCTGGGTCATCTACGCCGACCAGGGCGTGCCCCACGCCCTCACGGAGGCCAAGATCGACGAGATCATGAACACCGTCCACCCGGCCAAGAGCTGAGTCCGCCTCAAGTCCGGTCGATTACAGTGCTGAGCCGACCGATAGCCGAATGAAGTCGGAAGCCGGGAGGCTGGAAGTGACCACCACCGCCGGTACGGGGTCCCCACTGTGGGGCCGGGCGCAACAACAGGAGTTCCGTGCCCGGGTGCGCGGATGTCTGCTCGGCGGGGCGATCGGTGACGCGCTGGGCGCGGGCATCGAGTTCGAGTCCCTGTCGGCGATCCGCTCCCAGCACGGACCGGAGGGCGTACGCGACTATGTGCGCGCCTACGGCCGGCGCGGGGCGATCACCGATGACACCCAGCTCACCCTGTTCACGGCGGAGGGGCTGATACGGGCCCAGGTGTGCCGGGAGCCCTCCGGAGCCTGGCACCCGGCGGCCGAGGTGCACCGCGCCTATCTGCGCTGGGCCGCCACCCAGCGCGACTGGGGCCCGGACGAGCGGGAGCCGGACACCGGCTGGCTGGCCCGCGAGGAGTGGCTCTACGCCCGGCGGGCACCCGGCGAGGCATGCCTCTCCGGCCTGGCCGACGAGCGGATGGGCACCCTCCAGGACCCCAGGAACCCGCGCTCCAAGGGGTGCGGGGCGGTGATGCGCTCCGCACCCTTCGGCCTGCTGGCCGGCTGGGAGCCCGAGCAGGTATTCCAACTGGCCGTGGAGTGCGCGGTGTTGACCCATGGCCACCCCACCGGCGCCCTGTCGGCCGGGGCCTTCGCCGCCGTGGTGCACTTCCTGGTGCGGGGCGAGGACCTGCCGTCCGCGGTGCGCGAGGCGATGGCCCTGCTCGCCACCCGCCCCGGCCATGAGGAGACCACCGAGGCGCTGCGCCAGGCGCTGACCACCGTGCGGCAGGGGCTGCCCACCCCGGAGCGGGTGGAGTCGCTGGGGCAGGGCTGGGTGGCCGAGGAGGCCCTGGCCATGGGTGTGTACTGCGCGCTGGTGGCCGAGGATGTACAGCATGGCCTGCTGCTCGCCGTGAACCACGGCGGGGACTCCGACTCCACCGGTTCGCTCTGTGGCAATCTGCTGGGCGCGCTGCACGGGGAGACGGCGCTGCCGGCGGGCTGGCTGGCGGAGCTGGAGGGACGGGCCACCATCCTGGAACTGGCCGATGACTTCGCCATGGAACTGACCCAGGGGCCCTCGCTGCACGGCCCGTTGGACACCTCGGCGGCCTGGCTGGCGCGCTACCCGAGGAGCTGACCCCCGGCGGCCGGACCGCGGCCGATGCGTGAACCCCCTCGCCGGGCGAGGGGGTTCACGGTGGGGGGTGGCTCGGTAGGGGATCGTCCGGCTGGGCCAAAGGGTCGGTTCCCGTGGTGCCAGTCGTCAGGATGGGGTCAGCGGGTGCGGTCCTCGTCCGCCACCGTGGTCACGAAGGAGGTCCAGGCCGCGGGGGAGAAGGCAAGAGCGTTCCCCCGTGGGGCCTTGGAGTCGCGGACCGCGATGGCCTGCGGAAGAGGGGAGGCAACCTCCACGCAGTCGCCGTGCGCCAGCGAGTAAGAGGACTTCCGCCAAGAGGTGTTTCCCTGCTGAATGGCCATGATCGCTCCGATGCCTGTAGTGCTGTCTGTCAGATTCACAACGCCGGTTTCCCGAAGTGCGATTGACGTTACGCGCCAACATCGGTGCCTGAACTGGTCGTTCACCCGACCGGATGGCTTGTCCGGTCACTCCCTTCCCTCCGAGGTGGACCCCGGTGTACCGTTCCGCCTTCGCGATCAGCGGATGTGGGCAACCCCGGCACTCGGGACAACTCGCCCAGGCGGCAGCGGAGTTGGGATCAGCTGTCCCGGTACTCGTCGGCGATCCCGAGCATGAACTGCCGGGAGTGCTCGGCGTTGAGGGCCTGCATCCGCAAATGCTCGTACATCACGCTGTACGCCTGGACGTCATTGGGCTTCTCCAGATAGAGGTCGCTGGTGATGCCCTCCAGGTAGACCGTGCTGGCGTCCTGCGGGTCCTGGAACTCCAGGATGCAGAACTTGCCGTACATCCCCGGATGCGCGCCCACGTCATAGGGCAGCACCTGCACGGTGATATGCGGCCGCAGGCTGAACTCCACCAGATGCTCCAGCTGTTCGCACATCACCGAGCGGTTGCCCACGATCCGGCGCAGCGCCGACTCGTCGATCACCGCCCACAGCCGCAGCGGGTTGTCCGGGTCGGTGATCCGCTCCTGGCGGCGCATCCGGACCTGCACCCGCCGCTCCACCTCGGCGGCGGTGGCCTCCGGCCAGGAGCCCTCGGTCACCGCGCCGGCATAGCCCTGGGTCTGCAACAGCCCCGGCACCAGCGAGGCTTCATAGATGCGCAGCGAGGAGGCGTCGGTCTCCAGGCCGATATAGACGCTGTAGGGGATGTCCCCGAAGGCATGCCACCAGCCCTGCTGGCGCGACTCCTTGGCCATCTGCATCAGCGAATCGACGATCCGGTGGTCCTCGACCCCGTACACCCCGCACAGATCGCGGACATCGCGCTGGCTGATGCTGCGGCGGCCGTTCTCCAGCCGGCTGATCTTCGACTGGGAGACCAGTAGCCGTTCCGCGACCTCCTCGGCCGTCATGCCTTTGAGTTCACGGAGCTTGCGCAGCTCCTGCCCCAATCGGCGCCGCCTTACGGTGGGGTTGACACTGGACGCCACGGGACGCACCTCCGGCTCCGTCATGCTGCTTCTCCTGCTCCCGCAGCCTGCCACCACCGGTCGGGGCGGCGCTGGGAAATGGTCACACCGGATCCGTTCCCGGAGCGGGGTGCGCACACGCGTACGGGGCGGCGGTCCGTGCCGCCATCCCTGGCGGCCCGGGACCACCGCCCCGTACGCCTACGGAGACCTGGGTGCCGTCCGGCCGTACCGGCTCATGAGACGCCGGCGCGGGCCATGACCCCTCCGGTGCGGTGCGGAACGGTTTCGGCAGGTGCCACCGCGCCACGGACGCCCGCCGTCCGGCGGCCGGGGCCGCCGCCCGCCACGGCGGGGGCCCGGCGGGGCTGCGCCGCCACGCCGTTCTGTACGTCCAGTACCGCGTGGGCGACCAGTCCGCCCATCGGGTCGTGCCGGATCAGGTCCCGCAGCCTGGACCGCGAGGACCGCCCCTCATTGCCGGGGTAGAGGTGCTTGCCGAGTCCCACCGCGTGGGCCAGCGCGGCCAGGGCCGCGGTCCGCGGGTCCGGTGGCACTCCGGTGCGGATCGCGGTGTCCAGCCGGGCCCTGATCTCCCGGCTGATGGCCGTGTCCGTCGCCTGGTACCGGGTGGTCGGCAGCACCCCGCACATCTGGCCCGCCACGGCATGCACCATGCCGCAGCGCTCCAGGTGTGTGAGATAGGTCTGACGCAGCCCCAGCCGGGGTCCGCCGATCCAGTGCACGGCCCGTACCGGGCTGCCGCGGCGGCGCAGCAACTCCAGTGCGGTGTCCAGGGTCGGATCTCCTGTGGGCCGTGGCATCACCACGGCGATACGATCCCCGTCAGGGGCTATCCGTCCGGCCAGAGCCAGCTCCACTAGCTGCGCTCCGGCAAGACCGAGGTCAAGCGACTGCGGCTGCGCCGTGGTACCCGTTGCCGGGTCCAGGGCGAGCAGCAGAAGCTCCTCCGGAATTGTTCTGCGGCTCCTGCCCATCCATGCCTCCCCGCGTGGATGAGTGACAGGGTGACCCCTCTCACATTGGTCTGTCGAGGGTGCCTGGTGGCTTCGGGTGGGAACCGGTAGGTATGTCGCATCGTCTTGCACATGGGTGAAGCCAGGCAAAGCCTCTTACCTACGGTCGCGCGCGGGCGAGCCGGCGGCAGAGGACACTGGTAGACGATGAGATCGTTCGGGACGCCGGGGCGCGATGCGCGCCCCGTTCTGTCGAATGGCGCGGGAATCGAGGAGGCATCGGTGGCGGGCGAGTCCCCCGACAAGTCGGAGCAGCGTAAGTCGTCGGGGGAGGCGGCTGGCGGCGAACGCGACCCCAGGCTGGGGGTCCTCCGGGAGTCCGGGGCGGACAGCCCGCGGAAAACGGGGGGTTCGGCCACGGCCGACGATGCCGGTTCCTCAGGTTCCTCCGGCGAGGCGCGGACGGCCGTCGCCACGCGTGGTGGCGACCCGGATGGCGCAGCCGGTGCCGGTGATGTGGCCTCCGATGCGGATGCAAAGTCCGCGAAGGGCGGCCAGGGTTCTGAGGGTGCGGCCTCCGGCAAGGCCGGGGTGCCCGCCGGCGGTGACGCGCGGCTGAAGGCCGCGGTCGCGGCCTGGGTGGCCAGCGCGGAGGAGGAGGCGCCCGCGGGTGCCGATGGCGATGGCGCGGGTTCGTCCGGTGCGGGTTCGTCCGGGGCCGGGAAGGCCGAGGACCGCCCGGCGGCCAAGCCGCAGCGGACCGCCGCCGACGGTGCCGCGGATGACGATGCCGCCGGCTCCGGCGACCAGCCGACCGCCGTGTTCGCCGCGCCGCAGGTGAAGCCTGTGGCGCCGGTGGCGAAGGACGGTGTGGCGAATGGTTCCGGCAGCGCCAAGCAGGACGCCGCCAAGCCGAGCTGGGCCGCTTCGTCGTCCCCGAAGCCGGACGCCGCCAAGCCCGCCGCCGGTGCCGACCAGCCCACGGCGGTGATCGGCAAGGCCGAGGTGGACGCGGCCAAGAACGCGGCCGGCAAGGGCACCGTCTCCGCCGACCAGCCCACCGAGCTGATCAAGGCGCCGGTGGTCGAGCCGGAGCGCAAGAGCCAGTTCGTACCGCTGAAGACCGATAGCGCCCCGGCGCCGGCCAAGCCGGTCGCCAAGCCGGCCCCGGCTGCTCCGGCCGCGCCGAAGCCGGACGCCTTCAAGCCGGCCGTCCCGGTGTCGGTCGCGCCGCCCGCCCCCGCCGCCCCGCCGGCGCCCGGTCAGCCCGGTCAGCCCGGCCAGGCCGGTCAGCGGCAGGCGCCGCTGGACCTGCTGGCGCAGCTGACCAACACCCCGCCGCCGCCGGAGACCCCGGCGCGCACCGCGATGCGGCGGGTGAAGATCTGGACGCCGATAGCGGCGCTGCTGGTGATCGTCTTCTGTGTGGTGCAGGCGTTCCGCCCGCTGCCGGACGTGAAGCTGGAGCTGGACAAGCAAGCCGGGTTCACCTTCGGCGGTGACCGGTTCGACATGAAGTGGCCCAGCCAGGGCCAGTCCGCCGCCAAGGTGCTGGGCGTTGGCGATCTGGGCACCTACGGGGAGCAGAAGCCGGTGCCGACGGCCAGCATGGCCAAGGCCATGACCGCGTACGTCATCCTCAGCGACCACCCTCTGAAGAAGGGGGAACAGGGCGAGAAGATCACCATCGATGCGCAGACGGCGCGGGAGGGGAATTCCGAGAACGAATCGAGGGCCGAGGGCCTGAAGGAGGGGCAGTCCTTCTCGGAGTACGACATGCTCCAGATGACGCTGATCTCGTCTGCCAACAATGTGGCCCGCAAGCTGGCGCGCTGGGACGCCGGGAGCGAGGAGGCGTTCATCAAGAAGATGAACGACACCGCCAAGCGCCTCGGCATGACCAACACGACGTACACCGACCCCAGCGGCCTGAAGGAGACCACCGTCAGCACCGCCGCTGACCAGGTGAAGCTGGCCGAACAGCTGATCACGAATCCGGTGGTCCGGGAGATCACGGGCAAGCCCAATGTCCAGATCAACGGTGTTGCCACCAGGTTCGAGAGCAACATCAGCAACCTGCTGATCAAGGGCACTGGCGTGCTCGGCATCAAGACCGGTTCCAACACCCCGGCTGGTGGCACCCTGATGTGGGCGGCTCGCAAGCGGGTCGACGGCAAGGAACTGCTGATCGTCGGTGCCACCATGGCCCAGCACTTCAAGGGCCTGGACCCGAACGGAGAGAACAGCCTCTCCATGGTCAAGAACGTGAGCTACGAGCAGATGACCGCCGTCCAGAACGCTCTCCAGCAGGCCACACTGGTCAAGAAGGGCCAGGTCGTGGGCTATGTCGACGACCAGCTCGGCGGCAGGGTCCCGGTGGTGGCCACCAAGGACGTCAAGGCATTCGGCTGGGGCGGACTGCAGGCGAAGTTCAGCCTCGAGAAGCAGAAGCCGCTGCCGCACTCGGCCAAGTCCGGCAAGGTCATCGGCGAGCTGATCATTGGCACCGGCCCGCAGGCCGTGAAGGTCCCCGTCGCCCTGCAGAAGGCACTGACCCAGCCCGGCTTCGGCACCAAGCTGACCCGGCTGGGCTGAGCAACCGGCTGCCGGTCCGTGGTGATGCGTACCGGTCCGTACCGTTCGGTACGGGCCGGTGGCCGTTTCCCGGCCGGAGCCGCATCCGGGCTCGTGCTAGCGTCGCGAGAGTTTTGCGCGCCGATGCGTGAAGATGGGGGAGACCTCGGGGGAAGACGGGGAGAGCAGCAGTGACCACCGTGGGGCCGACACGGGCCGGGAAACCGGAGGAGCCGCCGGGTACGTCCGGCGGGCGACGCGTCCCTTCCTGGGCGCGGGCGACAACGGTCGGCGCCTGGCCGGCCCGGGGTGAATGGCGGCCCTGGCTGCGCCGGACGCTCCGGCAGCCGGTGCCGGTGACCTTGCTGGTGGCCGCGGTGCTGCATGTGCTGTGGTTCATCTTCTTCGCCAACAGCGGCGGTGACCTGGCGGCGCAGGACGCCTGGGCGGAGTTCGCGCTCCAGCACCCGGCCTCGGCGTACAACCTCGCCTGGTACGGCGGGATGCACCCGGTCTCCTACAGCGCCATCTCGCCCTATCTGATGGCCGTGCTCGGGGTGCGCACCACCATGATGGTGGCGGGCACCGTCTCCGCCGGGCTGATCGCGCTGATACTGGTGCGCTCCCGGGCGGTGAAGCAGCCGCTGTGGCCGGCGCTGTACGGGGCCTTCGCACTGGCCTGCAATGCGACCTCGGGCCGGGTGACCTTCGGGCTGGGCTCCATGTTCGGCCTGGCGGCGGTGGCCACCATCTTCGGCTGGCCGGCGAGCTGGCGGGCCGGTGGCCGCTACCGCTGGCCTCGGGCGCTGCTGGCCGCGATGATGGCCGGGCTGGCCACCGCCTCCAGTCCGGTGGCGGGCCTGTATGTGGGCATCGTGGCGGCCGCGCTGTGGCTGAGCCGGCGACGGATGGCGGCCTATGCCCTGGGGCTGCCGCCGGTGGTGGTGGTGGCCCTGTCGGCCTGGCTGTTCCCCTTCTCCGGGCAGCAGCCGATGGAGTTCACCTCGGCGATCCTGCCGCTGCTCAGCGGGGTCTTCGGGATGGTGTTCACACCGAAGTCCTGGCGCACGGTGCGGATGGTCTCCGCGCTCTATGTGCTGGGCGTGCTGCTGGTCTGGCTGATCCCTTCGCAGATCGGGACGAACATCGCCCGGCTCGGCATGGTCTTCGGCGGGGTGGTGCTGCTCGCCGCCCTGCTGGAACGGAAGGTTCCGCCGCGTGCGGAGCTGCTGAAGAGCGCCCGCACCTGGACCGTGGCGATGCTGGCCGCGCTGACGGTGACCATATGGCAGACCGCCAACACGGTCGCCGACATACTGCACACCACGCCCACCGCCTCCTGGGCGCGGCAACTGGCGCCGCTGGTGAACCAGTTGCAGCGGGTGGACGCCGGCCGGGGCCGGGTGGAGGTGGTCCCGGCGCGCAGCCACCGGGAGGCGTCCGCGCTGGCCCCGTATGTGAACCTGGCGCGCGGCTGGAACCGGCAGGCCGACCTCAAGCGGAACCCGGTCTTCTACCAGGATGGCGAGCTCACTCCGGACAGCTACCGGACCTGGCTGCACCGCTGGGCGGTGCACTTTGTGGTGCTGCCCAAGGGTGAGCCGGACCACGCGGCGGTCAAGGAGGCCAAGCTGGTCGACCAGGGCCAGCCCTATCTGCGGGAGATCTGGTCGGACGCCAACTGGCGGCTGTACGAGGTCAAGGACCCCACCCCGCTGGCCGCCCCGCCGGCGTCGGTGCTGCGCGCGGACGCGGACGAGCTGACCATCACCGTGCCCTCGGCGGGCCAGGTGCTGATCCGGCTGCCCTACTCGCCCTGGCTGGGCCTGCTGGACGCGTCCAACAAGCCGGTGGCGCCGCCGAAGTCGGGGCCGGGCGGGGAGCCGCCGGTCAATGTCAACGGCTGTCTGACCAAGCAGGTGCAGCAGCCGGAGGGCGACCAGCCGGAGGACGACTGGACGGTGCTGCACGCGCCGCATCCGGGCACCTACCGCATCGGCGCCCCGTACAAGTTCCCGCGCGGCACCGGCTGCCCGGACGACCTGGCTCCGTAACCGGCCGCTCACCCGTTCGTCCTCGCGTGGCGTGCGGGGCGGGGCAAACGCGGCTTGGCTCTAAGGTGCGCGGAACCCCCACCTGCTGCGGTACATCGGTGTGCCGCGTCCGCGCGCGGAGGAACGAGCATGCGTACTGCACGAGTGCTGACCGGGGCCGGCCTGGCCATAGCTGTCTGCGGGCTCGTCGGCGGCCCGGCGTTCGCCGGGGACTTCGACAAGCTGGACATCGCACCGGCGGGCGTCCAGCCCGGTGCGACGGTCACCGTGAGTACCCTCGCCTGCGGCAAGAAGGGCATGGGTAACGGTGACGCCAGCGCCGTCGGCGGGCCCGCCTCCTTCGACCTCAAGGCGAGCAGCCGCGAGGGGCTGGTGGCCGGTGAGTTCAAGGTGCCGGAAACGGCCAAGAACGGCACCTATGGCATCGGTGTCCGGTGCAAGAACGGCAAGGAGGCCACCGGCGATCTGATGGTCAACAACGGCTCCTCGCCGGCTCCGTCCGGTTCGCCCGGCAAGGAGATGCCGGCCGGGCCCGCCAAGGCGGCCATGCCGCCCAGCGGCGGAATGAAGACCGGTGTCGGCGGTACCAGCGACGACTCCGGCACCGCGGAGATCGTGGCCGGAGCGACGGTGCTGGCCACGGCGGCGATCGGCGGCACCTGGCTGCTGCGCCGGCGCGCGGGCAGCGGGCGGCTCTGACCGAGCCGAAGTCGCCGGCTGGTCGCATGCCCTGGTTCCCCGGTCCGCCCGGCGACGGGAAGGGCCGGGGAGCCGGGCCGGCTCGCGGCGTATGTCCGTACGCCCGTGGAGGACCCGATGCCGCCAACTCCCCTCACCCGCCGCACCCTGACGGCCTCGCTGCTCGCGGCCGCGCTGTTCACCGGTACCTGGCTGATCGACGACGGCGCCCGGACCCCCGGGCCGCCCCCGCAGCCCTCCAAGGCCGAGGCGTTTCCGGTCCGGCCGCCCATGGGGCCGCAGCGGCCCCAGCCGCGCGTTCCGGCGCTGCCCTGGTCGGCACCCACCCGGATCCGAATACCCGAGATCAGGGTGGACGCCCCGGTGCGGGGGCTGGGGCTGATGCCGGACGGCTCGCTGGCCACCCCGCCGGAGGACGACAACAACCTGGCCGGCTGGTACCAGGACGGCACCGCGCCGGGCGCGATGGGCACCGCGGTGCTGGCCGGGCATGTGGACACCGCCGGCGGTCCCGCCGTCTTCTACAACCTGGGCGCGCTCAAGCGCGGGCATCTGGTGGAGGTACAGCGGGCGGACGGCCGTACCGCGCTGTTCACCATCGATGCCATCGAGGTCTACGACCGCAAGGACTTCCCCTCCCGCAAGGTCTACGGGGCTTCCGGGCGGCCGGAGTTGCGGCTGGTCACCTGTGGCGGGGGCTTCTCCCAGGAGATCAACGCCTATCTGGGCAATGTGGTGGTCTACGCCCATCTGACCGGGCAGCGGCAGGACTGGGTCAGCGTGCCTGAACTTCCCGTACCCATGCCGTCAGGCCGGCGTGGAACCCCGCTCGGTCCTGTGCTGACAGACCGTCAAGCGCCCGCAGCAGGGGAGCCGACCGCCGGGCGATGAACTCCTCGAGCGCCGGCCGGTGTCGCGGGGCGATGGAGACCAGGGTGCGGCGCCGGTTGGCCGGGTCCTCGCCGCGCTCCACCAGGCCCGAGCGGCTGAGCGCGCCCACCAGTTCGCTGGCGGTGGAGAGCGACAGCCGCATCCGGCGGGCCAGTTCGCTCACCGTCAGCGGCTGTTCGGCCAGCAGCTGGGGCAGCACCGCGCCATGGCGGGCGGTGAGTCCATGGGCCTCGAAGTGGGCGCGCAGATCCCCGGACATGTCGTCCCAGGCCCGGCTGAGATGGCTCTGCAGCAGCGGGATCAGGCCGATGATCTCGGTCTCCTCCAGGGTGGGGACGCGGGGACCGGTGGCGGCGGGGCGGTGTGGCATGGGATTGAGTCTAGATGCTTCGGATATCCAAACGGTACGGTGTTCCAAACCATTCGGTTTTTCGAACTGAAGGGACGGCTTGGCATGCCCGTCATCGGTTACACGGACGCGCTCAATGACGCACTGGAGCGCATGCAGGACCTGGGGTACGAACGCGGCGCCCAAGGCGACCTGACCAACCATGGCCCGATGGGCGCCGAGGCGCTGGCCCTGCTGGGGCACGGCGGCGAGGTGGCCGCCTGGGTGGAGAGCTACCGGACCGCCATGCCGCACCATGAGGTGCCCGCCCGCTCCCGCCCCATCGACCCCGCCGACGCCTCCTCCTGGCGCCCCGCCCTGGGCGACTTCTCCCGCGCCGGCGACTGGGAGCAGCTCTTCGAACGCGAGCTGGCCCAGCGGCCCTGGCGTGAGGTGCTCATCGAGTGGTGGCCCCGGCTGCTGCCCGGCCTGCTCTCCCAGCTGACGCACGGCCTGATACGCACCGCGCACGCGGTGCGCTCACTGACCGCCACCGAGCGGCCCACCCGGCTGCAACTGGTGGAACTCTCCCGGGGACTTGCCTACTGGGCGGCCCGGTTCGCCCATCTGCCCGGCGAGGTGCGGATGCGGGGCACCATCGGCATGGGCGCCGCCATCGCCGCCCTGCCGCGCACCCCGCTGGACGACGCCCGGGGCGGCCGGGCCGCCTATGGCCGGCGGCTGGCCGATCCCGGACAACTGGCGGGCTGGGAGCAGGCGCTGGACGCCCTGACGCCCGCCCACACCCAGTGGCTGCTCTCCGAGCTGACCTGCGAGTTCGCCGGGGTCTACCTGGGGCAGCGGAAGCTGTTCCCGGTGCCCCTGATCCATGCCGTCACCGCGCCCGCCGCCGCCCGTCTGGTGCTGCCACAGCTGCCCGAGGAGCTGCACCTGCCCACGCTGGCCGCGCTCTGGCATGTCAACTCCGCCATCCTGCTGGCCTTCACCGCCGACCGGGCCGCCGAGGACGGGGCGGTGCGGGAGGCGGCCGAGGCCCAACTCCCGCCGTTCGGCGAACTGGTCGCCCGCGCCGTGGAACACGGCGACGAGCATGTCATTAAGTTCACCGAAGCCTGTGCGCGGGAGTACGCGCTGCGCCCCGACCCGCGCTACCCGGCCGCCGTGGTGGCCGCCCAGCAGCGCATCAAGCCACTTCGGCGGACAGCGAGTTGAGCAGGTCGAGGATGGGTTGGCCGTACTTGGCCAGCTTGTTCTCGCCCACGCCGCCGATGGTGCCCAGGGTCTGCAGGGAGTCGGGCCGCACCGTGGCGATCTCCCGCAGGGTGGCGTCATGGAAGATCACATAGGCGGGTACGCCCTGCTCCTTGGCGGTGGCCGCGCGCCAGGCCCGCAGCTCCTCGAAGACCGGCACCGCCGCCTCGGGCAGCTCGGCGGCGGCGCGGCCGCCGGAACCGGAACTCTTGGACCTGGCCTTGGACTTGGGCTTCTCCGGCTCCCGGCGCAGCAGCACCTGCCGCTGCCGGCCCAGCACCTCGGCGCTGGCGTCGGTGAGCACCAGGGTGCCGTACTCGCCCTCCACCGCCAGCAGCCCCTCGGCCAGCAACTGCCGTATCACGCCCCGCCATTCGACGGCGCTCAGCTCGGTGCCGATGCCGAAGACGGTGAGCGCGTCATGGTCGTGCTGGATGACCTTGGCGGTCTTCTTGCCCAGCAGGATGTCGATGATCTGCCCGGCGCCGAACTTCTGGCGCCGCTCCCGGGCCAGCCGGAGGACCGCGGACAGGAACTTCTGCGCGGCGATGGTGCCGTCCCAGGTGACGGGCGGAGTCAGACAGGTGTCGCAGTTGCCGCAGGCGGTCTGCGCGGACTGCCCGAAGTAGGCGAGCAGCCGCCCGCGGCGGCACTCCACCGTCTCGCACAGCGCCAGCATGGCCTCCAGGTGCGCGGCCAGCCGGCGGCGGTGGGCGTCGTCCCCCTCCGAGCCGTCGATCAGCTTGCGCTGCTGCACCACATCCTGCAGGCCGTAGGCCAGCCAGGCGGTGGACGGCAGGCCGTCCCGGCCGGCGCGGCCGGTCTCCTGGTAGTAGCCCTCCACCGACTTGGGCAGGTCCAGGTGGGCGACAAAGCGGACATCCGGCTTGTCGATGCCCATGCCGAAGGCGATGGTGGCCACCATCACCACCCCGTCCTCGCGCAGGAACCGCGCCTGGTTGGAGGCGCGCACCGAGGCGTCCAGGCCCGCGTGGTACGGCAGGGCCTCGATGCCCTGGGCCGCCAGGAAGGCCGCGGTGTCCTCCACGCTCTTGCGGGACAGGCAGTAGACCACCCCGGCCTCGCCCTGGTGCTCGCCCTGGATCAGCTCCAGCAGCTGCCGCCGGGGCTCGGCCTTGGGCACGATCCGGTACTGGATGTTGGGCCGGTCGAAGCTGGCCACAAAGTGCCGGGCGTCGTCCAGCCGCAGCCGGTGGGCGATCTCCCGGCGGGTGGCCTCGGTGGCGGTGGCGGTCAGCGCGATGCGCGGCACATCCGGCCAGCGCTCGTGCAGCGCGGACAGCGCCAGGTAGTCCGGCCGGAAGTCGTGGCCCCACTGCGCCACACAGTGCGCCTCGTCGATGGCGAAGACCGAGACCTTGCCCCGGTCCAGCAGGGACATGGTGGACTCCAGCCGCAGCCGCTCCGGGGCCAGATAGAGCAGGTCCAGCTCGCCGGCCAGGAACTCGGCCTCCACCATCCGGCGCTCGTCCAGGTCCTGGGTGGAGTTGAGGAAACCGGCCCGTACGCCCAGCGCGCGCAGCGCGTCCACCTGGTCCTGCATCAGCGCGATCAGCGGCGAGACCACCACGCCGACCCCGGGTCTGACCAGCGCCGGGATCTGGTAGCACAGCGACTTCCCGCCACCGGTGGGCATCAGGACCAGGGCGTCGCCGCCCGTGATCAGATGCTCGATGATCGTCTCCTGCTCGCCGCGGAAGGCGTCATAACCGAAGACGCGCTTGAGGACGCCCAGGGCTTCGCTGCTGCTGGTGGAGTCGTTCACGGGGTCGGCCATTCCGGCAGTGTACGAGGATCGGGCGGCCCGAACGGGTGATGTGGATGAGTCGCCCGATGTGGAAAACGCGCTCACCCACGAGCGCCTACGCCACCTCGATGCCGTACTCCTGCACCAGTTCTTCCAGCCCGCCGGGGTAGCCCTTGCCGCCCACCACAAAGTCCCAGTCGCCATTGGCCCGGCGCCGGAAGGAGCCCAGCACCAGCGCGGTCTCGCCCGGGCGGCCGTCGGACACCTCCAGCTGTCCCAGCTCGGCCCCGGAGGCGTCGGACAGCCGGATCCGGGCCCGGGTGAACCGCGCCAGATCCGCCTCCGGATTGACCTCCGGGTCGATCGCGGCGGCCAGCACCAGCCGGTCGGCGGCCGCGGGCAGCGCGTCAAAGGCCACCCGCAGCGCCGCCCGGTCCCCGGCGGACGGCTCCTGGGCCGCTACGGTCCCGTCCGGTGTGCGCGGATTGTTATAGAAGACGAAGTGGTCGTCGCTGAGCACCTGTGACCCGGCGCACACCAGCGCGCACACATCCAGCGCCACCTGGCCGGACCAGCTCATCCCCAGCACGTTGTACGCCGGGTGCTCGGGCGCCGCCGTGGGAGTGGCCGGCGCGGCAGCGGAGCTGCCCGGCCCCAGCCGCCCGCGCAGCCCGTGCTGCCTCAGCAGTCCCAGCAGCTCCTCGCCCGACACCAGGGTCAGCGGCTTGCCATTGGCGAAGGCATAGGAGCCCGGCCCGAACCCCGAGGTGGTGACCAGCACCCCCTTGTTGGCCCCCGCTCCCTGCACCGTCCCGAACAGATCCCGCACCGCGGTCGGCGGCACCGTCTTGCGGTACCGCTTGACCTGCACAATGATCCGGCCGCCGCTGATCGGGTCCGGGTCCAGCGCCTCCACGTCCACCCCGCCGTCATTGGACCGGCTGGTCATCACCGCCCGCATGCCGCGCGCCCGGAACAGCTCCGCCACCACCGCCTCGAAGGCCACCGGGTCCATGGTGAAGAGATCCGGATCCTCGTCGTCGGCTTCGCCGCCGTGCGAGACCACGCCCCGGCCCACCTGGTCCGGCGTCCGCCCCGGCGGCACCGTCGCCTTCTGGTCCGGCCGCGCCGACAGCGCCCCGCCCAGCCCGTCCACCAGGCACTCCGGCGCGCTCACCTCCTCCAGGTGCAGCCGGCCGAAGGCGGTGCGGTCCGTGGTGACCGTCGCCAGGAACAGCCGGGCCCGCTGCCCGGTTGCCGGGTCCCGGTCGTCGGTGAACCCATTGAGCGCCACCGACTCCAGCGCCCCGAACTCATCGGCCGCGAACAGCTCCCGCAGCGCCAGCAGCATGCACTGCGCCAGCACCTCCCGGTACAGCGCCCGCCGCTGGGTGACCGGCCGGGCCGTCTCCTTCTCCTCGTCCGGCGTCGGCAGATACCGCACCGACTTCACCCCGGGCACCACCTCGGCCCCCGGCAGCTCCCAGTCCAGCACCAGCTGCCTGGCGCCCGGGTCATAGGCCGCGCTCACCTGGTGCGGGAACTCCTCCGGCCAGGCCGAGGAGGCGTATAGCGCCGCCGAGAAGTACTCCACCACCGCGTCCGGATCGCCCTCGCGCAACGCGGCCGTCAGCTCCGCCATGCCCGCGTTGTGCTGCCGGATCTCCTGCAGCCGGGCGGCCGCCCACTGCTCGTACTGCCGCCGGTACGCCTGGAGTTGACCCAGCCGCCGCTCCTCGGCCTCCTGTGCGGCACACAGGTCCCGCTCGTACTGCGACCGGCTTCCGAAGCCGTACCGCCCCCGGTCCGGCATCAGCACCGGCTGCCCCAAATGCCCCGGCTCGAACGGCTCCACCGCCTCCGGCCGGGCCAGCCGGCCGCTGCTGAACGGCTCGGCCCGGCAGCCGGCCCGCAGCAGCCCTTGCAGCGCGGCGACCCGCTCCTCGATCTCCTCGGTCCGCCGGCGCGCCTCGGCCTCGCGGGCCTGGCGGTAGGCCGCCTTCTGCTCCCGGTCATACGCCCGCTGCCGCCGCTCCAGCTCCCGCTGCTCCCGCACCCGTTCCCGCTCGCGCAGCTCCTGCTGGCGCTGCTGCTGCCGCTGGGCCTCCGCCCAGATGCCTATCAGTCCACTGGAGCGACGAGTCATGGCGGATCCTGCCCTCCCCCCGAGACCTTGCCGTCCCGGAACCGCGTGCTGCACTGGCTCGCTGACCAGCGGTGACCGGTCAACTCTAGTCGGCTGACGGGGCGTGAGGAGGGGTCCCGGGCGGGGCGCCGGCCGGCCCGGCCGCTACCCCAGCAGCACCGGCAGCTCCAGCACGCTATTACTGATGAACGACGGGAGTGGCGTCAGTTCCCCGGCCCCCACCGCCAACTCCAGCCCGGGAAAACGACGAAAGAGCGCGGGCAGGGCGATTTGGGCCTCCTGGCGGGCCATGGCGGCGCCCAGGCAGTAGTGCGGGCCGTGGCCGAAGGCGAGGTGCTTGGCGGGTGGCCGGAAGGCGTCGAACTCCCCGGCGTCCGGGCCGTGTTGGACGGGACAACGGCCGGCGGCGGCATAGGAGGCGAGGATGGCGTCGCCCCGGCGGATCACCGTGCCGGCCAGCGGGATGTCCTCGGTGGCATAGCGCAGCGGGAAGTGCGCCACGGGGGAGTCCCAGCGCAGCGTCTCCTCGACCACCGAGGCCCAGGGGAGGGATCCGGCCCGGGCCGCGGCCAGTTGGCCGGGGTGGGACAGCAGGGCGCGGACCGCGTTGGTGATCAGGTTCATGGTGGTGCCGTGCCCGGCGACCAGCATCAGCACCAGGGTGCCGATGAGTTCGGCGGGGGAGAGACGGTCGCCGGCGGCGATCAGGTCGCTGGTGATGTCCTCGGCGGGGTGCTCGCGCTTGTCCGCGACCAGCTCGGCCAGCAGGTCGTGCAGGGCACGGCGGGTGGCCAGCACCTCCTCGGCGGCGGTGGTGCTGCTGACCAGGCTGGCGGAGAGGGTGCGGAAGGTGTCGTAGCGCTCCGCGGGCACGCCCAGCAGGCCGCCGATGGAGCGCATCGCCAGCGGATAGGCGAAGTGGCGGCGCAGGTCCACCGGGCCCGGCGGCCGGGCGGCCAGGCCGTCCAGCAGCGCGTGGACGTCGGCCGCCACCCGGGGGCGCATGGCGGCCACCCGGCGCGGGGTGAAGGCCGGGGTGACCAGGGTGCGCAGCCGGCGGTGGTCCTCGCCGTCGGCGGTGGTCATGCCGGCGTTGGTGATGAAGTCGATCAGCGGCCAGCCGTCGGGCACGGCGCCTTCGGCCAGGGCGGACCAGTGCCGGGCGTTCTTGGCGACGCGCGGGTCGGCGAGCAGGTCCTGGAGCAGCTCATGCCGGGTCACCACCCAGGCGGGCAGGCCGCCGGGCAGGGCGACCCGCACGACGGGGCCTTGTGCCCTCAGGTGCCGGATCTCTCCGTGCAGGTCGGTGGCGGTGGCGTCCAGGGGGACGGGGGTGGGGGCGGGGGCGGTGTCCGGGGTGCCCGGGGTGTCCATATGGCCCTCCCATGGTCGGGGTGATGGCGGGGTGCTCGGGTTTCGGTCGGCGGGTGCGGGTTGTCTGTGGCTGGTCGCGCCCACGCGGCGGAGCCGCATCGGGTAGCCGCCCCGCGCCCCTTACGGGGCGCACCTCCGTCGTTCGGGTGCGGGCCGTGGGTGGTTGATCGCGCAGTTCCCCGCGCCCCTATGAGGCCCCCCGGGTCGGGGAGAAGCGGACCGGGAGGGCGGTGAGCGCCCGGGCCCAGGGTGAGGGGCGGTAGGTGAGGGCCTCCGGGGGGACGGCGAGGCGGAGGTCGGGCAGGCGGTGGACCAGGGTGTCCACCGCGGTGTGGGCGATCAGCCGGGCCGGATCACGTGCCGGGCAGGTGTGCGGGCCGGCGCTGAAGGCCAGGTGGGAGCGGTTGCCGGGGACGATCCGCCCGTCCGGCGGCTGGACCGCCGGATCCCGGTTGGCGGCGGCCAGGCCCAGGATCAGGGCGTCACCGGCCCGGATGTCCTGGTCGCCCAGGCGGACGTTCCGGGTGGCATAGCGGCCGGGGAAGTTCTGGGTGGGCGGGTCCCGCCACAGCACCTCGTCCAGCGCCGCGTCCACGGTCAGCCGGCCGCCGGTGACATGGCTGCGGAACCGGGTATCGGTCAGCAGCAGCCGCACCGTGTTGGCGATCCAGTTGGCGGCCGGGCCGTTGCCCGCGACGATGACGACGATCAGATGGTGGAGCACCTCCTCGGCCGAGAGCCCGGCCGGGTGGGCCAGCAGCCAGGAGGTGAGGTCCTCGCCGGGGGCGGCCGTCTTCTGCCGTACCAGCTCGGTGAGCGTCTCCTGAAGCGTCCGGTTGGCGGCCCGGGCCTGCTCGCCGCTGTCCACCAGGCCGTTGACGGCGGCGGCCAGCCGGGGGGCCAGCTGGTCGGACAGGCCCACCATCCGGGAGGCCACCCACAGCGGCAGGCGCATGGCGTAGTCGCCCACCAGCTCCGCCTGCCCGTCACCGGCCACCGCATCCAGCAGCATATTCGCCAACTGGGCCACGCTGCGCCGTAGTTGGTGCTGGTCCAGCCGCATGAGGCCGTCGCCGACGGCCCGGGACAGCCGCCGGTGCTCCGCCCCGTCGGCGAACAGCAGGGTGGGCCGGTAGCCCATCATCGGCAGCAGCGGTGAATCCGGGCGCACCAGGCCCTCGTTCAGCGCCCGCCAGCGGCGCGAGTCATGGGAGAAGCACTCCTCGTTGCGGGTGACCTCCAGCAGCTCGCGGTAGCCGAGCACCAGCCAGGCCGGTACGCCCGGCTCCAGCTCCACCGGTGCCACCGGCCCGTGCTCGGCGCGCAGCCGCTCGTACAACTCCCCGGTGTCACCGGTCAGTACCTGCCCGTAGAGCGCTGCCGGGGCGGCGGCGGGGGCGGGACGGCCGGCTGCGGTGTCGGTCACGCGGGGGTCTCCTGGGCGAGCGGGGAAGTGAGCGGGGCGGCGGCGGTGTAGAGGTGGTCGACCAGCGTCACCAGGGCCCGGGCGCTGGAGGTCCGGTCCCGGGCGTCACAGTCCACCACCGGGGTGTCCGGCAGCAGGTCCAGGGCCTCCCGCAGTTCCTCGGGGGGATAGCGGGGCGCGTCCGGAAAGGCGTTGGCGGCCACCGCGAAGGGCACCCCCAGGTCCTCCAGGTGCCCCAGCACATCGAAGCCGGCCTCCAGCCGGCGGGTGTCGACCAGGGCCAGCGCGCCCAGCGCGCCATGGGTCAGATGCCGCCACAGCGGGAAGAACCGGGGCTGCCCCGGAGTGCCGAACAGATACAGCACCCGGCGGCTGTTGAGGGTGATCCGGCCGAAGTCCATCGCCACCGTGGTGGTCGCCTTGCCGGGCAGCGCCTCGTCCACACCCTGCCCGGCCTGGGTCATGGTCTCCTCGGTGCGCAGCGGGGGGATCTCGCTGAGCGAACCGATCAGGGTGGTCTTGCCCACGCCCAGCGGCCCGGCGATCACGATCTTCACCGAGGTGCGCACCGTCGGCGGCAGATAACGGCCGCCGTTGTGCTCAGAGTTGACGGAGGCCATCGAGTACCTCTTTCAGCAGGGCGGGATCATGTTGGGCGGCGTCCGCGGTGACGGGGGGACGGGCGGTGACCAGGCCGGCGTCGATCAGATCGCCGAGCAGCACCTTGACCACCGCGACCGGCTGGCGCAGATGCGCGGCGACCTCGGCCACCGACAGCAACTGCCCGCACAGGGCGAGGATTTCCCCGCACTCCGGGGAGAGCGCGATCTCGTCCTCGGCGCCGTCCTGGGCCACCACCAGGGTCTCCAGCGCCAGGCTGTCCCGGGAGGGCGCCGCCCGGCCGCCGGTGATCACATACGGGCGTACCGGGCCCGCCCCCGAGGAACCGCTCATGGCCGGGCGGCACGCGGCGGGCTGCTCAGGTGCTCCCCGATCCGCACCACCAGGTGCTGCATCTCCCGGGCCACCAGCCCGGCGTCCACCTCGGCGGTGCTGGCGACGGCCAGCGCCGCGCCGGGGCCGGCCGCCACCAGGAACAGGAAGCCGCCGTCGTGCTCCACCATCACCTGCCGGGTGACGCTGGGGCCGTCCGCGAGCTGCGCCGCGACCTCATGGCCCAGGGAGAACAGACCGGAGCAGATGGCCGCCAGCCGGTCGGCGTCATCGATGGACAGATCCGGCGAGCAGGCCAGCCGGAGTCCGTCCCGGGACACCACCAGCGCGTGCCGTACCGCGGGAACCCGCAGGACGTCGGCCAGCAGCCACTCCAGATTGGCGTGCGTACTCAAGGTGTTTCCCTTTCACTGTGGTCGCGGCCCCGGTCCGTGGTCGGCCGGACCTCCTGGGCCGCCGGTGCCCCCGTCGCCTCGGCCCGGCCCACCCGGGTGCCGGCCTGCAGGCTGCTCATAAAGGCCGCGGCGCGCTGCGCGGAGCGGGCGGTGGGCGACTCGGCGCCGGGCGCGGGCGGGGATGCGGCCGGCGGCGGGGTCGCGGTGGCGCGGCGGCTGCGCCGCCTGGGCAGGCCCCCGGCGGTGACGGCGGGCGCGTCCTGGGGCGGGTGCGCCGGTGCTGTGGCCGGGTGTTCCGGTGCCGGGTGTTCCGGTGTCCGGTGTTCCGGTGCCTGGCGTTCCGGTGCCTGCTGGGCCGCGCGCTCCGGCCCGGGCGCGGCATACGGCAGTTCAGGGGCGCGCGGCGGTGCCGGGGTGGCCGGGGTGTACGCGGCCATGGACAGCAGCGCGGACGGCACCAGCACCACCGCCCGTACCCCGCCATAGGCCGAGGGCGAGTCCAGCTTCACCGAGAAGCCGTACCGGCGGGCCAGCCGGCCCACCGCGGCCAGGCCCAGCTGGGGGTTGGCGCCCAGGCCCCGCCCCTCGGCGGCCTCGTCGCCGCGCAGCCGCTGTTCGGCCTCGGCCAGGGCGCCCTCGGTCATGCCCAGGCCGCCGTCGTCGATCTCGATGACCGCGCCGCTGTGCACCGGGCGGATGGCCACCAGCACGGTCACCGTGGGCGGCGAGTAGCGGGTGGCGTTGTCCAGCAGCTCGGCGACGGCGTGGATCAGCGCCTCCACCGCACGCGGCTCCACGGTCGCCTCCCGGGAGCCGCGCACCTGGACGCGCTGGTACTCCAGGATCCGCGACTGCGCCCCGCGCACCACATCCAGCAGCGACACCGCGTCCGGCCACTGCCGTCCCGGCCAGGCGCCGCACAGCACCTTCATGGTCTGGGCCTGGCGGGCGAGCTGGGCGGCGGCATGGTCGGCGCGCATCAGCCCGGCCATCAGCACCGGGTCCTCCACGCTCTGTTCCAGGACGTCCAGGCCCTGCTGCTGGGCGAGCGCCATCACCTGGATACGGTCCGCCATGACCAGGAACGCGGCCCGGTCGGCGTCGGAACGGTCCTGCTGGGCGCGCAGCGCCGCGGCGACCCGCTCCACCTCCTCCTCCAGCGCCCGCTGACGGGCCGTCGCCTTCTCCCGCTCGGCGACGGCGGCGTCCCGCTCGGAGTTCGTACGGTTCAGCTGCCGCCGGGTACGCGACCGCAAGGGCACGGTGATCACGGCAGCGGAGGCCACGCCCACGAGCAGCCCCGTGAGTACGGCCTCCGGTATCGGCATCATCAGCGGGCCCCCGGGCGGCGTTGGCAACTGGTCGAACTGGAAGACGGCCGTCAGCCTAAGGGGATGAGTGCACACACCGTCAACGTCCGCTGATCGCGGCAGCGGTGACATCCGCCACCAGTTCGGTCATGTCTGGACCATAGGCATCCGAGTTGACCACTTTCAGCAGGAGACAGAATGTTCCGTCCCGTCTGTACCGGCGGGCCAGCCGGGCGTGATGACGTGCCAGATAGCGCACGGCGGCCTGGTTGCAGACACTGCGCTGACCAGAGGCGAGGAAGACCGGACGCCCGCCGTCCGGACCGGTCAGCCGGGCCAGCAGGACGTACTCGGCCGCGCCCTGCTCCATCCGGTAGGTCTCGCCGCCGACCGTCAGCAGCCGGCCGTCGGGACCGTCCGCCGTCGCCACCCCCGGCAGCAGCGAGCGCAGATGGGCCTCGGTGCGGCGGTTGGAGACCGGCCCGCCCACACAGAACTCGGTGCGCACCCCTATCCCCTGCCGGGCGGTGTCATGCACCACGATCTCCGGCCGCGCCCCGCACTCCCTGATCAGCGCGGCGAGTTCCAGCAGGGCGAAGGTGTCGTTCCGGGACACCCCCGTACCGCCCGCCCAGGGTGCCTGGTTGACCACCAGCACACACTCCGCGCCGCTGGTCAGGCCGAAGAACGCCTGGGTACGCCGCAGTTGGCGCCGCCAGAGCCGGGTGCGGACGAACCAGCCGGCGCCGGCGCTGAGTCCGCTGGCCGCCAGCCCCAGCAGGATGTTGCGGATGTCGTCATTCATGGCCGGGGAGCCTACGGCTACAGTCGCCCGTATGAGCGATCAACTGCGGCCCCCCTTCGGCAACTTCATCGACGTCCTCCCCGCCCTGGAGGCGGCCGGCAGGCTGCCGGCTCCGGTGGCCGGGGCGCTCAAGGGCTGGGACGCGGCGGACTCCGTCCTCTATGTGGACAGCGACCCGGCCCACGCCGACACCGCCGTGTTCGCCGAGACCTATGGCGTACCGCTGGATGTCTCCGCGAACTGTGTGGTGGTCGCCGCCAAGCGGGCCGGAACGGTCACCCTGGCCGCCTGCCTGGCCCGGGCCGACACCCGCGTCGACGTCAACGCCACGGTCCGCAAGCACCTCGGCGCCCGCAAGGCGTCCTTCGCCCCCATGGACACCGCCGTTGCCGAGACCGGCATGGAATACGGCGGCATCACCCCCGTCGGCCTCCCGGCCGCCTGGCCGCTGCTGATCGACGGGGCGGTGGCCGAACTGCCCCATGTCCTGATCGGCAGCGGCGGCCGCCGCGGCAAACTGATCGTCCCGGGCCGGGCCCTGGCCACCCTGCCGGGGGCGGAGGTGCTGGCGGGGCTGGCGGGGTGAGCGACCCGAGGTCGCGTCACTTCTCGCTCCGCTCGACATACAGCTCGACATACAGATGGATCGGGCCGCGGAGAATGGGGCTGCGCCGGTAGGGCGGCGGGTCGGCGACCAGCCGGGGCCGGTCGAGGCGGCGTACCAGCTCGCGACCAAGTCCGCTTCCTCGCGCAGCCGTTGCGGAATCGCCGGGTGGCGCAGGATCCGCCGGGCGCCGGTCAGCGCAGGTTCTGACGGGCGCCGGTGCGGGCGGACTCCTTGATGGCGTCCAGCAGTTGGTGGGTGCGGGCAGCGGTACCGAAGTCCGGTTCGCATGGCTCGCCGGTGCGGATCGTGTGCGCCAGGTCCCGGTAGACCTGGCGCACATTGCGGACCGCCGGCGGCACCTCCGGGTCCAGCGGCTGGTAGGGGGTGCTCAGCGGCAGCCGGACCGGCTCGCCGGCGCCGTCGGCGAAGTCAAGGGTGAACTCGGGGCCGACCAGCGAGTCGTCCAGTGAGCGCAGCACCAGCCGGCCGGCCCGGCCGTGCACCTCGATCCGGAAGCCCTCACCGCGGGGCCCGCCGGTCATAAAGTGCGCGGAGGCGGCCGCGCCGGACTCCAGCAGCCCGGCCACCACGATCTGGTCCGGCGAGGTGACCTCGATCTCCTGACCGGCCTCCGCCATGGTGATGCGCCGGATCCGGGTGGCCAGGGTGGCCGACAGTTCGGTGAAGTCGCCGACTACGGAACGGAACATGTCCAGTGAGTGGCCGGCGACCACGGCCAGATGGTTGACGCCCTTGGTGTGGTCGAAGAGGTCCGCGTACCGGGTCGACCACACCTCCGGGGTCGACAGCGAGTAGCTGATCGACGCGGACAGCACCTCGCCGACCCGGCCGCCGGCCACCAGGTCGCGCAGTTGGCGCGCCGCCGGGTGGTGCCGGCTCTGCAGGCCCACCGCGTGCCGCACGCCGGCGGCCTGTGCGTGGTCGCGGAACCGGGTGGCGTCCCGCGCGCCCAGTGCCAGCGGCCACTCGCTGTAGACATGCTTGCCGGCTGCGATGGCGGCCGCCACCAGACCGTCGCGGCGCGGGAGTTGGACGGCGATGACGACCAGGTCGACCTCGGGGTGGTTGATCAGCGCATGCGCGTCGTCGAAGGCGTGCTCGGCGCCCCAGACCTCGGCGGCGGCCTCGGCCGCCGCCCGGCTGGTACCGGCGACCGCGGTGACCCGGTAGTCGTCCAGGCCGCTCAGCGCGGGCAGATGGACGCCGCGTCCCCAGCCGCGCGCGGCATGGGCGCCGATCACTCCTACCCGGATGCTGTCTGCCATGTCGGTGTTCCTTCCTTGCCGTTCGGCCGGGTCCGGGTCGGGGGGCCGAGTCGGGAGTCATGTCGGGGGGTTGGTGCAGGCCCGGTGGGATCAAGGAGTGGTGACGGCCGCGTCGGGCGCGGCGGGCTTGGCCGGAGCCGCGTCCCGCGCCGGCGCCTTGGCGTCGCGCAGCACCAGGAAGGCGACCAGCCAGCCGAGGAGGACAAAGCCGGCCGCGCAGACAAACGCCAGGCTGTAGCCCTCGCGCAGCGCCGGGACCCGCGCGGTGCCCTTGGCGATCAGGCTGTTGCTGTGCGCGGTGGCCACCGTGGCCAGCACCGCCAGGCCGACCGCGGCACCTGCCTGCTGGGCGGTGTTGTTCAGGCCGGAGGCCAGGCCGGCGTCGCTCGGCCGGGCACCGGACATGGCCCGCATGATCACCGAGGGGATGGTCAGGCCCATGCCCAGGCCCTGGATGACCAGGGTCGGCGCGACGTCCGTCCAGTAGTCGCCGTTGACCGGCGCCCGGCTGAGCAGCAGCAGACCGATGCCCAGCAGCAGCAGGCCGGTCAGCAGCACCCGGCGGGTGCCGAAGCGGGCGGTCAGCCTGGCGGAGCAGAACAGCGAGATGGTGCCGATCACCAGCGGCGCCGGCAGGAACGCCAGGCCGGTCCGCATCGAGTCGAAGCCCAGCACCCGCTGCAGGTAGAGCGCATTCAGGAACTGGAAGCCGAAGCCGGCCGCGAAGACCAGCACCACCACGGTGTTGGCACCGTTGATCTCCCGGTTGCGGAAGATCCGCAGGGCCAGCAGCGGGCTGGCCGCCCTGGCCTGGCGCAGCACAAAGCCGGCCAGCAGCAGCACCGAGACCACCCCGCAGACGGCCGGCTCGCCGACGCCGGCGCGGTCCTCGGAGACCTGCGAGATGGTGAAGACCCCCAGTGAGAGTCCCAGCGTGACCAGGAGCGCGCCCATCGCGTCGGCCCCCGCCCGCAGCCCGATCCCGGCCTGCGGGGCCAGCTCGCGCAGGCCGGCGAACGTGGCCACCACACCCGCCGGCAGGTTGATCAGGAAGACCCAGTGCCAGCCCAGCGCATCGGTGATCACACCGCCCGCGATCAGGCCGGCCGAAGCGCCGCCGGCCGAGACAAAGCTGTAGATCCCCATCGCCTTGGCCTGCTCGCCCGGCTCCGGATAGAGGCCCACGATCATGCCGAGCACCACGGCGGAGGCCAGTGCCGCGCCGACGCCCTGCAGGAACCGCCCGGCGATCAGCATGCCCGCGCTGACCGAGACGCCGCAGAGCAGCGAGGCGGCGGTGAAGGTCATCAGGCCGGCCAGGAAGACCTTCTTGCTGCCGATCAGGTCGCCCAGCCGCCCGGAGAGCAGCAGCAGGCCGGCGAACGCGATCAGGTAGGAGTCGACGACCCAGGACAGGCCGCTCTGGGAGAAGTGCAGGCTGCTCTGGATCGCGGGGAGGGCAACCGTGACGATGGTCCCGTCCAAGATGATCATCAGCTGCATCGCACACAGGATCGTGAGCGCTCTGCCGCGCGAACGTGCTGGGCCGGTGTCTGTGCGGGTCATGATCGTCGTCCTTCTAGGTGCACGTCTTGTTACAGAGGACATGCTCTGGAACTATCGTGCTCAGCGGAAGGAGGCACATTGATGTCCCAGCGGAACAGCGGTGTAACCGCCCAGGTCAGCGGCGCGCCGGAATGCGAATCGCCCGCGGCTGAGGCCGCCTGCTCGGTGCTTGAGGTCCTGGGCCGGGTGAGCGGGAAGTGGAGCATCGGGATCCTGCTGGTCACCACGCAGGGCCCGGCCCGGTTCACCGAGCTGGAGCGCCAGGTGAAGGGGATCAGCCGGCGGATGCTCACCCTGACACTGCGCACTCTCGAGCGCGACGGCCTGCTGGAGCGGACCGTCTACCCGACCGTGCCGCCCAAGGTCGAGTACCAGGCCACCCCGATGGCCCGTGAGCTGTACGACTCGCTGCTGGCACTGACCGGTTGGGCCGAGCGCCACCTGCACGAGATCGACCGCTCCCGGCTGGACTACGACGAGCGCACGGCCGGGTCTGGGGCCCGCACTCCCGTTGATGTCAGGACCTGATCTCAGAACCTGATGTCAAAGGCCCCCAGCCAAGATCGGCTGGGGGCCTTTTCCCTGGTGCCCCCGGGCAGATTCGAACTGCCGACACCCGCTTTAGGAGAGCGGTGCTCTATCCCCTGAGCTACGGAGGCGAGGCCGCCAGTTGGCGGCCGGGGATCAGCCTACCGGGTTCCGGGGCCTGCTGGGGAAGGGGTTGTCGGTGCCGGGGAGCGGGGTGGAGCCGGGGGGCTCACCGGGTTCGGATGTCGTGGGGGGTGCCGTTGGTGATGGCCTGGAGTTTGTCCGGGTTGGCCACGTTGTGGAGGGTGGTGATGCGGCCGGCGGCGTCGAAACGGACGAACCGCGCACCGGTCCCGTCCAGCGTTGTTCGTCAGTGACGACCACGGGATGGAAGCGGACCGTGCTTCCGTGACATGGGAGTTGTGTGATGCGGGCCACACCCGGCAGGGGGCTACCGGACGGGCGCCCCGGCGGTGAGGAACCAGTCGATGGCGGAGCTGAGCGCGGCGGGGTTCTCCACCGGGAGTTCGTGCCCGGCGTCGCCGATGATGCGGACCACCGCGTTGGGGTAGCCCTTGGCCATGCGCAGCATCTGCGGTACCGGCAGCTGGATGTCGTGGTAGCCGTGCACCAGCAGTACGGGGGCCTGGATCTCGCCGATCCGGTCCAGTACGTCGAAGGCGCGCATGGCCCGGTAGCCGTTCATCACCACCTCGCGCGGGGTGGCCGCCGAGGCGCGGGCGTACCGGCGGATCTCCGCGCGCGGGTGGCCGGGGGCGAAGGCGCGGTGGATGTTGGCGGTGACGAAGAGGCGGAAGGGCGCCAGCCTGGAGAGGTCCATCAGCAGGCCGCGGCGGCGGCTGTAGACCATCCTGCTGATCGAGTCCACCAGCACCATCCGCTCGATCCGCTCCGGCTGGGCCAGGGCCAGGGCTTGGGCGATCATCCCGCCCATGGAGTGGCCGACCGGGATGAAGCGGTCGACCGCCAGCTGGTCCAGGAGGGCCCGGACGTCGCCGGCCAGTTCCCCGATCGCGTGCGGGACGCCCCCGCTCTCACCGTGTCCGCGCAGGTCCAGGCGGATCACCCGGCGGTGCGGGGCGAAGTGTGCCATCTGGTGGTCCCAGCGGTGCCGGTCGGCGGTCCAGCCGTGGATGAACACCAGGGGTACGCCGTCGCGGCGGCCCTCGTCGTCGAAGGTCAGTCCGGCACCGGCGATCTCGGTCTGCGGCATGGGCCGAGGATAGTTGAGGGTGGGGGAGTGGGCGAGGGTGCCCAAGTGCCGGACGGGCGTGACGAGTTCGGTCAGTGGTGGGAGCCGCCGCGGCCGCGGCGGGTGACCTTGACCCGCCAACTGCCCTGCCGGTCATGGCCGGTTACCTCCACGGTGACGCCCTCGATGGTGACATGCTGTCCGGGGAGATAGGCCGCGTCGGTCAGGCTCGCGGTGACATTGGGGTCCTTGGTGTAGCAGCCGCGGCTGCCGGGGGTGGCGTCCGAGGCGCGGATGGGGCCGGCGCCGGAGGGACGGTCGGTGGCCACGGTGGTGACCAGGATGCCGGCGCGGCAGACGGCGTGGTCCAGCGGTCCGGGCGCCCGGGCCTCCAGGGTGACGGCCCGGGTGGCGGAGAGCGGGACCACCACCAGCTTGGGGCCGCCCTTGACCGAGGTGGGGGTCAGGGTGAAGGTGCGGGTGCCGGCCAGCGCGGCGCAGTGCACCTGGCCGGGGGACAGCCAGCCCAGCTTCCACTTGTGCCAGGCCAGGAAGTCATTGGACGGGCCCCAGTCCTCGTCCATCGGATCCCAGTGGCCCACCGGGGTGCGCAGCCGGCTGCCGGCGCCGGTGTAGTAGAGGTCGGGCAGGCCGAAGCTGTGCGCGTTCTCATGGGCGAGCACCCGGTAGGGGCTGTCGCCGGTCTGCCGGCTCCAGATGAAGGAGACGTTCTTCAGCGGGGCGCCGTGCCGGGTACGCAGCCCGGTGGGTGCGCCGGCGAAGGTGACCGAGCGGACGTCCTCGGTGGCCGGCGGCCCGGCGTTGGGCGTGGCCAGCACATTGACCAGGTCGTAGTGGCGCAGGTCGAGCTGCCCGTCCACCGCGGCCAGGATCTCCTTGGACAGCGCGTAGTAGCCGGCGTCGCCACGGGAGTCGAAGGGGGTGCCGCGCTCTATGCCGTATGCCGAGTAGGGGCGGGACATCCGGATCCAGCGCAGCAGCGGGGTGGAGCGGTAGTCCAGCCGCCCGTAGGAGCTGGCCCGGTAGTAGGCGGGGACGGCCGGGAAGAACTCGGCGTACCGCTGCTGCGGGGTGCCCCGGGCCGGGGCGTCCGGGAAGTCGATGAAGAGGGTCGCGGCCCGCACCACTCCGCTGGAGCGGGCGAAGCCGCGCGGGGTGCGGGCGCCCTCGGAGACATTGTGGGTGGCCGTGCGCAGGGCGCAGGGACCGGAGGGCCGGCGGCCGGTGGGGTCCACCGCGGTGACGGCCGCCGGAACGGTCCGGGAGGCCTCGGCGGGAGCCGGTGCGGTGAGGGCGAACAGGGTGGCCGCCATGGCCGGGATGGCCAGTGATCTCATGGCCGTCACCTCCTGCAGCGCTGCCTTCACTGTGGGTTCTCGCGCGGGTGTTCGCCCTCGGGAGTGCGGCGAATGGGTGACGCGCCTCACAGCCGGAATGGGAAATTTCCGGGGAGGGGTTCCCCGTTTGACAGTGCGTCCCACAAAAAACGGGGTGATCATCCCCGGTTCCCGGGCGAGGATCACCCGGATCACCCGGATCACCCGGATCGCTCAGGTCGCCAAGACCGCTCAGATCACCAAGACAGCTCAGAGCCACCAAGACCGCTCGGATCGCAGAGACCTCAGGAGGGCCCGTCGTGTCAGCCCCGCCGCAGCCGCGCCTTCGCGCGGACGCCCAGCGCAACCGTGAGCGGATCCTGGCGGCCGCCCGCGAGGTGCTGGTCGAGGAGGGAGCGGAGTTCTCCTTCGACAAAATCGCTCGACGCGTCGGGGTGGGCAATGCCACGCTGTACCGGCATTTCGCGGACCGCCGCGAGTTGATCCACCATGTCGTCCTCTCCGTTGTGTCCGGCGTCGCCGACCGGGCCGAGAGGATTCGAGCCGAGGAGCCCGATGCTTTCCAAGCGCTGAGCCGCTTTGTGCACGCCGCCGCCGATGAGCAGGTGGGTGCGCTGTGCCCGCTGCTGGACGGCGTTGTCGACCGTCATCACCCGGACTTCGAGGACACCCGGCTCCGGATGGTGCGGGGGATCGAGGCGCTGCTGTCGGCGGCTCGCGCCTCGGGGCAGCTGCGCCCCGATATCGAGGTCGGTGACCTGATGGTGGCGCTCAATCAGCTCACCCGGCCGCTGCCGGGCCGGGGTTGTGCGAACTTCGACCAGTTCGTCCACCGCCATCTGCAGATCTTCCTGGACGGTCTGCTGGCGCCGGCCCGCTCCCAACTTCCGGGGAGGGCCGCGACCTTCGAAGACTTCTGTGACAACTGACCGCCCCGCGCGGCCGGTTGTCGGACCCCCCTGCCATAGTCCGTTCCAGACCCCAGACTTCCCCAGACTTCTCCTCGCACGCCCGCGACGCTAGGTAGGCCCTTCCATGCCAGACACCATCACACCGGACCCCCGGCGCTGGAAAGCGCTGATCTTCATCGCCCTCGCCCAGCTGATGGTCGTGCTGGATGCCACCATCGTCAATATCGCGCTGCCCTCCGCGCAGAAGGCGCTGCACATCTCGGACGGCAACCGCCAGTGGGTGATCACCGCCTATGCCCTCGCCTTCGGTGGCCTGCTGCTCTTCGGCGGCCGGATATCCGACCTGTGGGGCCGTAAGAACGCCTTTGTGACGGGCCTGCTGGGCTTCGCCGCCGCCTCCGCCCTCGGTGGCGCGGCGGCCAACGGCCCGATGCTGATGGGCGCCCGCGCCCTGCAGGGCGTCTTCGGCGCGCTGCTCGCCCCGTCCGCCCTGTCGCTGCTGGCGGTGATGTTCACCGAGGCCAAGGAACGCGCCAAGGCCTTCGGTGTGTTCGGTGCCATCGCCGGTGCCGGTGGTGGTGTCGGTCTGATCCTGGGCGGCCTGTTCACCGAGTACCTCAACTGGCGCTGGACCTTCTTCGTCAACATCCCCTTCGCCGTGGTGGCCGCCGCCGGTGCGCTGGCGACCATCCGGGAGACGCCCGGCAGCCGCAACTCCGCCAGGCTGGACATCCCCGGCGTGGTGCTGGCCACCCTGGGCCTGGTCTCCCTGGTGTACGGCTTCACCCGCGCCGAGTCCAATGGCTGGACGGCCGGCGGCACCATCGGCCTCTTTGTGGCGGCCGCGGTCCTGCTGGGTTCCTTTGTGGCCCTCGAGGCCCGGGTGAAGGCCCCGCTGCTGCCGCTGCGTGTGGTGGCCAGCCGTAACCGCGCCGGTGTCTACGCCTCGCTGGGTCTGGCCTCCATCGCGATGTTCGGCCTGTTCCTCTTCCTGGTCTACTACCTCCAGGTGGTGCGGGGATACAGCCCGGTCAAGACCGGTCTGGCCTTCCTGCCGATGATCGCCACGATGATCACCGGTTCCACCCAGATCGGCGCCCGGCTGATGACCAGGGTCGCCCCGCGCTGGCTGATGACCCCGGGCTTTGTCCTCGCCGCGGTGGGCATGCTGCTGCTCACCCAGATCGGCCTGGACACCTCCTACACCACCGGGATCCTGCCCGGCCTGATGATCATGGGCCTGGGGATGGGTACGGCCTTCATGCCCGCCATGAGCCTGGCCACGCACGGGGTGCAGGCCCGGGACGCCGGTGTCGCCTCGGCGATGGTCAACACCTCGCAGCAGGTCGGCGGCGCCATCGGCACCGCGCTGCTGAACACCATCGCGGCCAGCGCCACCACCGCCTACGCCAAGTCGCACCTGGCGGGCGCCACGTCCAAGCAGCTACTGGTCTTCCAGTCCATGGTGCACGGCTACAAGGTGGCCATCTGGTGGGCGGCGGGCATCCTCACGCTGTCCGCGCTGCTCGCCCTGGTGCTCATCAACGTCGGCCATGACAGCGGCGCTTCGCCCGCCGCCTCCGGTGACGGTGAGGACGCCGAGGACTTCGTCCCGGTGATGGCGCACTGACCGGTCCGTTACCCCCCCCGACGGCCCGAAGACGAGGCCCCCGCCCGGAGTTGTGTCCGGCGGGGGCCTTTGTGGTGTCCCGGTGGCGCCAAGTGTCAGCGCAGCCAGGGGAGATCGGCGCCGGCCGGCTGCAGGGCCGTCGCCAGCTTGCCGCAGATGTCGCCGAACTGCTCGGCCTCCTCAGGGGTGAGCCGGTCGAAGACGGCCGCCCGGACCGCGGCCACATGGCCCGGCGCGGACTCGCTCAGCATCCGGAAGCCCTCCTCGGTCAGCACGGCCAGCTGGCCGCGCTTGTCGGAGGGGCAGTGCTCGCGGCGCACCCAGCCGTTCTTCTCCAGCCGGGCGATGGCATGGGAGAGCCGGGACCGGGTGATCTTGGCGCTCTGGGCCAGTTCGGTCATCCGCATCCGGCGGCGCGGAGCCTCGGAGAGCTCCACCAGCAGGCCGTAGTAGAGGTGCGGCATACCCGCGTCACGCTGGAGCTGACGGTCGAGGTGGTCCTCCAGCAGCGTCATGGCATGGCGGAACGCCCGCCAGGTGGCCTGCTCCTGCTCGCTGAGCCAGCGGGGATCCGGCTGGTCCGTCGCGGGTCGGTTCGTCATGACATCCACTGTTTCACGCATGGGGCCCAACCCTCCGCAGTGCTTGAACTTTAAATAAGTTCAGCCTAATGTGAAGCTAGGTGTTTTAGAGTTCAAGTAATTGGAGGGTGTCATGCCGACCTCCGCCGGACGCATGCCCGTCCTCTACCTCTCCCATGGCGCCCCGCCGCTGGCCGATGACCCGCTGTGGCCCGGACAGCTGGCCGCCTGGTCGGCCGGCCTGCCCCGGCCGCGCGCCGTGCTGATGGTCTCCGCGCACTGGGAGGAGGCCCCGCTGGCGCTGGGCGCCACCACCACCGTCCCGCTGGTCTATGACTTCTGGGGCTTCCCGGAGCACTACTACCGGGTCCGCTACCCCGCCCCGGGCGCCCCCGAGCTGGCCGAACGGGTGCGCGGGACGCTGCGCCGGGCCGGCACCCCGGTCCAGGACCTGCCGGAGCGCGGGCTGGACCACGGCGCCTATGTCCCGCTGGCCGAGATGTATCCCGAGGCCGATATTCCGGTCCTGCAGATGTCGCTGCCCACCCTCGACCCGCGCCGGCTGCTGGAGACCGGCCGCCGGCTGGCCCCGCTGCGGGAGGAGGGGGTGCTGATCGTCGGCAGCGGCTTTTTCACCCACAACCTGGCCGCCCTGCGCCACTCCGGAATCCCCTCCTGGTCGGCCGAGTTCGACCACTGGGGCCGCGAGGCGCTGGCGGCCCGGGACGTGGACGCGCTGCTGGACTTCCAGCACAAGTCCCCGGCGGGCCGGCTGGCCCACCCGCGCACCGAGCACTTCGCCCCGCTGTTTGTCGCCCTGGGCGCGGCCGAGGACCAGCTGGGCAGCCAGCGCAGCGTGATCGACGGCTTCTGGAGGGGGCTGGCCAAGCGGTCGGTGCAGTTCGGCTGAGGGCCGGGGTCAGGCCGGCCGCTCGACCAGCTCGCAGGCCCGGGCCACCGCGGCCAGCGCGGTGCCGGCCCGCTCCGGTGCGGCCGCGGCCACATCCAGCGCGGTGTCGGCCAGCTTGATCACATGCTCGTCGCCATGGGCCGCGGCCCGCTCGAACGCCTCCTCGGCGGTGCCGGGGGCCGGGGCGGCGGAGGGCAGCGGTCCGTCCGGGGCGTAGGCGGCGGTCACCGCGGCGCTCGACAGCCAGGCCGCCGTATAGCCGGGCACCCATAGCTCGCGGGGCAGCGCGGGCAGCGTCCGCAGCACCGCGTTGGGCGCGGTGGCCGCGTGCACCAGCATCACCGGTTCGCCGTGCGCCCGCTCCGCGTACCGGCAGACCGCCGCGCACACCAGCTCCGTCAGCAGCTCCCGGGCGTCCTCCGGCCCCCGGGGCGGGCGCGGCGCGCTCACCGCGGCGGGCCAGCCCGGGGTGGCGGGGAGTTGGCTGACGCGGTCCAGGACGCTGCCCCGCCGACTGGGTACGGCCGGGACCGCCGCCAGCGCCCGGGCGGGGTCCCGGGTGCCGGAGAGGGTGACCGGCGCGGCCGGCGGCAGATGGCGGGCCGCCCAGTAGCCGAGGGCCTGCGCCAGTTCGGCGGTACGCGGCGCGGCCTCGCCGTCCGCCAGCAGGGTCCGTACCGCATGGCCCACCCGGATCACCGGGTGGGTGGCGCCGCCCAGAATGCCCGGCAGCAGCCGGGGCCACCACTGGGCGAGCACCTCGCGCCAGGGCCGTTCTTCCAGGCAGCGGCCGAAGTGGCCGATCCAGTCGGCCAGATGACGGGGATCACCGAGGAAGGCCCGCCAATTCCCCTCGTCCACCCGGATGTTGCCGGCGGCGGGCATCTCCTCCAGCTTGTCCCGGTAGGAGTTGAGCCAGTGGTGTACCTCGGCCGCCTGCCCATGGCGCACCAGCGCCTCCACGGCCATGGGCGCGTGGTTGCTGAGCCTGCCCAGGTGTTCGGGGCCGGTGGTGTGCAGGCGGGTCAGCGCTTCGTCCAGGGTTGCTGTGCTCTCCGGCTGGGTCATGGACGCACGCTAGGCGTGGCGTCCTCGCCGCCGGAACGGTCTGTCGCCCTGGACGCCCCTAGGTCCTCAGTGCTCGTGCTCGTAGAAGACGTAGTAGGACAGCAGACCCATCCCGATCCCGCTGAACAGCCCGATCCCGCAGGAGCGCAGCCAGGTTCCGCCGGCCACGCTGTGCAGAAAGCCGATGCTCACGCCCAGCAGCGCGCCAAAGGTGATCGCACGGGCCTCGGTGGTCATCGCGTTGCGCTCCCGCACCAGCAGATAGCCGACGCCTGTCGCGATCACCGCGGCGACCAGGCCGAGCAGCCAGCCGGACCCCTCGGAGAAGCCGTTGTTGTGGGACAGGAAGACGGTGTACAGGCCGAGCACCACACCACCGATCACCGGGATCAGCCAGGCGGGCCGGCTGACGTCCGGCACCGGGCCGGTCCTGGTGACGCGGGCGGGCAGGTGCCGGTCGCGGGCCACCGGGCCGGGGCCGGGGTGCGCGGTGTGCCGTCCGGGCAGGATGTGCGCGGGCATCGCGGGCTCCTCTCGGTCACGGACTCCTGTCCCACCAGCGCACACCCGCCCGCCCCCCAAGGGCAACTCGATCACTCGGTGTGCCGGTTGCGGCGGGCAACCGAAGGGCGGCAAGGGGCGTCTTGAGGGAAGAATCCAGGCCCGCCGACGGCCGGCCCGACCCGGTCCGGCCTGGACTTCCCCCGGTTCCATCGGCCTCTGCTCCGGTTGCGGCGGGGCAGGGTACTGCATGATCAGAAAAAAGAAGACGCTTCTCGGGAATTCTGTCCGGATTCCGGTCGTTCTTTCCTTCGGACGGGCCTCATAGGACTCCGCCGAGTCCAACCGGGTCCCTTCCATCATCCCGCGACCCACTCATCGCAAGGGAGCACGCATGGCAACCCGTGCCGTCGCCCGTCGTCGGACCACCCCCACCGGCAGTGACGAGGCAGCAAGCAACGTGCGCGCCTCGGCCGGGGAGATCGCCGACCGCGACCTGGTCGGCATGTACCTCGACGAGATCGCGCGCACACCTCTGCTCGACGCCGCCAAGGAGGTCGAGCTGTCCCAGACCATCGAGGCCGGCGTCTACGCCCAGCAGATTCTCGACGGCCTGGAGAACGGTAAGGCGTCAGGCGCCTCACGCGAGGAGCTGGAGGCGATAGCCGCCGAGGGCGCCCATGCCAAGGACATCTTCATCAAGTCCAACCTGCGCCTGGTGGTCGCCGTGGCCCGCCGTTATCCGCGCAGTGGGCTGCCGCTGCTGGACCTGATCCAGGAGGGCAACGCCGGCCTGGTCCGGGCGGTCGAGAAGTTCGACTACACCAAGGGCTTCAAGTTCTCCACCTACGCCACCTGGTGGATCCGCCAGGCCATCACCCGTTCCATCGCCGACCAGTCGCGCACCATCCGGCTGCCCGTCCACCTGGTCGAGGAACTGGGCCGTATCCGCCGGGTGCAGCGCGAGTTCAACCGTGAGCACGGCCGTGACCCGGAGCACGAGGAGATCGCCGCCGAGCTGGGCACCACGCCCGTGCGCGTCGGCGACGTCCTGGACTGGGCCCGCGACCCGGTGAGCCTCAATATGTCGGTGGACGACGAGGGCGAGACCCAGTTCGGCGACCTGCTGGAGGACACCTCCGCGATCTCCCCCGAGCAGGCCGTGGTCGCCCTGCTCCGCACCGAGGAGCTGGAGAGCCTGATCGGCCGCCTGGACGAGCGCACCGCGTCGATCATCAAGGCCCGCTATGGCATCGAGGACGGGCGGGAGCGCACCCTGACCGAGGTCGGCAAGCAGCATGGCCTCACCCGGGAGCGCATCCGGCAGATCGAGAAGCACGCCCTGCTGGAGCTGAAGAAGATGGCCCATGACACCGGGTTCGACGCGGCGGCCTAAAAGGGCATAACCTCATAGACCGGGCCTCGGCGCCACCCCCCCTGCGCCGGGGCCCTTCTGTGTGGCCCGGGAGATGCGGGCGCCCAGCTCCCGCAGGTGGTCGACCAGCTCCGGCGGCTCGGTGACCTCGAAGTCGCAGTCCAGCATCAGCAGCCGGAAGGCCGTCCACTCGATGGAGTCGGTGGCCACCATGTCCAGCAGGCAGCTGTCCTCGTCGACCGGCCGTGGTGCGCCCAGGTGGTTCGGCAGCCGGGCGGCGACAAAGGCCGCCGGGGCCCGTACCGTCGCCACCACCCGGTAGCCCGGCTGGCTGCGGGCCGTGGAACCGCGAACGAAGTCCGCGGCGTTCTCCGCCGGCAGCTCGCGCGGCTCGAAGCGGGCGCCGGTGGCGAAGGGATCGCTCACCCGGTCCACCCGGAAGGTGCGCCAGTCGTCCCGGTCGTTGTCAAAGGCCACCAGGTACCAGCGCCGCCCGGTGCTGACCAGGCTGTGCGGCTCCACCAGCCGCTTGGTCGCGGTGCCGTCGCCCGTGCGGTAGGCGAACCGCAGCCGTTCCCGCCCGGTGGCGGCCGAGGCCATCACAGTCAGCGTTTTCGGGTCGACGGTGGCCCCGTCCCCCCAGGTCAGCGGCACCGTCGCGGCCTGCAGCGAGGTCACCCGGTGGCGCAGCCGGGCGGGCAGCACCTGCTCCAGCTTGGCCAGCGCCCGTACCGAGGCCTCTTCGATACCATCGACTGCGTGGCCGGCACCGGCCCGCAGTCCCACCGCGATGGCGACCGCCTCCTCGTCGTCCAGCACCAGCGGTGGCAGCGCCGCCCCGGCGGCCAGCCGGTACCCGCCCACCGCCCCCATCGTTGCCTGTACGGGATAACCGAGGTCACGCAACCGCTCGATGTCCCGTCGAATCGTGCGCGCGCTCACGCCGAGCCGCTCGGCGAGCTCGCTGCCCGGCCACTCACGGGGGGTCTGGAGAAGCGACAGCAGATTCAGAAGTCGTACGGGTGTGTCCGTCATGGCATCCAGTCTGGCGGCCATCTAGGACGTGATCTGTCCTAGATGGCCCCTAACGTGGGAACCACCCCGGAGACAGCACTCCAACTGACGTGAAGTGAAAGGCAGTACCCCTGTGACCTCAGTGAGCACCACTCCGACGCTCGACCGCCGCCGGTGGGTGGCGCTCGCCGTCGTGATGACCGCGTCCTTTATGGACCTGGTCGATGTGACGATCGTCAATATCGCCATGCCCAGCATCAAGCGGGACATCGGCGCGTCCTTCAGCACCCTCCAGTGGATCACCGAGGGCTATGCGCTGGCCTTCGCGGCCGGTCTGATCACCGGTGGCCGCCTGGGCGACATATTCGGACGCCGGCGGATGTTCCTGCTCGGCATGTCCGGCTTCACCCTCGCCTCGATGCTCTGCGGGGTCGCCGCCGATCCGCACTTCCTGGTGGCCGCCCGGGTGCTCCAGGGCGGGATGGCCGCGCTGATGGTCCCGCAGGTGCTGGCCATCGTGCACTCCACCTTCCCGGCGGAGGAGCGCGGCAAGGTCTTCGGCCTCTTCGGCATGGTCGTCGGGCTGGGCGCGGTCTCCGGCCCGATCCTGGGCGCCCTGCTCACCCAGTGGAACCTCTTCGGCCTGGAGTGGCGGCCGATCTTCCTGGTCAACCTGCCGGTGGGCATCGCCGGTCTGCTGCTGGGCCGCCGCTATATCTCCGAGTCCAAGGCGCCGCAGGCGCTCAAGCTGGACCTGGCCGGCGTCGCCCTGGCCACCTCCGGTCTGCTGATGCTGCTCTACCCGCTCACCCAGGGCCGGGAGCTGGGCTGGCCGCTGTGGGGCTACCTCTGCATGGCGGGCAGCGCCGTGGTCTTCGCCGCCTTTGTCCTCTATGAGCGCCGCAAGGCCGCCCGGGACGGCTCCCCGCTGGTCGAGCTCTCGCTCTTCAGGGTCAAGAGCTTCGCGGCCGGCATCGCCCTGCAGACCGCCTTCGGCATCGCCTGCGGCATCTTCTTCCTGATCTGGACCCTCTATATGCAGATCGGTCTCGGCTGGAGCGCGCTGCACGCGGGCCTGACCGGCGTCCCGTTCTCGCTGGCGGTCTCCGCCGCCGCCGGAATGTCCGTCCAGAAGCTGGTCCCCCGCTTCGGCCGTAAGGTGCTCCAGGCCGGTGCGCTGACCATGATGTGCGGCGTCCTGCTCTACATCTGGGAGGCCCGTCACTTCGGCACCGGCATCACCTCCTGGCAGATGGCGCTGCCGCTGGTGGTGATGGGCGCCGGCATGGGCCTGATCGTCGCCCCGCTCACCGACGCGGTGCTCTCCGAGGTCCCGCGCGAGCACTCCGGTTCGGCCTCCGGCCTGATCAACACCACCCAGCAGCTGGGCAATGCGATCGGGCTGGGCCTGGTCTCGGTGGTCTTCTTCGACGCGGTCGACGAGGGCGCCGTGGCCCACGGCCGGGTGGGCCAGGCGTTCTCGGACGCGTACGCCCATGGCATGTGGTGGGTGACGGGCGTGCTGTGCCTGGTCCTTGTCCTGATGTTCGCCCTGCCTCGTAAGGCGTCCTCCGCCCCGGCGGACGCGGGCGAGCGGACCGAGGTGGCGGACGAGATTCCGGTGGCCGCGTAGCGGCCCGTCGGGCGATCGAAAAGAATGTGGGAGCGGGATGTCGAGAACCGGCGTCCCGCTCCGACTTATGGGTGACAGCGCGCCACCGGGGCGCGCCGCAACGAGGGGACACCCGATGAAGTACCTCGCGATGATCTACGGCAACCAGGCCAAGTGGGACGCCGTCCCGGCCGAGGAGTGGCCGGCCATCATTGACCGGCAGGAGGCGTACCTCGCCAAGTACCGGGAGACCGGGGAACTGCTGGGCGCCTACGGCCTGGCGGACGCGGCCAATACCAAGCTGGTGCGCCGCCGGGGCAGCGACCCGGTGATCACCGACGGCCCGTACCTGGAGACCAAGGAGTACATGGCCAGCTTCTACGTCTTCGACTGCGAGAACGAAGAGCGGGCGCTGCATATCGCGGCGGAGATGCCCATCGCCGACACGGACCCGGTCGAGGTCTGGCCGATCCTGCATGAGTCCGCGCCCGACCAGTGACCGTTTCCCCTGTCGAGGACCTGCTGCACGAGCTGGCGCCGCAGGTCCTCGGCGCGCTGGTGCGCCGGTACGGCGACTTCGGCCTCGCCGAGGACGCGGTCCAGGAGGCCCTGCTGGCCGCGGCGCTGCGGTGGCCGGAGGACGGGATCCCGGACCACCCGAGGGGCTGGCTGCTCACCGTCGCCTCCCGCAAGCTGGTCGATCAGGTACGCGGCGACCGGGCGCGGCGGCACCGCGAGGAGCGCATCGCCCTGGCCACCCCGCAGTCGGAGCTGCTCAGCCGCCCCGCCGACGCGGGGCCGGACGGGGACCGGGACGACTCCCTCGCCCTGCTGTTCCTCTGCTGCCACCCCGATCTCTCCGCGCCCAGCCGTATCGCGCTGACCCTGCGCGCGGTGGGCGGTCTGACCACCGCGCAGATCGCGGCGGCCTTTCTGGTCCCCGAGGCGGCCATGGCCCAGCGGATCAGCCGCGCCAAGCGGGTGGTGCGGACCGGCTTTCCGGAGCCGGACGCGCCATCGGCCGCGTACCGCGAGCGGCTGGGCGAGGTGCTGCACATCCTCTACCTGATCTTCAACGAGGGCTACACCAGCACCGCTTCGCCGGATCTGACCACGCCGGCCCTGTCCACCGAGGCGATCCGGCTGACACGGCTGCTGCACCGCCTGCTGCCGGAGGACTGTGAAGTGGCGGGCCTGCTGGCCCTGATGCTGCTCACCGACGCCCGCCGCCCGGCCAGGGTCGGCCCCGGCGGTGAACTGATACCGCTCGCCGAACAGAACCGTTCGCTCTGGGACCGCCGACTGATCGACGAGGGAACGGAGTTGACCGGCCGGACGCTGCGGCGGGGCGCGGTCGGCCCCTACCAGCTGCAGGCCGCCATCGCCGCCGTGCATGACGAGGCGGAGCGGGCCGAGGCCACCGACTGGCCGCAAGTACTGGCCCTGTACGGCCTGTTGGAGCGGGTCGCGCCGAGCGGGATCGTCACCCTCAACCGGGCGGTCGCGGTCGCCATGGTGCATGGGCCCGCCGCCGGCCTCGACCTGCTGGCCGCCCTGGAAGCCGCCGAGCCACGGCTGGCCGCCCAGCACCGGCTGCCGGCCACCCGGGCCCACTTCCTGGAGATGCTCGGCGACCGCGATGCGGCGGCGGAGGCGTACCGGGAGGCCGCCCGGCGCACCACCAGCGCGCCGGAGCGGCGCCATCTGATGGCACGGGCGTCCCGGATGTCCGCTCCGCGGGCGTAGGCACCGCCCCGACTTGCGGACCAGGCGCGCTCACCCCCGCAGCAGCCGCTCCGTCAGCCGCTCCTTGGCCGCCGGCCACTCCTCGCGCAGCATCGCGAACTGCACGGTGTCCCGCCAGGTGCCGTCCGGGCGGCGCCGGTCGCGGCGGAAGGTGCCTTCGTAGGTGGCGCCCAGGCGCAGGATCGCGGTGCGGGAGCGCTCATTGCGGCGGTCGGCGCACCACTGGACGCGGCCCATGCCGAGCTCCTCGAAGGCGTGGGTGAGCAGCAGCAGCTTGGCCTCGGTGTTGACCGCCGTGCGCCAGACCGCGCGGCCGTAGAAGGTGCCGCCTATCTCCAGCGACTCGTCCCGCGCGCTGATGTCGGCATAGCAGGTCACGCCCACACAGCGGCCGGTCGCCAGCTGGATGACGGCGAAGGGGACGCGGTCGGGGTTGTCCAGCCGGGCGTCGATGACGGCGTGCATCTCCTCCTCGGTGTGCGGCATCAGCGCGGAGACCCAGCGCCACACCTCCTCGTCACCGCGGACCGCCTGGAACAGGTCCGGCACATGGGAGTGCGCCAGGGGCTCCAGCCGAACATGGCGGCCGGTGAGGGTGGTTGAGCGGGAGGGCGGTGTGGCTGTGATGAGCATGGCTGAAAGTTAAGGTCGCTTCGCACTAGATGACAAGAGGTTTTGGGCTAGTGCAAAAGTGCCGCTGGCCAAGCCTCGTGGGGCGCGTCCAACATCGGCGGCGGCCGAGTCCTGGCGGTGGCGGCCGGGGGAACCGTGGTGGTCCTGCGGCTGAAGAGCAGGCGTTGGCAGGGGCGGGAATTTGACGGGGTGGGTTCCGTGTCCGCATCATTCCACTAAGACGTTAGTGAAAGCAGGTGGAGATGATCACGACTGCCCCGGCAGCCCTGACGGCCACCCGGCTCGGACGCAGGTTCCGGGGCGGCTGGGCGCTGCGTGACTGCGAATTCACCGTCCCGGCGGGCAGGATCACCGGACTCGTCGGCCCCAACGGTGCGGGCAAGAGCACCTTGTTGCACCTGGCCACCGGGCTGCTCCAGCCGACCGGCGGGGAGCTGCGGGTATGCGGCGAGCGGCCCGGCACCGAGGCCGCGCGGCAGCGGGTGGCCTTCCTGGCCCAGGACAAGCCGCTCTATCCGCGCTTCACGGTCGCCGACACCCTCCGCTTCGGCCGGGAGCTCAACCGCGACTTCGACCGGGCCGGCGCCGAGGAGATCGTGCGCGCCGGGAACATCTCGCCGGCCGCCCAGGTCGGCACGCTCTCCCCGGGACAGTGCACCCGGATCGCGCTGGCGCTGGCCTTCGGCAAGCGGCCCGAACTGCTGCTGCTGGACGAGCCGTTGTCCAGTCTCGACCCACTGGCACGGCACGAGATCATGGGCCTGGTGATGGCCGAGGTGGCCGAGCGCGGGGTGACCGTGGTGCTGTCCTCGCACATCCTCAGCGAGCTGGAGAGCGTCTGCGACCAGGTGCTGCTGCTACGGCAGGGGCGGGTGCGCCTGGAGGGGGACGCGCAGCAGCTGATCGACGGGCATCTGCGGCTCACGGGACGGGCCGAGGAGGCCATGGGCGACGGGCTGCCCGAGGGCGTGGACCGGTCCGCCGTGGTGGAGTCCACCGTCACCGGACGCCAGGTGACCGCCCTGGTGCGGGTGGCGCCCGGATGGACGCCGCCGGGGCGGCTGATCGCCGAACACCCCACCCTGGAAGAGCTGTTGCTGGCATATCTGCGTGCGCCCGCCGACCGTTCCCCCGCCGGGGCGGCGGCGTGAAGGGCGCCTACTGGCTGGCCTGGCGCCAGCAGCGCACCCTGATCCTCGCCGGCACCATCGCGCTGCTGGTCTGCGCGGCCTGGGTGGCCTGGCGGCGGGCGGACATGATGGCGGTCATCCACGACCACCACCTGGTGATCTGCAAGGGGTGGGACGCCTCGGAGTGCCCCCGCACCGATGTGGATCTCGCCGAGCGGGTGCTGCGGGACAACACCGACGCCATCCGCGCCCTGGGCGCGCTCAGCGCGGCCCTGCCGGTGATCATCGGCATCTTCTGGGGAGCGCCGCTGATCGGACGGGAACTGGAGAGCGGCACGGTCAAGCTGGCGCTCACCCAAGGAGTGGGCGTACGCGGCTGGTTCACCAGCCGGTTCACCCTGGCGGCGGGGTGCACGGCGCTCGGCGCCGCGGCCCTGGCCGCGCTGGTGGCCTGGTGGTGGGCGCCGATCGCCAACATGCTGGACGGGCTGTACTGGCACGACGGGTTCCTGTTCAACGCCACCGGTCCGGCGGCGGTGGCCTGCGCGCTGTTCGGACTGGCCGCCGGCACGGCGGCGGGACTGCTGTTCCGGCGGACGATGGCGGCGATGGGGTGCACCCTCGCGGTGGTCGTGGGGGTACGGGTGCTGCTCGACGTCGTCCGCCCGGACTGGATTTCGCCCACCCGCCGGGCCACACCGGGGACGACGCCCAGGACACCGGTGGGAAGCGCCTGGTCGACCGGGCAATTCGGCTATCTGGACGGAGCCGGGCGCGAGTACTCCAGCAACCGGTACTGCCAGTTGTCCGGGGCGGACCTCAAGCGGTGCATGGCGGACCATGGCTTTGTCGCCCGCTATCACAAGGTCTATCCCAGTGGGGACTTCTGGGTCTTCCAGTGGATCGAGACGGCGATCTATCTGGGACTGGCGGTGGCGCTGGTGGCGGCGGTGGGCCTGACACTGCGGCGCCGGCTGGTCTGAGGCCGCTGGTGAAGCGCGCCATCGCCGGGATCTGCTGGCGCCGGGATCTGCCGGCGCCGGGGTCGGTCTTCGCAGGTTCAGCCTTCGCAGGTGTCTCCATAGAGGTCCCGGTAGGAGGGGAAGACGCCGCCGGGGCCGTCGACGCCCTCCGCCGCCAGGACGCCCTTGACCACGGCGCGGGTCAGCACATCCGCCCCGGCGGCCAGGATCTCGTTGACCGCGCCCAGGGCGTAGTCCACCCCTTCCGGCAGCCCCTCCTCGGGGTCCAGCGGCCGGGCCCCGGTGGCCAGGGCGAAGACGGTGTCGCCATCGGTGAGCAGATGGACCGGGCGTACCGCACGGGCCAGACCGTCGTGCGCCGTACCGGCCAGCTTCTGCGCCTGGGCCCGGGTGAGCGCGGCGTCGGTGGCGACGATGGCGAGGGTGGTGTTCAGCGGCGGCCGGACCGAGACGGCGAACCGCCGGGCGGACTCCTCGCGGGCGGCGGCCAGAGCGCGCTGGGCGGTGGCATGACGGCCGGGGTCGGGGTAGGCGATCCGCTCACCGGAGTGAAGTCGCCCATAGAGTGCGCCGGTTCGAGGGTCGGCCACCGAACCGGCCGCGTTGACCGCGGCCAGCGCGGCGACCGTCACCCCGGAGGGCAGCACCAGGCTGGCGGTGCCGATGCCACCCTTGAGCCCGCCCGCCGCGGCACCGGTGCCGGCGCCCACATTGCCCTGTGCGACGGGCGCGCCGAGCGGGGCGGCGGCCGCCGCCTCGGCCGCCCGGCGGCCCAGCGCGGCATCCGGCCGGGCCCGCCAGTCGCCGCCCCGGCCCAGGTCGAACAGGGCGGCGGCGGGGACCACCGGCACCACCTGGCCCGGATCCGGTCCGACCCGTACGCCCCGGCCGGCCTCCTCCAGCCAGGCCATCACCCCGGCGGCCGCCTCCAGACCGAAGGCGCTGCCGCCGGTGAGCACCAGCGCCTCCACCCGCTGCACCAGATTGCGCGGGTCCAGCGCATCGGTCTCCCGGGTGCCGGGGCCGCCGCCGCGTACGTCCACGGCGGTGGTGGCGCCGCCCGGTTCGGTGAGGACCACGGTGGTGCCGGACAGCGCGCGTGCACCGTCCAGCCGGGCGTGCCCGACCCGCAGGCCGGGGACATCGGTGAGGGCGTCCAGGGGTCCGGTGCGAGGAGCGTCAGTCATGGCGTCATGCAATCACGCTTCCGTGTCCGCTTGTTGGCCGGTCGGTGCGGCGTCGGCTCTGGCGGCCCGGGTGGTCAGGGTGACTCCGGTGGTGACGGTGGCCGTGGCCACCAGCCCGGCCAGCAGCACCGACCAGTGGCCGCCGAAGGTACAGGCCAGCACCAGCACGGCGGAGACCGGCAGCACCAACTGCTGGGCCAGGCCGCGCTTCTGGTGGCGCGAGTGGATCAGCCACACGGTGAACATAAAGAGCGCGGCCGGGACGGTGACCGCCGCCGAGGCGGCGAACCGGGTGAGGTGTGCCCTGCCGGTCGCCTCCTCCACCGCCACCTCGATCCCCGCGCCGATCACGGCGGCCGAGGCGAAGACCGGGTAGTGGCCGTAGCCCCAGAGGAACTCCCGGGAGCTGGAAGCCAGATGGAGGTGAATGGGCACGGCGAAGTAGATCCAGTACGCCGCGAAGATCAGCAGCAGGCCGCCGGCCACTATGGGCAACAGGGTGCGCAGGTCCCCGTGTTGGTCCACCCCGGTCTGCACGGCGACGGTCGCCGCGGAGACGGTCTCGCCCAGCACGATGATCAGGAACAGGCCGTACCGCTCGGCGATATGGTGCGGGTGCCAGCCGGTCTGGTACCCGCGCTCCGCGAACACCGGGACGGTGAGCTCCAGGATCGCCATCCCCAGGAACAGCCAGGGCTTGGCATGGTTGGGCAGCAACAGCAGCCCCAGCCAGCCCACTTGGCATAGGCTCACGCCCTGGGCGTAGCGCAGGTCGGTACGGCGCTCCGCGCCGGTGGCCGAGTGGGCGGCCCGCAGCCACTGCCCCACCATGGCCAGCCGCATCACCAGATAGCCGAACCACACGGCGCGGAAGTCGCCGGTGTCGAAGGCGCGCGGGATGCCGGCGGCGAGCACCAGCACGCCCGCGATCTGCACCAGGGTCATCACCCGGTACAGGACGTCGTCGGTGTCGTAGGCGGAGGAGAACCAGGTGAAGTTCATCCAGGCCCACCCGTGAGCCAAGGGAGCCACACCGCCCTGACCTGCGGGAACGTGCCGAATCGGTAACCCACTCGCCAGTTCCTCGGGGCGGACCCCCTACGGCGGACGGAACACCGATGGAGAGAGACGACCTGGCCACCCTGCGGGCGCTGGGCTTCAAGGATGACGAACTGAGGGCACTCGGGCTGTGTGAGCCAGCGACCGGCGACCCTGGCAACCTGGCAGAGGCGTACATCAGGCGAAGCAAGAAGCGAGATGACTTGGCCACCCTGCGGGCTCATGTCCGAGACGTGTGCCGTACGGCTACCAATGCCGGTGTGGCCATTCGGCGGGTCTGGTTTGAGCAGCGCAGTGCGAGCAAGGCGCACGTTCGGCGCGAAGAGTTCGAGCAAGCCACCTCCGCAGTTCTCGACGGACTCAGCAAGACACTTTATGTCTGGAAGCTGGACCGCCTCAGCCGACGGGGAATGGGCGCCGTAGGTCTTCTGCTGGACGAATTCGACAAGCGCTCAGCCCGAATGTTCAGTGTGACAGAGGGACTGGACAGTTCCCAGCGTGGCGCACGGTTTGCTATCGCCTTCCTGAGCGAGCGTGCCAGGGAAGAAGCGGCAGATATCGCGCTTCGCACAAAGGCAGGCGGGGACGCGCACAAGGCAGAAGGACGCTGGCCCGGCGGAGTAGTACCCTACGGCCTGCGCTGCCCCAAGGGAACGGGGAAGCTGGAACACGACCCGGCGGAGTATCCGACCGCCCGCCGGATTGCTGAGGCACTGCTGAACGGCGACACACCCGCAGCGATAGCAGAAGTGCTGAACAGCGAGCAAATCAAGACCCGTAAGGGCAAGTACTGGCGCGCACAGACCATCATCCACCTTGTGCAGTCTCCGAGTTGGGCGGGACTCATTCCGGACCGTGACCGGGCAACAGATGAGTTCGGCAATCCGCTGGACAAGTGGCACAGAGGCGGCAACCCGCTCATGGGCCCGGACGGCCACCCCGTCAAGGCAGGAAACGGTGTTGTCACCTTCGCCGAGCGGGAACTAATCCTGTCCAAGTTCGCCGCTCGGTCTCGCCCCGGTACAGCGATTGGCGACCGGACACGCGGAAAGCGCAAGGCAGCAACGATCCTCACAGGTGTACTGCGCTGCCCGCACTGCAAGGGACCCATGGGGAATGGTGGACGGAACTACCGGTGCCTTGCCCGCATTAATCAGGGCCCGTCGGTATGTAAGGGAGTTGCCACCATGCGCGAGCGTGCTGACGAGGCGATTGCCGTTCTGTGGATCAATCACATTCTGGGCCTCTCGCCGGACTCTCCCACGATTCAGGTCATTGCCCGACGCTGGCTGACGTACCAGGACCCTGAAAAGGAGTCGCGGAAGCGTGCAGTGTCGGCAGCGCTGGAGAATGCGGCATCCCGAGAACTCAGGCTTCAGAAAGAGTTCTTCATCGGTGGCGGCATGGCTGAAGCGCAGTACGAAATTCTGCGTGCTGAACTTACAGCACAGATCACCGGTCTCAAGGCTGAGCTGTCGGAGCTGTCCCAAGAGGCAGATCTGTCCCCGCTGATGGACCCGGAAGCGCTGGCTGACTTGTGGAACGTCGCCGGAGTCGAGGGACAACGCGCGCTACTTCAAGCAGCGTTGAAGCGCGTCGCTCTGCTGCCAGCCAAAGGGAAGGGTGACAGGACCCCGATCCTTGACCGGCTAGAGCCGGAATGGCGGGACGCCAGCGACAACCCTGCGATTGAGGCTGCATGGGGGGCATGGGGTAAGCGCACTGCATAGGCGCCCCTGAGAGCCCCTCTGGCAGCCTTTCAGCCCCTCTAGGCCCCTCGGGTAACCGACCGGCTAGTACACCCTCGAGGCAGGTCCCCACCAGGAGAGAGGGAACACCATGCCAGCGGAAGAAATGCTGAAGCTCGTCATGTCGTGGGCCGGTGAGGATTCCCACCGTGGCCGACTGGTCCGGGCGTTCCAGTCGAACATGGGGAACGACGCCCGGCTACAGGCTGACCGGCTCGCGCTCCTGGGCGTCCATGCCAAGCGTCAGGCATTGCGTAAGGCTGGTCTCTCGCTGGACTGAGGTCCACAGGAACAAAAAGCCACCTGGTTTGGTACCGGGTGGCTTTTTCCTGCCCTCGTTTAGTCACATTCGTAGACATGCGGTGTTGCCGAAAGCCCGTTAGGCGCATCTCAATGTCTACGAAACTCCGTTTAGCAACAACCCTGTTGCATGCGAAAGGAACGAAACTCGGTGACAAAGAGTGAGCTACTGGCGCTGCTCCGGGACGCCCAGACCGCACTGGAAGCGGCCCTCTACGGCGAGACGGAAGAACTGGCGAGGATGCTGGATGCCATCGACAATGCCCTGCGCGCTGAAACCGCCCTAGGGGCCGATGGGGCTTGCTCTTCCTGCGGAGAGGCCATTGCTCAGCCCGCTACGGGGCGCCCTCGCACGTACTGCGGAAGTGCATGCAAGACGCGGGCCTACCGGTCTCGCCGGACCGGCTGATGCAGCGAAGAGGGTTGGGGCGGACCACTAACTCTCTGTTGCTGTTCTCAATCTAAAACTGTTGTTACTAGAACCAGGCTTCCTATAAGAAACCTATAGGGAAACCGGGAACCTGTAACGCCTCATCTTGATAGGAGACACATCCCATGCTCGGTTTCGCCGACTCGCCAGCGTGCGAGGAATGCAACGAATGGCTAACCGGCCGTCAAACCCGCTACTGCTCCGCGCGCTGCAAGATGCGTGCCGTTCGGCGCAACGGCCCGAGGCCAGTCGAGAAGATCTGTCGACTCTGCGGCGCCGCCTTCCGCCCGCTGCGGGGCAAGCAAACGTACTGCGACTACCAGAGTGACGCTGACGAGTCCTGCGCCGCCATGCAGAACGAGCTAGCCGAAAAGAAGCTCGGCGATGAGGACGCGCGATGGGACGCTATATGCGCGCGTGAGGGCTGCGAGGCCCCGACCGGGTGGGACGGAGTAGGGCGTCCACGCCGTTTCTGCTCCCCTCGCTGCAAGACGGCCCACTATCGCGCTGAGAAGCGCCCTGCGGTCCGCTGAGGGCTTCCGCCAACACGTACACCAGGGAAGGCCCTTGGACGCCCACAGAGGCGAACAGGGCGCACAGCTCGAATCTCGAGCGCTTGACCGCTGACGGTTGCCGAGCGTGACCGGATCCGGCCATCTCTTAAACGATGGTTATTGAGACGCCTCAGCCTTCGCCAAAAGGTGTCCGTTATGCCCTAGCCTCGATGTCTCATAACTCGTCTCAAAAGATCGAGCCGGAGACTATATTTCGAGACACGTTTATGAGACGCTTCGATCATGACGACGAAGAACACCGCCACCCACGCCGACCTGACAGAGCGCCACGACTGCCCGAAGTGTGAGGCGCCCGCCGGTAGCCCCTGCCGTACGTCAACGGGCAAGGTTGCCGCGAACTACCACACGGGCCGCTTCGCCCTGGTGCCCGCACTCAAGGCGGAACTGACTGTGAAGACTCCGGCCGACCGTCGCCCCGGGAAGCCGTGGGTGGCTGGTGCGGCGGTGCCGGAAACGGCCGAGGTGGCGCCGGGCGCAGCGATCCGGATTGGCTACGCGCGCTGTTCCATGGTCGGGCAGGAACTCCAGAGCCAGTTGGACGCGCTGGCCGGTGCCGACTGCACGCGCGTCTTCTCGGAGAAGATCAGCACGCGGGTCAAGGAGCGCCCGGAACTGGAGAAGGCTCTGACGCTGGCTCGCGAGATCAGGGCGGCTGCGCCTGGCCAGCCGGTCATCCTGACTGTGGCCGAGATGAAGCGCCTTGCCCGCAGCGCCGCTGAACTCATGTCCCTGTCGGCCACGCTTCAGGCGGACGGCATCCAACTGGAACTCCTCTCCGGCCCGCTTCAGGGCGTTTACGACCCGAACGGTGCTGGGGCGATCGTGTTCGCCGTGCTCGCTGTCAGCGCTGAGGTGGAGCGGGAGGGGATACGGGAGAAGACGCTAGAGGGGCTGGAGACTGCCGCTCGCAAGGGCAACCATGGCGGACGGCCAACCGTCATGGACGCTGACAAGCTGGCTGCTGCAAAGGCGCGCAGGGCCAAGGGGGAGAGTGTCACGGCCATTGCCAAGGCTCTTGGGGTGTCTCGGGCGACGCTGTACCGGGCACTGGCCGACACGGAGTAATTCTGCGCGATTTGAGGGGCCGTCTGCCCGCTGTGGGGGACGGCCGCTTGCATGTATGGGGTACGGGGGGCGAGCAAATCTCTGAGAAAGATCGTCTCGCGGACCCGGCCCCCATGGCCTCGCGCGTTTCCGCGAATTTGGCACCCCGGGGGTCTAGCCAAAAAAGGGCACCGATCCGGCCCGTGCCGACAGAGCCATCTACCGATCGTGGCGGACGGCCCTTGCCGGGGCCAGGTTGCCCTGTACGGGGCCAGCGGGTCCGGGATGGCGCCGGAGTCAGGCGGCCGGAAGTTCGCCGCTCTGGACGCCGCTCACGAACGTTGACCAGGAGGACGCCGGGAAGGCCAGCACGGGCCCTCTGGGCGCCTTGCTGTCACGGACGGGGACGATGCCAGAGGCGAACGTGGGGGCCCACTCGACGCATTCCCCGCCCGTTCCGCCGCTGTGACTGGACTTGACCCATATCGCGCGGGAGAGGTCCGGGTTGGTGCTCATCAGTGATCTCCTTGAGGATGCTGCGAATCAATGCCTCTGACTGTCCGGGGGACAGAGCGTCAGCGCGCAACCTGTTGTAGACGTCCTGGGCTTCCTTGACGGCAGACACTGAGGCATCGACCCGCGCATGGTGCCTGATCTCCTCGTACAGGACGGTTGGTTCGTTGTCGTCCCTCGGTGTCAGCAGTACGAACGTCAAGTGCGACGCTGGGGTGACGTCGTTGGGAAGCACCTGAACCGTGACGTTGGGGCGTTCGATCTCCCCCAGCAGGTACTCAAGTTGTCCCCCCATCGTCTCCCGGCTGCCGACGATCATACGTAGCGTGGACTCATGGAGGATCACCCACAGGCGCGGAGGGTCGTCCCGCTCTATCACGCTGTGCCGGGCGAGCCGGGATTCCACAAGTTGCTTGATCTTCTTCGTGTCCTCGCGGGGGTGGGCTGCCCGGTAGACGGCTTCCGCGTAAGCGGAAGTCTGCAACATGCCCACGATGAACGCGTTCGAATAATTCTCGATCACGGCCGCTTGGCGCTCAAGCTTGACGTACGGCACGAACCACTCAGGATGACCCGCTTCGCTGATCCGGCGGTGCAGCCGAAGGAAGTACCCGGAGGTTTCAAAGAACCGGTCGCAACCCTCCGCGAACAGCTCAGACCCCAAGGTGTGCCCGTTCTCGACCTTGGACACATAGGGCACCTTGTACCCCGTCGCGTCGGCTAGCTCATGCTGCTTCGCGCCCGCGTGCTCCCGAGCGTACAGAACCTCGCTTCCGTAGAACGCCGGGCCGTCCTGTGCCCCCTCGTCCATGTTGCAACCCCCAGGTTTTCCACAGGTGTTTGGAAACATCAAAGCACTGTTCAGCAGCCTCGCCCCACGCAACTCTGGTGGCCCCGCAGGGGAGTTGCCCGGCTGGGATGGTCGGGACACACGGAGGTTCGAACGCAATGCCTAGACAGCGTGACGGCGACCGATTGGCCGCGAAAATGACGATGCGGGTGTCCCTGGACAGTGGGCGCACGTGGGGACCGACTACATACATACAGCACGGCAAGGAACCGGCTGTGCGGAGCCTCTTCCCGCCCTGCATCTGCCCCCGGTGCAGGGATCGCCACGAGCCGGACCGGTCGTCCGCTGCCCTGTCCGGGGGGCCGGGTGCCCACTGAGACGCAGCGCTGCACGGAGTGCGCCCGGATCAAGGCTGAGCGTGCGGCTGCCGCTGAGCGGGGCGACCGGAGCAAGGCAAGTGATTGCATCGTGCTCATGGGTCGGCACCTGCGGGAGGCGCACTCTTGACGCCCTCCGAGGATCAACCGATGGGCGCCAACTCCGGTTACGCGAGGCTGAGTTGTGAGTCCTGCACCATGCTGACGGCGTCCAAGATGGCTGCTGCCCTCCGGGGCGACACGGCGAAGGCTGAGGAGTTCGGCCGAACCGCCAAGGCGCACTGGATGCGTGACCACTCCCCGCCGACACCGAGCAGCGGCGAATGAACCCCTGCCCCTTCGCTGACCACCTCCACGAGGGCTTCCCCACCCTTGCAGCGGAGGGGCAGGCATCAACGCCCGCCCGGTTGTCCTCGTGGCCGTCGATGGCCGGGCGGGAACCCATCAGGGGGTAGACAGAAGGGAAACGCCATGGGTTCGACACCGTGCACGACCTGCAACGGGAGCGGGTACGTTACCCGCGACGGGCTACAGCACCAGTGCGATGACTGTGGCGGGACCGGGCGCATAGAGCACAGCTAGGAGCGATCGGGATGTGCAGCAAGTGCTTCGGAGTGGGCTACATCAAAGAGAAGCTACAGAACGGCACGGAGCTGGTTCACGCATGCGATGCGTGCAACGGCATGGATAGGGCGGGCAGCAGGCGCGAGGAACCGCGCAAGCCACGGGGGGAACGCCGCTGACCACGCGCCAACAGATCAAGGGCCCTTCCCGGGACAGCCGGGAGGGGCTTCTTGCTGGCTGGGGACTTGCGGTAGCGTCTGCCTGTACCTGTTGCTCCCTTAAGCCACGCCCACCACACGGCGAAGAAGGCCATCAGATAGCCCGGGATGCCATGGCCCGGCCGGCCTTCGGCCAGCGCGTGCACCAGCTGGCGGCCCGACTGGGCCACGGCCACCACAAAACAGAGATCGAAGAAGAGCTCCAGCGGGGTGGCGGTGCGGTGCACCTCGTCCCGGCCGCGGGCGGTCATGCGGCGGACGACGCCGTATGAGCGCTCGGTGGGGGAATGGTCGCTCATGCGGTGATTGTCGCCGGGGCGCGGGGGTGGCGCTCGGTGGGGCCGTACGCTGGGGGTATGAGTACCGCCCCCGAACCGGCGCCGCGCCGGGACCCCGCCGCCGCGTTGATCTTCGAGGATCCGCTGGACCGGCAGTCGTCCGATGACCGGGACGAGGGCTGGGGCGAGCGGGCTCCGGCCGCGAGCCGGGATGACCTGTCCTGGTTCCTCGAGCAGAAGCCGCCGCATCACCTGTAGCTCTGTGCGGGCCGCGGCCCGCTGCCGTGACCTCGGCTACCTCGGTGCCGGGACCGAGGAGTCCGTGTTGCCCGACGGGCCGCGGCGCTGCTCGGTGAGGGCGTCGCGGATCTGGGCGAGGAGCTCGATCTCGGTGGGCTCGGCCGGCTTCTCCTCGGCTGAGGAGCGGGCCGCCTGGCGGTCCTGCCAGCGCTTCATGGGCAGCAGCATCAGGAAGTAGACCACCGCCGCCGTGATCAGGAAGGTGAGCGAGGCGCTGAGCACCGAGCCCCACTGGATGAAGACGCCCTTGGTCACCTCGCCCGCCGCGTTCCTGGTGCAGGGGCCCTTGAGGCAGGAGGCGTAGCGGTCCAGGTCCTTGGTGCCGAAGGCGCCGACGATCGGGTTGATCACGCCCTTCACCACAGAGTTCACGATGTTGGTGAACGCCGCACCGATGACCACGGCGACCGCGAGGTCGATCACATTGCCCCGCATCAGGAATGCCTTGAAACCGCCAAGGATTCCTGTTGTCTTCTCGCTCACCGAACGGCCTCTCTCTGCGCTCGCCTGACGCATCTGTCCTGGAATGATGGATTCCACACCGTACGTCAGGGTCCGGGCGCTCTGTCCAATCCGCCGCCCCGATCAGCCGAGACGGTCGGAGATCAACAGTGAGCTGTACAGCGAGAGCGTTCCCGCCGCCGCCAGGAACCATCCCAGCGCGCCGTTGTGCCGGCGTCCGCCGACGCGCACCGGCGCGAACCGCGGCACCGTACGCGTGGGCGGCGGCACATAGGGCGGAGGAGCGGAGCCCGCGGAGGGTGGCGGCGAGGACCAGGCGGGCCGTGGCGGGAGTGCTGGTACCGGCGATACCAGCGAGGAGGGGAAAGGGGACATGGGAACCACCACCTGTCGGCAGGAGAAGCAGGAGAGTTGGAGGAGCGCTCATCAAGAACGCTCCTCACCATGCCCGCTTCCGATGGATCCCGCTGGGGCCTGTGGAGGGTGGGCGGGTTGTGAACAACTCGCTCACCCATGAGGGTTATTGGGAGTCAGGGGAGGGTGTGCGAGGGGACGCAGAGGCAGTCCCGTTCCTCGCCGGCCGGCAGCGCGCCCACCGCGTCGAAGAGCACCTCGCGCAGCCGGGAGACATTCTCCGCGAAGACCTTGAGCACTTCCTCGTGGGTGACGCCCTCGCCGGTCTCGGCGCCCGCGTCCAGGTCCGTGACCAGTGCCAACGAGGTGTAGCAGAGCCCCAGTTCACGGGCCAGCACGGCCTCGGGGTGCCCGGTCATGCCGACCACCGACCAGCCCTGGGCGGCGTGCCAGCGGGACTCGGCGCGGGTGGAGAAGCGTGGGCCCTCGATCACCACCATGGTCCCGCCGTCCACCGGCTCCCAGTCCCGCCCGCGCGCCGCCGCCAGCGCCACCGCGCGTCCGGAGGGGCAGTAGGGGTCGGCGAAGGCCAGGTGCACCACCTCGGGGATCCGGCCGGTCTCACCGATGGCCTCGCCGTCGAAGTAGGTCTGGGTCCGGGACTTGGTGCGGTCCACCAGCTGGTCCGGCACCAGGAGCGTCCCCGGTCCGTACTCCGGCCGCAGGCCGCCCACCGCGCAAGGCCCCAGCACCTGGCGGACGCCCAGGGAGCGCAGCGCCCAGAGATTGGCCCGGTAGTTGATGCGATGCGGCGGAAGGTGGTGCTTGCGCCCATGGCGGGGCAGGAAGGCGACCTTGCGCCCGGCCAGTTCGCCGAGGAACAGCGAGTCGCTCGGGTCGCCATAGGGCGTTCGTACGGTGATCTCGGTCACGTCGTCGAGGAAGGAGTAGAACCCCGATCCGCCGATGACCCCTATCTCAGCCTGTGTGCCGAGTGCGTCGGCCATGCTCGTGTCGACCATGCGGTCACCCTAGCCGGGCCGGAACGACCGGGCCCGGGCCGGAACGACGAAACGGAGCCCGCCGGCCTGCGGGCAGGCGGTGGACTCCGTTGCGTGGTACGGGTGAGAGGGGGGTCGTCAGGCGGCCGTCGAGGTGCTGCTGGAGGACGACGAAGCCGAAGTCGAAGTCGAGGACGACGAGGACGACGACGTCGAGGTGGAAGACGACGAGGACGACGACTTCGAAGCCGGCGTGCTGCTGGACGACGAGCCGCGGCTGTCGTTGCGGTAGAAGCCGGAGCCCTTGAAGACAATGCCGACCGCCGAGAAAACCTTCTTCAGGCGTCCGTCACAGCTCGGGCACACGGTCAAGGCGTCATCGGTGAACTTCTGCACCGCCTCGAGGCCCTCGCCGCATTCGGTGCACTGGTACTGGTAAGTCGGCACTTGCTCCTCCTGGCACTCTCACTCGATGAGTGCTAACGACGCTCCATAGTGCAGTATTCCGGTCCGTCAGTCCACTGAGACGGGGTCGCGGTGACCGACCCCACTCGCGGCGATCCGCGACCCGGAACCTCGCGGTACCAGGGCCTTGCGGAGCGTCACCAGGATCAGCAGCGCCAGCGAGGTGCCGATCAGCGGCACCAGGAAGCCGCTGTGCGGGCCGTGTCCGTCGATCAGCCGGCCGCCCATGGCCGCACCGACCGCCTGGCCCAGGCCGACCGCGCCGGTCAGCCAGGTGAACGCCTCGGTGCGGATGCCCGCCGGGACCAGCTTCTCCACCAGGGTGAAGCCGGTGATCAGCGCGGGGGCGATGGACAGGCCGACCAGCAGGCCGAGCCCGCCCAGCAGCGGCAGCGCGTGTGCCGCCCACAGCGGGCTGGTGGTCAGCACCAGCAGCGGGTAGGCGGCCAGCAGCCGGCGCTGCGGGGTGCTGCGCCAGGCGATGGCGCCGCAGATGATGCCGGCCGTCATGTTTCCGGCCGCGAAGATCCCGTACAGCAGGCCATTGAGGCCCGGCTGCCCGGCGGCCTCGGTGACGGCGGCCAGCGAGACCTGCATGCCGCCGAAGACCGAGCCGATGCCCAGGAAGACGAAGATCAGTACCCGCACTCCGGGCACGGACAGCGCCGAGCCGCCCTTCTCCCGCTGGCCGGCGGCGGTCCGGTGGGCCGGCGGCTGGGTGGCGCGCTGGGCGGCGAAGAGCAGTCCGCCGACCACGGTGAGCACCGCCTCGGCGGCCAGGCCGGCCGCCGGGTGGATGCCGGTGCACAGCGCGGTGGCCAGCACCGGACCGATCACAAAGGTGAACTCGTCGGTCACCGACTCAAAGGCCGCCGAGGTGGCCATCAGTGGGGAGCCGTCCAGCTTGGCCGCCCAGCGGGCCCGCACCATGGGGCCGATCTGCGGGGTGGAGGCACCGGCCGGCACGGCGGCCGTGAACAGTGCCCACAGCGGGGCGTCCGACAGTGCCAGGGTGATCAGCAGCGAGATGGCCGCGGCGTGGATGATCACGCCGGGGGCCAGCACCGCGCCCTGCCCGAAGCGGTCCGCCAGCTTGCCGCCCTGCGGGGCGAACAGTGCCATGGCCACGCCCGCGGTCGCCGAGACGGCGCCCGCGGTGGTGTACGAGCCGGAGGTGTGCTGGACCAGCAGCAGGATGCCGATGGTCAGCATCGCGAATGGCTGCCGGGCCAGGAAGCCGGGGAGCAGGAACGTCCAGGCGCCGCGGGTGCGCAGCAGCTGTCCGTATCCGGAGCGTGCCCCGGCGGAGGGGTCATTGACCGTGGACGCCACGGCCGGGCCTTTCCGCCGCCTGGTAGCGCATCCCGGACGAGGGGTCGCCACGGAGTGCGCCGAGAGCTGTCCTCTCGCGCAGGACCGTGGTAGATACCGATCCCGGCCGCCTTGTGTTACGCGACCGCGGCCGCCGTGCGGTCGCGCCAGCCCTGCATCAGGCAGAGTTGGTTCGGATATGGGGTCAAGAAAAAGCGGTCCGTTCGCAGTGCCGGGCGGGGAAGCCCGGCAATGCGAACAAAAGACCTACTTCTTCCCTACCATACCTGGCGCACCACCCGTAGCAGTAGTCCCCAGCCAGCCCGCGAGCTTGCCGCCCTCGGCGACCGCCCGCAGCCGCTTCTCGGCCGCGTCACGCACCGGGTCGGTGGCCACCACCAGCAGTTCGTCGCCGCGCCGCAGCACCGTGCTGGGCAGCGGGACAAAGCTGGCCTCCTCGCGCACCACCAGGGTGACCGCCGATCCGGCGGGCAGCCGCAGCTCGGAGACCTCCACGCCATGCATCCGGGAGCCGCCGGGGATGGCCACCGACAGCAGATGGCCGCGCAGCCGTTCCAGCGGCGCCGATTCGATGCCCAGGTCCTCGGGCTCGGTCTCGCCCAGGCGCAGGCGCCGGGCCAGCCAGGGCAGGGTCGGGCCCTGGACCAGGGTGTAGACGATCACCAGCACAAAGACGATGTTGAAGATCCGGCGGCTGTCCGGGACGGCGGCCACCATGGGGATCGTCGCCAGCACAATGGGCACCGCGCCGCGCAGCCCGGCCCAGGACAGCAGCGTCTTCTCCTGCCAGGAGGTGCGGAACGGGACGGTGCTCAGGAAGACCGACACCGGCCGGGCCACCACGGTCAGCACCAGACCCACGATCAGCGCGGGCAGGAAGTCAGCGCCCAGCTCATGCGGGGTGACCAGCAGGCCGAGCAGGACGAACATGCCGATCTGGGCGATCCAGCCGAGTCCCTCGGCGAAGCCGCGGGTGGCCGGCCAGTGCGGCAGCTTGGCGTTGCCCAGTATCAGCGCCGCCAGATAGACGGCCAGGAAGCCGGAGCCATGGGCCAGCGCACCGCCGGCGTAGGCGACGGTGGCGATGGCCATCACGGCGATCGGGTAGAGACCGGAGGCGGGCAGTGCCACATGGCGCAGGGCATAGGCGCCCAGCAGGCCGACGGTCACGCCCACGGCCGCGCCGATGACCAGTTCCAGGGCGATCTTGCCCAGCAGCAGATACCAGTGGTCGACCGGGCCGGTGGCCGAGAAGGCCACCACCAGGATCACCACGGGGGCGTCATTGAAGCCGGACTCGGCCTCCAGCATGCCGGTGAGACGGGACGGCAGCGGAACATTGCGCAGGACGGAGAAGACGGCGGCCGCGTCGGTGGAGGAGACCACCGCGCCGATGATCAGTGACTGGCGCCAGTCGATGCCGGCCAGATAGTGCGCGGCGGCGGCGGTCACGCCCACGCTGACGGCCACGCCGAGGGTGGAGAGGACGGCGGCGGCGGGCAGGGCCGGTCTGATCTCGTGCCACTTGGTGCCCAGGCCGCCCTCGGCCAGGATCACCACCAGGGCCGCATAACCGATGACCTGCGTCAGGCCCACGTCATTGAAGTGGACGCCGATGCCGTCCTGGCCTATCGCCACGCCTATGCCGAGATAGATCAGCAGGCTGGGCAGCCCACTGCGGGAGGAGATGCGCACCGCGGCGACCGCGACCAGCAGCACCAGCGAGCAGACGAGCAGGAGTTCGTTGAGATGGTGGACAGTCAGGGGCCGCTCCCATCACTAGCTGTGTGGATCAGAACTTGATTTCCTCATCTAATATTTTACGGGTTCTTAACGCAGTTCGGGGCAGACGCTGTCCGGCCCCGGGGCGCTGCGGCCACTCCGCGTCCGGCCGCCGACCGCCCTGCGCCTATGGTTGCTTCCAGCACTCCAGGACCACCCTGCCCCGCGAAGGACAGCGATGCCCGCCAACAAGACCGGCCCTTCCGGCAAGAAAAAGAAGGGGCGACGCGCCCGCCTGCTCGTGATCATGCTTGTGCTGCTGCTCGTGGGGGGCGTCGGATTCGGCGCGTACTGGAGCGTCAGTACCGTCCGTGCTTCCTTCCCGCAGACCACCGGCACCCTCCAGCTCAAGGGACTGAGCGGCCAGGTCAAGGTGGTCCGGGACGGCAACGGCATTCCGCAGGTCTATGCGGACAACGCCGAGGACCTGTTCAAGGCCCAGGGCTTCGTCCAGGCGCAGGACCGGTTCTGGGAGATGGACGTCCGCCGGCATCTGACGGCCGGCCGGCTCTCCGAGATGTTCGGTGACAGCCAGGTGGAGACCGACGCGTTCATCCGCACCATGGGCTGGCGCCGGGTGGCACAGCAGGAGTACGACACCAAGCTCTCCGCCACCACCAAGAAGTACCTGCAGGCCTATTCGGACGGCGTCAACGCCTATCTGAAGGACCACCAGGGCAAGTCGCTGTCGGTGGAGTACGCGGCGCTGGAGTTCAAGAACGACTACAAGCCGGAGCAGTGGACCCCGGTCGACTCGGTCGCCTGGCTCAAGGCCATGGCCTGGGACCTGCGTTCCAATATGCGCGACGAGATCGACCGTTCGCTGGCGGCCACCCGGCTGAGCGCCAAGCAGATCGACGAGCTGTATCCGCCGTACCCCTACGAGCGCAACAAGCCGATCGTGGACGGCGGTTCCTATGACCCGCTGACCAAGTCGTTCGACCCCAAGGGCACGCCCACCCAGACCACGCACACTCCGGGCACCGGCACCGTCGGCGGCTCCAACGCCGCCAACGGGCTGCGCAGCGGGCTGTCGGAGCTGTCCAAGAAGCTGGACGGCGTCCCCACGGGGCTGGGCCCCAACGGCAATGGCATCGGCTCCAACTCCTGGGTGGTGTCCGGGAAGTACACCACCACCGGCAAGCCGCTGCTGGCCAATGACCCGCACCTGGCACCGCAGATGCCCTCGCTCTGGTACCAGATGGGGCTGCACTGCACCAAGGTCAGCGCCTCCTGCCCGTATGACGTGGCGGGTTACACCTTCTCCGGCATGCCGGGCGTGGTGATCGGCCACAACGCGGACATCGCCTGGGGCATGACCAATCTGGGTGCGGATGTGTCCGATCTCTATCTGGAGAAGGTCACTTCGGACACCTATCTCTATGACGGCAAGCAGGTGCCGCTGACCACCCGCAAGGAGACCGTCAAGGTCGCCGGCGGTGCCAGCCGCGAGTTCACCATCCGGTCCACCAACAACGGGCCGATCGTCTCGGACCGCAATGACGAACTGGGCAAGGTCGGCCAGGACGCCCCGGTGAAGGACCAGGCGCCGGACCGGGCCGAGGGCTACGCGGTCTCGCTGCGCTGGACCGCCCTGGAGCCGGGCCGCACCATGGACGCGGTCTTCGCCCTGGACCAGGCCGCCGACTTCCAGCAGTTCCGCAAGGCCGCGGGCGAGTTCGACGTGCCCTCGCAGAACCTGATCTACGCCGATACCAAGGGCAACATCGGCTACCAGGCGCCCGGCAGGATCCCGGTGCGCGGCAAGGACAGCGACGGCAGCCTGCCGGCGGCCGGCTGGGACCCCGGCACCCGCTGGGCCGGCGGCTACCTGCCGCAGTCCGCACTGCCCTGGGACTACAACCCCGCGCGCGGCTACATCGTCACCGCCAACCAGGCGGTGGTGGGCAAGGACTACCCCTTCAAGCTCACCAGCGACTGGGGCTACGGAACCCGCAGCCAGCGGATAAACGACCTGATCCAGTCGAAGATCAAGGACGGCGGGAAGATCTCGACCGACGACATGCAGAAGATGCAGATGGACAACAGCAGCGAGATCGGCAAGCTGCTGACGCCCTACCTGCTCAAGGTCAAGGTCAAGGCCGCCAACGACCGCGAGACCCAGTACGTCCGCGACGCCCAGAAGCTGCTGAAGGACTGGGACTACAACCAGGACGCCGACTCGGCCGCGGCCGCGTACTTCAACGCGGTCTGGCGCAATGTCCTCAAGCTGGCCTTCGGCAACAAGCTGCCCAAGGAGCTGCGGGTCAAGGGCCAGTGCCTGCGGGTCCGCCCGGCCAATGACTCCGGGCCGCAGGAGGACCTCAACGGCAACGCCCGGCTGGTCAACGAGTGCGGCGAGCGCGACCCTGACTCGGCGCAGCCAGACGGCGGCGACCGCTGGTCCGAGGTGGTGCGCAACATCCTCGACAAGCCGGACAGCCCGTGGTGGAAGACCCCCGACACCCGGGCCGTGCCCGGCGCCCACAACCGCGACCAGCTGCTCAACAAGGCCATGCAGGATGCCCGCTGGGAGCTGACCGCCAAGCTGGGCAAGGACGTCAACTCCTGGAGCTGGGGCCGGCTGCACCAGCTGACCCTGCGGAACCAGACGCTGGGCACCAGCGGTCCCGCCATCGTGCGCTGGATGCTCAACCGCGGCCCGTGGAACCTGGCGGGCGGCGAGGCAGCCGTCAACGCGGCCGGCTGGAACGCCGCGGGCGGCTACGGCGTGGTCTGGGTGCCGTCGATGCGGATGGTGGTCAACCTGGCCGACCTGGACAAGTCCCGGTGGATAAACCTCACCGGTGCCTCCGGGCACGCCTACAACGCCCACTACTACGACCAGACGGACAAGTGGGCCAAGGGTGAGCTGCTGCCCTGGGCGTTCAGTCAGGCCGCGGTCGACAAGGCCGGGGACGACACTCTGACCCTCAGGCCCTAGCGGGCCCGAACCGGCGCGGGCCGCCGGGTGTGATCACCGAGTGCACGGGGTGGTCGTGCGGTTCCTCCGGGACCCGCGCGACCACCTCGTTCGCATAGAGGAGGACGATCAGCGCGGGGTCCACCCCGGCCCTCGCCAGCCGGGCCAGCACCCGGTCGTAGGAGCCGCCGCCGCGCCCCAGCCGCAGGCCCCGGCCGTCCACCGCCAGGCCCGGCAGCAGCACCGCGTCCGCCTCGGTCACCGCCCGCGGCCCCAGCCGCTCGCCGTCCGGCTCCAGCAGACCGCGGCCGGCCCGGAGTAGATGGTCCGGGCCCCGGTAGCGGGCCCAGTCCAGATCGTTGTCCGGCATCAGTACGGGCAGCAGGACGCGTACGCCCCGGGTGCGCAGCGCTTCCAGCAGGGCGCGGGTGCCCGGCTCGCTCCCCACCGAGACATAGCCGGCCACGGTGGCCGCCCCGGCCAGCTCCGGCAGCTCCAGTGCGTGCCGGGCCAGCTCCCGCTCCGCGGCCGCCCGCTCCTCGGCGCTCAGCGCGGCCCGCGCGGCCAGCAGTGAGCGCCGTAGATCTGCCTTGGCGCCGGTCATCAGACCCTCCCCATCGAGCATTGTTCGTACAAACTCATTTTCGGGGTCCATACTCGGTGGAGCCGTATCGTCGCCCTTATGCAACGGATAGTGTTCGACCCATGACTCAAGCGCGCCCTCGGATCAGCAAGGCTGTCATCCCCGCCGCCGGGCTTGGTACCCGTTTCCTCCCCGCCACCAAGGCCACTCCCAAGGAGATGCTGCCGGTGGTCGACAAGCCGGCCATCCAGTACGTGGTGGAAGAGGCGGTCAACGCGGGTCTCTCTGACGTCCTCATGATCACCGGCCGCAACAAGCGCCCCCTCGAAGACCACTTCGACCGCAACTACGAGCTGGAAGAGGCCCTGCGGCGCAAGGGCGATGAGTCCCGCCTCTCCCGGGTCCAGGAGTCCAGCAACCTGGGCACCATCCACTATGTGCGCCAGGGCGACCCCCGCGGCCTGGGCCACGCCATCCTGTGCGCCGCGCCGCATGTGGGCAATGAGCCCTTCGCGGTGCTGCTGGGCGACGACCTGATCGACGCCCGCGACGACCTGCTCTCCCGCATGGTCGACATCCAGCGCAGGCGCGGCGGCAGTGTGATCGCGCTGATGGAGATCGACCCCTCCCAGGTCCACCTCTACGGCTGCGCGGCCATCAAGCCCACCGACACCGAGGATGTGGTGGAGGTCACCGGCCTGGTGGAGAAGCCCGACCCGGCCGAGGCGCCCAGCAACTACGCGGTGATCGGCCGCTATGTGCTGGACCCCGCGGTCTTCGCGGTGCTGCGCGAGACCCCGCCGGGCCGCGGCGGCGAGATCCAGCTGACCGACGCGCTGCAGGCGCTGGCCGCCGAACCCGGCCTGGGCGGTCCGGTGCACGGCCTGGTCTTCAAAGGCCGCCGCTATGACACCGGGGATCGCGGTGACTATCTGCGTGCCATTGTCAGACTGGCATGCGAACGTGAGGATCTGGGTCCGGACTTCCGTGCCTGGCTTCGCAGTTACGTCACCGAGGAGATGTAGCGCTTTGAGCAGCACCGCCCAAGATGCCACCGAGCGGCCCGCGTTGTGGTCGGTGGACGAGCATCTCGACGACATCCTGCGGAAGATCCGCCCGCTGGAGCCGATCGAGCTGCAACTGCTGGACGCCCAGGGGTGTGTGCTGGTCGAGGACGTCACCGTGCCGGCCCCGCTGCCGCCCTTCGACAACAGCTCGATGGACGGCTACGCGGTGCGCACCGCCGATGTCCGGGAGGCGTCCGAGGAGTTCCCGGCGGTGCTCACCGTGGTGGGCGACATCGCGGCGGGTGGCGAGGGGCCGTTGGCCCTGGGCCCCGGTGAGGCCGCCCGCATCATGACCGGTGCCCCGCTGCCGCCCGGTGCGGAGGCCGTGGTTCCGGTGGAGTGGACGGACGGCGGCCTGGGCGGGGGGCCGGCGGAGGCCATGCCCGCCCCCGGCGCGACCGAGGTCCGGGTGTTCCGCCCGGCCGAGGCCCGGGCGCATGTGCGCGCCAAGGGCAGCGATGTGGGCGCCGGGGAGCTGGCGCTGGCCGCCGGCACCGTGCTGGGGCCGCCCCAGCTGGGGCTGCTGGCGGCGATCGGCCGGGCCACCGTGCCGGTACGGCCCCGGCCCCGGGTGGTGGTGCTCTCCACCGGCAGTGAGCTGGTCCCGCCCGGCGAGGAGCTGACCGCCGGCCGGATCCATGACTCCAACAGCTTTGTCCTGGCCGCCTGCGCCGTGGACGCCGGGGCCCTGGCCTACCGGGCCGGCACGGTGCATGACGACCCCGAGTCGCTGCGCGCCACCCTGGAGGACCAGCTGATCCGCGCCGACCTGGTGGTCACCAGCGGCGGGGTGAGCGTCGGCGCCTATGACGTGGTCAAGGAGGCGCTCTCCGGGCTCACCGAGGAGGAGGGCCGGGTGGACTTCCGGCGGCTGGCCATGCAGCCCGGCAAGCCCCAGGGCTTCGGCCGGATCGGCCCGGACCGCATCCCGCTGTTCGCCCTGCCCGGCAACCCGGTCAGCGCCTATGTCTCCTTCGAACTCTTCGTCCGTCCCGCGGTACGGGCCCTGATGGGCCTGGAGCCCCGCGACCGGCGCACCATGCGCGCGAAGTGCGCCGAGGCGGTGGAGTCCTCGCCCAGGGGCCGCCGCCAGTATCTGCGCGGCCGGTACGCCGACGGCACCGTCAGCACCGTGGGCGGCTCGGGATCGCACCTGGTCAAGGCGCTGGCGGAGGCCAACGCCCTGATCGTGGTCCCGGAGGACAGCACCTCCGTCCCCGCCGGGGCGGAGGTCGAGGTGATCCTGCTCGGCTGAGCGCCCGCCCCGCCGGGGTACCGTTCTGCCCACTGCTGACCGCACTGGACCGGGAGAACGATGAGCAGCGCCCAGGACCGGCCCGCCCGCCTCACCCATCTCGATGACGCGGGCGCGGCGCGCATGGTGGACGTCTCGGAGAAGGACGTCACCGCCCGAACCGCCCGGGCGAGCGGACGGGTGCTGGTGGCACCCCGGGTGGTGGAGCTGCTGCGCGGCGGCGGCATCCCCAAGGGCGACGCCCTGGCCACCGCCCGTATCGCGGGCATCATGGGCGCCAAGCGCACCCCCGACCTCATTCCGCTCTGCCACCCCCTGGATGTCTCCGGCGTCACCGTGGACCTCTCGGTGGCCGATGACGCGGTGGAGATCACGGCCACCGTGAAGACCACCGGCCGTACCGGAGTGGAGATGGAGGCCCTGACCGCGGTCTCGGTCGCCGCCCTGACGGTGGTGGACATGGTCAAGGCGGTGGACAAGGCCGCGGTGGTCACCGACATCCGGGTCGAGGAGAAGACCGGCGGCAAGTCCGGCCCCTGGAGCCGGACATGAGGGCGCTGGTGGTCACCGCCTCCAACCGGGCCGCCGCCGGCGTCTACCCGGACCGCGGCGGCCCGCTGCTGGCCGAGGGGCTGGCCGCGCTGGGCTTCACGGTGGACGGCCCGCGCGTCGTCCCGGACGGTGACCCCGTGGAGGAGGCGCTGCGGGAGGCGGTGGCGGCCCGCTATGACGCGGTGGTGACCACCGGCGGCACCGGCCTGACGCCCACCGACCGCACCCCGGAGGCCACCGCCAGGGTGCTGGACTACCAGGTGCCCGGCATCGCCGAGGCCATCCGGGCCGAGGGCCTGGCCAAGGTGCCCACCGCCGCGCTCTCCCGGGGCCTGGCCGGAGTCGCCGGACGCACCCTGATCGTCAACCTGCCCGGCTCCACCGGCGGCGTCCGCGACGGCCTGGCCGTGCTGGAGCGCCTGCTGGTGCACGCGGTGGAGCAGCTGCACGGCGGTGACCACCCCAGACCGGACGCCCGGACCACCGCATGAGCCTGTGGCCGGTCGGGCTGGCGGACGGCGATGTCGTGCTGCGCCCCATCCGCCAGCGCGACCAGCGGGCCTGGCGGGAGGTCAACCGGCGCAACCGCGACTGGCTGCGCCCTTGGGAGGCCACCGTGCCGCCCCCGCCGCCCGGCGCGGTGCCCGCCCGGCGGCCCAGCTACCGGCAGATGGTCCGGCATCTGCGCGCCGAGGCCCACGCGGGCCGGATGCTGCCCTTTGTGATCGAGTACCAGGGCCGGCTGGCCGGCCAGCTCACCGTGGCCGGGATCACCTGGGGTTCGATGTGCTCGGCCCATATCGGCTACTGGGTGGACGAGGCGGTGGCCGGCCGCGGGGTGATGCCCACCGCGGTGGCGCTGGCGGTCGACCACTGCTTCGGCACTCTGGGCCTGCACCGGGTGGAGGTCTGCATTCGCCCGGAGAACCTGCCCAGCCGGCGCGTGGTGGAGAAACTCGGCTTCCGCGAGGAGGGTCTGCGCCCCCGTTATCTGCACATCGACGGCGCCTGGCGGGACCACCTGGTGTACGTGCTGACGGCGGAGGAGATGACCGAGGCACTGCTCTCCCGTTGGCACCGCGCTCAGCGGCACCGGTCCGAGAAATAAAATAAGCGTTCGAATTCAGTCGCTTCCGATCCCACAAATCACAAAAAAAGTTCGAGATATCAGCCGGTTCGTGCGACACACCGCGCCAATTGGCGGAATCTCTTGCGCGCCCCCCTCTACCGTGTGCCTGTGAGCAGCAGCGGCCTGATCTACGCAGTCATCGTCGGAGCCTGGGCCGCCTACTTGGTGCCGATGTGGCTCCGTAGGCAGGACGAGCTCAACGAAGCCCGTCCGACGGAACGCTTCAGCACCGCCATCCGGTTGTTGTCCGGACGGGCGGGCATGGAGCGTCGGTACGCCAAGGAGCTCGAGGGGCGTACCCGGGCCGATGTGCCCGTCCCCGAGGAGTCCGCCGAGCCGGAGCCACGCCCGGCCGAGCCGGAGACGGTGGCCGAGCCGGTCGCCGCCCGGCCGTCCGGCGCACATGCCCCCGGGCACCCTCCGACGCCGGCCGAGCGGGCCCGGCGTTCCAAGGTCCTCGCGCGGCGCCGGCGCACCACGGTGGTGCTGTTCCTGGCCTTCACCCTGGGCGCGGTGGTCGCGGGCGTGGGCGGCCTGGCGTTCCTGTGGGCTCCGGCCGGTCCGGCGGCGCTGCTGAGCGCCTATATCTGCTACCTGCGGGTCCATGAGCGGCGGCGGTTCGCCTTTGTGATGGACCAGCGCCGGGCCGAACTGGCCGCCCAGCGGCTGCGGGAGGGCCGGCCCCGCCCTTCGCAGGCGGTGGACGCGGCCATCGCCGCTGACACCGCCGTGCACCCCACCCCGTCCCCCGAGCCCTCGCCGCGCAGCGCCGACCGCCGGGCCCTGGTCGAGCAGACCGACCACGCGGAGTGGGTGGACCAGCAGCGCGACCGGGGCGCGGGCGACGGCTGGGAGCCGGTGCCGGTGCCGCTGCCGACCTATGTCACGGCGCCGGTGGCGCCCCGGGCCACCGATGGCGTCGACCTCGGCGCCTCCGACACCTGGAGCTCGGCCCGCTCCAGCACCGCCGAGCCCGCAGCGGACCGCCGCCAGCCCGCCGAGGAGCGCCGTGGCGGCCGCCCCCGCCGCCGGCCCCGGGAGCGCGGCCGCACCCCGCTGTTCGACCAGTACGCCGAGGACGGCAGCCGCCCGCGTGCGGCCAATGAGTGACGCTCGCCGCGCTGACCAGCGATGGGGTGGCAGGAGAGCGATTTCCAACCACCCCTGTGGGGGTGCTAGAGTTTCACTCGTTGCAAGGGCCTGTGGCGCAGTCCGGTAGCGCACCTCGTTCGCATCGAGGGGGTCAGGGGTTCAAATCCCCTCAGGTCCACAAGCAACGATCCCGTCCGATCATTGAGATCGGGCGGGATCTTCGTATATGGCGGGGCGCCGAGTTGAGCGGCCGTCAGGGTCCGGGGCGAGGGTCCGGTCGCCGGTCGTCGCTGACGGTGCGACAGGCGGCGTCGTCCGGCTAGCGCGCCCCGGTCGGGGTGGTGGCGCCCAGGGCCGCGCAGATGGCGGTGGTCAGGGTGTCCAGGTAACCCGGCGGCAGGGCGGCGCGGCCCATCACCAGGCGCCAGTAGAGCGGGCCGCTGGCCAGGTCGACGGCCAGGGTGACATCGGCGTCCGCGGGGATCTCGCCGCGGTCGACGGCCTTGCGGACCACCGCTTCGGCCATGGCCTGCTGTGAGTCGCGCAGGGCCGTGCGCAGGGCCTGGGCGATGTCGTCGTTGCGGGCGGCCTCGGCCAGCAGGTCGGGGATGATCTGGTGGGCCACCGGGTGCCGCATGATCCGGGCGATCGCCTGGAGCAGGGCCTTGATGTCGCCGCGCAGGGCGCCGGTGTCGGGGGCGGGCATGCCCTGCTCGGCCAGGGCGGACACCAGGTCCAGGACGATGGGCAGCTTGGAGGGCCAGCGGCGGTAGATGGCGGCCTTGCCGACGCCCGCCCGCCGGGCGACCCGCTCTATCGACAGCCGGCCGTAGCCGACGGTGGCGAGTTCCTCGAAGACGGCCGCGCGGATGGCGTCGGTGACCTCGGGGCGAAGCACCGCGGCGCCCGCGGGGGTGCGACGAGGCTTCACCGGCTCCTTTTCCATGCGCTCCATTTCCATGCGCCCGAGCCTACCGCGACGACGGAACGGTTGCGTTCCATCGTGTGGTGCTCTAGCGTGTCGCCTCGCGGAACGGTCCCGTTCCGTCGTGTCGATCGAGAGCTGAGAGTGCGCAGGTGACCGTAGAGACGCCCGCCGCCGAGCTGGCCGGGAAGTACGGCCTGTCGGTGAGCGGCGCCCGGCCTTCGCTGCGGGAGTACGCCCGGCAGCTGTGGGCCCGGCGGCACTTCATCCTGGCCTTCTCCCGGGCCAAGCTGACCGCTCAGTACAGCCAGGCCAAGCTGGGCCAGGTCTGGCAGGTGGCGACCCCGCTGCTGAACGCGGCGGTGTACTACCTCATCTTCGGTCTGCTGCTGGACAGCAAGCGCCATGTGGGAGACGGCACTCCCAAGGCGTTCATTCCGTTCCTGGTGACCGGCGTCTTTGTCTTTACCTTCACCCAGAGTTCGGCGATGGCCGGTGTCCGGGCGATTTCCGGGAATCTGGGTCTGGTGCGGGCGCTGCATTTCCCGCGCGCCGCGCTGCCGGTCTCCTTTGCCCTGCAGCAGCTTCAGCAGCTGCTGTATTCAATGGTGGTGCTGCTGGCCATCATGGTGGGCTGCGGCCATATGCCGAGGCTGTCCTGGCTGCTGGTGATTCCGGTGCTGGTCTGCCAGTTCTTCTTCAACACCGGGCTGGCCTTGGTGCTGGCGCGGCTGGGCAGCAAGACGCCGGACCTGGCGCAGCTGTTGCCTTTTGTCCTGCGCACCTGGATGTATATGTCCGGCGTGATGTATCCGCTGATCAACAACCTCAAGCGGATGCATGCCTCGCCCTGGGTGGTCGACCTGATCAGTTCCAATCCGGCGGCCGTCTATATCGACCTGATGCGTTTCTCCCTGATGGGCCATATAAAGGGCGCTCCGCTGCCCCAGCATGTGTGGCCGCTGGCGATCGGCTGGGCGGTCGCGCTGGGCGTGGGCGGTTTCCTTTACTTCTGGAAGGCTGAGGAGCAGTACGGCCGTGGCTGAGCAGAAGCAGAACGAGCGTATTCCGACCGTGATCGCGGACGATGTGCACATCGTCTACCGGGTGCACGGTGGCAGCACCGGCCGGGGCAGTGCCACCGCCGCCCTGAACCGCATGGTGCGCCGTAAGCCGGGTGCGGGGGTGCGTGAGGTGCATGCGGTGAAGGGGGTGAGTTTCACCGCGTACCGGGGTGAGGCGATCGGTCTGATCGGTTCCAATGGCTCGGGAAAGTCGACGCTGTTGAAGGCGATCGCGGGGCTGCTGCCGACCGAGCGCGGCAAGGTCTACACCGATGGCCAGCCCTCGCTGCTGGGGGTGAACGCGGCGATGATGAACGACCTGACCGGTGAGAAGAATGTGGTGCTGGGCGGTCTGGCGATGGGGATGTCCCGGGAGCAGATCCGTTCGCGTTACCAGGAGATCGTGGATTTCTCCGGGATCAATGAGAAGGGCGACTTCATCACCCTGCCGATGCGGACGTATTCCTCGGGTATGGCGGCCCGGCTGCGGTTTTCCATCGCGGCGGCCAAGGATCATGACGTTCTGATGATCGATGAGGCGCTGGCCACCGGTGACCGGGCGTTCCAGAAGCGGTCCGAGGAGCGGGTGCGGCAACTGCGGGAGCAGGCCGGGACGGTGTTCCTGGTCAGTCACAACAACCGCTCGATCCGGGACACCTGCACCCGGGTGCTGTGGCTGGAGCGTGGTGAGCTGATGATGGACGGGCCCACCGAGGAAGTGGTCGCGGCGTACGAGAAGGAAACCGCCCGCTGATCAACAGGGTTGACCTCAACTTTGGTTGAGCTCCTAGCTTGAGTGTCGTGCGGCCGGGCCGGTCGCACGGCACCAGTGCGACGGGAGCACTCCAGATGACCCTTACCCTCCAGGACCTGACCGACCACACCGAGATCACCGGCCTGATCGACCGCTATCTGCGCAGCCTGGACGAGGCGCGGTTCGATGACGCCTGGGCGCGGGGGCTGTTCACGGCCGACATCCGGATCAGCACGCCGGTCGGCGACCAGCAGGGGCTGGACGGGCTGGCCGAGGCCGAGCGCGCGACCATGGCCAAGTTCCGGCGCACCCAGCACATCGGGACGAACCACCTGATCGACCTGGACGGGGACCGGGCCACCGTGCGCTGGAACGCCCTGATGACCCATGTGCATCTGGACACCGCGGACGGCCGGTTCGTGGTGGGCGGCACCTTCTCCGGCGAGGTGGTGCGCACCGATGCCGGCTGGCGGTTCCGGCGGCTGGAGGTACGCGCGGTGTGGACCCAGGGGGAGGGGCCCCGGGTGCGCACGGCGAAGGCGGAGCAAACGCTGCGCGAGCTGAACGGGACGGGCACGGCCCCGCGTTGAGTGGTGCCAAGGGCGTTCCCGGCCGGTGTTAGCCTCGGGCGTGCTCAACAACGTCCTTGTCTGTCCGGTCTGTCGCGAAGATCTGGTGCCCGCCGGCCATGCGCTGCGGTGCGCCAACCGGCACACCTTCGATGTGGCCCGCCAGGGGTATGTGGGGCTGCTGACCGGCGGGATGCGGACGGGCAGCGCGGACACCGCGGACATGGTGCGGGCCCGGGTGGCCTTCCTGGCGGCCGGGCACTACGCGCCGCTGGCCCGCGCGGTCGCCGGGGCGGTGGCGGGCTGCTGTCCGCCGGGCGGCACCCTGCTGGACGCCGGAGCGGGCACCGGCTACTACCTGGCCGCCGCCCTGGAGGCGGTGCCGGAGGCCGCCGGGCTGGGGCTGGACCTGTCCAAGTTCGCCCTGCGGCAGGCCGGGCGGGCACACCCCCGGGCCACGGCGGCCACCTGGGACGTCTGGCAGCCGCTGCCGGTGCGGTCCGGCACGGTGGATGTGGTGCTCAATGTCTTCGCACCCCGCAATGGCGCGGAGTTCCACCGGGTGCTGAAGCCCGGCGGGGCGCTGGTCGTGGTGACGCCGACGCCGCGCCATCTGTCCGAACTGCGCGGCCCGGCGGGTCTGCTGACGGTGGACGAGGCCAAGGAGGAGCGGCTGCGGCGCTCCCTGGGTGACCGGTTCCGGCCGGCGGACGCACAACTGGTGGAGTACCGCGTGGACTTGGGCGCCGGGGACATGGAAAACCTGGTGCTGATGGGGCCCAGCGCGCACCATGTGGACCCGGATGAACTGCGGCGGCGCATCGCGCAATTGACGGTACCGGCGGCGGTGACGGTCTCCTGCCGGGTGGCGGTGTACCGGGCGCTGTGACGTAGATCATCGTTTGGGCGGCGGCGCGGCGTTCCCGCCGCATGACAGGATCGTGCGTCGTTACCTGCGAGTAATCGCAAGGTGTCCGCTGTCGTGCGGCCGGAGCGGGGGCCGGCGCACCTCCTGCCCCCTGAGGAACCCACTTGCGCGCGTCCCAACGGAACGTACTCATACCGGCGTTGACCATCGCCTCCCTCGCGCTGGCCGGCTGCTCGTCGTCCGGCTCCGGCCACTCCGACGCCAAGGGCGCGGGCCAGGCGCCCTCGTCCTCCGCCCCCGCCGACGAACCCCAGCTCGCGGTCGCCGCCGCGCCGGCCGGGGTGGCCGTGCCGAGTGCGGTGGCGCATCAGGCCGATGACGCCTCGTCCGACTCCTCCGCCCCGGCGCCGCAGGCCCGGAAGTCCTCGCTGAAGGTCGCCTCCTTCGACCAGCACAGCGGACGGGCGGTCATTTCCGATGGCGCCAAGAAGGCGGCCAAGCCCGCCGCCAAGCCCGCGGTGGCCGTCGGCGATGTGATCGCCAGCGCGCCCGCGCCGGGCGCGCCCAACGGTGTGCTGGCCAAGGTCACCAAGGTGGAGGGCAAGACCGAGCACGGCACCGCGGTGCGTACCGAGCCGGCCAACCTCAACGCGCTGCTGGGCGAGGCCAACGCGGCGGGCAAGGCGGCCGTCGACCCGTCGGCTGTCAAGGTGCTGCCGCTGGTCGACGGGGTGAAGGTGTCCTGGGCCAAGCAGGGTGACCTGCACTTCGGTCCGCAGGGGGCGCAGCTGCCGATGGGCAATCTGCGGCTGGACGTCAGCACCGGGCTGAGCACGCCCAAGGACGCGCCCGCCTCGGCCTCCGCCACGGTGGCGGGTTTTGTCCAGCTGGCGCCGGAGGTCGACTTCTCGTACGACGGCCGGGGCACCGGCGGGCGGGCGCCCGGTACGGCCTCGCTGGCGCTCAAGGGCGACTGGGCGTCGCAGTGGGAGCTCAAGGGCGAGGCGTCCGTCTCCAAGCCGGTGCGGATTCCCTTCGCCAAGCTGCACGCCACGCCGGTGATCAACGTCGGACCGGTGCCGGTGGTGATCAACACAGATCTGACCTGCTACCTCCAGGTGGAGGCGGACGGAAAGGTCACCGTGGACGTCAAGCAGGACGTCAAGGGCGACTTCAAGGTCGGCGGGTCCTACAGCCGGGCGGCGGGCTGGAAGCCGGTCAGCGAGTCGAAGATGAGCGGGTCGCCGATCAAGGCCAGCGCCTCGGGTGAGGGCAAGGTCAAGGCCGCGCTGGGCGCGGAGGCGGAGCTCGGTCTGTACGGCACGGTGGGCGTCAGCGGCGAGGTCGCGCCCTATCTGCGGGCCGAGGGCGATGTGTCGGTGAGCACGGACGCGCCCAAGGTGAAGGGGAAGTGGGGCGCGTATGGGGGCATCGATGTCAACGGTGCGCTGCAGCTGAAGCTGGCCATCTTCGGTACGCCGATCTTTGAGCGGAAGCTGGCCCTGCCGGGGATCCACAAGGAGTGGTTCCTGGCGGGGAGCGGGCGGTAGGCCGCACCCCGTAGGGGGCGCGACCGGCCACCGGCGGCTCGCGGTCACACGCAACAGCTACAGGCGGTCCGCTACCTTGCGGGCCGCCTGAAGCACATCGCCCTTGGGGGTGCTGGGCAGCGCGCCATGGTGGCGGGTCCAGCGGTCCTCCAGGGCGAACCAGTCGACCGGCTTGGGCTTGCGGCGGGCCGCCAGGGCGGCGTCCAGCTCCTTGAGATAGGTGGCCCAGCGCAGCCGGTAGAGGCCGCCGACCAGCCCGGCCCACTCACGGTTGGCATAGTCGTGCAGCTTGCCGCCGTTGGCCGAGGCCCGTGGGCCCCAGGTGGTGAGCACCGAGAGCGCGTCGTACTCCAGCCGGTCGCGTTCCGCGGCCGAGGAGCCCCAGGAGCGCGCCTGGGCCGTCCAACGGCCCAGCAGATGGTGGGCGTCGGTGGCGACCAGTTCCTCCAGCAGGTCCATCCAGCCCAGCCACTGGCGGGAGAGCGCGGCCAGACGGGTGCGGTTTCCGTCCTCGTAGGCGGACTTCAGGGCCGGAAGCAGGGCCCGGCTGCGGTTGGACACACACTGACGGGCCACATCGAGCAGATCATGGCGGTAGGCGGTGCTGTGCCGCAGCGCCGGGGCCACCGTCAGCAGGGCGGGCAGGGCGCGTTCGAACTCCTGGGCGTCATAGCGCAGTTGGCCCGGTGACCAGCTGGCGGCGTGTGCCACCGCCAGGTCGGGGCGGGCGCCGAACAGGCCCTCGGCGCCCTCGCTCCAGCCATCGGCCCGGGTGGTGCCATAGGCGGTGCGGGACAGTACCTCCCAGGCCCGGCGGGCACCGGGGTCCTCGGCGCCATAGCGGCAGACCGGCCAGTCCCGGAACCAGCCGGCCGCGTCCGTGGGGCCGTCGCTCCAGGCGAGGCCGGCGAAGAAGGCCAGCGCCGCCGGGTTGTTGTCGGCCGCCTCCGGCATCAGCGCGATGCCGCGCAGCGCACTGCCGGGCTTGGTGCGCCAGCGGTCGTAGAGGCGGATCCAGTCGGGGGTGTTGGCGCCCATGGCGGTGTGGCCGCCGAAGTTCCAGATGGAGCCGAAGGCATAGGGCGTGCCGCCCCAGTCCTGCTCCCGGTCGGTGACCGAGGGCCGGCGGTCGGAGAGGCCGTCCAGCACCAGCATCCGGGACCGGTCCACGGCGTCCACGATCTCCCGGCGGGGGTTGGACTGCCAGCCCAGGATGGCCCAGACGGCATCGGGGTGGGCGGTGCGCAGCGCCTTCTCCACCGCCCTGGCGGCGGCGCCCACCGGTACGTCGCCCGGGGTGCCGCCCTCGTGCAGCAGGTCCATCTTGTACATGGAGGTGGCGCCGTACAGCTCCCGCTGGACGCGGTAGTAGGTGCGGGCGACCCTGGTGAAGGCGGCCGTGCGCGGGTCCAGCCAGTCCGGGCGCGGGAAGCCGCCCCAGTCGCCCTGGGGGATGGTGCGCGCGCCGGACTCACGGTGGGCGAAGCCGGGCGGGACGGTGCCGTAGTAGCCGGGCAGCACCGGGGTGATGCCCAGCTCGCGCAGCCGGCCGACGATCCGCTGGGCCAAGGCCGTGCGGCGGTCCAGCAGTTGGCGGGAGACCGGGCCGCCGAAGGAGGCCATGTTCTGCATCAGCCACCAGGGCTGGTGCGCGGGGCCGGGAACCCACTGCCGCAACTCGGCGTCGCTATAACCGTGTTCGATGAACGTTCGGTGATAGACGGCGTCGGCGCCCGCGTACACGAGCACCTCGTTGAAGCCGTGCAGGGCCAGCACATCGATCTCGTGCTGCCAGTAGTCCCAGTCCTGGTACGGGCCGGTGTAGCCGTCGTTGGTGTCGTTGAGCACAAAACGGTGGCGCACGTTGGCGGTGGCCGTCAGGGGGGTACGGACGGCGGGGAGACTGCGCGGGAGGCCGGTCTGCTCGCCGGACCAGGAGAAGTGGGCGTGCGCGGTGTGTCTGAGATACCGGTGGAATCCGGTGAGCTGGACAGCCGGAGTGCTGCCCTCGACCAGGATCCGGCCCGCGGTGCCGGTCACCCGGTAGGCGTCGGCGCCGCCGTGGCGCGGCAGGGAGCGGAAGGTGACCTGGTCGTGGTGGCGGGGCAGCAGCCGGGCCAGGGCCGCGGCGGCGGCCCCGCCGCCGGGGGGCCGGGCCTGCGCCGGAGAGGCGGCCAGGGCTCCGGCCGCGGCGCTGGTGGCGAAGGCTCCGAGAAGGGTGCGGCGGGCGATGTGCATGGGGTGACCTCCCATGGCGCTGCGGTTCCTTGGCTGGACCACTGGAGCGCGGAGATCCTATGAGCCGACGACCGCGAAGCGTCAAGGGCGCGAAGGGCCGCCCCACCACACCGGTTACATTTGGCACGAATGGCCCCACCAGACAGTCCTGCCCCGTCCGGCTCGTCCCCCTGCTTGTCCCCCAGCCATGAGGAAGCCCGTGCGACCACTCACCGCGACTCGCGGCATCGCCGCCGCCGGTCTGCTGGGTGCGCTGCTGACCGGCTGTGGTGACCCGGCCGGGCTCAAGATCACGGGACCGGCGGCCAGTCCGGCGACCGGCCCGGTGACCGCCTTTGTGGTGGAGGGCCCCGGCCGTCCCGGGCTGCGGCGTCCGGCCTCCTTCGAGGTGGGCGGCACGGTCCGGCTGACCGGGCTGCACTGGCGGAGCTGGGACGGGCCCAGCGCGGAGGCGACCGGGGAGGTGTCCGGCACCTGGTGCATGCCGGGCTGTGGGACCCGTCCCAGCAGGGCCGAGGTCAAGCTGACCGGACTGGTGCGGCAGGATCGTTCCGCTTACTACAGCCGGGCCGTGGTGATCGCCGACGGTCTGCCCCCGGAACAGCACAACGAGCTGCGCGACCTGCGGCTCTTCGTACCGAAGCGTTAGCCGTCGAGGAGCCCTGACCGTATGGGACTGCGTTCGAAGATCGGCGTGGCGATCACCGTCACCGCCGCGCTGGTCGCCGTCCTGATGGGTCTGGTGGTGCACCAGCGCACCGCCGCCAACCAGCTGGACGCCGCCCGGGACGCCCTCGACGGCCGGCTGGTCTCGGCGGTGGAGGACCATGCGGCGGGCACCAACTGGCGGCCGCACACCCTGGTCAACCCCCGGCGGATGCCCGAGCCGCTGCGCCGGGCGGCCGAGCGCGGCAAGCGGGCCACCTATCTGGACGACCGGGGCGGTGACCCCACCCTCTGGGCGGCCAGCCGGCTGGGCAACGACATCATCGTGGTCAAGCGCCCGTACAACCGGGAGACCCGCAATCTGCGCGACCTGGACGATGTGCTGCTGGTGGCCGGCGGGCTGGGCACCGGCTTCGCCGGGGTGGTGGGCGTCGGCCTGGCCACCGTGGCCGGGCGGCGGCTGAACTCCTCGGCCCGGATCGCCGAGCGGATCGCCGAGGGCGACCTCACCGCCCGGCTGCGGCCGCGCGGCGGCAAGGACGAGATCGCCCGGCTGATGGAGGCCGTCAACTCCATGGCCGACGCGCTGGCCGCCCGGCTGCAGGCCGAGCGCGAGGTGACCGCCAATATCTCCCATGAGCTGCGCACCCCGGTGGCCGGGCTGGTGGCGGCGGCCGCGGTGCTGCCGGAGGGCCGGGCCACCGAGATGGTGCGCGACCGGGTCCGGCGGGTGAGCGAACTGCTGGCGGACGTCCTGGAGGTGGCCCGGCTGGACGGCGACGCCGAGCGGGCCGAGACCGAGGTGAGGGCGCTGGGCGAGCTCACCCGGCGCGCGGTGCGGGCGGCCGCGCCGGAGCAGGAGACGGTCCGGGTCGAGGTGGTGCGCGAGAGCCTGGTGGAGACGGACGCCCGCCGGGTGGAGCGGATACTGGCCAATCTGGTCACCAATGCCTTCCGGCACGGCTCGGCACCGGTGACCGTGGAGGTGGACGGGCCGGTGGTGCATGTCCGGGACGCCGGCCCCGGCTTCCCCCACCAGCTGCTGCACGGCGGACCGCAGCGCTTCCGCACCGGCTCCGGCAACGGTCTGGGCCTCGGCCTGACCATCGCCGCCGGCCAGGCCCGGGTGCTGGGCGCCCGGCTGGACTTCGCCAACCCCTGGGACGGGGGCGCCCGGGCGACGCTGGACCTGAGCGGCTCGGAGCGGCTGCCTGACGCCGGATGACCGCGGTTGTGTTCTGGGTGCGGGCCGTCTGTGGCTGGTCGCTCCCCTTACGGGCCCTAGGCCAGGCGCTTGGCGAAGAACTGGCTGTGGTCCGCGTACCGGTAGAGGCCGAACCCCGGCGTGGGCCGGTAGCCGGCCGAGGCGTACAGGGCCACCGCCTCCGGCTGCTCAAGGCCGGTCTCCAGCACCATCCGCAGCCGGCCGGCCGCCCGGGCGCTGTCCTCCAGCATGGCCAGGATGCGCCGGGCCAGCCCGCGCCCGCGGGCCGCCTCCACCGTGAACATCCGCTTGATCTCGGCGTCGCCGTCCGTATACCCCTCGTCCGCCCGGTCCTGGGCCCGCCAGCCGCCGGTGGCCACCGGGGCACCGTCCCCGGCATAGGCGATGAGATACAGGCCACGCGGCGGGCTGAACTCCGCCGGGTCCATGGCGGCCAGATCGACGGCACCGTAGCGGGCCAGATACTCCTGCTGGGCTTGGCCATCAAGGGACTTGGCGTCGGGGTGGTCGTAGCCGACCGGCAGGATCCGCATGCCGGGGATCGTACGCAGCCTCCGCCGCCGGGGCACGGGCCGTCCGGGAAGTCGGTATCGTTCCGGAATGCTCACCGTGACGACCGTGAATGTGAACGGGCTGCGCGCCGCGGCCAAGAAGGGCTTTGTGGAGTGGCTGGCGGCCACCGAGGCGGATGTGGTCTGCCTCCAGGAGGTCCGCGCCGAGCCGCAGCAGCTCCCCGAGGAGGTGCGGGAGCCGGCCGGCTGGTACGCCTTCCACGCCCCGGCGGCGGCCAAGGGACGGGCGGGCGTCTCGGTGTACTCCCGGCGCGAGCCGGACGCGGTGCGCACCGGTTTCGGCTCGGCCGAGTTCGACGGCAGCGGCCGCTATCTGGAGATCGACCTGCCCGGCGTCACCGTCGCCAGCCTCTATCTGCCCTCCGGCGAGGTGGGCACCGAGCGGCAGGACGAGAAGGAACGCTTTATGGCCGAGTTCCTGCCCTACCTGGTGGCCCTGAAGGCCCGGGCGGCCGCCGCCGGCCGTGAGGTGCTGGTCTGCGGTGACTGGAACATCGCGCACCAGGAGGCGGACCTGAAGAACTGGAAGGCCAACCGCAAGAGCGCGGGCTTCCTGCCCGAGGAGCGGGCCTGGCTGACCAAGGTCTTCGAGGAGTACACGGACGTGGTGCGCGCGCTGCACCCGGACGTCGACGGGCCCTACTCCTGGTGGTCCTACCGGGGCCGGGCCTTCGACAACGACTCCGGCTGGCGCATCGACTATCTGGTGGCCTCGCCGGGACTGGCCGCGCGGGCGCTGAAGGCCCGGGTGGAGCGGGCGGACAGTCATGCGGAGCGGTGGAGCGACCATGCGCCGGTGACGGCCGTCTTTGACAGGTAGCGGAGGGCCGCGGAGAGCCCTTGTTCCGTTGGCGCGGGGTCAGCGGCGCTCCCCAGGTGGTGGCTTGCGCGGTTCCGCGCGCCGACTGTCCGGCTTGCCCGCCCTGTCCATGCCGTTGCACGCAGGACATGCGTGAACCAGTTTCGTGCCGTTCGGGAGCTCCTCGTTGATGTAGCCCACTCCGAAGCACTTGCTGCACATCCCGATCCCTCCTGGTTCACCAGCCCGTCAACGGTCACGTACCCGGTCCCGTTACAGGCCGAACGCGGCGTAGAGCCCATGGCGTTTCCCTGCGTCATCCGTGCGCCTCCCGCAGGTGCCGACCCATGAGCACGATGCAGTCACTGACCTTGCTCCGGTCGCCCCGCTCGCCGGCTGCCGCGCGCTCAGCCTTGATCCGGGCGCACTCCGTGCAGCGCTGCGTCTCAGCAGCCGGTTCCTTGCCGTGCTGCACATATGTCGTCGGCCCCCATGTGCGCCCACCGTCCAGGGATACCCGCAGCGTCATCCTCGCTGCCGACCGATCGCCGTCCCGCTGCCCGGTCATGCGTTCCAACCTCCGTGTGTCCCGACCATCCCAGCCGGGCAACTCCCGTGTAGGTGAGACAGAGTTGCGCGTCACGAGCACCTGGCGACAGGGTTTGACCCATCACAACTGAGGTGTGATGAAGGGGAGTTGCGCTGTGGCTGAGTCGGCCAACAGTTCGGGTTCTTCCTATGGGGAAGAGGTGCGGGCGTGGCGAATCATGCGCGGCATGAGCCAGCGTGAGCTGGGTGCGGGCGCGGGGTACGGGCAGTCGTACGTAGCCATGGTCGAGAAGGGGGATCGCGTCGGTTCCCCAGGTTTCGCGGACCATTGCGACCAAGTGTTCGGCACGCCGGGCAGCTTCAAACGGCAGTGGAAGCGTGCGAGCAGGCGGGGGCATCCGGAATGGTTCGAGCCGTACCTCGACCTTGAGGCCGTAGCCACTCACATTCTCGACTTCAGCGCGTATCTCGTCATGGGGATACTGCAAACCGAGAGGTACGCGCATGCCCTCTTCCGCGCTTCCTTCCCCCGGGACGACCCAGCGGCTACGGCGGAGAAGGTGCGCGCCCGATTGCGGCGCCGGGACGTGCTGGACAGGGACAACCCTCCGCTGCTGTGGTTGATCCTGGACGAGTCATGCCTGCGGCGCACCGTCGGCGGTGTGGATGTCATGCGGGATCAACTGGCCTACCTGCTGGAAACGGCCGAGTCGCCCCATGTCACCCTTCAAGTGCTCCCGTTCAACACGGGGGCACCACCGGCGGGTGAGCCGTTCACCTTGCTCCAGTTCGAGGACCGGCCCACCACCCTTTACACGGAAGCACTGGGCATGGGACGGGTCATCGACTCGGCCGCGATGGTGGAGAAGGCCAGCGGGCACTACGACCGGTTGCGCGCTGACGCTCTCTCGCCGGAGAACACGTTGATTGAGTTGCGCAAGGTGATGGAGGAGCTACCAAGATGAGCACCACCGTTGATCTCTCCGGCGCGGAGTGGGTTAAGTCAAGTCACAGCAGCGGAGAGGGCGGACAGTGCCTTGAATGGGCCCCTCGCATCGCAACGTCCGGGAACGTTCCCGTCCGCGACAGCAAGGCATCGCACGGCCCTGCCCTGGTCTTCCCCGCGTTGTCCTGGGCGTCGTTCATAGACGGCGTTCAGAGCGGCGAACTCCCGGCCTGCTGACCCCCCTTCGCACGACGGGTACGGCCAGTTGACCCGCGCGACTGGCCGTAAACGGCCCACGGATTCACCTCCGCGATCCCGGCGGAGCGCCTAGCATGGAAGCATGCCGGTTGAGCTCAACCACACCATCGTCCACTCCCGGGACAAGCACGCGGCCGCCGAGTTCGTGGCCGGGCTGCTCGGCCTGGAGGTCAAGGCTCCGTTCGGTCCGTTCATCCCGGTGGCCACCGACAACGGGGTGACCCTGGACTACGCGACCAGCGACAGCGCCGAGATCGCCGTCCAGCACTATGCCTTCCTGGTCTCGGAGAAGGAGTTCGACGAGATCTTCGGCCGGATCCAGGCGGCGGGGGTGACCTACTACCCGTCGCCCATGCTGGACCGGCCCGGGGAGATCAACCACCACGACGGCGGCCGCGGGGCCTACTTCCGGGACCTGGACGGCCATGTGCTGGAGATCATCACCCGTCCGTACGGGAGCGCGGCGCGCTGACCTCCGCCCGTACCCGGCGGGCCAGCGCCAGGGAGACCTCCGCCTCGATCACCGTCCGGGCCAGCGGCCACAGCCGCTCCAGCTCCGATGACAGCGCCTCGCCGTCCGCGAGGTGCTGCCGTACCAGTGCGGTGAAGGTCTCGGCCAGGGCGTCCGCCTGGACGCGTACCCGGCGGCCCGCCTCCAGTACGGCGGAGAGCGGGACGCCGTCGCGCACCAGCTCGGCGGAGGCATCCAGCAGGCGGCGGCTGATATGCACGATCTCCTCGCCGTCCACCGCCAGATAGCCCATGTCCAGGGAGGCGGCCAGATTCTCCGGGGTGACCTGGCCCGCGAAGTGGTCGGCCAGTTCGCCCGGGGTCAGCCGGACCCGGGTCTCCTCGGCCCATGGGACGGCGAACGGCTCCCGCAGGCCCAGGAGTTCGCCCACATCGCGCCGCCCGGACTCGAAGGCGGCCAGCAACTCGGCTATGCCGCCCAGGGTATGGCCCCGTTCCAGCAGGGCGGCCACGGTGTGCAGCCGGGCCAGATGGCGGTCGTCGTACCAGGCGATCCGGCCCGCCCGGCGGGGCGGTGGCAGCAGGCCCCGCTCCCGGTAGAAGCGCAGCGTGCGGACCGTGATGCCGGCCGCCTCGGCGAGTTCCGGCGCACGGTACTCCCGGCCCCGGCCGGCGGTTTTGTCGTCCGGATCGTCCGGCACAGCTCGCTCGTCCTCCACAGCCGAAGTCTAGGGTGCGCACCCGGTGTCGCCGAGCGCTGTCAAATCCCTTGTGCCCAGGGCCTACTGGCGAACGCCCGGCTGTCCTACGCTCGGACCCTGCCAGTGAACGCTGGCAGCTTCGTGTGGGACACGAGAGGCGGCGAGCATGACCGAACGTGATCGTCAGCACGTCCGGGTGGCGGTGATCGGATCCGGTTTCGGCGGCCTGGGCGCGGCCGTACGGCTGCGCCGCGCGGGCGTCACCGACTTTGTGGTGCTGGAACGGGCCCAGGCGCTCGGCGGCACCTGGCGGGACAACACCTATCCGGGCTGTGCCTGTGATGTGCCCTCCCATCTGTACTCCTTCTCCTTCGCGCCCAACCCCGCCTGGCCGCGTGCCTTCTCCGGACAGGAGCACATCCGGGCCTATCTGGAGCGGGTCGCGGAGACCTTCCGGCTGGGCCCACATCTGCGCTTCGGCCATGAGGTGCGGCAACTGCGCTGGAACGGCGAGCGGTTGCACTGGGAGGTGAGCACCTCACAGGGTGAACTCACCGCCGATGTGGTGGTGTCCGCCGCCGGCCCGCTGGCCGACCCCAGCATTCCGGAGGTGCCGGGGCTGGCCTCCTTCCCCGGCAAGGTCTTCCACTCCGCCCGCTGGGACCACGAGTACGACCTGCGCGGCAAGCGGGTGGCGGTGATCGGGACCGGCGCCTCCGCCATCCAGCTGGTGCCGGGCATCCAGCCCGTGGTGGAGCGGCTCACCCTCTTCCAGCGCACCCCGCCCTGGGTGCTGCCGCGCGCTGACCGTCCGATCACCGCCGCCGAGCGCTGGCTGCACGAGAAGCTGCCCGTCACCGGGAAACTGCGCCGGGGTGTGCTGTGGGGCGTACGGGAGTGGCAGGTCAGCGCTTTCGCCAAACGGCCGGGCGAGCTGCGGACGGTGCAGTGGCTGGCCAAGTCCCATCTGCACCGCACGGTCAAGGACCCGGCGCTGCGGGCCGCGCTCACCCCGGACTACCGCATCGGCTGCAAGCGGATCCTGCTGTCCAATGACTTCTATCCGGCGCTGGTCCGGCCCAATGTGGACCTGGTGCCCTCCGGGCTGGCCGAGGTGCGCGGCTCCACCCTGATCGCCGCCGACGGCACCCGGGCCGAGGCGGACGCCATCGTCTTCGGCACCGGCTTTCATGTCACCGATCTGCCCATCGCCGAGCGGGTGGTGGGGGAGGCCGGGCACACCCTGGCCGAGGAGTGGAAGGACGGCATGGGCGCGCTGCGCGGCTCCAGCGTGGCCGGGTTCCCCAACTTCCTCACCGTGATCGGCCCCAACACCGGGCTGGGCAACAGCTCGATGATCCTGATCATCGAGTCCCAGCTGAACTATCTGGTGGACTTCCTGCGGCAGTTGGACACCCTGGGCGGCAAGGCGGCCCTGGACGCGCGCCGTTCGGCGGTCAACGCCTGGAACCGCCGGCTTCAGCGGCGGCTTGAGCGCTCGGTGTGGAACACCGGCAACTGCACCAGCTGGTATCTGGACGCCCAGGGGCGCAACACCGTGGTCTGGCCGGGCACCACCGCGGAGTTCCGCCGCGCCACCCGGCGGGTGGACCTCCAGGAATACCGGCTGCTGCGGCCGCCGGGTGCCGGGCGGCGCACCCCGGTGGCGGCCGGCTCCACGGCCGGTACCACCACTCGTGAGGACGCCCGATGAGCCCCCGGGCGCCACTGGCCGGGCAGGTGGTGGTGGTCACCGGGGCGGCGCGCGGCGTGGGCGAACTGCTGGCGCGCCGGCTGGCGGCGCGCGGGGCGCGCCTGGCGCTGGTGGGCCTGGAGCCGGAGGAGCTGCGGCGGGTGGCCGAGTCACTGCCGGGGGACGCCGGGCACTGGTACGCCGATGTGACCGACGCGGAGGCGATGGGCCGGGTGGCGGCCGAGGTGAAGGAGCGCTTCGGCCGGGTGGATGTGGTGGTCGCCAACGCCGGGGTGGCCACCGGTGGGCCGCTGGAGGGCAGCGATCCGGCCGCCTGGCGGCGGGTGATCGAGGTCAATCTGGTGGGCAGCGCGGTGACCGGGCGTGCCTTCCTGGACGCGCTGGCCGCCGGCCGGGGCTATCTGCTGCAGATCGCCTCGCTGGCCGCGATCGCCCCGGCGCCGATGATGACCGCCTACTGCGCCTCCAAGGCCGGTGTGGAGGCCTATGCGCACAGCCTGCGCGCGGAGGTCGGACACCGGGGGATCAGGGTCGGGGTGGCCTACCTCAGCTGGACCGACACCGACATGGTGCGCGGCGCCGACCAGGACGAGCTGATGCGGGAGCTGCGCGGGCGGCTGCCCTGGCCGGCCAACCGCACCTATCCGCTGGGCCCGGCCGTGGACCGGCTGGTGGCGGGCATCGAGCGCCGCTCGGCGCATGTCTACGGGCAGGGCTGGCTGCGTGGGATGCAGCCCGTTCGGGGGTTGTTGCCCGGGGCGCTGGCGCTGGGTGCCCGGCGGCGGCTGCGGGAGCTGGCGCCCAGGCTGGCGGCGGTGCGCGGCCGGGGGCTGGTGGGCGCGGGCGGGGCCGCGGACGAGGCGGCGCGCACGGAGCGTCACTGATCGACATGCGGTGCGTATCCGGGCGTGTGAGGCTGGTCGCGGCCCGAACCCCGAGCTCCCCCAGGAGGGAACGCACATGGGCATGAAGGACGAGATGCAGAACAAGGCCCAGCAGGCCAAGCAGAAGGCCCAGCAGGCCAAGCAGAAGGCTCAGCAGCAGGCGCAGCAGCGGGGCCAGCAGTCGCAGGACAAGGTGCGTGGCCAGCAGCAGCAACAGCAGCAGCAGCGCGGCCAGCAGCAGGGTCAGCAGTCGCGGCAGCAGTCGCTGGACGACATCCAGGACATCGACGAGCAGTAGTCCCGCTGCGGTGAGGGGCGCCCCCATGGCCAGGGGCGCCCCTTCCGCGTTCCCCGTAAGGGGCGCGGGGAACTGCGCGACCAGCCACCCGCGGCCCGCGGTCGAGCGACGGGGGTCGTCGGCAGACGCCGTATCGTCGCCGGGCGCGGCCCGGTGGTCGGAACCACGGCTCACCGCGGCGGCAGCGGCGGACGGCGCAGGTCGGGGACGTCGGAATAGTCCGGCGGGGTGGCCGCGCCATGCCGCTCCAGCAGCTCCAGCGCCAGCCGCACCGCGTCGTCCATCTGCTTGTGGCGGCCCTCCGCCCAGTCCAGCGGGGTGCGGTCCACCTCGATGTCCGGCTCCACCCCGTGGTTCTCCACGCCCCAGCCATAGGCGTCGAACCAGGCCGCGTTCATCGGCACGGTGATCGAGGTGCCGTCCACCAGCCGGTGGCGGCCGGTCATCCCGACCACTCCGCCCCAGGTGCGCAGGCCGACCACCGGCCCGATGCCCTGGAGTCTGAAGGCCGCTGTGATCATGTCGCCGTCGGAGGAGGTCATCTCGTCGGCGATGGCCACGATCGGGCCGCGGGGGGCGTTGGAGGCGTAACTCACCGGCTGGGCGTCACGGGTGAGGTCCCAGCCGATGATGGTGCGGGTGAGCTTCTCCACCACCAGCTCGCTGATGTTGCCGCCGGCGTTGCCCCGGACGTCCACGATCAGCGCGGGCCGGGACATCTCCATCCGCACATCGCGGTTGAACTGGGCCCAGCCGGAGCCGCCCATATCGGGGATGTGCAGATAGCCGCATTTGCCGCCGCTCAACTCCCTTACCACCGCCCGGCGTTTGGCCACCCAGTCCTGGTAGCGCAGCGGCCGCTCGTCGATCAGCGGCACCACCGCCACCCGGCGCGGCGGCCCCTCGCCGTCCGGGGGCCGGAAGGTCAGCTCCACGGTAGTGCCGCCGGCCGCGGCCAGCAGCGGGTTGGGGCCGGTGACCGGGTCCACCGGCCGTCCGTCGACATGGGTGAGCGCCCAGCCCTCATGGATGCCCGAACCGGCCAGCGGGGAGCGGGCCTTGGGGTCCGAGGAGTCGCCCGGCAGCACCCGGCGCACGGTCCAGGAGCCGTCCTTCCGGTGGGTGAGGTTGACGCCCAGCAGCCCGATGGCGCGCTGGTAGTGCGGCGGGCCCTCATTGCGGCGGGAGGGGGTGACATAGGCGTGCGAGGTGCCCAGCTCGCCCAGTACCTCGCGCAGCAGATCGGCGAACTCGTCCGGTGAGGCGACCCGTTCGACCAGCGGACGGTACTGCTCCAGCACCCCGTCCCAGTCGATGCCGCACATCCCGGGCTCCCAGAAGTAGGCCCGGACGATCCGGCCCGCCTCGGCGTACGCCTGCCGCCACTCGGCGGCCGGGTCCACCTCGTGCAGGATGCGCCGCATATCGATGTAGACGGTGGACTCCAGGTCGGCGGTGTCGGTGGCCGGCACCACCCGCAGGTCGCCCTCGTCATTGACCACCAGCCGGCTGCCGTCGCCGCTGACCGCGAACCAGTCGATGGAGCTGGTGAGTTCGGTGCGCTTGGCCTTGGTGAGGTCGAAGTGCTCCAGGGTGGGACGGCCCGAGGTGTCGGCCGGGTTGGCGAAGGTCTCGCCCAGCGCGCCGGAGATCGGCCAGCGCAGCCAGACCAGTCCGCCGCCGCTGACCGGGCGCAGCGAGGAGTACTTGGAGGCGGCCACCGGGAACGGCGTCACCCGGTTCTCCAGCCCCTCGGTCTCCACCATCACCGCCCCGCCCTCGCCCTCGCCCCCGTCCAGGTCCAGCCCGCCGCCGGCCGGGCGGCCCTCGGCGGACACCGCGAACGGCGAGGGGGTGGCCGAGGACAGCGGCACCAGATACGGGCGGCAGCCCAGCGGGAAGGACAGGTCCCCGGTGTGCACGTCATAGACCGGGTCGAAGCCGCGCCAGGACAGAAAGGCCAGATAGCGGCCGTCCCGGGTGAACACCGGCTGCTCGTCCTCGAAGCGGCCGTTGGTGACGTCCACGGTCAGCCGGTCCGACAGCCGGGCGATCCTGATCTGCCGCAGCGAGCGGCCGATGCCGGGCTGCGACCAGGTCAGCCAGCCGGAGTCGGGGGAGAAGGCCAGGTCGCGCACCGGGCCGTTGGCCGACTCGGTCAGCTCCGTGACCTGTCCCTCACCGTCCTCGGAGGCATCCACCAGCAGCAGCCGCCCGTCGTGCGCGGCCACCGCCAGCCGCTGTCCGTCCGGCGAGGCGACCATCTCGTGCACCCGCCCGATCTGCCCGGCGGCCACCCGGTGCGGCTCCAGGGCGTGGGTGGCGCTGGGCAGTTGGGTGATCTCGATGGCGTCCTCGCCCTGGACGTCCGTCACATAGGCGATACGGCCGGTGGAGCCGAGCATCTCGGGCAGCCGGGTGCGCACCCCCGGGGTGTCGGAGATGGCCCGGGCCGGGCCGTCGCGGTGGGTGAGCCAGTAGAGGCTGCCGCGCACCTGCACCGCGCTGGCCCGGCCGGTGGTGTCCACGCCGATCGCGTCCACATTGGAGGCCGTCTGCACCTGGTAGGTGCGCCGCCCGGCACGGGGACCGCCCAGCCGCACCTGGAGCTTGCGCGGGGTACCGCCGGGGCCGAAGTCCTCGGCCAGCCACAGGTCGCCGGCGCACTGGTAGACGACCCGGGTGCCGTCGGTGGCCGCGTGCCGGGCGTAGCAGGCGTCATGGTCGGTGTGCCGGCGCAGATCGGAGCCGTCGGGCAGACAGGAGTAGAGGTTGCCCACGCCCTCGTGGTCGGAGAGGAAGGCGATCCGGTCGCCCACGAACATCACCGAGTCCAGATGCCCGTTGATGTCCGGGACCAGCCGGGTGCCGTCCAGCCAGAGCCGGCCCATGGCCCCGCCCCGGTAGCGCTTCCAGGAGGCCGGTTCATGCGGGGGCTTGCCGGCCAGCAGCAGGGTGTGGCCCGGGGTGTCCCCGGTGCCGCGCATGGCGATGTCGGCCACCGGGCCCCAGGGCAGCCGCCCGCCCGGGCTGCCGTCGGTGGGCAGCCGGTAGGCCCAGGAGAAATAGGAGAAGGGCTGGCCGTGCGAGGAGACGGCCAGGATGTCGCTGTGGCCCTCGTGGTCCGGCGGCGTCCAGCCGCACACCCGGGTGTCGGTGCTGCCCCAGTAGGTCAGGCGGCGTGCCGGGCCGCCGTCCACCGGCGCCAGGTGGACCTCCGGGTCCAGGCTGCGCCAGCTGGTGAAGGCGATGTTCCGTCCGTCCGGTGAGAAGCGGGGGTGCCCCAGCCGGGTGCGGTCCACGGTCAGCCGCCAGGCCCGTCCGGCGGCGGGGGACAGCGAGGCCAGCCACAGGTCGTCCTCGGCGATGAAGCAGAGCAGATCGCCATGGAGGTGGGGGAACCGCAGATAGGCATCGGTCACTTCTCCATGGTTTCGAGGCCGCAGGGGCCCGGCAACTCGGTCCGTGATGGAGAACACCATCGAAACGGTCCGGTTTCGCTTTGACCCGGACGTACGCTCGTACAGTACGAAACCGTTTCGTTCGATCGGCTCTTCGAAGGGAGGCGCGGTATGCCGACGGAATCACCCAAGCCGCCGGTTCGCCGCACCCGGCTCACCCCCGAGCGCGAGGGTGAGCTCTACGAGGCCGTCCTCGCCCTGCTGCGCGAGGTCGGTTATGAGGCCCTGACCATGGACGCCGTCGCGGCCCGCACCCGCTCCAGCAAGGCCACCCTCTACCGCCAGTGGAAGGGCAAGCCGGAACTGGTGGCGAGCGCGCTGCGGCACACCAAGCCGGTCTGCCTGGACGACATCGACACCGGTTCCCTGCGCGGGGATCTGGTGGCGATGGCGGACAAGGCGGACGAGCGCCGGATGGAACAGGACGTGGCCCTGATGCGAGGGCTGGGTCATGCCATCCACCGCGACCGCGACCTGCACCGGGCGCTTCGCGAACTGCTGATCGAACCCGAGATGGCCGCCATGCGGCGCATGCTGCAGCGCGCGGTGGACCGCGGCGAAGTCGCCCCGGGCCGCCCCGCGATGGAGTACGTCGGGCACATGATGCTCGGCGGCTTCATCACCCGGCCGCTGATCGAGGACTGCCCGGTGGACCGGGCCTACCTCGTCCGCTACATCGACGCCGTGGTGCTCCCCGCGCTCGGCCTCTAGCCCCCACCACAACCGCACATCACCCATACGTTGCCGGACCTGGCGCGCCGCTCTCGTCGCCGGGCTGGTCCCCCATTGCCGGAAACGCTCGTTCACCTCTCCGACGGGAGCAGAACCCCTCGTGGCCACCTTCCTCTACAAACTCGGCCGGCTCGCCTTCCGGCGCCGCTGGTACGCCGCCCTGATATGGGTGGTGCTGCTGGTCCTGGCCGGCACCGGCGCCGCCACGGCCTCCAAGTCCACCAACGACAGCTTCTCCATCCCGGGCACCGAGGCCCAGCACGCCTTCGATGTGCTGGCCGACCGCTACCCGGGCATGAAGGCCGACGCCGCCTCGGCGCGGATCGTCTTCAAGGCCCCGGACGGCCAGAAGATCACCGCCAAGCCCAACAAGGCCAAGGTGGAAAAGGTCGTCGGTGAGCTGACCGGCCCGCAGGTGGACCGCGCGGACAGCCCGTTTGTGTCCAAGACCATCAGCAAGGACGGCACCACCGCCTTCGCCCAGGTCACCTACAAGGTCAAGTCCAATGAGCTGACCGACGCCTCGCGCAAGACGCTCACCGACGCCCAGAAGCACGGCCAGGACTCCGGGCTGACCGTGGAGATGGGCGGCAGCGCCCTGCAGCAGATGCCGGCCGAGGGCAACACCGAGGTCATCGGCCTGGCCGTGTCCGCGGTCGTGCTGCTGATCACCTTCAGCTCGCTGGTGGCGGCCGGACTGCCGCTGCTCACCGCGATCATCGGCGTGGGCATCGGTGTCTCCTCCATCACCGCGCTCTCCGCCACCCTGGGCCTGTCCAGCACCACCTCCACCCTGGCCATGATGATCGGCCTCGCGGTGGGCATCGACTACGCGCTGTTCATCGTCTCCCGCTACCGGGCCGAGCTGGCCGAGGGCCGGGAGCGCGAGGAGGCGGCCGGACGGGCGGTCGGCACGGCCGGCTCCGCGGTGGTCTTCGCCGGTCTGACCGTGGTCATCGCCCTGGTCGGCCTGGCCGTGGTCAACATCCCGATGCTGACCCAGATGGGCGTGGCGGCCGCCGGCACCGTGGTCATCGCGGTGCTGATCGCCCTCACCCTGATCCCGGCGCTGCTGGGCATCGCGGGCCGCAAGGTGCTGGCCCGCAAGGTGCGCAAGGGCACCGCGGCGGACGCCGGCAAGCCCAATATGGGCACCCGCTGGGCCCGCTTCGTCCTGCGCCGTCCGCTGATGGTGCTGCTGGCCGGTGTGCTCGCCCTGGGCGCCCTGGCGGTGCCCGCCGCCTCGCTCCAGCTGGGGCTGCCGGACGACAGCGCACAGCCGGTGAAGACCACCCAGCGCAAGGCCTATGACCTGATCTCCGAGGGCTTCGGCCCCGGCTTCAACGGCCCGCTGCTGGTGGTCGTGGACGCGGGCAAGGGCCACCCGGTCAAGGACGCGGCGCAGACCGTGACCAAGACCCTGAACGGCATGGACGACATAGCCTCGGTCGGCCGGCCCATGCCCAATGGTCCCCATGGCGACACCGCGATGATCAATGTGGTGCCCAAGTCCAAGCCCAGCGGCACCGAGACCGAGGACCTGGTGCACGCCATCCGGGGCAAGGGCCGCTCGCTGAAGGCCGAGACCGGGGCGACGGTGCTGGTCACCGGCACCACGGCGATGAACATCGATGTCTCGCAGAAGCTGAACGACGCCCTGCTGCCCTATCTGGCGCTGGTGGTCGGACTGGCCTTCCTGCTGCTGATCGCGGTCTTCCGGTCGGTGGCGGTGCCGCTGAAGGCGGCCCTGGGCTTCCTGCTCTCCGTCCTGGCCGCGCTGGGCGCGGTGGTCGCGGTCTTCCAGTGGGGCTGGCTGAGCTCGGTGTTCGGGGTCGAGGAGACCGGGCCGATCATGAGCATGATGCCGATCTTCATGGTGGGCGTGGTCTTCGGTCTGGCCATGGACTACGAGGTCTTCCTGGTGACCCGGATGCGGGAGGCCTTTGTCCACGGCGAGGAGCCGGGCGAGGCCATCGTGACCGGCTTCCGGCATGGGGCCCGGGTGGTGACCGCTGCCGCGGTCATCATGATCAGCGTCTTCGCCGGGTTCATCGGCTCCTCGGAATCGATGATCAAGATGATTGGCTTCGGCCTGGCGGCGGCGGTCTTCCTGGACGCCTTTGTGGTGCGGATGGCCATCGTGCCGGCGGTGCTGGCGCTGCTGGGCCGGCGGGCCTGGTGGCTGCCCAAGTGGCTGGACCGGGTGCTGCCGAACGTCGACGTCGAGGGTGAGGGGCTGGCGGCCGCCGCGTCCTCGCCGGAGGCGCCGCGTCAGCCGGAGCCGGAGCCGGCGGGCGTCTGACCCGCCGCCGTGGGGCACGCGCCGCGGGCGCGTGCCCCGTGGGCGGCGGTGGGCAGGCGTGGGCAGCCGTAAAACGTGGCAAATCCCACCACACGGAACCGCCCCCCACCCAAACCACGTTTTCCAGGTCGAAGGAAGGGGCGACCCGTGAACCTGCTCGACCTGCTGCTGATCCTGATCGTGATCGGCTACGCCATATCCGGCTTCCGCCGTGGCCTGGTGGCCAGCGCCGTCCTGCTGGCCGGCTTCCTGGGCGGCGCCGTCATCGGCGTCTGGGTGCTGCCCACCGTGATCAAACACTTCGAGGCCGGCTCCTCCATGGCCGCCGTGGTCGCGGTGCTGGTCGTCCTGCTGCCCGCCGCCCTCGGGCACGCGCTGGCCGGGCGGCTGGCCTGGGAACTGCGCAGCCGGCTCACCTGGGCCCCGGTCCGCGGTGTGGACGGCGCCGGCGGCGCGGTCGTCAACGGGGTGGCCGTGCTGCTGGTCTCCTGGGTCGCCGCCAGCGTCCTGGTCTCGGCCAACTCCACCCTCCTCAGCCAGCAGATCAAGGACTCCCGGGTGCTGGGCGCGGTCCAGGACGCCATGCCGGAGCAGGCTCCCACCTGGTTCAGCCGCACCACCGACGCCCTGTCCGGGGCCGGGTTCCCCCAGGTCTTCAACCCCTTCGAGAACGAGCCCGCGACCAGTGTGGCCAAGCCCTCCGGCACCGCGTCCGCCGCCGCCACCGAGGCCGCCCGCCGCAGCGTGGTGAAGATCGAGGGAGTGGCGGACGTCGGCGAGGGCGAGCGCGGTCAGGAGGGCAGCGGCTTTGTCTACGCCCCCGAGCATGTGATGACCAACGCCCATGTGGTCGCCGGGGTGACCGAGCCGACCGTACGGGTCGGCGGCGTCGGCCGCCCGCACCGCGCCAAGGTGGTGCTCTTCGACCCCCGCACCGATGTGGCCGTGCTGGATGTCCCCGGGCTCGGCGCCCCGGTGCTGCCCTTCGACAAGAGCGCCAAGCGCGGCGACGCCGCCGTGGTGGCGGGCTTCCCGGAGAACGGCGGGCTGGATCTGCGCCCCGCCGTGGTGGCCACCGAGGTCCGCGCCAAGGGCCAGGACATCTACGGCGACGGTGTCACCACCCGCACCGTCTACTCGGTGCGCTCCACCGTCCGTCCCGGCAACTCCGGCGGGCCGCTGCTCAGCCCCGCCGGCCGGGTCTACGGCGTGGTCTTCGCCCGCTCCACCGCCAACACCGAGACCGGCTACGCGCTGACCGCCCGGCAGGTGGCGGCGGACGCCCAGCGGGCCGCCACCGCCACCACCCCGGTGGACACCGGCAGCCGCGCGGCGCTGTAACGCGGGGTACCCCCGCCCCAGGCCGCCGGGGGCCGCCATGCACCATGGAATGGCATATACAACCAACTGGCACGGCGGGAGCGGATCAACAGTGATGGACGTCCAAGGCACGGTGGCGGCCGGCTATGAGCCGCTCAGGGACGCCTTCGCCGAGAACTTCGCCCGGCGCGGCGAGCGCGGCGCGGCCGTGGCCGTCTACCGCGACGGCCACCAGGTCGCCCATCTGTGGGCCGGCACCAGGGATGTGGACGGCGACGCCCCCTGGCAGGCCGGCACCGCCCAGATCGTGCGCTCCGCCACCAAGGGCGTGGCCGCCGCGGTTCCGCTGCTGCTGCACCAGCGCGGACTGGTCGACCTGGACGCCCCGGTGGGCACCTACTGGCCCGAGTACAAGGCGGCCGGCAAGGAGCGCACCCTGGTGCGGCACCTGCTCTCGCACCGCGCGGGCGTGCCCGTCCTGGACACCCCGCTCACCCCGGAGCAGGCCCTGGACCCGGCGGCCGGCGCCGACGCGGTGGCCGCCCAGGCGCCCGCCTGGGAACCGGGCACCGAGCACGGCTACCACGCCCAGACCTACAGCTGGCTGATCGGCGAGCTGGTGCGCCGGGTGACCGGCCGGGGCATCGGTGACTGGCTGGCCGAGGAGGTGGCCGGCCCGCTCGGCCTGGACCTGTGGATAGGACTGCCGGACGCCGAGCGGCACCGGGTGGGGCGGGTCGGCGAGGTCGAGGCCCCCGCCGCGGCCACCCCCGGCCTGCGGGTCCGGCCCAAGAAGTCGGTGGCCGATGCCTACCACGACCCCGGCTCGCTGACCCGGCGCGCCTTTGGCGTCATCGATCCGCCCGTGGACGAGAACGACCCCGCCTACCGGGCCGCCCAGCTGCCCGCCACGGCGGGCATCGCCACCGCCCGGGGGCTGGCCCGTTTCTACGCCTCCCTGATCGGCGGCCTCGATGGCGGCCGGCGGCTGTTCGCCCCGGCCACGCTCACCCTGGCGCGTACCGAGGAGTCCGCCGGTCCGGACCGGGTCCTGATCTCGCCGACCCGGTTCGGCCTGGGCTACATGCTGCACGGGGCGGCCTCGCCGCTGCTGGCGCCCGGCTCCTTCGGCCACCCCGGCCGGGGCGGCTCGCTGGCCTTCGCCGACCCGGAGTCGGGGATCGCCTTCGGCTATGTGACCAACGGGCTGCAGCGGAACATCACCGCCGACCCCCGGGCCCAGGCCCTGGTGCGCGCGGTTGCCGGTGTGATCGGGGGGTAGGGGGCTCCCCGTTGGTGACGGTCCCGGCCGGGTGGGGGTTCCCGTGGTGCGACGGTTCGACGGCTATGCGGTACTGATCACCGGTGCCGGGCGCGGCATCGGGGAGGCCACGGCACGGCGGCTGGCCGGCGAGGGGGCGCGGGTGCTGGTTACCGATGCCGACGCCGAGCGGGCCGAGCGGGCGGCCGCCGCCATGCGGGCCGAGGAGCTGGCGGTGGAGTCCCGGCCCTGTGATGTGACGGACCGGGCGGCGGTCGAGGCGGCCGTGGCACAGGCCGTATCGCTGTTCGGCCGGCTGGATGTGCTGGTCAACAACGCGGCCTCCTGTCACCCCGATCCGCCGCTGGTCGAGGACTACCCGGACGAGGTCTGGGCCCGGGACCTGGACATCACCCTGGGCGGGGCGCTGCGCTGTGTACGGGCCGCGATGCCGCACCTGGCGGCGGCCGGCGGCCGGGGCTCGGTGGTCAACATCGGCTCGGTCAACGGCGAACAGGATTTCGGCAACCACGCCTACAGCGCCGCCAAGGCGGGCCTGGCGAGCCTGACCCGCACCCTGGCCGGGCAGTGCGCCGGGCGGGGCGTGCGGGTGAACCTCATCGCGCCGGGCACGGTGCGCACGCCCAACTGGGCGGGCTGGGAAGAGTCATTGGAGCGGGCGGCCCCGCTGTATCCGCTGGGGCGGGTGGGGCGGCCGGAGGACATCGCGGCGGCGGTGGCGTACCTGGCCTCCACGGACGCGGCCTGGGTCACCGGGGTGACGCTGCCGGTGGACGGCGGGATCCTGGTGGGCAACGTGGCGTTGCGGCGCGCCTTGCACAGGGGGTGACGGTTGCGCCGGGTCCGGCGGCCGCCGCGAACGGCCGATCGCCCGGCGCCCCGCCCAACTCGCCGGGCCCCGGCCGATGGGCCGATGGCGGCGGATCGCACCCGCCTCGGTGTCCAGCCGCCTCGCGGGCCGGCGGCAGCCGGCCACCGGGTCGCACCCGGCGGCGAACCCCCGGCCCCCGCAGCCGGTCAACTCGTATGCAGCATCAGCCCGATGCCCACCACCATCAGCCCCGCCGCCGCCACCCGCGGCGCTCCGAACCGTTCTTTCAGCACCACCGTGCCGATCGCGGCGCCCACGATGATGGAGGACTCCCGCAGTGCGGCGATGGGGGCCAGTTCCGCCTTGGTCTGGGCCCACAGCACCAGGCCGTAGGCGAACATGGACAGCACCCCGCCCAGCAGCCCGCGCACTGCGAACGGGCGGACGTCCGGCAGGAAGCGGGACCGGCGCGCGGTCAGTACCCACAGCGGGATGGGCAGCCCCTCCAGGACCATCAGCCAGGCGATATAGCCCAGCGAGGAGCCGGCGGCCCGCACCCCCAGCCCGTCCACCACCGAATACCCGGCGATGGACAGGCCGGTGGCCACCGCGGCGCCGACGGCCGCCCAGTGCGGCCGGGCGCCCGAGCCGCGGATGCCCCAAAGGGCCAGGCCCACCAGGCCGGTTGAGGCCACCGCCACTCCGGCGAGCTGCCAGTCGTCCGGCAGCTCGCCGGCGAAGACGGCGGCCAGCACGGTAACCACCAGGGGTGCGGTGCCCCGGGCGATGGGATACATCTGGCCGAAGTCGCCCAGGGTGAACGACCGCATCAGCAGGGCCTGGTAGGCCAGGTGCAGCAGCACCGAGGCCAGCAGATACGGCCAGGCCCCGCCGGCCGGCACCGGGGTGAACGGCAGCAGTGCCAGCCCACAGGCCGCACCACCCCCGCCCACCAGGGTGAAGGCCACCGCCTGGTCCCGGATGCCATGGGCGATGGCGTTCCAGCTGGCATGGGTGACGGCGGCGATGAGAACGGCGAGGGCGACCAGCGGAGTCATGGTCCCCGACGCTAACGCCGCCCCGCCCGGCGCGGTGTTGTCCGCGTCACTGCGGTCGGCCCGGTCACTCCGCCGCCAGCACCGCCCGTACCACCGGACCCGCCGAATCGCCGCCGTGCCCGCCCTGTGGAACCACCGCGGCGGCCGCCAGATCGTTGCGGTAACCGGCGAACCACCCATTGGGCAGCGTCTGGTTGTCCATCTCGGCCGAGCCGGTCTTGGCGCCGATGTCCCCGCTCAGCCCGGCCATCGCCTTGGCGGCGGTGCCCCGGGCGGCCGTGAGGCGCATCATCGACTTCAACTGCCGTACCACCGCCTCCGGGAGGGAGCGCGTGGCCGAGGCCGTCCGGAGCCCCATGGCGCCGGGGTCCACCAGATGCGGCTGACGGAAGGTGCCGGTGATCGCGGTGGCGGCGACCGAGGCCATGGTCAGCGGATTCATCTGCACCTGGCCCTGCCCGATCATCGCGGCGGCCTTGCCCGCCCCGCTGTCGGCCGGCACGCTGCCGTCGTAAGTCGTGGCCCCCGTCTGCCAGTTGAGGCCGATCCCGAAGACCTCCCGGGCCTCGGCGCTCAGCTCGCCGTCGGATATTCGCCCGGCGAGCGAGATAAAGGCGGTGTTGCAGGAGGCCGCGAAGTCCTGGGCGAAGGTGGCGCCCGGGTTCTCGCCCTCCTCCACATTGTGGAAACGCATGCCATAGGTGGCGAACTTCGGGCAGGGCAGCGGCAGTTCCGGACGGGCGTGGCCCCGTTCCAGCAGCAGCGCCGAGGTGACGATCTTCATGGTGGAGCCGGGCGCGGTACGGCCCAGCAGCGCCGCGTTGAACCCGTCCTTGCGGGCCCCGGTGTCGGCCACCGCCAGGATCTCCCCGGTGCTGGGCCGCACCGCCACCACCGAGGCGTCCGGCCGCCGGCTCACCGCCTCCTCGGCGGCCCGCTGCATCCCCGCGTCCAGGGTGGTGCGCAGGGTGGCGGCCGCCCCCTTGGAGACCACATGCAGGGTCTTGCCCGCCTTGGCGGCGGGAGCGGCACCGGCGCCGCCGGCCGGCTCGGCGCGTACCTCGACGCCCTTCTCGCCACTGGCCTTGTCGCCGAAGCGCCGGCTCAGCTCGGGCAGGACCGCGGCCAGCGAGGGGTAGACCTTGGGATCCAGCGCCTTGCCGTTGCGGTCCACGGCGGTGATCGTGGCCGGTGCGGCATCGGCCGTCCTGAGCGTCTCGCCCTTGGCCAGCTTGGGGTGGACCACGGAGGGCTGCCAGGCGACCACCGCATGGCCGTCGCCGGGCCGCCGGACCACGGCGAGCGAGGAGTCATAGCGCCAGGTGGAGGACCGGTTGTGGAAGGCGACCTCGGCGGTGACCGCGAACGGCACCTGGCTGCCCTGGACGGCGCCCGGGGTGAAGCCGACCCTGCCGACATGGGCGCTCTCCCGGTAGCCGGTGAGCGCGGCCGAGGCGGCGGCGGAGTCGTCGGTCAGCGCGGCCGCCTCCGCCGTCCGGCCCGCCGACCAGGCCGCCAGGAAGTCATGCGCGGTGGTCTCCACCTCGGATCTGCTCGGCGGCCCGGTGGGCACCGGTCTCGCCTCCGCCCCCGAGGAGCCTCCGGTCAGCCAGTAGACGCCCGCTCCGGCCCCGCCCAGCACCGCCGCGGCCGCCACACCGACGGCGATCTTCGCGCCCTTGCCCATGGTCCGTCCCCTCCCCGTCCCGCCCGAGCGGGACAACGTATGCGCTCCGGCACACTACGTGACCACACTGACAAGGGGCCTGCCGGGCCGGGCCGGGGCGGCGAACTTCCGGCCAGAGGGGGGAAGTTGATCAGATCCAGCTGTCGAACCACATCCGGTTCCGCCAGGCGTCCATGGGAATCGCCTGCCCGGTGTAGAGCGGGAAGAAGTAGATAAAGTTCCAGGCGATCAGCAGCATCAGCGCTCCCGCGCCCACGATGCCGGCCACCCGCCGCCGCTCCGTCGATCCCGGCGGGCCCAGGATCCCCCCGATCATCATGGCCACCGCCAGACACAGGAAGGGCACGAACACCACCGCGTAGAAGACGAAGATGGTGCGCTCCTGCCAGTAGAACCAGGGCAGATAACCGGCCGCGGTGGCGCACAGGATGGCGCCGGCCCGCCAGTCGCGGCGCAGCACCCACCGGCAGAGCAGATAGACCAGCGCGAAGCAGGCGGCCCACCACAGCAGCGGGGTGCCCAGAGCCAGTACCTCGCGGGCGCACTTCTCATGGACGTCCTTGGGGCAGCCGTCCACGCCGGCCCCGGGGGACTCGTAGAAGTAGGAGACCGGGCGGCCCTGGACCAGCCAGCTCCAGGGGTTGGACTGGTAGGTGTGCGGCGAGGAGAGATGGGTGTTGAACTTCCACACCTCGTGCTCGTAGTGCCACAGGCTGGCCAGGGGGTTGATGATGCCGGAGAGGAAGCCGTGGCTGCTGTAGCCGCCCTCGGTCTCCGCCCAGTGCCGGAAGTAGCCGCTGTGCTGCCAGCCCTGGGCCGGACTGTAGGTGCCGCTGTTGAGGAACCAGCCGGTCCAGGAGGCCAGATAGACCGCCACCGCCACCGGCACCGTGCTGAGGAAGGCCCAGGGCGCGTCCCGGCGCAGCATGGCCTGCCAGGGGTGCCGGGCGCCGGCCACCCGGCGGGAGCCGACGTCCCACAGCACGATCAGCACCCCGAAGAACGCCAGATAGACCGCGCCGTTCCACTTGGTGGCGCAGGCCAGGCCAAGGAACACGCCGGCCGCGATCCGCCAGGGCCGCAGGCCCAGGCCCAGCCGTTCGCCGATGCCGGCGTCCGGCCTGGCCTCGCCCTCGTCGGTCAGCGGGAGGGCGTCCGCCAGCCGGGCGCGTGCCTTGTCCCGGTCGACCAGCAGACAGCCGAAGGCGGCCAGCACGAAGAACATCAGCACCGAGTCCAGCAGCGAAGTGCGGCTCATGACGAAGTGCAGCCCGTCCAGGCTCAGCAGCGCGCCGGCCACACAGCCCAGGAAGGTGGAGCGGAACAGCCGCCGCCCGATCCGGCAGAGCATCAGCACGGACAGGGTGCCCAGCAGGGCGACCATAAAGCGCCAGCCGAAAGGGTTCAGCCCGTAGATCCACTCACCGAAGCCGATGACCCACTTGCCGGCCGGCGGGTGCACCACATAGGACGGAGCGTCGGGGACCTGGTGGAAGCCCTCGATGATCCGCTTGTTGAGGTCGGGGTCGTCCGACCACTTGGCCTCGTAGCCGTACTTCCACAGCGCCCAGGCGTCCTTGGCGTAGTACGTCTCGTCGAATATCACCGCGTTGGGGCTGCCCAGGTTCCAGAACCGGGTCAGTCCGGCGATCAGCGCCACCAGCAGCGGCCCGGCCCAGCCCATGGACCTGGCCAGCAGCCGGGCGGTGCCCGGGCTCGCCCCCAGCACCGTCCATACCCCGGTGCCCGGCTCCGGATAGGGCGGCACCAGCCGCTCGCGTACGCCGGGCCCGGCCGGAGCCACCGGCCCGAAACGGCGCAGCCGGGCCTGCCAGGAGGGGCGCTGCCGGTCCGCCGTGCGGCCCTGCCGGTCTTGCGTCGCGGTGTCACTGGTCACCGCGCCATCGTAGGGAACGGTCCGGTGCGAGTCCCGGGGACCGCGCGCGGCCCTGCGAGGATGGGGGCGTGACTGGAACGCTCGTACTCGCAGGAACCCCCATCGGCGATGTGGCCGACGCCCCGCCCCGGCTGGCCGCCGAACTGGCCGCCGCCGAGCTGATCGCCGCCGAGGACACCCGGCGGCTGCGCCGGCTGACCCAGGCGCTGGGGGTGCACACCACCGGCCGGGTGGTCTCCTACTTCGAGGCCAATGAGTCGGCCCGTACCCCCGAGCTGGTCGAGGCGCTGGCCGGCGGGGCGCGGGTGCTGCTGGTCACCGACGCCGGGATGCCCTCGGTCTCCGACCCCGGCTACCGCCTGGTGGCCGCCGCGGTGGAGCGGGGCGTCAAGGTCACCGCGGTGCCCGGCCCGTCCGCGGTGCTCACCGCGCTCGCGGTCTCCGGACTGCCGGTGGACCGGTTCTGCTTCGAGGGCTTCCCGCCGCGCAAGCAGGGCGAGCGGCTGGCCCGGCTGCGGGAGGTCGCCGGGGACCGCCGGACCCTGGTCTACTTCGAGGCGCCGCACCGGCTGGACGCCACCCTGGCCGCCATGGCCGAGGTCTTCGGCGCGGACCGCCGGGCGGCCGTGTGCCGGGAGCTGACCAAGACCTATGAGGAGGTCAAGCGCGGCCCGCTGGGTGAGCTGGCGGCCTGGGCGGCCGAGGGTGTGCGCGGCGAGATCACCATCGTGGTGGAGGGTGCCGCCGAGCGCGGCCCCGAGGAGGCCGACCCGGCCGAGCTGGTGCGCCGGGTACGGGCCCGGGAGGAAGCGGGCGAACGCCGCAAGGAGGCCATCGCGGCAGTGGCGGCGGCGGCCGGTTTGCCCAAGAGGCAGGTGTTTGATGCGGTGGTGGCCGCAAAAAATGCTGAAGGCACCGCTTCGCCGTAGAGTAAAGGGCTGTCACCAAAAGCAAAGATCAGCCCCCGACAGCGGCCCCTTCGGGCATGAAGCCGTTAAGTTTGCCCCAATTCGCGGGATGAGCTGCTGCGTCGGCGCCGGGATGGGCGTTCCCTGGAAGCAGGGACGTCCGAGGTTTTCCGGAACCAGTCCAGAGGACACCGGCAACGGTGTCCGGCGGACTTAAGGAGCTGCCATGAGCGAGACCGCGGGAACCAGCGGTGCGGAGCCCAAGGCCACGCCGCACACGGTGACCGGACCGCGTGCGACGCTGCCGCCGGTGACACACGAGACCGCCCAGGAAACCGTCCACGAGTCCTATGCCTTCGCCTGCATGCGGTGCGGGCACGCCTGGGAGCAGGCGTACTCCATAGAGCACCATGTGGACGCCAAGGGCCGGCCCTTCGTGATCTATTACGCGGACGGCGTCCGCGTGCCGTCTCCCATCTCCCACCCCTCCTGCGCCAACTGCGGGGCCCATGTGGTGCGGATCATGCGCCCGGGCCGGGTGTCCCAGGTCGCCGACGCCCTGCACCTCGCCTCGCGCTCGGTGATCCCGGCCACCCAGCAGTCCCCGGCCGGGCCGGTCGGCTATGGCGCCGGCTACCGCGAGCCCCGGCATCCCGACGGGGTGCAGCACCACTGGCACTGGCACTTCCCGCACCTCTCGGATCTGCTGCGGCCCTTCCAGCACCACCGCAAGTGATCCGAGCGCTCCCGGAGGGTCTCTAGAATTCCGGGCATGGCGGCTACCACGACCCAGGACAACGGCGGCGAGCGCAAGCGGATCGACAAGGACGCCCCTCCTCCGCTCCCCGCGCCCCTGAATGTCCCGGTCGCCGACTCCCATACGCATCTCGACATGCAGGGGACGACGGTCCGGGAAGCCCTGGACAAGGCCGCCGGCGTAGGCGTCACCACCGTGATCCAGGTCGGCTGTGACCTGGCCGGTTCCCGCTGGGCGGCGGAGACCGCCGCGGCGTACGGGCCCGTCTGGGCAGCGGTGGCGCTGCATCCCAATGAAGCCCCACGGATCGTCCATGGCGACCCCGACGGCTGGTCGCGCCAGGGTGTCCGCGTGCCCGGCGGCGAGGCCGCCCTGGACGAGGCCCTGGCGGAGATAGACGCGCTGGCCGCGCTGGACCAGGTGCGCGGGGTCGGCGAGACCGGCCTGGACTACTTCCGCACCGGCCCGGAGGGCATGGCCGCACAGGAGCGTTCCTTCCGCCGCCATATCGACATCGCCAAGCGGCACCGCAAGGCCCTGGTGATCCATGACCGGGACGCGCACGAGGATGTGCTGCGGGTGCTGGCCGAGGAAGGTGCCCCCGAGACGGTGGTTTTCCACTGCTACTCGGGTGACGCGGAGATGGCGAAGATCTGTGCGGAGGAGGGCTACTACCTCTCCTTCGCCGGCAATGTCACCTTCAAGAACGCCCAGCCGCTGCGGGACGCCCTGGCGGTGGCCCCGCTGGACCGGATTCTGGTGGAGACCGACGCCCCGTTCCTGACGCCGGCGCCGTATCGCGGGCGGCCCAATGCGCCCTATCTGATTCCGGTCACTTTGCGTGCCATGGCCGCCGTACGGGGGCTGGACGAGGACGCGCTGGCCACGGCGGTCGCCGCAAATACCGCACGGGCGTTCGGCTACTAACTCTTGGATCGCGACACAGTGTGACTATCGCACTTTGGAGCGTGGCCAAAGCTCCGCTACAGTCCTGGCCCGTCAGTCCGGACCCAGTGGAGAGCCGTGAGTCATCCGCAGGGCAGCCCGCACGCCGCTTCGCGCGGCGGGACGGAAGCGCCGCCGCCGTACGTTCCGTTCGCGTACGCACCGTATGACGCGTACGCGGCCCCCGAGCCGACCAGCGCCCGCTACGAGACCAGCCTGCCCCGCCAGGCCGCGTCCTCCGCCTTGCCCCAGGACCAGTCCTCGGACCCGTCCCAGGGCCTGGCACCGGACCCGGCACCGGCCGAGGGCACGGCACCCGCCCCCGCCACCACCCCGGCCGCGCGCCGGGGCCGCGGCCGCAAGCGCTCCGGCCTGAACTCCGATCCGCTGCGCCGGCTGCTGCCCCAGGCCCTGGTGGTGGCCTTCCTGGCCGGCGGCACCTCCGCCTTTATCGCCAGCGACAAGGCCGTCCAGCTCAGCGTGGACGGTACCCCGCGCACCCTGCACACCTTCGCCGACGATGTGGATGAGCTGCTGGCCGACGAGGGGATGCGGGTCGGCGAACACGACATCGTGGCGCCCGGCCGCCACCACGACCTGGCCACCGGGGACCGGGTGATCGTCCGCTACGGCCGCCCGGTCACCCTCACCCTGGACGGCCACCGCCAGCAGGTGTGGACCACCGCGCGCACCGTTGACGGCGCACTGCGCCAGCTGGGGGTACGGGCCGAGGGCGCCTACCTCTCCGCCTCCCGCTCGGAGGCCATCGGCCGCCAGGGCCTGGACCTGGACGTCCGCACCGAGCGCAGCCTCACCTTCCTGGTGGACGGCCATGAGCGGCTGGTCCGCACCAATGCCGCCACCGTGCGGGACGCCATCCGGGACGCGGGCATCGCCCTGCACGGCGAGGACACCGCCTCGGTGGACCCGGACAGCTTCCCCCGCGAGGGTCAGACCATCTCCATCATGCGCATCACCGGCAGCCAGGAGGTCCGGGAGGAGCCCATCGACTTCACCACCGAGCGCCATGACGACCCCACGCTGCCCAAGGGCACCCAGGTGGTCGCCCAGCGCGGCGAGAAGGGCATGGAACGGGTCACCTACCTGCTGCGCAGCGTCAATGGCGTCAAGCAGCGGCCGAGGAAGATCGCCGCCCAGCTGGTGAGCAAGCCCCGCACCCAGATCATCAAGGTGGGCACCAAGCCGGTGCCCACCACGGTCAAGGGCACCGGGGGCCTGAACTGGGCGGCCCTGGCCCAGTGCGAGGCCGGCGGGCGGCCCGGCGCGGTGGACCCCTCGGGCACCTATGGCGGGCTGTACCAGTTCGACGTCCACACCTGGCAGTCCCTGGGCGGCAGCGGCCGGCCGCAGGACGCGCCCGCCGGAGAGCAGACGATGCGGGCGAAGAAGCTGTACATCAGCCGGGGGGCGAGCCCGTGGCCCGTGTGCGGCCGTAAACTTCACGGGTGAGCTCCAGCCCCAGCACAGACGACTCCGGCCCCCTGCTCGGCCCCGCCGACATCCGCGAACTGGCCGCCGCCCTAGGGGTGCGCCCCACCAAACAGCGCGGTCAGAACTTTGTGATCGACGCCAACACGGTGCGCCGCATTGTGCGCACCGCCGAGGTGCGGCCGGACGATGTGGTGGTCGAGGTGGGCCCCGGACTGGGCTCGCTGACGCTGGCCCTGCTGGAGGCGGCCGACCGGCTCATCGCGGTCGAGATCGACGATGTGCTGGCCGCCGCGCTGCCGTCCACGGTCGCGGCCCGGCTGCCCGAGCGCGCCGACCGCTTCGCCCTGGTGCACAGCGACGCCCTGCATGTCACCGAGCTGCCCGGCCCGCCGCCCACCGCACTGGTGGCCAACCTGCCCTACAACGTGGCCGTGCCGGTGCTGCTGCATATGCTGGCCCGGTTCCCCAGCATCGAGCGCACCCTGGTGATGGTCCAGGCCGAGGTCGCCGACCGGCTGGCGGCCCCGCCCGGCTCCAAGGTGTACGGCGTGCCGTCGGTGAAGGCCGCCTGGTACGCGGAGGTCAAGCGGGCCGGCGCGATCGGCCGCAATGTCTTCTGGCCCGCGCCCAATGTGGACTCCGGGCTGGTCTCGCTGGTGCGGCGCGCCGAGCCGCTGAAGACCACCGCCTCCAAGGAGGAGGTCTTCGCGGTGGTGGACGCGGCCTTCGCCCAGCGCCGCAAGACGCTGCGCGCCGCGCTGGCCGGCTGGGCCGGCTCGGCCGCGGCCGCGGAGGCGGCACTGGTGGCGGCGGGGATCTCGCCGCAGGCGCGGGGTGAGTCACTGACGGTGGAGCAGTTCGCGGCGATCGCCGAGCACAAGGGGAGTGGCGCGTGAGGTCCTCGGTCCGGGTGCGGGTTCCGGCGAAGGTCAACGTCCAGCTGGGGGTCGGGGGACCCCGCCCGGACGGTTTCCACGGCCTGGCCAATGTGTTCCTGGCCGTGGGCCTCTACGACGAGGTCACGGTGACGGCGGCGGACCGGCTGACGGTGACCTGCGAGGGCCCCGGCGCGGACCAGGTCCCGCTGGACGCCAGTAACTTGGCGGCCCGGGCGGCGGCGATCCTCGCCGAGCGGCATGGGCTGGGCGCGCCGCGCGTGCATATCCATATCGACAAGGGCATTCCGGTCGCCGGGGGCATGGCGGGCGGCAGCGCGGATGGCGCCGGTGCGCTGGTGGCCTGTGACGCGCTGTGGGGCACGGGTGCCTCGCGGGACGAACTGCTGGAGATCTGCGCCGAGTTGGGCAGCGATGTGCCGTTCAGCCTGGTGGGCGGGGCCGCGCTGGGGCGCGGGCGGGGGGAGCTGCTCACCCCGCTGGAGACCGGTGGCACCTTCCACTGGGTGTTCGCGGTGGCGGACGGTGGCCTGTCCACGCCCGCCGTGTACGCCGAGTGCGACCGGCTGCGGGGGGACCGGGCGATCCCGGAGCCGGACGCGTCCGCCGCGGTGCTGGGCGCGCTGCGGGACGGGGATGCGGTGGCCTTGGCGGCCGCGGTCTCCAACGACCTTCAGGACGCGGCCGTTTCGCTGCGGCCCTCGCTGGCGGCGACGCTGACGGTGGGTACGGAGGCGGGGGCGCTGGCCGCGATGGTGTCGGGTTCCGGTCCGACGACGGCCTTCCTCGTCAAGGACGAGCAGGACGCGAACCGCGTCGCCGAGGCGCTGCGCAATTCCGGTACCTGCCGGGCGGTCCGGGTCGCGGCGGGGCCGGTGCCGGGGGCCGTGGTTCTTTAGGGTGCCGGTCGGGTGGCGGTCAGGACGGCTCCACGGCCGTGTTCTGGCCGGCCACGATCTTCCAGCCGTCCTTCCGCCGGGCGATGATGTAGAGGGTGACGCCCCTGGCGCCGTCAGTGGCCTCGCCCGCCGCATCGGTCGGTGTCTGGGCGACATTCACCGCGATCACCTCGGGTGCTATCTCCAGCAGCTTGACGACCTCGTACCGGGCGTAGACCCCGCTCAGGAAGCCCTTCATCGCCGGAGCGCTGAACTCCGCTATCAGCGCCCGCCCGTCCAGCCGCTTGCCGATGGCATTGGTCCAGGACGTCCGCTCGCTGAAGCACTCGCTGAGCGCGATGGGGTCCTTGGCGTTGAAGGCCCGTTCCAGGTCCTCCACCACGGCGGTCACCGCGGACCGGGTCTCCGGCGAAATCGCTCCCACCACAAGGGTGTTGCCCTCGCTCATGACGGTGTGCCCTTTCTCGTCGCTCGCCGGGACCGGCCCGGGGGCGGCGCCTGATGGCCGCCACCGACCAGTCAAGATCCTCAACTGCGGTTCAGGTCAAGGGGTGGCATCCGCGTTGGGCCGGACGGCGTCCGCGTCCCTGTGTTGCCCCTTCCCCTCGATGACGTCCGCCAGGCTCCGCAGCCCCGCCACGACTCCCGCCGCGTCCGGAACCCCTGCGGGGTCCGTGAGCCACTGGGCCAACAGGCCGGTGAGCAGAGCCATTTGTACCGATCCCAGGTCGCGGCCGGCGGCAGGATCCAGCTCTTCCTCCGGTACGCCGGTGAGCAGCGCGGCCATGCCGCTGCGTCCCTGCGCCTGGCCGCCGGCGAGATAGCGCCGCAGTTCCTCCGAGTGTTCGGCCTGAACCAGCGCCTCGATGCCGGCCAGCCACAACTTCCGGTGGGTGTCGAAGGACTCGATCAGTCCCTGCCACATGGCCTGATAGCGCTCCGCGGGCGTCGCGTCCGGGGTCCCGTACGCGGCCAGGGCGCCGCCGGTGGCGGCGCCCCATTCGTCGATCGCCTCGATCAGGGCGGCGGTCAGCAGCGCCTCGCGCGAGCCGAAGTGGTAGCCGATGGCGGCCATGCTCACCCCGCCGGAGGCCGCGGTGATGTCGCGGACGGTGGTCCGCGCCCAGCCCTTCTCCTTCAGGCAGCGCCTGGCGCCTGACAGCAGATCCTCACGGTTTCCCATGGCAGGGAGCCTAGCCCAGGACTTGGACGAACGTCTTGGGCAAGCGTCTTGCGCATTTGCCCAAATCCCCGCTACGGTTCCCGTCGTACCGACCGAGCTCAAGGGGGAGACCATGAACGAGACCGCCGAAACCCACGCCATCCGCGCCGAGTTGGCGCTGGACGGCGGCCGCCGCCTGTCCTATCTGGACTTCGGCGGCGCCGGGCGGCCGCTGGTGGCCCTGCACGGCCATATGTCGGAGGGCGCCACCTTCGCCGACCTGGCGGCCCGGCTGGGCGACGAGTGGCGGGTGATCGCCCCCGACCAGCGCGGACACGGGGCCTCCGACCGGGCCGCCGACTACTCGCGTGAGGGCTACCTCGCGGATCTGCTGGCCCTGTTCGACCACCTCGGCCTGGAGCAGGCCGTTCTGCTGGGGCACTCGCTCGGCGCCATCAACGCCTACCAGTTCGCCGCGCGCCACCCCGGGCGGGTCGCGGCCCTGATCAACGCCGAGGCCCCGGTCGAACTGGGCCTGGACGGCGGCAACCCGCTCGCCTTTGTGCTCAGCCTGCCGTACGCGGCGCCGACTCGCGAGGCCCTGGTGGCGGGCATGGGCCCGGCCGCGCCCTACTTCTCCGACCGGCTCCGCCAGAGCGCGGACGGCAGCTGGCGGCTGCCCTTCCACCCCCAGGACATATATGACTCCGAGGAGTTGGTGCATGGCAGCCACTGGGCTGACTGGACGGCCAGTGCCTGCCCGGCGCTGGTGATCCGGGGCGCGAAGGGTGGCGTCGTCTCCGCCGAGCAGGCCCGGGAGATGGCCGAGCGCCGGCCGGGCACGGAGGTTGCCGAGCTGGCCACGGACCACCTGATCTATACGGCGGACCCGGTGGGGTTCGGGGGTGTGGTGGCGGACTTCCTGGCGGGTGTCGCCTGAGCGTCGCCATTCGCTCGTGGGGTGGGGAATCAGGCGGATTCGGTGCTGGGGGAGGCGGGTTCGCCCTAGCGTCGGCTGACATGAGTGAGCTGTCCGAGCCGCCGATGGCGTGGCGGCTGTGTGGGAATCAGGTCAGGGTGTGGCGGACCGCTGCCAATGTCACGCGGGAGCAGCTGGCAGACGAGGCGGGTTACGGGCCCGAGATGATCAAGTCCATGGAACTGGGCCGGCGCCGGCCGACCCTGCGGTTCCTGGAAGTCGCCGACGAAATGCTGGGCGCGCAGGGGAAGTTGCGGGCGACGTACCCGTATCTGGAGCCGGAGCGGTTCGCGAGTCGTTCGCGTGAGTACATGGCCCTTGAGGCCGAGGCGGTCGCGGTTCACTGGTACGAGGCGTTGCTCGTGCCCGGGCTGTTGCAGACCGAAGGCTATGCGCGTGCGCTGATGGAGGGGCACCTTCCGCTCGTCGATCAAGAAACGGTGGAGTCTCGGCTGGCCGCTCGGGTGCAGCGGACGGAACTCTTGAAGAAGACCACCACGGCGTTCAGCTTCGTCCTGCACGAGGCCGCTTTGCGGAGCGGCGTTGGTGAGGCCGAGGTGATGAAGGAACAGCTGTGTCGCCTGATCGAGTTGGGCAATCTGCGCAACGTGGCGATTCAGGTGCTACCGATGAACCGCGGGGTAAACCCAGGACTGAACGGGCAGTTCATCGTGCTTGAGACGGAGGACCGCCGTCTTCACGGCTATCACGAGGCACAGTCGGCCAGCATGCTCCATGCGGATCCAGCGAGGGTAAACGACCTAATGAAGTGTCACGCCACGATCCGCATGCATGCTCTCAACGCAGCGGATTCGTCCCAACTAATCAGACGGGTGGCAAGCGAGCTATGAGAAGCGGACAGTCGTGGTTCAAGTCCAGCTACAGCGATGGCGAGGGTGCTGCGTGCGTTGAAGCCGCCGCCGTACCCGGTGCCATCCGAATACGCGACTCCAAGCGCAAGGGCGGTGCCCAACTGGCCATACCCGCTCCCTCGTGGGCACCCTTCCTCGTGTACGCCGCCGGGTACGCCCCCTAAGGGGCGCGGGGAACTGCGCGACCAGCCACCGGCGGCCCGCACCCGACACGCAAAGCGGGGGGCTCCCTGGGGACGGCAGCCCCCGGAGAAACGGTGAAAGGGCGGGGCGGGGGCCACATTCAGTGGCAGCTGCCCAACACCGGGCCGCACCCTGCCACGTACGGCCCACCAGGCGCGCGGGGAGCCCTTACCGCCGGGACGGCTCTCCTGACGAAGACATTTGTCATGGCCGCCTCCTGACAGAGGGCTCTGTCGCCGCCCGCCCCCGTACGGCAAGCTTTGGATCATGAACTCGCACGTCATCGCCCTCTACACCTGCGCGGCCGCCGTGGTCGCCCCCGGCCTTCAGGTCATCACCGCCTGGACGGTCGGGCACCGGGCCGCCCCGCCCCAGCTGCTCGCCGCGCTGTGGCGGCGGCCGGCGCCGGGGGTGGCCGCCGGGCTGGTGGCGCTGATGGCGGCGATGGGCGTGGTGCAGACCGCCGCACCCGGCATCATGGGCCATCTGGAGCGCACGCCCGACGGACCCTGGTGGCGGGCGGTGACCGCGATGTTCGTCCAGACCTCGGGCTGGACGCAGCTGACCTTCAACCTTGCCGCTGTCGCGGTCATCGCCCCGGTCGCCCAGCGGCGGCTGGGCCCGGTGCTGATGCCGGTGGTCTTCCTGCTGAGCGGCATCGCGGCGCACACCGTGAGCATGGCGGGGTGGAGCGTCCACGGCGGTGGCGACTCGGTGGCGCTGTGCGGCCTGGTCGGCGCGCTGGCCTGCGCCTACGCCCTGACCGGCGAACAGACGCCACTGCGGTGGGTGGCGCTGCTGGTCCCGGCCTCGGGGGTGGTGCTGAGCGTGCTGGAGAACAACCACGGCATCGGGGTGCTGACCGGATCCGTCCTGGGCACGGCCCTCATCCTGGGCTCGGCGGGCGTCCGCGCCCGGGCGGCGTCCGCAGCGTCCATCGCGCCGAGCGCCTGAAGTTCCGATCACGCCACGCTGGACCGGGCGGCGGTTTCCGTAGCCCGGCCCGCGCCGGCCAGCCCGGCGTGGTCGTCGTTCACCTGGCGGGTGCGCGCCGGCCGCCCGAAGGCGGGCCGGAGCGGGAGGTAGGGCTGTGCGGTCAGCGGCGGTGTCGTCATGCGTCCAGGCTGGCCGCCCGGCCGGCCGCCGCGCCTGAGCGCTGCTACTCATTTCGCCGCTGAGTAGACCGATCGGTGGACCGGCGACTGGGGCTAACCCCACCCTCCGTCCGCCTGCTGCTCCCATGGGGCGCCGGCCGTTCCGTCCCTAGCGTTGAGCGCATGATCGGGAAGCTTGCCCGGCGCTCACTGCGCCACCGCCTCGGCGCGTTCGTCGCCACCTTTCTCGCCCTGGTGATCGGGGCCACCATCGTGATGGCCTGCGGGGGGCTGATGGAGACCGGCATCCGGTCCAGCGTCCCGCCGCAGCGGCTCGCCGGGGCCGGGCTGGTGATCACCGGGGACCAGACCTACTCCATCAAGCAGCCCGGCAAGAAGCACAAGAAAGAGGTCTACCTCTCCGAACGGGCCACCCTGCCGGCCGAGTTGGTGCAGCGGGTGCGGGCCGTGCCGGGTGTGCGGACGGCCGTGGGCGAGCGCGTCCTGGACGTCGCGGTCGGGGGCAACGCCAAGACGCGGGCGTACGGCTGGAGTTCGGCCGCCCTCACCCCGTATGTCCTGGCAGGCGGAAGTGGACCGGCGCGCTCCGGCGAGGTGGTGCTGGACCAGGCGCTCGCCCGGCGGATGAAGGCGGCGGTCGGCGAGCGGGTGCGGATCACGGCGCATGGCGGCTCCGCCGTGTACACGGTGAGCGGCCTGGTGCGCGGGCCCCGGCCCGCCCTGTTCTTCGGTGATGCCGAGGCCGCGCGGCTCTCGCCCCGCCCGGACGCCGTCGCCGACATCGCCGTCCAACTCGCGCCCGGGGCGCGCAAGGAGGTGGCCGCCGCGCTCAAGGGCGAGCGGGTCTCGCTGCTGACCGGTGACCGACGCGGCCTGGCGGAGCACCCGGAGGCGCTGCGGGGCGGCGATGACCTGATATCGCTGTCCGGAGTCTTCGGCGGACTGGCCATCGCGGTCGCCATGTTCGTGGTGGCCGGAACCCTTGGGCTCGCCGCCCAGCAGCGGCGCCGCGAGCTGGCCCTGCTCCGGGCGATCGGGGCCGCCCCCGGGCAGCTGCGCCGGATGCTGCTCGGCGAGACGCTGGCGGTCACGGTGGTCGCGGCCGCGGTGGCCTGGCCGCTGGGGCCGGTGCTGGGCCGCTCGCTGTTCGACCGGATGGCGGCGCAGGGGATGGTCGCGGACGCCATGGTGTACCGGCACGGCTGGATCCCGTCCCTGCCCGCCTATGGCGCACTGCTGCTGACCGCCGTCCTCGGCACCCTGCTCGGCACCCGGCGCGCGGTGGGCGCCAAGCCGGTGGAGGCGCTGGGCGAAGTGGCGGTGGTCCAGCGGTGGTTCAGCCCGCTGCGGCTGGTTCTGGGGCTGCTGTTCCTGGCGGGCACTCTTGCGCTGGGCCTGGTGACCACGCTGGTGCTGCGCGGGCCGGTGGCGGCGAGCACGGCGGGGCCGACGGTGATGTGCTGCGCCATCGGTCTGGCGCTGCTGGGGCCTTGGTTCGTCAGGCTGGTGACCCTGCTGCTGTACTGGCCGGTCCGGCTGTGCACGGGGGCGGCGGGGCGGCTGGCGGCGATCAACTGCCGGGTGAGCACGGTCAAGATGGCCGGGGTGGTCACGCCGATCATGCTCGCCAGTGCCCTGGCCACCGGAATGCTCTATCTGCAGACCACGGTGCAGAGCGTCACCGATCAGGCGGCCGTGGCGAACCTGCGGGCCGATGCGGTGCTCACCTCGGCGGCCGGCGGGCTGGACCCGGCGCTGGTGGACCAGGTGCGGCGGCTGCCCGGGGTGGCCGGGGCCAGTGCGTCGGTAAGCAGCCAGGTGTACACCGAGCGCCCGCACGACGGCGACGAGTCCAAGCGCGGCCTGGCCATCGAGGGGGTCAGCGGGGCGGACGCCGAGCGGACGCTGGCCGTCCGGCCGAGCCGGGGCAGCCTGCGCGACCTGACGGGGGACACCATCGCCCTGCCGGAGCGGATGGCCCACCGGATGGGGCGGGCGATCGGTGACACGGTGCGGCTGCGGATGGGCGACGGTGCGGTGGCGGACGTACGGGTGGTGGCCCTCTTCCCGGCGCGGGAGGGGTACGAGTCGGCGCTGACCAGCGTGGAACTGCTGGCGCGGCATACGACCGAGGGGCTGCCGGCCCGGATCCTGGTGCGAGCGGAGGACGGACTCCAGCGGGAGCGGCTGCTCCGCGAGCTGAACGGGCTGGCCGCCCGGCACCCCGGCGTCCAGGTCCGGGACCGGGAGGCGGTCCTGGACGGGCAGGCACGGGACTCGCGCACCCAGGCATGGGTGAACTACCTGATCGTCGGGATGCTGGTGGCATACACGGCGCTGTCGGTGGTCAACTCCACGGCCGTCGCGGTCGGCAACCGGCGCCGGGACTTCGCCCTCCAGCGGCTGACGGGCTCCACGCGGGGGCAGGTGCTGCGGATGATGACGGTGGAGGGGGCGCTGGTCGCGGTGGTGGGGCTGGTGCTGGGTTCCTTGGCCGCGGCCACCACGCTGGTGCCGTTCAGTCTGGCGGCCGGGGATTCGTGGATGCCCTCGGGGCCGCTGTCGATCTACCTGTCGGTGGTCGGGCTGGCGCTGACCCTGACCCTGGCCGCGACCCTGGTGCCGACCTGGGCGGCGCTGCGGGGCCGGGCGGTGGAGGCGGCAAGGTAGGGCTACCGGGGCCGTTGCCGGGCCCGGCAGCACGCTGCGCGCGCTGTCCTCAAACGCCGGACGGGCTGGACAGTGCCGCCGTGAGATGCTGGCCGACATGCGCTACGCCATCCGCTACAGCGAAGAAGCCGCGGTCAAACGCGACAGTCTGGACCCGGCACGCCGCAAAAGCTTCGAACGTGCCATTGACGTCCTCGCCGAGCACCCGCTCCACGAGAAGTCGCTCGCCATGGGCGAGAACGTGCGGCACATCCGTCTCACCAACGACATCCTCGCGGAATACGTGATCTTCCAGCAGTTCGTCATGATTCTGGTGCTCAACGTCTTCGACCGGCAGGACACCCTCATCACGGACGAGGACTGAGCCCGGTCGGAGACCGGCGAGAGGGACCAGGGTCTGCCCCCAGAGCCAGACGCGCCCCATGGGATCCTGGAAGGGACCCCATAAACGCAAGGAGCCCAATGGCAGCCAACCTGGTCAATCTGGAAGCCGTCGACAAGGTGTACGGAACCCGCGCACTCCTCGACGGCGTCTCCCTCGGCGTCAACGAGGGCGACCGGATCGGCGTGGTCGGCCGCAACGGTGACGGCAAGACCACGCTCATCCGGCTGCTCGCCAAGCTGGAGGAGGCGGACAAGGGGCGGGTCACCCACGCCGGTCACCTGCGGCTGGCCGTGCTCACCCAGCACGACTCCCTGGACCCCAAGGCCACCATCCGGCACGAGGTGATCGGCGACCTGGCCGACCATGAGTGGGCGGGCAGCGCCAAGATCCGCGATGTGCTGACCGGGCTGTTCGGCGGGCTGGACCTGCCGGGGTTCACCGATGGACTGGACACGGTCATCGGCCCCCTCTCCGGCGGTGAGCGCCGCCGCATCGCGCTGGCCAAGCTGCTGATCGCCGAGCAGGACCTGATCGTCCTGGACGAGCCCACCAACCACCTGGACGTGGAGGGCATCTCCTGGCTGGCGAGCCATCTGCGGGCCCGCCGCTCGGCGCTGGTGTGCGTCACCCACGACCGCTGGTTCCTGGACCAGGTCTGCACCCGGATGTGGGACGTCCAGCGCGGCGCCGTCCATGAGTACGAGGGCGGCTACAGCGACTATGTCTTCGCCCGCGCCGAGCGCGAGCGGATCGCCGCCACCGAGGAGGCCAAGCGGCAGAACCTGATGCGCAAGGAGCTGGCCTGGCTGCGGCGCGGTGCCCCGGCCCGCACCAGTAAGCCCCGGTTCCGCATCGAGGCCGCCAATGAGCTGATCGCGGATGTGCCCCCGCCCCGGGACAGCTCCGAGCTGATGAAGTTCGCCAACGCCCGGCTGGGCAAGACGGTCTTCGACCTGGAGAACGTCACCGTGCAGGCCGGGCCCAAGGTGCTGATCGAGCACCTGACCTGGCAGCTCGGCCCCGGCGACCGGCTCGGCCTGGTGGGCGTCAACGGTGCCGGCAAGACCTCGCTGCTGCGCACCCTCGCCGAGGCGGCCCGTACCCAGGGCGAGAAGCAGCCGGCCGGCGGCAAGGTGGTGGTCGGCAAGACGGTGCGGCTGGCCTACCTCTCCCAGGAGGTCACCGAACTCGACCCGGCCAAGCGGGTGTTGGAGGCCATCCAGCAGGTACGTGACCGCGTCGACCTCGGCAAGGGCCGGGAGATGACGGCGGGGCAGCTGTGCGAGAAGTTCGGCTTCACCAAGGAGAAGCAGTGGACGCCGGTCGGCGACCTCTCCGGCGGTGAGCGGCGGCGGCTCCAGCTCCTGCGGCTGCTGATGGACGAGCCCAATGTGCTGTTCCTGGACGAGCCGACCAACGACCTGGACATCGAGACGCTGACCCAGCTGGAGGACCTGCTGGACGGCTGGCCCGGCTCCATGGTGGTCATCAGCCACGACCGGTACTTCGTGGAGCGCACCACCGACCGGGTGTACGCGCTGCTGGGCGACCGCTTCCTGCGGATGCTGCCGCGCGGCCTGGACGAGTACCTGGAGCGGCGGCAGGCGGTGATCGAGGCGGCGGCCCCCGCGGCGCCGTCCGCCCCCGCGGCCAAGCCCAAGCCGGCCGGTGACTCCCGGACCGCCAAGAAGGAGCTCCAGAAGATCGAGCGCCGGCTGGACAGGATCAGCGAGCAGGAGGCCAAGCTCCACGAGAAGATCGCCGAGCAGGCCACCGACTTCGAGGCGGTCGCCAAGTTGGACGCCGAGCTGCGTGAACTCGCCACCGAGCGCGAGGAGCTGGAGCTGCGGTGGCTGGAACTCGCCGATGAGGTGTGACCGGTTGGCCGCCGGACGGTGACCGGATGACCGTCGGCTGACTACTACGGCGTAAGGCACACGGGCCACAACAGTCTCGTTACAGGGCGGTATCGGCGGGTGATCCCGTCCGATACCGCCCCCTGTGCTGTCGGTGTCGGGTGATACAAAGAATTCCCGCTTGCCTGCCGCTCACTGGCGGGATTTCAACCCGATTCGCTCCTTCTCGGTGACCATTTCGGACATTAGGTCACCGGGATCGCGGGGGAGGCCGATCGGGCCCTGGGGTCTCGCATATCAAGAGGAAAGCCATGTCACAGCCGCCCATGCCACCTCAGCCGCCGCAGGGGGTTCCGCCGGAGCAGCCGGCCGGCGGCTTCGGCGCTCCCCAGGACTTCCCGCCGGCGCCGGCCGGCGGCGCGGGCTTCGGCGCCGCGCCGGCCATGCCGCCGCAGTCTCCGGGGCAGCCCGCGCCGGGCGCCCCCGCGCCGGGTGCCCCCACGCCCGCCGCGCCCGCCTACGGCTACCCCCAGATGCCGCCCGCGCCGCCCGCCGCACCGCCGGGCCCGCCCGGGACGCCGCCGCCCGCGCCGGGCGGCTATGGCTACCCCAACCCCGGCCAGCCGCCCCAACCGCCCCAGTACGGCGGCCCGTTCACGCCCCAGGCGCCGTTCCCGGCCGCCGCGCCGGCCCCGGCCGGCCAGGGCTCCAAGCAGCGTCTGGTGGTCATCATCAGCGCGGTGATCGCCGTGCTGCTGGTGGCCGGCGGCGGCGTCTGGTTCTTCACCAAGGACGGCGGCAAGTCGGACAACTCCGCCGGCAGCAGCGGCGGCAGCGGGGGTGGCTCCACCGACAAGCCGGGGCCCAAGCCCCAGACGCTGGACGGCAAGCTGGTGTTCGGCGTCGACCAGCCCAAGGTGCCGGACAGCCGCCAGGCCCCGGGCATGTGGGTCACCGGCCAGGTCTTCGCCAAGACCGACCTGTTCAAGGTGGTCGGCTATGGCCTGACCGGCGGCCAGAAGTGGGAGATCCCGCTGGACGGCGAGATCTGCTCGGCCTCGCCCCATGTCACCGATGACGGCAAGACCGCCCTCCTGGTCGAGGACAAGAAGCCCACCAACGAGAAATTCTCCGGCGGCCGTTGCAACGAAATCGTGGTCATCGACCTCAACAACGGCAAGAAGCTGTGGCAGAAGCAGTCCCAGGTGGGTGACCAGACGATCACCTTCGAGCAACTCACCGTGGGTTCCGGCGTCGTGGCCGCGGGCGGCCTGGACGGCGGTGCCGCCTGGTCCCTCGACGGCAAGGAGCTGTGGAAGCCCAAGGCGCAGGACACCTGCAAGGACGACGGCTACGCCGGCGGCGACAAGCTGATCGCGGTCCGTCGCTGCGGTGACTACGCCCACCCGCAGATGTCGGTGCAGACCCTCAAGCCCGATGGCGCGGTGGCGTCCAGCTTCAAGCTGCCCAATGGCATCGACGAGGCCAATGTGGTCTCCACCGACCCGCTGGTGGTCGGGGTCAACGCCAATGACCACACCGGATCCGGCGTTTCGGACTTCATGGTCATTGACGACAGCGCCAAGGACGGCAAGCTGCGCAGCAAGATCTCGACCGAGAACGGGAAGTATGTGGCCCGTTGCACCAGGGGCAAGGTGGACGGCTGCAAGAAGGTGGCGGTCAGCAAGGACACCCTCTACCTGCCCACCAATGACCACCAGACCGGCAAGTCCGGGGACGTCGGCGAGGTCAATGAGATCGTCGGCTTCGACCTGTCCAGCGGCCAGGCCCGGGGCAAGGCGGACGGGCGGCTGAGCTCCTCCATGTCGCCGATCGGGGTGGACAAGGACGGCAGCGTCATCGGCTACCAGACCTCCAGCTGGCGGTACGGCGGCCAGGTGGTGCGCATCGACCCCAAGAGCTTCAAGAGCGATGTGCTGCTGCGGAACCCCAAGGACTCCTATGAGACGGAGAACCAGATCCTGCCCGACTACGACTGGGTGACCTGGACGCAGAACCGGCTCTACCTGGGCCGGGAGTACATCCACCAGCCCAACACCTTCGCCAAGGGCAAGGAGTACCTGGCCGAGGTCTGGGGAGCCAACTGATCCTGATCATTTGAGGAGCGCTCCGGCCAAATCCCTGTCCATCGTGCGTACATGCCTGAACGATCCGTTTCAGACGCGAAGTACACATGAATGGCAGGGATTTCGGCATTCCGGGGGACTTCTCACTAGTAGGGGGCGCGGAACGTCGAACAAGCGTGTAGCTTCCGGGGGCAAGAGGGCGACGAGATAAGGGCACCTCCCAGCGGCAGTTGGGGTGGGGGCACCTCCCAGCGGTAGCTGGGGGAGTACGCGGGCGACAGGGGGGCAGCGCATGGGCGTGCGGCTCATGGTGGTCGATGACCACCGTCTGCTGGCCGAGGCCCTGGCCTCGGCGCTGAAGCTGCGCGGGCACCGGGTGCTGGCCGCGGCGGCACCGAGTGCGGGGGCCGCCGACCTGGTGGTCAGCCGGGCACCGGAGGTGTGCCTGCTGGGCACCGCGGCCCCGGCCGAGCCCGGGGCCTTCGATCCGGTGGTGCGGATCAAACGGGAGCGCCCGCAGGTGGCGGTGGTGGTGCTGGGGCCGGTGCCCAACCCACTGGGTATCGCGGCCGCGTTCGCCGCCGGCGCCTCCGGCTATGTGCGGCACAATGAGCGGATTGAGGGCGTGGAGCGGGCCATGATGAAGGCCCGCGCCGGTGAGGCCGCGGTCGAACCCCAGCTGCTGCAGGGCGCGTTCACCGAGCTGCTCAACCCGGCCGCGCAGCCGGACGACGAGGGCGCCCGGCTGCTCCAGCTGCTCACCCCGCGCGAGGTGGAGGTGCTGGTGCGGGTGGCCGAGGGCGAGGACACCCGGCTGATCGCGGCCGGCATGGGGATAGCGCCCAGCACGGCGCGCACCCATGTGCAGCGGGTGCTGATGAAGCTGGGTGTGGGGTCCCGGCTGGAGGCCGCGGCGCTGGCCGCGCGTACCGGCCTGCTGGACCGGGCGGCCACCGGCGGCCAGGTCAGTCCCGTTCCCCGGGGGGCGGTGGCACGGCCGGGCGGAGTCTGAGCCAGAGCAGGAAGCCCAGCCCGAGGGCGAGCATGCCCAGGCCCGCCCAGAGGTTGATGTTGATGCCCTGTGCCTTGTCCAGGTCCCGGTCGGAGGCGGCGATCCCGGCGCCGGTGAGCACCAGGCCGTACACCGTGAACAGCCCGCCGATGACCAGGCGTACATCGAAGAGGCGGGCTTTGGCGGGGAGTTGGGGCTTGTCCATGGCGGTACCTCGGCAGCGGATCAGAGGGAGAAGGGGACGTAGCACAGGGCGGCCAGCAGCACCGCTCCCCAGCCCAGCAGGGCCGGCCGGCGGTACCAGGCGTCATCACCGGTGTCCGGCGGCGCCTGCGCGCCGGGGCTGCTGGTGCCATAGACCAGGCCGACCAGGGAGCCGGCGGGCTTGGGCCTGGTGAACAGGGAGACGGTCACCATCACCAGCCCACCCACCACAAACGCCACGATCGCGGAAACGAAGTTGGCGCCCTGGTCGGAGGGGATGTCCAGCACGCCCTGCCGGTAGAGGCCAAAGTAGTTGACCATGGCGGCCACGGTGCCGGAGAGCAGTCCCCAGAATCCGGCCGCGGCCGAGGCTCGCGACCAGAACATGCCGATGATGAAGACGCAGAACAGCGGGACATTGAAGAAGGAGAACAGGGTCTGGAGGTAGTTCATGATGTTGGAGAAGGAGGAGGCGATAAAGGCGGTGCCCATCCCGGCCAGCACCCCGGCGGCGGTCACCCAGCGCCCGGTGGTGAGGTAGTAGGCGTCCGGCCGGCCACGCCGCACATAGGCCGCCCAGATGTCGTTGGTGAACACGGTGTTGAAGGACGAGACATTGGCCGCCATGCCGGCCATAAAGGCGGCCAGCAGTCCGGTCACCGCCAGCCCCAGCACCCCATTGGGCAGCAGGTCGCGCATCAGCACCGGAATGGCGTCGTTGTAGCTCAGACCGCTGCCTTCCTGGCCCAGGGCCGGCTCCATCACCAGGGCGATCAGCCCGGGGAGCACCACCACCAGCGGGATCAGCAGCTTGGGGAAGGCGGCGATCAGCGGGGTGCGGCGGGCCGCGCTGAGGTTCCGGGCCGACAACGCCCGTTGTACCTCGGCGAAGTTGGTGGTCCAGTAGCCGAAGCTCAGGACGAAGCCCAGCCCCAGGACTATGGTCAGCCAGTTGGCGCCCAGGGAGTTGGGGTGGCCTATGCCGGTGCCGCCCCAGGTGCTGAGGAAGTTGTCACCATGGCGGTGGGAGAGCGAGTGGCGCAGTCCGCCCCAACCACCCACCCGCTTCAGGCCGATGATGGTCATCGGTATCAGCGCGGCCAGGATGACAAAGAACTGCAGTACCTCGTTGTAGATGGCGGAGGACAGGCCGCCGAGGGTGATGTAGGCGAGGACGAAGAAGCCGGACACCAGGATCGCCACCCACTGCGGCCAGCCCAGCAGGGCCTGCAGCACGATCGCCATGGCATAGAGGTTGACGCCCGCGATCAGTACCGAGGCCACCGCGAAGATCACCGAGGAGAGCAGATGGGAGGCCGGGCCGAAGCGGTGCAGCAGGAACTCCGGCACCGAGCGCACCTTGGAGCCGTAGTAGAAGGGCATCATCACCAGGCCCAGGAAGACCATGGCCGGTATCGCGCCGATCCAGTACCAGTGCACGGTGTAGACGCCGTACTGGGCGCCATTGGCGGCCATGCCCAGGATCTCGGTGGCGCCCAGATTGGCGGCCACAAAGGCGAGTCCGGTGACCCAGGCGGGCAGCGACCGGCCGGAGAGGAAGAAGTCCAGGCTGGTGCGCACCGAGCGGCGCACGGCGAAGCCGATGCCCAGGACGACGACGAAGTAGAGGATCAGGATGGTGTAGTCGAGTGCGTTGACGGGCAGTCGGAGCCCTGCGGCCAGTTGGTGCACGAGTTCACCCCACTCACTGTTGACCGAGCTGTTGGCTCATGATTCCTTGTGTTTGGTTCTGTGGGAAGGTGTTGGGTGAGGAGACGTCATCAGTGCGTAAGACGGCGACCCGGCTCGCGGACGGCCGCGAGCTGATCTACTACGACCGCGAGGGCAGTCCACTGCGGGATGCCGTCGACCGGCGGCCGCTGCCGCCCGTCACCACCCTCGGGGAACTGCGCCACGACCGGCTGCTGGGGGACACCGTGGCCATCGCCTCGCACCGGCAGGAGCGGACCTACCATCCGCCCTCCGAGTCCTGCCCGTTGTGCCCGTCCGGGGACGGCCGGCCGACCGAGATCCCCGCCGGGGACTACCAAGTCGTTGTGTTCGAGAACCGGTTCCCGGCGCTGTCCGGTGACGCCGGCCGGTGCGAGGTGGTCTGCTTCACCGCCGACCACCAGGGCTCGTTCGGTGAACTGGACGATGAGCGCGCCGGGTTGGTGCTGGCCGCCTGGACCGACCGCACCCGGGAGCTGGCCGCCCGGCCGGGGGTGCGCCAGGTGTTCTGCTTCGAGAACCGGGGCGCCGAGATAGGTGTCACCCTGGCCCACCCCCATGGCCAGATCTATGCCTACCCCTTCATCACCCCGCGCACCGAGCGCATGCTGCGGTCACTGGAGGAACACCGCCAACGCACCGGCGGGGCCAACCTGTTCGATGAGCTGATGGCGGCGGAGGAGTCGGACGGCCGCCGGGTGGTGCTCAGCTCCGCACACTGGCTGGCCTTTGTGCCCTATGCCGCCCGCTGGCCCTATGAGGTGCACCTCTACCCCCGGCACCGGGTGCCCGACCTGCCTGCGCTGGACGAGGCGGCCCGGGCGGAACTGCCGGGGGTGCACCGGGAACTGGTGCGGCGCTTCGACCGGATCTTCGGGCCGGACATGCCGCCCACGCCCTATATCTCCGCCTGGCACCAGGCGCCCCTCCAACACCCCCGGCGCACCGAATTCGCCTTGCACCTGGAGCTCTTCACCATTCGCCGCACTCCCGGCAAACTCAAGTTCCTCGCGGGTTCCGAATCCGGCATGAACGTTTTCATCAACGATGTACCGCCCGAGGCCGCGGCCCGGAGACTGCGAGAGGTAGCGAGCGGATGAAGCTTGGGAAGTGCCTGGTCACCGGAGGTGCGGGCTATATCGGCAGCGTGGTCGCGGATCGTCTGCTGGCGGCCGGGCACCGGGTGACCGTGCTGGACGATCTCTCCACCGGGCACCGGGACGCCGTACCGCCGGGCGCGGAGTTCATCGAGGGGCGGGTGCAGGACGCGGCGCGCTGGCTGGACGGCTCCTTTGACGCGGTGCTGCACTTCGCGGCCTGCTCCCAGGTGGGGGAGTCGGTGGCCGACCCGGAGAAGTACTGGCGCAACAATGTGGGCGGCTCCCTGGAGCTGCTGGCCGCCATGCGCGGGGCGGGGGTGCGCACCCTGGTGTTCTCCTCCACCGCCGCCACCTATGGCGAGCCGGCCCGGGTGCCCATCACCGAGGATGCGCCCACCGCGCCCACCAACCCCTATGGCGCCGGAAAGCTGGCCGTGGACCAGATGATCCACGGCGAGTGCGCCGCCCATGGCCTGGCCGCGGTCTCGCTGCGCTACTTCAATGTGGCCGGGGCATACGGGCGTTATGGGGAGCGGCACTCGCCGGAGACCCATCTGATTCCGCTGGTGCTCCAGGTGGCACTGGGGCAGCGGGAGGCGATCTCGGTGCATGGCGCGGACTATCCGACTCCGGACGGCACCTGTGTGCGGGACTACCTCCATGTGGCCGATCTGGCCGAGGCCCATCTGCTGGCCCTGGCGGCGGCCCGGCCCGGCACCCATCTGGTGTGCAACCTGGGCCATGGCAATGGCTTCTCGGTGCGCGAGGTGATCGAGACCGCCCGCAAGGTCACCGGCCATCCCATCCCGGAGGTGGCCGCCGGCCGGCGGCCCGGCGATCCGGCGGTGCTGGTCGCCTCCGCCGAGCGGGCCCGTGAACTGCTCGGCTGGCGGCCGTCCCGCGGCGACCTGGCCGGAATCATCGCCGACGCCTGGGAGTTCGCCCGTGACCGCGACAGCCGTTGAGCAGCGGGCCGCCGCCGGGTTCCGGGCGGTGTACGGCCGGGCACCGGAGACCGTCCGGTCGGCGCCCGGCCGGGTCAATCTGATCGGCGAACACACCGACTACAACGAAGGGTTGGTGCTGCCCCTCGCCCTGGACCGGCGTACCGCGGTGGCCACCGCCCCGCGTAAGGACGGGGTGCTGCGGCTGTACTCGGCACGGCTGGGCGGCGAGGTGGTCCGGCTGCGGGTGGCGGAGCTGGCACCGGGCGCGGTGCGGGGCTGGGCGGCGTACCCGGCCGGGGTGTGCTGGGCCTTGCGCGAGGCCGAAGTGGCGGGCGTCGCCGGCGGGGCCGATATCCATGTGGAGAGCGAGGTGCCGCTGGGGGCGGGGCTGTCCTCGTCCGCCGCGCTGGAGGTGGCCACCGCGCTGGCGCTGGGCGGATCGTCCCTGGCCGGCGCCGAGTTGGCGCTGCTGGCCCAGCGGGCGGAGAACGAGTTCGCCGGGGTGCCCTGCGGGGTGATGGACCAGATGGCCGCCGCCTGCTGTGTGGCCGGGCATGCGCTGCTGCTGGACACCCGGGATCTGCGGATGCGCCAGGTGCCCCTGGAACTGACGGGCCTGCGGCTGCTGGTGGTGGACACCGGGGTGCGGCATGAGCTCGCCGATGGCGCCTATGCCGAGCGGCGCGCCGGATGCGCCAAGGCGGCACGGGCGCTGGGAGTACGCGCGCTGCGGGACATCACCCCCGGGCAACTCCCGGATGTGCTGCGAGGCTTGAGTGCCGGCCTGCGTCCCCTGGTGCGGCATGTGGTCACCGAGAACCACCGGGTACGGGAGGTGGCCGCGCTGCTGGAGGCGGGTGCGGTGCGGGAGACGGGCGCGCTGCTGACCGCCGGGCACCGCTCCCTGCGGGATGACTTCGCCGTCTCCTGCCCGGAGTTGGACCTGGTGGTGGACACCGCCGTGGTGGCGGGGGCGCTCGGGGCGCGGATGACGGGCGGGGGCTTCGGGGGGTCGGCGGTGGTGCTGGTGGAGGAGGCCAGGGCGGAACCGGTGCGACAAGCGGTGGCCGAGGCGTTTGGTTATGCCGGGTATGGGGCGCCACGGGTGTTCACGGTGGGAGCGGGGAGCAGCGCGGGGCGGGTGGGATGACTCGCGCTCCCTCAGTTTCGCGATTCGCCTTCCGTCATCCCACCCCGGCCGTACGCTGTGCACAGCGCCGGTGGGGGCCGACGCTGATCAGGGGGCGAGACAGGCAGGTACGACGCCCGGGGTGGGGAGTTGTCCGGCGCGCGGCGGCGGCCGTGCGCGAGTGACGGTCCCATACCGGGCGCCGTACCCGGCTGGTGCGCCTCACCGGATTTGGGGGTGGGTGTGGCACGTATTCGGGTATTGGTGGTCGACGACCACCGCATCTTCGCCGAGTCGCTGGCCGCCGCCCTCGCGGCGGAGCAGGACGTCGACGTATCGGCGGCCGGCAGCGGACCGGCGGCACTGCGCGCGCTGGAGCGCGCCGCCGCGGAGGGGCGTCGCTTTGACGTCCTGCTGATCGACGCCGATCTGGGCGGTGGCGCCGCCGAACTGGCCCGGGTGCCCGAACAGCGCCGGGCGCCGGGGCAGGGTCCGCCGGTCAACGGCGAGGGAGCGGTGGACGGCATCTCGCTGGTGGCGGGGGTGCGTTCGGGGCATCCCGGGGTGCGCACGGTGGTGCTCGCCGAGCGGGACGACCCACGCCGCGCGGCCGCCGCGCTCCAGGCGGGCGCGGGCGGCTGGGTGGCCAAGGACTGCTCGCTGTCCCGGCTGCTGGCCGTGATACGGGGTGTGCTGCGGGATGAGACACACCTGCCGCCCGCCCTGCTCACCGGCGTTCTGCGGGAGTTGACCGCGGCGCGCAAGCACCGCACCGAGAGCGAGCGCCTGGTGGAGTCGCTGACCCCGCGCGAACGCGAGGTGCTGCGCTGCATGGTGGCCGGGCTGGGCCGCAAGGCGGTGGCCGAGCGGCTCTATCTCTCCCCGCACACGGTCCGCACCCATATGCAGAATGTGCTGGGCAAGCTGGGGGTGCACTCCACCCTGGCGGCGGTGGCGCTGGCCCGGCGGGCCGGGGTGGGGCCGGTGGACCTAGCCGGGGAGGTTGTCGAACGGGGCGGTCAACTGGCGTAGCAGTCCGGCCAGTTCATGGCGCTGGCCGGTGGAGAGCTCGGCGAGGATGGCGCGTTCCTGGTCGAGCAGCCCGGCGAGTGCCTGGTCCGCGCGGTCCTGGCCCTCGTCGGTGAGGCGCACCAGCACTCCGCGCCGGTCGCTGGGGTCGGGTTCCCGCTCCACCAGGCCCTTTTTGGCGAGCCGGTCGATGCGGTTGGTCATGGTGCCGGAGGTGACCAGGGTCTGGGTCAACAACTGCCCGGGGGAGAGCTGGTAGGGCTGGCCGGCCCGGCGCAGCGCGGTGAGCACGTCGAACTCCCAGGGCTCCAGCTCATGCTCGGAGAACGCCAGCCGACGGGCCCGGTCCAGGTGGCGGGCGAGCCTGCTGACCCGGCTGAGCACCTCAAGCGGTTCCACGTCGAGGTCAGGGCGCTCCCGGCGCCATGCTGCGACCAGCCGATCGACCTCGTCCTCCATGGCAACAGTGTAGATGGTCTGTCGACATGAAGTCTCTTGACGTCAAGATACTTCTGGGGTCATCCTGGCGGCCTGACCACAGCCACGCTCACCCGGCCATCAGTACGGAGGTCCGGCCATGTCTTCTTCGTCTGCTTCGCCCGCTTCGTCTTCCCCCACCTGGGACCCCCGCCAGTACCTGCGTCACGCGGGCCCCCGCACCCGCCCCTTCCAGGACCTGCTGGCCCGCGTCCCCGAGCTGCCGGCCCATGGCCGCCCGGCCCGCATCGCCGACCTGGGCTGCGGCGCCGGCAATGTCACCGCCCTGCTCGCCGAGCGCTGGCCCCAGGCCCATATCACCGGCCTGGACAACTCGCCCGAGATGCTGAACGCGGCCCGGCCCTTCGCCGGACCGACCGCCGGCGGCGGACGCATTGACTTCGGCCATGCGGACGCGGCCGACTGGGTGCCCGGTGAACCCCTCGACCTGATCGTCTCCAACGCCCTGCTCCAGTGGGTGCCGGACCATGCCGACTCCTTCCCGGCCTGGACCAAGGCCCTCACCCCCGGCGGAGTGTTCGCCTTCCAGGTGCCCGGCAACTTCGCCGCGCCCTCGCACGCCCTGATGCGCGAGCTGGGCGACTCCCCGCGCTGGCGGGAACGCCTCGCCGGGGTGCTGCGCGGCCCCGTCCATGTCCGGGAACCCGCCGACTACCTCACCCGTCTCGCCGGCCTCGGCCTGACCGTGGACGCCTGGGAGACCACCTACTGCCATGTGCTGACCGGCGAGGACCCGGTCCTGGAGTGGGTCAAGGGCACCGGCCTGCGCCCGGTGCTCACCGCCCTGGCCGACGACCCGGCCGCCACCGGCGAGTTCCTCACCGCCTACCGCGACCTGCTCCGCCGGGCCTACCCGCCGGGTCCGCATGGCACCGTCTTCCCGTTCCGCCGCATCTTCGTCGTCGCCCGCAAGGAGCGCTGAGATGATCGCCGCCCTGGACCATGTCCAGCTCGCCGCTCCGCCCGGCAGCGAGGACGTCCTGCGCGCCTAATCCTGGAGCCGGCCGCCTGACCCGGGTCAGCTCTTGCGGTGCCCCACCAGCCGCGGCCGTGGCTCCAGCCCGTCCAGGCCGTGCCAGGCCAGATTGACCAGGTGCGCGGCCACCTCGGCCTTCTTGGGCTTGCGGACGTCCAGCCACCACTGGCCGGTGAGGGCGACCATGCCGACCAGGGCCTGGGCATAGAGCGGGGCCAGCTTGGGGTCGAAGCCCCGGGCCTTGAACTCCAGGCCCAGGATGTCCTCGACCTGGGTGGCGATATCGCTGATCAGCGAGGCGAAGGTGCCCGTGGACTGGGCCACCGGAGAGTCGCGGACCAGGATGCGGAAGCCGTCGGTGAAGGTCTCGATGTAGTCGAGCAGGGCGAACGCGGCCTGCTCCAGCAGCTCCCGGGGGTGACCGGCGGTCAGCGCGCCGGTCACCATGGTGAGCAGCTGGCGCATCTCGCGGTCCACCACCACCGCGTACAGCCCTTCCTTGCCCCCGAAGTGCTCATAGACCACCGGCTTGGAGACACCGGCCTTGGCCGCGATCTCCTCCACCGAGGTGCCCTCGAAGCCCCGCTCGGCGAACAGGGTGCGACCGACGTCCAGGAGTTGCTCCCGGCGCTCCGCGCCGGTCATGCGTACCCGGCGGGTGCGTCTGCCCCCGGAAGCGGGGGTCAGGTCCTTGTTACCGGTGGTTTTGCCGTCGATCGCCACCCGTCAATCATGCCTCCCCCAGCTACCGCTGGGCGGTGCCCCCATCGCGGCACCCTCCTTCTCGCGCTCGTTCTCGTCCGACGTCCGGCGCCGGGACTCGATCCGCTCGGCCCCCGGCCAGCGCACGTCGTACGCCCAGCCCGCCAGCTCGAACCAGCGGATCAGACGGGCGCTGGAGTCCAGCTGGCCGCGCAGCACCCCGTGCCGGGCAGAGGTGGGGTCGGCATGGTGCAGGTTGTGCCAGGACTCACCACAGGAGAGCACCGCCAGCCACCACACATTGCCCGAACGGTCACGCGACTTGAACGGACGCTTGCCCACCGCATGACAGATGGAGTTGATCGACCAGGTCACATGGTGCAGCAACGCCACCCGCACCAGCGAACCCCAGAAGAACGCGGTGGCCGCGCCCTGCCAGGACCAGGTCACCAGCCCCCCGACCAGCGGCGGGATCAGCAGCGAGACAGTGGTCCACCACACAAACTGCCGCGAGATGGCACGGATCATCGGGTCCTTGACCAGATCCGGCGCGTACTTCTGCTGCGGCGTCTGCTCCTCATCGAACATCCAGCCGACATGCGCCCACCACAGGCCCTTCAACAGCGCCGGGATCGTCTCCCCATAACGCCAGGGCGAGTGGGGATCACCCTCGGCATCGGAGAACTTGTGGTGCCTGCGATGGTCCGCCACCCAGCGCACCACCGGCCCCTCCACCGCCAGTGACCCCATGATCGCCAAGGCGATCCGCAAGGGCCGCTTGGCCTTGAACGAACCATGGGTGAAATAGCGGTGGAAGCCAATGGTGATGCCATGGCAGCCGATGTAGTACATCGCCACCAGCAGCCCCAGATCGAGCCAGCTCACCCCCCAGCCCCAGGCCAGCGGTACCGCGGCCAGCAGCGCGATAAACGGAACGGTGATGAACAGCAACAGCGTGATCTGCTCGATCGAACGCTTGCTGTCGCCACCCAGCGTGGCGGAAGGGGACGCGGCCGGTTGGGCCGGCGCCGGGTCTTCGAGCAGGTCGGGGCTTGCAGTCATGGAATCCCTCGTGGGGGGTCGGGAGCATTGGCTACGGTTCCGTAACCTACGGCAACGTAAGTATGGCAGGGCCTCGGCGGCGGGCAAGAGGGCTGCCGAGCGACCGCGCGTCGACGGGCGACCTATGCTGGGGGCGTCGGACAGCGCGGTCCGCCACCCCTCCAGATGCACGGAAACACCGCAAGGAGCCGCACCTGTGAGCAGTGCCGACCACCCCGCCGCCGAAACCCCCGAGGCACAGCGCAGCGCTGCCCTGCGCGCCGATATCCGCCGGCTCGGCGACCTGCTCGGCGAGACCCTGGTCCGCCAGGAAGGCGAAGAGCTGCTCGACCTCGTCGAGCGGGTCCGCGCGCTGACCCGCACCAAGGGCGAAGCCGCCGCCGAGCTGCTGGGCGCCACCGACCCCCAGACCGCCGCCAAGCTGGTACGGGCCTTCTCCACCTACTTCCACCTGGCCAATGTCACCGAGCAGGTGCACCGCGCCCGCGAACTGGGCGCCCGCCGCGACGCCGAGGGCTCGATCCTGGCCCGCACCGCCGACCAGCTCAAGGAAGCCGACCCCGAACACCTACGGCAGACCGTTCAACACCTCGGCGTACGGCCGGTGTTCACCGCCCACCCCACCGAGGCCGCCCGTCGCAGCGTCCTCAACAAGCTGCTGCGTATCGCCGAACTCCTGGACAAGCCGGCCACCGGCGAAGCCGACCGCCGCCGCACCGACCTCAGGCTGGCCGAGAACATCGACCTGCTCTGGCAGACCGACGAACTGCGCGTCGCCCGGCCCGAACCCACCGACGAAGCCCGCAACGCCATCTACTACCTGGACGAACTGCACGCCGGCGCCGCCGCCGACGTCCTGGAGGACCTGGCCGCCGAGCTGGACCGGATCGGCGCCCCGCTGCCCTCCGACACCCGCCCGCTGACCTTCGGCACCTGGATCGGCGGCGACCGCGACGGCAACCCCAATGTCACCCCCCAGGTCACCTGGGACGTCCTGATCCTCCAGCATGAGCACGGCATCACCGACGCCCTGGAGCTGGTGGACAAGCTGCGGGTGGCACTGTCCAACTCCATCCGCAACAGCGGCGCCACCGAGGAGCTGCTCACCTCCCTCCAGAGCGACCTGGAGCGGCTGCCCGAGATCAGCCCCCGCTACAAGCGCCTCAACGCCGAGGAGCCCTACCGCCTCAAGGCCACCTGCATCCGCCAGAAGCTGCTCAACACCCGCGAGCGGCTGGCCCGCGACACCCCCCACCAAGAAGGCCGGGACTACCTCGGCGCCGCCGAGCTGCTGGCCGACATCCAGCTCATCCAGGACTCCCTGCGCACCCACCGTGGCGCCCTGATCGCCGGCGGCCGGGTGGAACGGGCGCTGCGCACCCTGGCCGCCTTTGGCCTGCACCTGGCCACCATGGATGTCCGCGAGCACGCCGAGGCCCATCACCACACCCTGGGCCAGCTCTTCGACCGCCTCGGCGAGGAGTCCTGGCGGTACACCGATATGCCGCGCGACTACCGGCGCAAGCTGCTGGCCAAGGAACTGCGCTCCCGCCGCCCTCTGGCCCCCAGCCCGGCCCCGCTGGACGAGGCCGGCGCCAAGACCCTGGGTGTCTTCCACACCATCCGCCAGGCGCTGGAGCGGTTCGGGCCGGAGGTGGTGGAGTCCTACATCATCTCCATGTGCCAGGGCGCCGACGATGTCTTCGCGGCGGCCGTGCTGGCCCGCGAGGCCGGACTGGTCGACCTGCACGCCGGCTGGGCCAGGATCGGCATCGTCCCGCTGCTGGAGACCACCGACGAACTGCGCGAGGCCGACCGGATCCTGGACGAGATGCTCGCCGACCCCTCCTACCGGCGGCTGGTGGCCCTGCGCGGCGATGTCCAGGAAGTGATGCTGGGCTACTCGGACTCCTCCAAGTTCGGCGGCATCACCACCTCCCAGTGGGAGATCCACCGCGCCCAGCGCCGGCTGCGTGATGTCGCCCACCGCTATGGGGTACGGCTGCGGCTCTTCCACGGCCGGGGCGGCACCGTCGGCCGGGGCGGCGGCCCCACCCATGACGCCATCCTGGCCCAGCCCTGGGGCACCCTGGACGGCGAGATCAAGGTCACCGAGCAGGGCGAGGTCATCTCCGACAAGTACCTCATCCCGGCGCTCGCCAGGGAAAACCTGGAGCTCACCGTCGCGGCCACCCTCCAGGCGTCCGCCCTGCACACCGCGCCCCGGCAGAGCGACGAGGCGCTGGCGCGCTGGGACGCGGCCATGGACACGGTGTCCGAGGCGGCGCACTCCGCGTACCGCGCGCTGGTGGAGGACCCGGACCTGCCGGCGTACTTCTTCGCCTCCACGCCCGTGGACCAGCTGGCCGAACTGCACCTGGGCTCCCGGCCCTCACGCCGCCCGGACTCCGGGGCGGGCCTGGACGGACTGCGGGCCATCCCCTGGGTCTTCGGCTGGACCCAGTCCCGGCAGATCGTCCCCGGCTGGTTCGGCGTCGGCTCCGGACTGAAGGCCGCCCGGGAGGCCGGGCTGGACACCGTGCTGGACGAGATGCACCAGCACTGGCACTTCTTCCGCAACTTCCTGTCCAACGTGGAGATGACGCTGGCCAAGACGGACCTGCGGATCGCCCGCCACTATGTGGAGACGCTGGTGCCGCAGGAGTTGCGGCATGTCTTCGAAGCGATCGTGGCGGAGCACGAGTTGACCGTGCGGGAAGTGCTCCGTGTCACGGGCGAGGACGAACTGCTGGCGTCCAGCCCGGTGTTGGCGCAGACCTTCCGGATCCGGGACGCGTATCTGGACCCGATCTCCTATCTGCAGGTGACGCTGCTGCACCGGCAGCGGGAGGCGATCGCGGCCGGTGAGACGCCGGATCCGGTGGTCAACCGGGCACTGCTGCTGACCGTCAACGGTGTTGCGGCGGGGCTGCGCAACACGGGCTGAGGCTTACGAGTTGTACGTACTCTGCGCGCGCTCGAGGCCCTCGGCAATCAGGGCCTCGACCGCGTCCGCCGCACGGTCGACCAGATAGTCAAGCTCCTTGCGCTCGGCCGAGGAGAAGTCCTTGAGTACAAAGTCGGCCACCGGCATCCGCCCCGGCGGCCGGCCGATGCCGAAGCGCACCCGGTGATAGTCGGCACCCAGCGCCTTGGTGATGGACTTCAGCCCGTTGTGGCCGTTGTCCCCGCCGCCCAGCTTCAGCCGCAGCGTGCCGTAGTCGATGTCCAGCTCGTCATGGACCGCCACGATGTGGTCGACGGGCACCTTGTAGAAGTCCCGCAGCGCCACCGTGGGGCCGCCGGAGAGGTTCATAAAGGACATCGGCTTGGCCACCACCACCCGGCGGCTGCCGGGGCCCGGCGCGCCCACGCGGCCCTCGACGACCTGGGCACGGGACTTGTGCGCCTTGAACCGGGCGCCCATCCGCTCCGCCAGCAGGTCGGCCACCATAAAGCCCACATTGTGGCGGTTGCCCGCGTACTCCGGGCCAGGGTTGCCCAGCCCCACCACCAGCCAGGGGCTCGCGCTCGTGCCGTCCGTCATCCGCATAACTCCTTGATAGCCGACCGCCGCCCCGCTCCGGGCGGAGCGGGACGGCGGTCAGAGTGAATCAGAGCAAGGGCGAGGCTCAGGCCTCGGCCTTGACGACCAGCAGGTCGACGTGCTCCAGGAAGCCCTTCAGCGGGTCGCGCTGGACCTGCTTGGGGACGACGACCTCGTTGCGGCCCTCGATGTCCAGGGAGAGCACGACGCCCGGGGTCTTGAGCGCCATCATCAGGTCGTGGCCCGGCAGGGACACGTGGACCGGCTCGGCACCCTGGCCGTAGATGACGCCCGGAACCTGGGCGGCCTGGCGGATGCGGCGGGCGGAGCCCTTGCCGAACTCGGTGCGGATGGTGGCGGCGAGCTTGATCTCAGCCATGGTGCACGCTCCTCGGAAGCTACGAAGTGGACGGGTTACCCGGCCCACGACAGGCCTGCTACGAAGAGCGCGTCGATAACGGACCGCCGTACATGAGTACGGCCTCCCTCGCCGAGCAACTCGCAGAGTCTACCCGGCGGGGAGGCCGCCTCAGAAATCGATCAGGCCTGCTCGTCGAAGAGGCTGGTCACCGAGCCGTCCTCGAACACCTCGCGGACCGCACGAGCGATGGTCGGGGCGATCGACAGGACCGTGATCTTGTCGAGCTCCAGCTCGTTCGGCGTCGGCAGGGTGTTGGTGAAGACGAACTCGCTCACCTTGGAGTTCTTCAGCCGGTCCGCGGCCGGACCGGAGAGCACACCGTGGGTGGCGGTGACGATGACATCCGCGGCGCCGTGCGCGAACAGCGCGTCGGCGGCGGCGCAGATGGTGCCACCGGTGTCGATCATGTCGTCCACCAGTACGCAGACACGATCCTTCACATCACCGACGACCTCGTGGACCGTGACCTGGTTGGCGACATCCTTGTCACGGCGCTTGTGCACGATGGCCAGCGGGGCGCCCAGCCGGTCGCACCAGCGGTCGGCCACCCGGACCCGGCCGGCGTCCGGGGAGACCACGGTGAGCTTGTTGCGGTCCACCTTGGCGCCCACGTAGTCGGCCAGCACCGGCAGCGCGAACAGGTGGTCCACCGGGCCGTCGAAGAAGCCCTGGATCTGGTCGGTGTGCAGGTCGACGGTGAGGATCCGGTCGGCCCCCGCCGTCTTGAAGATGTCGGCGATCAGGCGGGCGGAGATGGGCTCCCGGCCGCGGTGCTTCTTGTCCTGCCGGGCGTAGCCGTAGAACGGCACGATCACGGTGATGCTGGCGGCGGAGGCCCGCTTCAGCGCATCGATCATGATCAGCTGTTCCATGATCCACTTGTTGATGGGAGCCGTGTGGCTCTGCATCACGAAGCAGTCGGCGCCACGCGCCGACTCCTGGAAGCGGACGTAGATCTCGCCGTTGGCGAAGTCGAAGGCCTTGGTCGGGACCAGGTCGACGCCCAGCTGGTGCGCGACCTCCTCGGCAAGCTCGGGGTGGGCGCGGCCGGAGAAGAGCATGAGCTTCTTCTCGCCGGTCGTCTTGAACCCGGTCACAGCACAGTCTCCTTGGATGTCGCTTTGTGTGCGCTTATCACGGTACGCCCCGCACGACGCACCCGTGTCACGGTCACTGCTCTCCAGCGGTCTCCTGGAGAGCTGTGGAAGCGGCCTGCGCGGCGGCGCTTCCCGGGCGCTTACGAGCCACCCAACCCTCGATATTCCGCTGCTGGCCACGGGCGACAGCGAGCGAACCCGGGGGCACATCCTTGGTGATCACCGAGCCGGCGGCAGTGTAGGCGCCGTCCCCGATCGTGACAGGAGCCACAAACATATTGTCCGCTCCGGTGCGGCAGTGGGAGCCGACGACCGAACGGTGCTTGCTCACTCCGTCGTAGTTCACAAAGACACTGGCGGCGCCGATGTTGGAGTACTCACCGATGGTGGCGTCACCCACATACGACAGGTGCGGCACCTTGGTGCCCTCACCGATCTCCGCGTTCTTCATCTCCACATAGGCACCGGCCTTGGACTTCCGGCCCAGCCGGGTGCCCGGGCGCAGATAGGCGAACGGGCCCACAGTGGCGCCCTCGCCGATCAGCGCGCCGTCCGCCACCGTGTTGTCCACCCGCGCGCCCGCACCCACCGTGGTGTCCGTCAGGCGGGTGCCGGGACCGACCTCCGCACCGGAGGCCAGGTGAGTCGCGCCCAGCAGCTGGGTGCCCGGGTGCACCAGAGCGTCCGGCTCAAAGGTGACGGTCACATCCACCCAGGTGGTCGCCGGATCCACCACCGTCACGCCGGCCATCATCGCCGCGTCCAGCAGCCGCTCGTTCAGCAGCCGGCGGGCCTCCGCCAGCTGGACCCGGTTGTTGATGCCCAGGATCTCCCGGTGGTCACCGGCCACCGCGGCACCCACCCGGTGCCCGGCCTCGCGCAGGATGCCCAGCACATCGGTGAGGTACTCCTCACCCTGGCTGTTGTCCGTACGGACCTTGCCCAGCGCGTCCGTCAGCAGCTGCGCGTCAAAGGCGAACACCCCGGAGTTGATCTCCCGGATGGCCCGCTGCTCCTCGGTGGCGTCCTTGTGCTCCACGATCGCGGTCACCGCACCCGTCTCATCACGGACGATGCGGCCATAGCCGGTGGAGTCCGGCACCTCGGCGCTGAGCACGGTCACCGCGTTGCCGTCCGCGGCATGCGTGCCGGACAGCAGCTTCAGGGTCTCGCCGGTCAGCAGCGGGGTGTCGCCGCAGAGCACGATCACGGTGCCGTCCAGGGCGATGCCGCTGCCGGACAGCTCCTCCAGGCCCATCCGCACCGCGTGGCCGGTGCCCCGCTGCTCCTGCTGGACGGCGGTGCGCACCTCGGGGTCGATCTCGGCCAGATGCGCCGAGACCTGCTCCCGGGCATGGCCGACGACCACGACCAGGTGCTCCGGAGCGAGCTCACGGGAGGCGGCGACGACATGTCCGAGCAGGGAGCGGCCGCAGAGCGTGTGCAGGACCTTGGGGGTGGCCGACTTCATGCGGGTGCCCTCACCCGCTGCGAGGACGACGACGGCTGCCGGGCGGTTGGCGCTCACGGGTGTGCCCTTCGGCTTCAGGGTTCGAGGGGGTGGACACCCGCAGGATACCGGGGCGTAAGAGGGTGGGAACGCGGAAGGGCCCTGACCTGGGGGTCAGGACCCGGACTCGATGTGCTCCCCCGCCAGGATTCGAACCTGGACAATCAGAACCAAAATCTGAGGTGCTGCCTGATTACACCACGGGGGATAGTGAACGGGCTCAACTCGGACGTTTCGCCGAGTGATCCCGTTCGACCCCCAACACTATGCCGTACCGCCCGCCTTCAATGCGACGGTATAGGCCAGCACTGTCCGGGACACGTACCTCAGGCGGTCCCCAGGCCCCGGATTTCGCTTCCGTTCGAACGCTTTGAGCACCGTCGAAGGGCCCGGAAAACCGGTGGCCCCCACCCGTAGTCTGGGTGGTATGACCACAACGGGGGCAGTCACGGACGCGGGCGCGCGGGGCGCGCCCGCGGGGCCGTGGTGGTGGGCCAGGCGGCGTGGCCTGGCGCTGGATGTCGTGCTGGCGGTGGTGTCGGCGCTCGAGTGCATGCTCGAGGGAATCGCCTTCGCTCATGAGAGCGGGTTTCCCGCCATGCTGGGCGGGCTGCTGGGGCTGCCGGTGGGGGCGGCGTTGCTGGTGCGCCGGCGGTGGCCGGTGGCCGTGGTGCTGTTGTCGATAGCGGTGTCACCGGCGGAGATGGGCATCCTGCTGTCGCTGGTGGGCCTGTACACGCTGGCCGCCTCCGATGTGCCGCGGCGGATCATCGCGCTGCTGTCCTCGGCCGCGCTGGCCGGGACGCTGATCGTGGCGGCGGTGCGCTTCCACCAGGACATGCTCCAGGCCGGCTACCGGCCGGGCCTGTGGGCGGTGCTGGGCTTCTCGGCGGTGCTGTCGCTGGCGGTGACCGCTCCGCCGGTGCTGCTGGGGCTGTATGTGGGGGCCCGTCGCCGGCTGGTGGAGAGCCTGCGGGAGCGCGCGGACGGTCTGGAGCGCGAGCTGTCGCTGCTGGCCGACCGGGCGGAGGAGCGCGCCGAGTGGGCGCGCAACGAGGAGCGCACCCGGATCGCGCGGGAGATGCACGATGTGGTGGCGCACCGGGTCTCCCTGATGGTGGTGCATGCCGCGGCCCTGCAGGCGGTGGCGCTGAAGGATCCGGAGAAGGCGTCCAGGAACGCGGGGCTGGTCGGTGACATGGGCCGGCAGGCGTTGACCGAGCTGCGGGAGATGCTGGGCGTGCTGCGGACCAAGCCGGATGCCGCGGCGGCCAAGGCGTCGGTGGAGCCGGAGCGGCTGGCGGCGGTGGCCGCGGTGGCCTCGGCGCGGGTGCGGGCGGCCGGTGAGGCGGCGGAGCCGGGGGAGGGGCCGGACGGGCCGTGCCTGGCCGAGCTGGCCGATCTGGTGGGGCAGTCCCGGGCGGCCGGGATGGTGGTGGAGCTCTCGGTGGAGGGGGAGCGGCGGGCGTATGCGCCCCGGGTGGAGCGCACCGCTTACCGGGTGGTCCAGGAGGCGCTGACCAATGTGCACAAGCACGCGCCGGGGGCCAGTGCCCGGGTGCGGGTGGCGCACCGGGAGGCCGAGGTGGCGCTTCAGGTGGAGAACGGGCCTTCGGAGGGCGGCACCGACGCCGGTCTGCCGAGCGGGGGCAATGGCCTGGTCGGGATGCGGGAGCGGGTCACCGCGCTGGGCGGTGCCTTTGTCTCGGGTCCGACGGAGCTGGGTGGTTTCCGGGTGTCCGCGGTGATTCCGGATGCGGGTGCCCGGCGGGGGAGAGCGGCCTGACGCCGGTGTGCGCGCGCCGGGGCCGTCAGCGTCCGCCCGCGGAGAGGCGGGCCGGCTGGAGGCCGGTGACCAGGGTGCCTATCGCCTGGTCGATATCGGGGCCGAGGTACCAGTCGCCGGTGTGGTCGAGGCTGTAGACCCGGCCATGGGCGTCGATGGAGAGCAGGGCCTGGCCGTCGAGTTCCTGGCCGAGCGGGCAGACCTCGGTGCCCAGTGCCCGGCCCAGGTCGGCGACGGTGCGGGCCAGGTGGAGCCCGTGCAGGGGGTCGATATGGAAGGGGGTGGGTGCGATATGGCGGCCGGCTCCGGCGCCGGTGATGTGCAGTCCGCCGAATTCGGCCCAGGCTTCCACGGCGGCCGGGAAGACGGTGTGCCGGTGGCCGGCGGGTGAGGTGTGGGCGCGCAGGGCGTCGGCCCATTTCTCGGCGGCCTTGATGTCCCAGCGGCCGGGCTGCCAGCCGGCTTCGCGGAGGGCGGCGTCGACGGCGGCGGGGAAACGGGTGGTGGCGGTACGTTCGAAGGCGCGCATAGGTGGTCAGCCCCTGCCTTGGGCCGGGGTGGGGTCGATGGCACGGACGCCGAAGTGGGCCAGGAGTGCGGTGCAGGAGCGGCAGGGGGCGGCGTAGGCGCCATGCCGGGGGTCGCCGTCCTCGCGGATATGGCGGGCGGTCAGTTTGGCCTGTTTGAGGGCGCGGCGGGCTTCGCCGTGGGTGAGCGGCTTGCGGGAGGCGCGCTTGCCGCGGCCGGCTTCATGGGCGGTGAGGAAGCGGGTGAGCAGCAGGGCTTCGGGGCAGCGGCCGGTGAAGCGCTCACGGCGTTCGCTGGTGAGGGTGTCCAGGAAGTCCTGGACCAGCGGGTGCAGTACGGGTGCCTGGTCGGCTTTGCCCGCGGTGCAGGTGTGTGTGGTGCCCCGGACCGAGAGTGCGGCGGCGACGGCGGGCAGGATGCCGTCGCGGCGGTGCAGCAGTACGGGCGGCCGGCCGGCCTCCTCGGTGGAACTCCAGCTGAGCCGGGGGTCGCCGGGGGCGGTGGCCTCCTCGGTGTGTACGGCCCCGTCTTCCCGGGGCCGCCGGTCCTGAGTCGTGTGCATGGTCGCTCTTCCCTCCCGTGCAATCCCCCTGTTGCGGAGATCAGCCTGCCAAACGTGGTGCTGGGAGTGGAAGGCAGGTCGGTGTTGCGTGGGTCTGAAGTGCTGTGTGGTGGCTGCGTAGAAGCGAAGTGGCGCACGGGGGTGAGGTGATGCTCTGGGGCGGGACGGAGGTACGAGACGGAGAGCCGTCTTGCGGCACCGCATAGGCTGTCGGTCACTACGGGTCCCGGGCGGGGGCACCGGGTGCATTTGGAACACAGCCAGCCAGCAGGGGGCATTTCGCCATGACGACAGGTCGGCCCGCACAGGCCGCCGCGCCACCGAACACGGCCTACGCCGGGCAGGTCGTGCACTTTCCGGATCCGGTCCGGCACGCCCGTTATCCCAAGGGGGTGCGGGTGGATGAGCACGGTTATCCGGACTTCTCCCCGTATGCCCGGGCGGCCGCCGAGATCGCGGAGCCGCCGGAGGGCTTCGGTGTGGACGAGCTGCGGCTGACCGACTATGTCTCGGCCAATGCCGCGCTGCATGCCGAGGGCCATGAGCTGTGGGCCAGTCTGTCGCCGGTGGCCACCCCGCACGGCTGGACCTGGCACCATGTGGCCGGCACCCGCCGGCTGGAGCTGGTCCCGGTCGAGGTCAAGGCGCTGCTGAGGCATCACGGCGGGTTGGCCACGGCCCTGGTGGACCAGGACAAGCGCGGCACCCGACCGTTGCAGGAGACCCGTCCGGTGCACTTCGCGCTGCCGCAGCGGGACTTGGCGGTCTCCGAGGAGCAGGTGCAGGGTGTGGAGGAGGACCTGGGCTACCGGCTGCCGGGCGCCTACCGGGACTTCCTCAAGGCGGCCGGCGGCTGTGCCCCGGTGGCCGCGGCGCTCGATGCCGAGCTGGGGCTGCTGCTGGACCAGCCGTTCTTCACCGTCCGCGAGGAGGCGGCGGTCAACGACCTGGTGTACGTCAACAAGTGCCTGCGCGACCACTTCACCAAGGACTACCTGGGTGTGGCCTTTGTGCAGGGCGGCGTGCTGGCGGTCAAGGTCAAGGGCGAGGCGCTGGGTTCGGTCTGGTTCTGCCCGTATGACGATGCCCGGGACCGGGACGGCTGGACGGTGCAGGAGAGGGTGGAGCGGCTGCTGCTGCCCTGTGGTGAGGACTTCGACGACTTCCTCTGCCGGCTGGCCGGCGGCCCGCCGGAGCTGGAGACGGTGGCGAATCTGATGGTTGACGGCGGCTTCGCGTACGCCGTCCCGGTGGAGGGGTGAGCGCGATGGTGACCTTCGCGCAGGCTCAGGAGCGCGCCGAGCGGTGGATCAACGGCGAGGTGCCGGGTTATCTGCACCGCGAGGTGAAGGTAAGGGAGTTCGACCTGGGCTTTGTGGCCTGGGCCGAGGGCCGGGAGGGGGTGGCCTCCGGCGATGGCGGCCGCACCCGGCTGGTGATCGCCCGGGACAGCGGGGAGACCACGCTGTGGCCGGGGCTGCCGGTGGGTGAGGTGATCCGCCGCTACGAGGAGGAGTACGGGGTGGTGGACGAACCGGCGCCGGTCGCGCCCACGGCGCCCAAGCGGGTGGACCTGGAGGCAACGTCCTTCCTGCTCAGCCCGCCGCAGTGGTTGCAGGACGCGGCGGACGCGATGGGGATCCCGGACCGCCGGGAGTCCTCGGCGAAGGCGCCGGACGCGGCGAGTGCGACGGATGTGGCGGGCACGACGGATGTGCCGGGTACGCCGGATGTGCCTGATATGTCGGAGGGTGCCGCCGTGGCGCCGGCCGCCGCGCCGGAGCCGGCGGGTGCGGGTGCGAGCGCCGGTGACGGTGCCCCCGCGGCGGACGCCTGGTCCGGAGAGGCCGCTGGTCCGGAGGTCAAGTCCGGTCCGCGGCAGCCCGGTTCGGCCGCGTCGGCCGACGCCTGGCCGGATGCTCCGGCCGCCGCGCCGGAGCCGGTGACTCCGGCGGCGCCGCCGGCCTCGGCGGACTCCGGCACGGGCGCCGGCCGGGCCGACGCCTGGCCGGATGCGGAAGCCGGGGACGACGCCGCCGAGCCGGCCGCCTGGCCCGGTGCGGAGGCGCCTTCCAGCGCGGTGGACGACGACCGTTCGGTCGGGCTGCCCGCCACCGTGCTGGCGCCCGCGCTGTCCGGCTCCGATGCCGACAGCGCCCCGGCGCCCGGCGTCCGGCCCGATGCCAAGACCGCGTTGCTGCCACAGGGCAGCGCGCTGCCGGCCACGGCCATCGCGCCCGCGCTGGACGACCCGGCGGGCGGCCGCTGGCCGGTGCCGGGTACGCCGGGCGCCCCGGGAATCCCGGGTGCCCCCGCCCATGACGCGCCCGCGGCGCATGGTGCTGCCGGTGCGCCCGCCCTGCCCACGCCGCCCACGCCGCCCGCTCCGCCCGCCGCGCCCGAGGCGGCCAACGGGCCTGCCGGGACCGCCACTCCGCCGCCGGTGCCCGGTGCGCCGGTGCCGCCGCCCGTGCCTGGTGCGCCCGTGCCGCCGCCGGTCAACGCCCCCGCGGCGCCCGGCGGTTCGGGCGCCGCGCAGAACGTCGCCTATGCGGCGACCATGCTGGCGCACCCCGGTGGCCCCGGCGCCCCCGGTGCCGTTCCGCCGCCGCCGGGCCCGCCCGGCACCCCGGGCACCCCGTCCGGCGGTGTGCCGGTGCCGCCGGGCACCCCCGCCAACCCCCCTGCCGTGCCCGGTGGTTCGAGTGGTGGCGCCCAGGGCGTCGCCTATGCGGCGACCATGCTGGCGCACCCCGGTGGCCCCGGTGCCCTGGGTACCGTCCCGCCGCCCCCGGGCCCGCCCGGTACGCCGCAGGGGGCCGCGCCGCGTCCCCCGGGCCCGCCCAACGCGCCCGCCGCACCCGGTGGTTCGGGCGGCGGCCAGGGCATCGCCCAGGCGGCCACCATGCTGGCCCCCGGCGCCGCCGTCCCGGGTGCGCCCGTACCGCCGCCCGGTCCGGCCGGCTCGCCCGCCGCGCCCGGTGGTTATGGCTACCCGCAGCCGCCGGCCGGGGTGCCGACGGTCGGCCCGGGCTATATGGCCGTGCTGCGCTACCGCGCCCAGGACGGCTCGGAGCAGCAGATCATCCGGCGCAGCGCGCCCGGCACTCCGCATCCGGAGTGGCAGATACTGCATGAGCTGCGGGCGCTGAATGTGCCGCCGCAGCAGGTGCTGGAGCTGCACACCGAGCTGGAGTCCTGTGATCTGCCGGGTGGTTACTGTGCCCGGATGGTGCGGGAGACCTGGCCGCAGGTGCGGATCAGCCATACCGCCGCCTATGGCCGGGATCATGCCGGCCGGCAGCAGGGCATGAGTCATCTGGTGACGCACCAGGGCGAGTTGCACCAGGTCGCGGGGGCTCCGGCGCGTCCGGCGCCGAACCGGGTGCCGTTGCCGCGGCCGGGGCAGGTGCCCGCAGCGCCGCCGGTGGCGCCGGATGCCATCGGCCGGGAGCTGGTGGACTCCTTCACCGAGCAGGGTGTGTTCCGTTTCGACCAGCGTGCCGTGTCCCGTCAGGGCGTGCCCGAGGTGGTGGCGCACACCCTGGTGTGGGCCGGGCTGCCGCGGGACTTCGGTCCGTTCTTCTGGGCCCAGGCCCAGCCGGGCCGTCCGGTGCCCACGCTGGCGGAGCTGGCGGTGGAGCGGGGTGTGCAGCCGGCCGCGGACGCCGCCTCGTACCTGGTGATGGGCGGCGATTTCGGCCGTCAGCTGTGTGTGCAGTACGGCACGGCGCACATTGTGGCGGTGCCGCTGGAGCCGGGGCCGGACGGCCGGTGCGCGCCGCCGCAGTTCGTCAACACGAGCCTTCCCCAATTCGTACGCTCTTTGGCGTTGCTCGGCCGGATGTGGCGCTGGCGCTATGGCCTGACGCCGGAGCAGGCCGGACGCTGGACCGTGGATTTCCAGGACCAGTTGTCCGCGCTGGACGCCACCGCGCTGTCCTCGCCGGAGAACTGGTGGGCGGTGCTGCTGGAGCAGATGTGGGACGGTCTCTTCTAGCGACCGGCCTCGGCTGGGCGGGGGCGGGGCGCTTGACCCGGACATCTCGGGTCGGGCGCCCCGCGCCGTCGGTCGGCGTGTTGTTGACAGAAGGGGCGGGCGGAGTGTCGGGTTTTGGGGCACTTCTCTCGTACGGGAATGATGTGCGCCTGACCGCGTCGCACACCGGGTCCGGACATAAGGGGCTACAAGCATGAGTGCATCGGTGCCTCCCGAGGGGTTCACTGTCGTACGAGGCCGCGGCTACCGGCCTGACCAGGTGGACCGTGCGGCAGTGGAGTTCGCCAGGCAACGGGACGGTGCATGGGAGCGGGCGGCACGGCTGACGGTGCTGGCGCGGGAGATGGAGGACGAGCTCCAGCGCCTCGCCCAGATCGCGGCGCAGCTGCCTCCGCAGACCTATGAGTCGCTGGGTCCGCGGGCGCAGGGCTTGGTGACCACCGCCGAGGCGGAGGCCATTGGGCTGCGGCAGCGGGCCGAGGCGGAGGCCGCCGAGCTTCAGGACGCGGCCGAGGGGTACGCCCGGCAGCTGCGGGACGCCGCCCATGAGCATGCGGTGGGGGTGCGGGCCGAGGCGGAGGAGTGGGCGCGGCAGGCCCGGCTGGCCGCCGAGTCGGTGGCGGACGAGCTGCGGGCCACGGTGCGGCAGGAGGCCAAGGACCGGCGGGCGGAGGCGGCGCGGGCGCTGCAGGAGATGCGGGAGCGGACCGCCGCCATGCTGGCCGAGCAGGAGAAGGACCAGGCGGAGCGCTGGGAGACGGCCGGCCGGGAGGCCGCCGAGCGGGAGACGGCGCTGGAGGCGCGGATCGCGGCGATGGAGGAGTACGCCCGTTCCACGCTCAATGAGGCCCAGCGGCGTTATGCGGACGCCGAGGAGGCGGCCCGGCATGGGCAGGAGGACGCCGAGGCGCAGGCCGCGTCGGTGATCGCCCAGGCGCGGGTGCGTGAGGAGCGGGTGGCCCGGGAGACGGAACGGGTGCTGCGTGAACACGAGGAGCGCCGTGAGGAGTTGCGCTCGCATATGGCGCATGTCCGGCACAGTCTGGCGGCGCTGACCGGCAAGCCGGTGGCGGAGGACGTGGGCGGCGAGGGCTGAGCCCGGTGCCGGGCGGGCCGTGTCGGGCCCGCCCGGCCGGGGTCAGCTCGCGGTCACGGTGAGGTGCAGCACCAGCTGGGTGCCGTCCTCGGTGGCGAGCACCAGGGTGTACGCGCCGGTGTCCGCTCCGGTGAACAGGCCGGGCAGGGTGAGCTGTCCGTCCTCGCCGGTGGCGGGCAGGGTCAGGGTGCGGACCGGCTTGCCGTGCTCGTCCTTGAAGAACGGGCCGGTCTTCACCGGGGTCTTGCCGTCCGCGGCCAGCACGGTGGCGGTGAGCGCGAGGCCCTGCACCGGCTTGCCCTTGGCCAGGGCGCGTACCCGCACCGGGGTGGTGAAGGAGGCGTTGGCCTTGGCCTTGAGGGCGCCGGTGCCGACCCGTTCGAGGGTGTCGGCGTGCGGTGCGGGCGCGGCCTCGACGGTGGCGTCGAAGTCGACCGGCTTGATGTCCCGGCCCTCCACGGTGGCCCGCACGGTGAAGTCACCGGCCTTGGCGCCCGCCTGGAGGGCGGGTGCGGTGGCCGAGCCGTCCTTGCCGGTGACGGCGGTGACGGTGCGGGACTGGCCGGGGAAGCGGGCCTCGGTGTCGCCGATGATCTCGAAGCGGACCTTGGTGCCCTGGGCGGGCTTGCCGTCCCGGTCCAGGGCCCGTACCCGGGTCCGGTCGGTGAAGGTCTGACCGGCGGTGGCCTTGAGGGTCCGCTCACCGAGCCGGTCCAGGCGGGTGACCGGGGCCGGCGGGACGGGCTTGTCCTTGCCCGGGTCCTTGTCCTTGCCGGGGTCCTTTTCCTTCCCCGGGTCGGTGGGCTGGGGGGACGGAGTGGGCTTCTCGGAGTGCCCGGGCGCCGGAGTTCCCGGCGAGGGCTGGGAGCTACGGCGCGGCGGCTCGGTGGGGCTGGTGTCGCTGCCCCGGGAGGGGCCGCCGGGAGCGGGTGCCGGGTTGCCGGGCGCGGCCGGCGGATCGGCCACCGGGACCGCCTTGCCGTTCTGGTAGGCGCGCATCCAGCCGACCACCGCGTTGAGGTAGTCGCGGGAGTTGTTGTAGCGCAGGACGGCCTTGTCGATGTCGTCCTGCTTGCTCAGGTCCAGGCCGCCGGCGCAGAGGTAGCGGGCGGTGCCGGCGGCGGCATCGAAGATGTTGTTGGGGTCCTTCTGGCCCAGACCGGTGCCGTCCATGGCGTAGCCGGCCCAGGTGGCCGGGAGGAACTGCATGGGGCCGATGGCGTGTTCGTACACCGGGTCACCGGTCCAGCGGCCGCCGTCGGTGGCCGGGACCAGGGCGAACTGCTTGCCGTCCAGGGCGGGTCCGAGGATCTTCTTCTCGGTCGACCCGTCGGAGCGCAGTCCGTAGCCGGCCGCGTGCTCGGACTCCACCTTGCCGATGCCGGCGATGAGTTCCCAAGGGATGTGGCAGTCGGGCCACTGTTCCTTGGCTATCTTCTCGGCGTTCCGGTAGGCGGCCAGCGCGGTGGCCGGAATGCCGGTGGCGCCGTCCGGGATATCGCCGGTGCCGAGGTCGCGGCCGGGTCTGCCGGAGGCGCCGGGCCGCGGGACCAGGTCGGGGAGGGTGAGGTTGGGGGAGCCATGCGGCCGGCTCTGCGGGTTGCCGGGCGCCGGGGCGGGGTCGTCGTGGTCCCCGCTGCTGTGCGCCGGAACGGCGCCGACCGCGGCACTCAGGCTGGCGACCAGCAGGGCCGTGCACAGTCCCTGTCGGGAGACGCTGGCAGCGCGAGTACGAAGTATCTTCACCGGAGGCTGCTTCCTTGAGAGACCGGCGGCCGTGCTGCGGGGCCACATGCCGCCCCCACGGCCATAAAGCCGAACACTAATTCCCTCTGCCCCCAATTGTCTTGCCGGGGGACAGCCTTCACGGATTCTTCGCCGTTCGTTGCCCCATCCGCCGCCGGACACCGGCCACTTCACCGTCACCGCCCGCAATTGCCTTGCTACCCGGCCCGGCTGACCCTGAGACGTACCGCTTCGAAGGGGGCGCGTCCCCTAGGGGTCGGCCCGTACTTTCTCCCGCCCGCACGTCGTCCCGCAGCAGGAGGAGCGGGCGAGTGGCGCTGCCTAGCCTTTTGGAGGTGGCCGGGGGAGGCGTGGTGGGGCTAGCACCACCATCAGGAGGCAGACCAGCCCCATCGTGACCGAGGCCGCGTTCCAGCAGGCTGGACACCACTTCAGCGGAAGTTCAGCGGACACCGAGCGATCAGGAGACTCACCGTGACCACGGCTGTATCGATTCCCAGGACCGGGGGCAGTGGAGGACATGCGGACGTCGCGGCGCGGGGGCGGCAGATCGTCAAGTCCTATGGCTCCGGGGAGACCCGGGTCACCGCGCTGGACCACGTGGACGTGGACATCGCGCGGGGCCGCTTCACCGCCATCATGGGGCCCTCCGGCTCCGGCAAGTCAACCCTGATGCACTGCCTGGCGGGGCTGGACACCGTCACCTCCGGCGAGATCTGGATCGACGAGACCGAGATCACCCGGCTCAAGGACAAGAAGCTCACCCAGCTGCGCCGGGACCGGATCGGCTTTATCTTCCAGGCCTTCAACCTGCTGCCCACGCTCAATGCCCTGGAGAACATCACGCTCCCCATGGACATCGCGGGCCGCAAGCCGGACCGTGCCTGGCTGGAGCGGGTGGTGGAGACCGTGGGTCTGGCCGGCCGGCTGAAGCACCGGCCCAACCAGCTCTCCGGCGGCCAGCAGCAGCGGGTGGCCGTGGCCCGGGCGCTGGCCGCCCGTCCCGAGATCATCTTCGGTGATGAGCCGACCGGAAACCTGGACTCCAGGGCGGGCGCCGAGGTACTGGGCTTCCTCCGCCGCTCGGTGGACGAACTCGGGCAAACCATAGTCATGGTGACGCATGACGCGGTGGCCGCCTCCTATGCCGACCGCGTGCTCTACCTCGCGGACGGCCGCATCGTGGACGAAATGCACCAGCCCACCGCGGAGATGGTCTTTGAGCGGATGAAGAACTTCGACGCCCGGGGACGGGTGTCGTGACCATCTTCCGTACCTCACTGCGCAACTTCCTGGCGCACAAGGGCAGGATGGTGCTGTCCCTGATCGCCGTGCTGCTCTCGGTGGCCTTTGTCTGCGGCACCCTGGTGTTCACCGACACCATGACCGCCACCTTCGACAAGCTCTTCGCCTCCACCGCCTCCGATGTGGATGTCCATCCCAAGGAGAAGGACAACGCCCAGGAGACCGGAAAGCCCGCCACCCTGCCCGCCTCGGTACGGGACCGGCTGGCCGGGGTGCGGGGCGTCGCCAAGGTCGAACCCGAGGTCGCCACCCAGCAGATCACCGTGGCCACCGCCGGCAAGGAGAGCCTGAGCCCCAGTTCGGGCGCTCCCACGGTGGGCGTCAACTGGGCCGACAGCCAGCTGAAGTCGGTGGAGATCACCAGCGGCCACCAGCCGCGGGGCGCCGGCGAGGCCGTACTGGACTCCGACACCGCCCACAAGCACCACGTCAAGATGGGCGACACCCTGCGGGTGATCGCCGCCCCCGGTGACTTCAACGTCCGGGTGGTCGGCCTGGCCACCTACAAGACCACCAACCCCGGTGCGGCCATCCTCTACTTCGACACCGCCACCGCCCAGACCCAACTCCTCGGCAGCGCCCGCGAGTACACCGGCTACGGGCTGACCGCCGCCCCCGGCGTCAGCGACGAGCAGCTGAAGGCGAACGTCACCGCCGCCCTCGGCGACACCTACCAGGTGCGCACCGCGGCCGAGGCCAAGAAGGAGAACAAGAAGAGCCTGGGCTCGGTCCTGGACGTGATGAAGTACGCGCTGCTGGGCTTCGCCGGCATCGCCGTCCTGGTCGGCATCTTCCTGATCGTCAACACCTTCTCCATGCTGGTCGCCCAGCGCACCCGGGAAATCGGCCTGATGCGGGCCATCGGCTCCAGCCGCCGGCAGGTCAACCGGTCGGTGCTGGCGGAGGCGCTGCTGCTGGGCGTGACCGGCTCGGTGCTGGGCATCGGCGGCGGCATCGCGCTGGCCGTGGGGTTGATGAAGCTCATGGGCTCGCTGGGCATGAAGCTGGACACCTCCGACCTGACCGTCAAGGCCACCACGCCCCTGGTGGGCCTGGCCATCGGCGTGCTGGTCACCGTGCTGGCCGCCTATCTGCCCGCCCGCCGGGCCGGGAAGATCTCCCCGATGGCCGCTCTGCGCGACGCCGGCAACCCCGGTGACGCCAGGGCGGGCCGGGTGCGCGCCGCCATCGGTGTGCTGCTCACCGCGGGCGGCGGGGCCGCGCTGCTGGTGGCCGCCAAGGCGGACAAGGCGTCCTCCGGCTCGGCCTTCCTGGGCCTGGGCGTGCTGCTCACGCTGATCGGCCTGGTGGTGGTCGGACCGCTGCTGGCGGGTCTGGTCGTCCGCGTCCTCAGCATGGTGGTGCTGCGGGTCTTCGGCCCCGTGGGCCGGCTCGCCGAACGCAACGCCCTGCGCAACCCGCGCCGCACCGGCGCCACCGCCTCGGCCCTGATGATCGGCCTCTCGCTGGTCGCCGCCCTCTCGGTGGTGGGCTCCTCGATGATCGCCTCGGCCACCGACCAGATGGACCGGTCGGTCGGCGCGGACTTCATCATGGACAGCAACAACGGCTTCACCCCGGCGATGGTCAAGGCCGCCCGGTCGGCCGGGCACATCGACCACTTCACCGAGTACACCGCGGTGCACGCCAGGATCACCACCCCCGACGGCAAGACCGGCGGCCAGCGGCTGACCGCCGCCGACCCCAGCTACGCCCGGGACCTGCGCCAGGAGACCGTCCAGGGCACGCTGTCCCAGGCGTACGCCAAGGACGCCATGTCGGTCCCCGAGGGCTACGCCAAGGACCATGGGATCAAGCTGGGCGACCGGCTCACCGTGGCCATGACCGACGGCCGGACCGCCAGGCTCAAGGTCAACGCCATCACCTCGGACGACACCAGCCTCGACAAGGGCGCGATGTACCTCAACATCGCCACCGCCAAGCGGTACCTGCCGGCCGACAAGATGCCGCCGCCGCTGATGCTGCTGGCCAAGGCCAAGGACGGCCAGATGAAGGAGGCCTCCGCCGCACTCAAGGCGGCCATGGCCGACTACCCGCAGATCAAGGTCCGCGACCAGTCCGACTACAAGAAGATGATCAAGGACCAGGTCGGCCAGCTGCTCAACCTGATCTACGGCCTGCTGGCCCTGGCGATCATCGTGGCCATCCTCGGTGTGGTGAACACCCTGGCCCTCTCGGTGGTCGAGCGGACCCGGGAGATCGGCCTGATGCGGGCCATCGGCCTCTCCCGGCGCCAGCTGCGCCGCATGATCCGCCTGGAGTCGGTGGTGATCGCCCTGTTCGGCGCGCTGCTCGGCCTGGGGCTGGGCATGGGCTGGGGCGCCACCGCCCAGAAGCTGCTCGCCCTGCAGGGACTGGACGTGCTGGAGATCCCCTGGTCCACCCTCGGCTGGGTCTTCCTCGGCTCCGCGCTGGTGGGCCTGATCGCGGCCCTGGTCCCGGCCTTCCGGGCGGGCCGGATGAACGTCCTGAAGGCCATCGCCACGGACTGACGGCCGCCAGTGGCCCCACCGGAGAGGGCAGCCTCACGGTTGGGGCCACGGGCGGCGCGCGGGTGGGGATGGCCCGCCGCAGGCGCCCGCAACCCGCGGCCGGAATCCGGCAGCATGCCCGAACCAGGCCCGGGCCCGGACGCACCACGGGGGTGCGCGTCCGGGCCCGGGCTTATCCACAAAGCCCCGGTCCGCCCCCCGTCGTACGCTGGAGTCGCACCCGGCCCGTCCCTCGACGAGCCGGGCGGTTCGCGTTGTCCACCCCTGGACGGGATGCCCTTTATGAGCCTGCACGGTCTGCTCGACGCCGTCGTCAACGATCCGGCGCTCGCCGAGGCGGTCAAGGCCGCGGCCGACGGCAACCGGCCGCACCTGGACCTGGTCGGCCCGCCCGCCGCCCGGCCCTTCGCCATCGCCGCACTGGCCCGGGACGCCGGGCGGCCGGTCCTCGCGGTGACCGCCACCGGCCGGGAGGCCGAGGACCTCGCGGCCGCCCTGGGCTCGCTGCTGCCGCCGGATGCCGTGGTGGAGTACCCGGCCTGGGAGACCCTGCCGCACGAGCGGCTCTCCCCGCGCTCGGACACCGTCGGCCGCCGGCTCGCCGTACTGCGCCGGCTGGCCCACCCGTCCCCTGACGACCCCACCGCGGGCCCGGTCAGCGTGGTGGTCGCCCCGGTCCGCTCGGTGCTCCAGCCCCAGGTCAAGGGGCTGGGTGACCTGGAGCCGGTCAGCCTGCGCAGCGGGCGGAGCGCCGACCTGGAGGAGGTGGTGGACGCGCTGGCCGCGGCCGCCTACGCCCGGGTCGAACTGGTGGAGAAACGCGGCGAGTTCGCGGTCCGCGGCGGCATCCTGGATGTCTTCCCGCCCACCGAGGAACACCCGCTGCGCGTCGAGTTCTGGGGCGACGAGGTCGAGGAGATCCGCTACTTCAAGGTGGCCGACCAGCGGTCCCTGGAGGTCGCCGAGCACGGTCTGTGGGCGCCGCCCTGCCGGGAGCTGCTGCTGACCGACCAGGTGCGCGAGCGGGCGGCGGCCCTGGCCGAGGACCACCCCGAACTGGCCGAGCTGCTGGGCAAGCTGGCCGAGGGCATCGCCGTGGAGGGCATGGAGTCCCTGGCCCCGGTGCTGGTGGACGACATGGAGCTGCTGCTGGATGTGCTGCCGGCCGGCAGCATGACGGTGGTCTGCGACCCGGAGCGGGTACGCACCCGCGCCGCCGACCTGGTGGCCACCTCCCAGGAGTTCCTCCAGGCGTCCTGGTCGGCCACCGCCGGCGGTGGCGAGGCACCCATCGATGTGGGCGCGGCCTCGCTGTGGGGCATCGCCGATGTCCGCGACCGGGCCCGCGAACTGGGCATGATGTGGTGGTCCGTCAGTCCCTTCGCGGCCGATGAGGATGCGGACAGCGACACCCTCACCCTGGGCATGCGCGCCCCCGAGACCTACCGGGGCGACACCGCCCGCGCCCTGGCCGACACCAAGGGCTGGCTGGCCGAGGGCTGGCGCACCGTCTTCCTCACCGAGGGCCATGGCCCCGCCGCCCGTACCGTCGAGGTGCTCGGCGGCGAGGGCATCGCCGCCCGGCTGGACGCGGACCTGCCCGAGCTCTCCCCGTCCGTGGTCCATGTCTCCTGCGCGAGCCTGGACAACGGCTTTGTCGACCCGGCCCTGAAGATCGCGGTGCTCACCGAGACCGATCTGTCCGGGCAGAAGGCGGCCAGCAAGGACATGGGCCGGATGCCGGCCCGCCGCCGCAAGACCATCGACCCGCTGACCCTGCAGGCCGGCGACTTCATCGTCCATGAGCAGCATGGCGTGGGCCGCTATCTGGAGATGGTCCAGCGCACCGTGCAGGGCGCCACCCGGGAGTACCTGCTGGTGGAGTACGCCCCGGCCAAGCGAGGCCAGCCCGGCGACCGGCTCTACATCCCCACCGACCAGCTGGAGCAGGTCACCAAGTATGTGGGCGGCGAGTCCCCCACCCTGCACCGGCTGGGCGGCGCGGACTGGACCAAGACCAAGGCCCGGGCCAAGAAGGCGGTCAAGGAGATCGCCGCCGACCTGATCAAGCTCTACTCGGCCCGGATGGCCGCCCCCGGCCATGCCTTCGGGGCGGACAGCCCCTGGCAGCGTGAGCTGGAGGACGCCTTCCCCTACGCCGAGACCCCGGACCAGCTCACCACCATCGCCGAGGTCAAGGAGGACATGGAGAAGTCCGTCCCCATGGACCGGCTGATCTGCGGCGACGTCGGCTACGGCAAGACCGAGATCGCGGTGCGCGCGGCTTTCAAGGCGGTGCAGGACGGCAAGCAGGTCGCCGTGCTGGTGCCCACCACCCTGCTGGTGCAGCAGCACTTCGGCACCTTCTCCGAGCGCTACTCCCAGTTCCCCGTGGTGGTCAAGGCGCTGTCCCGGTTCCAGACCGACACCGAGGCCAAGGCCGTGCTGGAGGGCCTGCGCGAGGGTTCGGTGGACGTGGTCATCGGCACCCACCGCCTGTTCTCCTCCGAGACCAAGTTCAAGGACCTGGGCCTGGTCATCGTGGACGAGGAGCAGCGCTTCGGCGTCGAGCACAAGGAGCAGCTGAAGAAGCTGCGCGCCAATGTGGATGTCCTGACCATGTCGGCCACCCCCATTCCGCGCACCCTGGAGATGGCGGTCACCGGCATCCGGGAGATGTCCACCATCACCACCCCGCCGGAGGAGCGCCACCCGGTGCTCACCTTTGTGGGGCCCTACGACCAGAAGCAGATCGCCGCCGCCGTCCGCCGTGAACTGCTGCGCGAGGGCCAGGTCTTCTACATCCACAACCGGGTGGAATCCATCGACCGGGCCGCCGCGCGACTGCGCGAACTGGTGCCGGAGGCCCGGATCGCCACCGCCCACGGCCAGATGTCGGAGTCGGCGCTGGAACAGGTGGTGGTGGACTTCTGGGAGAAGCGCTTCGATGTCCTGGTCTCCACCACCATCGTGGAATCGGGCATCGACATCTCCAATGCCAACACCCTGATCGTGGAACGCGGCGACAACTTCGGCCTGTCCCAGCTGCACCAGCTGCGCGGCCGGGTGGGCCGCAGCCGCGAGCGCGGCTACGCCTACTTCCTCTACCCGCCGGAGAAGCCGCTCACCGAGACCGCCCATGAGCGACTGGCCACCATCGCCCAGCACACCGAGATGGGCGCCGGCATGTATGTGGCGATGAAGGACCTGGAGATCCGTGGCGCGGGCAACCTGCTCGGCGGTGAACAGTCCGGCCATATCGCGGGCGTTGGCTTCGACCTGTACATCCGCATGGTCGGCGAGGCGGTGGCCGACTACCGCGCCTCGCTGGAAGGCGGCGCGGAGGAGGCCGAGCCGCCGCTCGAGGTGAAGATCGAGCTGCCGGTCGACGCCCATGTGCCGCACGACTACGCGCCCGGCGAACGGCTGCGCCTGCAGGCATACCGCGCCATCGCCGCCGCCAACAGCGAGGAGGACATCAAGGCCGTCCGTGAGGAACTCACCGACCGCTACGGCAAGTTGCCCGAGCCGGTGGAGAACCTGCTGCTGGTCGCCGGCCTGCGTATGCTGGCCCGGGCCTGCGGGGTCGCCGACATCACGCTCCAGGGCTCCAACGTCCGCTTCGGCCCGGTGGAGTTGCGCGAGTCCCAGGAACTGCGGCTGAACCGGCTCTACCCGCGCACGGTGCACAAGCCCGCCACCCGGCAGATCCTGGTGCCGCGCCCGGCCACGGCCCGCATCGGCGGCAAGCCGCTGGTCGGCCGGGAACTCCTGGCCTGGACCGGGGAGTTCCTCACCACCATCCTCGGCTGAGGCCGGCCCCGGCCGGGGGCGCCGACATGGGCTAAGCGGACCGCTTGAGCACCGTGTAGCCGCCCCCGCTCCCCAGGAGCCGGTAGGACGTCCCCGGGTGCATCTGCTGGGTACCGGCTATCAGCTCCTGGGGGGTCCTGCCGTCGGTGATGTGCAGGGCGACATAGTCCGGGGCGATGCCCCGGGTGTCCCCTATCCACAGCACCCGGCAGCGGCTGACCAGACGGCTGATGGGGCCTATGTCCGACTCCACCGTGGCGTTGTCGGGTATCCGGTCCAGCAACTGCTCGGCCGCCTTCACTGCCGGGGGAGTGCGGTAGGTGTCGGGGAGGGTCAGGCTGTAGAGCGGCAGCGCCGAGCTGAGCGAGAGCGCCGCACCGGCCACCGCCGCCGGCAGGTGGTTGGCGTAGGACCGCAGCCAGGGCTTGCCGGCCTCGTGGGCTTTGGCGAGCGCATCGGTCAGGGCGATGAAGACGATGGGCATCAGCACCGCGTTGTAGTGCCAGTCGGTCCCCCAGTAGTGGTCGTCATGGGATAGGAAGCGCCAGCCCAGCGTGGGCAGGGCGACGATCAGCAGCGGCGAGCGCAGGGCCAGCAGTCCGGTGGTGGGCAGCAGCACCCACAGCAGGGTGCGTATCGCGGTGAGTACCGGGATGGTCGGGGCGGGCCCGTCGCCGTTGACCTTGTTCCAGTAGTCGTAGGAGCCGGTGGAGTTGAAGGCCGGGATGAGCAGGGTCAGGGTCAGCACGGTGGCTGCCAGACCGAAGGCCACCACCCCCAGAGCCAGGGCGGCCCGGCGTGAGTCGCGGGCTGAGTCGCGGCGCAGGGGCCGCAGGCGTATCAGGATCACCACACCGATCGCGGCCACCGTGACCCCGAGGTCCTCCTTGACCAGAACCAGCGGCAGGGCCCACAGCACCGCGGTCCGCCAGCGGCTGCGTACCAGGGCTTCCAGGGAGAAGGCCAGCAGCGGCATGGCGAAGGCGATCTCATGGAAGTCGAAGTCGACCGCGCGCTGTATGCCCCAGGACGCCCCGTAGGCGATGCCTATGGCCAGCCCGCGTGCCCGGCCCAGCAGTCCGGCGGCGAGCCGGGTCACCGGCACCGCGGACAGGGCGAAGAGCAGGGCTTGGGCTACCAGAAGGGTCACCGGGGTCGGGAAGACCCGGTAGAAGGGCGCTATCAGTACGGTGACCGGGCTGAAGTGGTCTCCGAGGATATTGGTGCCCGGGCCCTTGAGATCGACTATGGGCGCCTGGAGGTGGGCGTAGGCCCTTATGGCCTGTTCAAAGATGCCCAGGTCCCAGGACATGGTGAGCATCTGCCGGTTCCGGCACAGGGACAGCAGGGAGTAGAGGACGAAGAGAGCCCCGGCCACCCAGTACGGGTCGAGTCGTGGTGCCCGCAGGGTGGTGCCCCAGGAGCGGCTTTTGCCCGCGATCTCGGCCGGGCCCGGCCCCGGCGCCGACACGGCGGCTGCGGCCGAGTCCATGGTGGTCCTTTCCTTCGACTGGTCGGTGGGACGACTGTCGAAAAGATACGCGGACACCACCGACCATCAGGCATCCCGCAGGTGAGGACGCCGTCGGTCCGGCCGGATCAGCCGGCCTGCTTCCAGTCGGTGCATCCACTGGTCTTGAAGTAGGCGTCGTCGGCGCTGATCGTCACCAGGCCGTTGCCGGTGACGTTCTCATTGGCCGCGATGGAGTCCGTCCCATGCAGGGCGTCCTTGGCGCGCTCCCAGTAGCAGCCGTCCTTGTTGCCCTGGGACTTGTAGGTGCCGGGGGCTATGTCGACGCCCACCCGGTACATGCCGTTCCCGGCGAACTCCGTTCTACGGCTGCCGGTCGAGGGCCTGGTGGCGGGGACCAGGTTCCAGCCCTTGCAGCCCTGCGTCTTGAAGACCTTGTCGCCGGCCTCGACGGTCACATAGGAGGAGCCCACCACATTGTCATTGGCGATGATCGAATCCGCGTCGCCCGTGGAGTCCTTGAGGCGCTCCCAGTAGCAGCCCTCCTTGTTCCCGGCCGAGAGGTAGGTGCCGGGCTTGATGTCGGAGCCGACCTGGAAGGTGCCGTTGCCGGAGAGATCCGCCTTCCCGCCCTTCCCCTTCTCTTTCTCCTTGCCGGCCGCCTTGCCGTCCCCGGTGCCGGAGGCGTGATCCGCGGACCGGGCGGAGGTGCCGGTCTTGTCCTCGTCATTGCCGCCGCTTCCCGTGGCGGCGCCGATGCCCACCACCACGACCAGGGCGCCGATCCCGGTGAGGACCTTGTGCCGGGCGAACCAGTTGCGCTGCTTGTGCGGGGCGGGCTGCGGGGCGTGCTGATACATGGCGAACACCTCTCGGCGCGGACTTCGTGAACCAACGGGTCAATCACAGCAGAGGCTGTTAACCGAGTCAACCAGGTTCACGCGAAGAGGTGAGTTCACGGCTGTGAAGTGGTGGCGGCCGGATGTGGGCCCCTATGCTCGGCAGCACATCGATCGGATACGCACACACAGCGAGTGGGAGGGGAGCCCGGTGGCCGAGAACGCAACGGAAGTGACCGCGGCCGGAATCGCCCGGCTGGCCGGGGTGGGGCGCGCGGCGGTCAGCAACTGGCGCCGCCGCCATCTGGATTTCCCCCAGCCCATCGGCGGCACCGACACCAGCCCGACGTTCGACCTGGGAGACGTCGAGCAATGGCTGCGCCACCAGGGCAAGCTCGCCGAGGTCCCGCTGAGCGAGCGGGTCTGGCAGCAGCTGACCGGCCATCCGGCCGGTGCACTCACCGCCCTCCGGTACGCCGGATCCGTGCTGCTGCTGATCCGCGACCGGTCGACCGCCTGGCTGGAGCTGGCGGCACTCTCCGATCTCAAGCTCGCGGAAGCGCTGCCCACCGCCCTGGAGTCGGTGCTGGCCGCCCGGCTCGGTGAGGCGCACCCGGTCGCGGTCCCCACCCCGGCCGAACTCGCCATCTCCACCGCACTGGTGCGCGGCGCCGCCGAACTCGCCGCCGCGCGCGGCACCGCCCCGGTCTTCGAGTTCCTGCTCAGTCGCCACTTCGACGCCAACCCCCGGCAGAACGCGGTCACGCCACCCGGTCCCGCCGAGCTGATGGCCGCCATCGGCCAGGGCGCGATGGACCGGCAGCGCCCGCGCACCGTGCTCGACCCCGCCTGTGGCACCGGCGCCCTGCTCAGTGCGGCCGAGCCGGCCTCGCCCGCCTCCGCGGTGTTCGGCCAGGAAGCCGACCCGGACCTGGCGGCGCTCAGCGCCCTGCGCCTGGCCCTGCAGACCGATGCCCAGGTGCGGATGCGGGCCGGCGACAGTCTGCGTGCCGATGCCTTCGGCGAGTTGGCCGTCGACACCGTGCTCTGCCATCCGCCGTTCAATGAACGCAACTGGGGCCATGAGGAGTTGGCCTATGACCCACGCTGGGAGTATGGCTTCCCCGCCCGCACCGAGTCCGAGCTGGCCTGGATCCAGCACGCCCTCGCCCGGCTGCGGGACGGCGGCACCGCGGTGCTGCTGATGCCGCCGGCCGCGGCCTCCCGCCGCTCCGGCCGCCGCATCCGGGCCGACCTGTTGCGCCGCGGTGCGTTGCGGGCCGTGATCGCGCTGCCCGCAGGTGCCGCCCCGCCCTATGGAATCCCCCTGCATCTCTGGGTGTTGCGGCGGCCCGGCGCCCAGCCCTCGCCCGGTCCGCGGCTGTTGCTGGTGGACACCTCCGACCTGGCGCCGGCCGGCCGGGACAAGCTGCCCTGGCAGGCCGTGCGTACCGCTGCCCTGGACGCCTGGGAGGAGTTCGACCGGACGGGCACGGTGGAGGAGCAGCCCGGACGGCGCCGGTCCCTGCCGGTCATCGAGTTGCTCGACGATGATGTGGACCTCGCCCCCGCCCGCCACCTCCCGCCGGTCGCAGCCGGCGGTGGCGTGGCCGATCTCGCCGGTATCCACGACCGGCTGACCGCTGCCCTGCGGCGCACCGGAGAGCTCGCCCCGGTGCCGCCCGCCGCGCCGGACGAGCCCGCCCGGTGGCCCACCACCACCGTCGGTGAACTCGCCCGCGCCGGAGCCCTGGTGCTGCGGGCCGGCGGTCCGGGTGCCACTTCTGGAGCCGATGCGCCGCCGGTGCTCACCGACTATGACGTCAGGGCGGGCAGCGAGCCGACCGGCGCACTGCCCGAGGGGCCCGCGGAGGAGCCGGTGCTGGTCGAGGCCGGTGATGTGGTGGTGCCGGTGGTCGGTGACGGCACCGTGGCCCGGGTGATCGACGAGGCGACCGCCGGAGCCGCACTGGGGCGGGGCCTGTTCCTGCTGCGCCCCGATCCCTCCGCCCTGGACCCCTGGTTTCTGGCCGGTTTCCTGCGGGGCACCGCCAACCAGCGCCAGGCCAGCAGCTATGCGTCCACCGCCACCCGGCTCGATGTGCGCCGGCTCCAGGTGCCCCGGCTGCCCTTGGCCGAACAGCGCCGCTATGGCGCCCGATTCCAGGCCCTGGCCGGCTTCGAGGAGGTGTTGCGCAGCGCCGAGCGGCTGGGCGGGCAGCTGATACAGGGGCTCTATGACGGGCTGACCGGCGGCGCCGTCAGACCGGAGTGAGCAGGGTGGTTTCTGTCACGCCGTCTGATCCCCGCAACCCCAGGGTAGTTGGCGGGGTCGCTGGATAGGCTCTGACTCATCCAGCACTCCAGGAGTAGCAATGACCGGCCCCGGTTCCGCGCCGCCGCCCCACCGCAGGGGGAGACCCATGGTGATCGCCACCAGGGTGGTCATCGTCGCCCTCACCGTTGGCACCGTCTTCCTGGTGAGCTGGGTACCGGTGCTGCGGGTGGCCATCCTCCGGCGCAGGCCCCGGGACTGGGCGCTGTTCTGGGCGGTGCTGGTGCTGTCCCTCGCCTGCCTGGCCTCGCTGGAGTCGCGGCTGTCCAAGACCGTCTGGCCGCACATCGGCATGGCGACGGACATCTGCCTGGGGTGTGCCGCCATCGCCTACTACCTCTGGTTCGACATACGCCACCATCGGCCGCCCGTCCGGAAGACCGGTATGGCCCACCCGGCCGGTCCGCTCCCCGGCCATCCGGCGGTGCCCGGGCCCGCCGGCTACCCGCCCTATGGGCAGGCAGGTGCGGCCCAGCCGCCGCAGCCGATGCCCGCGCAGCCGCCGCATCTCCAGCCACCGCAGCAGGCACCGGTGTTCTACAGTGCCACTCCCGCCCCTCAGCAGGCGCCATATCCACCGCGACCGCCCCAGCGCATTGACCAAGTGCGCGCCGAGCTGGATGAGTTGAGCCATCTGCTCCGCAAGGAGCCCAGGGATAACAGGGACAGGGAGCAGGGCCGGTGAACGGGCGTCTGATCGCCGGCCGGTATGAGCTGGCAACGCTCATCGGCCAGGGCGGTATGGGTCAGGTGTGGACCGGCTACGACCGGCGGCTGGACCGCCGCATCGCGGTGAAGCTGCTGCGCCCGGACCGGATGGCGGGCTCCACCGACGGTGCCGACGAGCTGCGCCGCCGCTTTGTCAGGGAGTGCCGGGTCACCGCCCAGGTCGACCACCACGGCCTGGTCACCGTGCATGACGCGGGCAGCGACGGCGAGGACCTCTATCTGGTCATGCAGTATGTGGACGGCGCCGACCTCGCCGACCATCTGGCAGAGCATGACCCCTACCCCTGGCCATGGGCCGTCTCGGTGGCCGCCCAGCTGTGCTCGGTGCTCTCCGCGGTGCATGCGGTGCCCATCGTCCACCGCGATCTCAAGCCGCGGAATGTGATGGTGCGCCCCGATGGCTCGGTGCTGGTGCTCGATCTCGGGGTCGCCTCGGTCCTGGACACCGACACCACCCGGCTCACCCGTACCGGCTCGCCCATCGGCAGTCCCGCCTATATGGCCCCGGAGCAGGCCATGGGCGGCGCCGTCGGGCCGTACACCGATCTGTATGCGCTCGGCGTCCTGCTGCATGAACTGCTCAGCGGGCAGGTCCCGTTCGCCGGTTCGACCGCGCTGGGGGTGCTGCACCGCCATCTCTATGAACCGCCCGTCCCGGTCCGGCAGGTCCGCCCCGAGGTGCCGGCCGCGCTGGAGGAGCTGGTGCTCAGGCTGCTGGCCAAGGACCCCCAGGGCCGGCCCGCCGATGCCCAGGAGGTCTACCGGGCGCTCGCCCCGCTGTTGCCCGCCCCCGGCCAGGCCGTCACCGGTCCGTATTCCGGTGGGCCGGTAGGCCCGATGAATCCCACCCGTCCCTTCCTTCTGCCGCACGCTCCCTGGCCCGACCGGCCGGTCGCCGCGGCTGCCATGCCCGTCCCCGTTCCGCCCGTCCCCGCTGCGCCCGTCCCCGTTCCGCCCGTCCCTGCTCCGGCCGCTCCGCCGCCCGCCGCCCCCGCCGGCCCGGATGTCGCCGAGGCGGTGGAGGAGGTCAAGCGGCTGCTGGACCAGGGCGGCATCACCCAGGCCGTGGATCTGCTGGGCGCCATCCTGCCGGCCGCCGCCCGGGAGCACGGCGAGCGCTCCGCGGTCGTCCGCACCTTGCGCAAGCAGTACGCCGCCACCCTGATGGACGACGGCCAGTACCGGCGCGCCCTGCCCGAACTGCGGTGGCTGGCCGAGGAGTACGCCCTGGAGTCCGGCCCGCACGCGGCCCGGCAGGTGCTGCGTTTCCGGTATGACGCGGCGCAGTGCCTGGAGCAGCTGGGCGAGGCGGTCGGCGCGCTCAGCGAGTACCGGGTCCTGCTGCCGCACTTCCAGAACGACCCGGCCGACCCGGCCACCCCGCTGGAAGTGCGGCGCCGGATGGCCCAGCTGCTGCTGTCCCTGGGGGACCGGCAGGCCGCCAGGGACACCCTGGCCGCCCTGCTGCACGACGCCGAGCGGCTGTATGGGCCGCACCATCCGCTGCCCGCCGAGATCCGACACACCCTCAGATGGCTGGGCGAAGTGCACGCCTGAGGACGGGAGATCGCCTTGGCGCACCTCAACTCCCGGCGAATCGTTGGTCGAATCAGTGGCCTGGGCCAGCTGGACTCCCTACCATCGATCAACGCCAGGACGATCGACGCACCGCCGCACGATCACTGCCGGGAGGCTCTATGATCCGCCGAAGGACCGCCGCGCTCTCCGTCTCCGCCGGGCTGCTGGCCCTGGCCCCCGCGCTCACCGCCTGCGGCTCCGCCGCACACCCGGGCGCCGCGGCCATCGTGGGCAAGGACCGCATCACCGTCTCGCAGCTCCAGCACCAGGTCGAGGATGTACGTCAGGCACAGCGGTCCTCCCCGCAGGCGGAGCAGCTGGTCGCCAACAGCGCCCGGCTCAGCCAGGACACCCTGGTCCGTCTGATCCAGTACCGGATCGTGGCCAAGGCCGGCCGGGACAATGGCGTGAACATCACCCGCAGCGACCTCCAGCAGGAGCGCGCCCAGGTGGAGCGGGCCAATGGCGGTGCCGAGGCGGTGCGGGCCCGCTTTCTGGCGCTGGGCATCGCACCCGGCCAGATCGACCAGGCGCTGGCCATGGACCTGGTCCGCACCCGGCTGGACGGCAAGCTCGGCGCCGCCCGCACCAATCAGGTGCTGATGCGGACCTCCGAGGATCTGCGGGTGGACATCAACCCCCGGTACGGCACCTGGGACGCCAAGCGGGGCACCGCCGGCCCGGTCCAGGAGCCCTGGCTGCGGGCCGCCCTCCCGGCCGCCGACCGCCCGGCCTGACCCGCGCCCGCCGCCGTCGCCTAGGCTCGGCAGGGTGAACGACTCCGCATCCGGCCGCATCGTCCTGCTCACCACCAGCCACCGGGTCGCCCCCGGGCTGTTGTCCTGGCCGGCCTGGCAGACGCTGCGGGAGGCCGACCGGGTCCTGTGCGCCGACCCCGGCCATCCGCTGCTGCCCTATCTGGCGGAAGCGGGAGTGGCGGCCGAGCAGACCGCGCCCACCGCCCGTGAGCTGGTGGACTACTGCCTGGCCGGCGGGCGCGACGCCGTGGTGGTGACCTCGGCGGCCGGCGAGTCGGAGCTCACCGATGGGCTGGCCCGGCTGGCCGGTTCGGGCCGGGAGACCATGCCCGCCCTGGAACTGCTGCCCGGCTCCTACGACCTGCCCGGCGCCCGGCTGCTGGACCTGGTGCAGGTGATGGACCGGATCCGGGTGGCCTGTCCGTGGAGTGCCATCCGCACCCATGAGGACCTGGGGAAGTACGGCCTGGAGGAGATGTACGAGCTCATCGAGGCCATTGAGACCGGTGACCGGGAGGCGCTGCGCGAGGAGCTCGGGGACGTCCTGCTCCAGGTGGTCTTCCATGCCCGGATCGCTCAGGACGACCCGGACGAGCCGTTCTCGGTCGACGATGTGGCGGGCGGCATCGTGGACAAGCTGATCCACCGCCATCCCCATGTCTTCGGTGACGAGAAGGCCGAGACGCCCGAGGAGGTCAAGGCGCACTGGCTGCGCCGCAAGGCGGCCGAGAAGGGCCGGGAGTCGGTCACCGAGGGCATCCCGCTGGGCCAGCCGGCGCTGGCGCTGGCCGCCAAGCTGGCCTCCCGGGCCCGTACCGAGGGCCTGGACATCACCCTGCCGGCCGGGGACGGCGTGGGCTACGAGCTGCTGGCGCTGGCGGTGCGGGCCGAAGCGGCCGGGGTGGAGCCGGAGACTGCGCTGCGCGCGGCCGCCCGTACCTACCGGGACGCCATCCTGGCGGCCGAGCGCGCACGGTCCTCGCGGGCCTGACCGCCTTGACCGTCCGGTGCGCCCTGACTGTCCTGTGGTCCCTCCCGCCGGTCAGGCGGTCCTGGCGGCGGCCCGGGTGAGGCGGTCGGCGGCCGCGGCCAGCGCCCGGTCCACGGCCTCACGGTTGTGCTTGCTCTCCGCGGGGTGGCTCTCCACCAGCGTGGTGACCGCGCCATGGCTGCGCACGGTGGCCAGGTCGAAGTCCATCCGGATGTCGTCGACCGTGACGCTCACCGAATAGGCGAGCGCGTCCTCGCCATAGCGCGGGACATCATGCGTTTTCACCCGCAGGGTGGCCGGGTTTCCCGCCAGGGTCCCCTGGAAGCTGCCGCATTGCTCCACGGCGGCGCGCAGTCTGCGCATGCCCTGCTCGGCGCGCTCCCTCGGGTAGCCGCTGACGTCCTGGGCCAGGCCGGTGGCCTGCCCCTCGTCGTCCTGCTTGCTGAACAGGCGGTGCGCGTGGGTGATGTACTCGCCCTCCAGGCGGCCGGTGTTGACCACCGCGGCCAGCGGAAGACAGTGGGCCTTGACCCCCTTGAGCTCGGCCTTTTCCCGGTGTCCCGTCTTGTGTCCGGTCTTCCAGCCCTTGGGCAGGTCCCGGGTGCCGAGCAGGGCGTCCCGTGCCTGGCCGGCGGTGATGTGCGCGGAGCGGGCGGCCGGGCGGGGCACCGGCCGGGCGGCGTTGTCGACCGCGGACTTGGGGGTTTCCGCTCCGCCGCAGGCGGTCAGCAGCAGGGAGGAGGCGGTGAGTGTGGTGAGCGTGATTCGGCGGGCGGGACGAGTAAGCACCGGCAATATCCCTTATCTTTGGACTTGTACCCATTCAGCGCATTTGTGGTCTTGACGGAGCGGGCGATGGGTACCCGGAGGCCATGGTGATGAAACACATCGAAATCGCCCTTCCCGCCTATCTCGGCGGCATCGCTCCCTTTATCGTCGGGATCGCCGTCGCCGTTCTGCTGCTGCTCGCCTTCGTCTACGGCATGCGGTGGCGTGACCGGGAGCCCGCGCCGCCCTCCGCCCCGCAGCGGCGGATGGGTTCCTGGCGCACCCCGGGCGAGGACGGCCAGCCGCCGGCGGAGAACCACGGTCCGGGGCACGACGATGACGAGGACACGGTCGGATATGTCACCGAGCACCGGGCGCCGGAGGACATTCCCCCAGGTCAGCCCGAGCGGCTCCTGCCGCATGAGCTGAGCCCCGGCAGTCACCCGGAGGAGCTCTCGGAGGAGCGCAAGAAGTGGCACCCCGGCGGCAGTGGCTCCTTCGGCAGCGGTGGCGCCGGCCGGCACTGACGGCGGTGACGGCACTAGTAGCGTCGAGGGTGTGCACAACAAGAACGACAACCACACGGGTAGCGGCGCCGGCCCGATGCCCCCGCTGTTCACCTGGGAATTCGCGAGCGACCCCTATCCGGCCTACGCCTGGCTGCGCGAGCATGCGCCGGTGCACCGCACCACCCTGCCCAGCGGCGTGGAGGCGTGGCTGGTCACCCGCTATGCCGATGCCCGGCAGGCGCTCGCCGACCAGCGGTTGTCAAAGAACCCGGTGCACCACTCCGAGGCTGCTCATGGCAAGGGCAAGGTCGGCATTCCGGGCGAGCGCAGCGCCAACCTGATGACCCACCTGCTCAATATCGACCCGCCGGACCACACCCGGCTGCGCCGCCTGGTGTCCAAGGCGTTCACCCCGGGGCGGGTCGCCGAGTTCGCGCCCCGGGTGCAGGAGCTCACCGACCGTCTGATCGACGGCTTCGCCGGACGTGGTGAGGCGGACCTCATCCATGAGTTCGCCTTCCCGCTCCCCATCTATGCCATCTGCGACATGCTCGGGGTGCCCGCCGAGGACCAGGACGACTTCCGGGACTGGGCGGGCATGATGATCCGCCACGGCGGCGGGCCGCGCGGCGGGGTGGCCCGGTCGGTGAAGAGGATGCGGACGTATCTCGCGGAGCTGATCCACCGCAAGCGGGAGGATCTGGGTGAAGACCTCATCTCCGGACTGATCCGGGCAAGCGACCACGGCGAGCACCTCACCGAGAACGAGGCCGCGGCCATGGCCTTCATTCTGTTGTTCGCCGGTTTTGAAACAACTGTGAACCTGATCGGTAACGGAACCTACGCCCTGCTGCGCAATCCGGGGCAGCGGGAACGGCTGCAGCGGGCACTGGCCGAGGGCGATGAGAGCCTGCTGGCCACCGGTGTCGAGGAACTGCTGCGCTATGACGGCCCGGTGGAGCTGGCGACCTGGCGGTTTGCCACCAGGGAGCTGGTCATCGGCGGGCAGCGCATCGCCGAGGGGGACCCGGTCCTGGTGGTGCTGGCCGCCGCCGACCGGGACCCGGAACGGTTCGCCGGCCCGGACACCCTGGACCTCGCCCGCGCAGACAACCAGCACCTGGGCTACGGCCATGGCATCCACTACTGCCTGGGTGCCCCGCTGGCCCGGCTGGAGGGTCGCACAGCCCTGGCGACTTTGCTGCGGCGCCTCCCTGACCTGCGGCTTTCCGTCGATCCGGCGGAACTGCGGTGGCGCGGCGGCCTCATTATGCGCGGACTGCGCACCTTGCCGGTGGAGTTCACCGCGCGGCCCTGATGACCCGGCGTCAACTGCCTTTATCGCTACGTGACCCGCGATACACCGGGTTGTGACAACCGGAAGCCGTCGCTATGTTCGTCGGTCATATTCGCCGCCGAGCGCTTCCGGGCGCCCGCCGAGTGCTGCCCAGTGCTGCCCAGTGAAAGGTCATCGCATGCTTTCCGGTTCCGGCCGACATCGCCGTCCCCGTCAGATCCCCGCCCTTGTGGTCGCCGCGGGGGTGACCGGAGCGGGGCTCGCCATGCCGCTGATGGCCGCCTCCGGCGCCCAGGCCGCGGACGCCGCGACCTGGGACCGGGTGGCCCAGTGCGAGAGCGGCGGCCTGTGGAGCGCCGACTCGGACAATGGCTTCTATGGCGGGCTGCAGCTGACGCGCTCGATGTGGGAGCAGCACGGCGGTACGGAGTTCGCGCCGCGCCCCGACCTGGCCAGCCGCGCCCAGCAGATCGCGGTCGCCGAGCGGATACTCGAGGACCGCGGCCCGTATGCCTGGCCCAGCTGTGCACTGGACTCCGGCCTGGTCAAGGACGGCCCGACGCCCAAGGTAGATCCGGGTGGCGATGCCGACTCCGCGGATACGCCCCGTACCGCGCCGCACCACAAGGCACCCGACGCCTCCCCGGCCACCCCCGACAAGTCCGCCCCCGGCCCGTCCGAGTCCGGGAAGCCCGGTACGCCGCAGGGTTCCGATTCCTCGGTGCCGGCCCAGAAGCCGGACCAGCGGCCACCGGTCAAGGACGGTGACCAGCCCACCGGCAAGCACCGCAAGCCGACGTCCGGCCCGTCCGCCGACCCCTCGGTGCCGCCCGCCCGGAAGCCCTCGGCGGACCCCGCCCCGTCGCCCTCCAGCAGCTCCGCCGACCCGGGCGCGAACTCTGGTGACCGCACCTCCGGGCAGGACGCGCAACCCGGAGCGGAGGCGAGTGCGGGCATCGGCAACCACCGTGCGGACTCCCCGGGTTCGGGCGCGGACCGCGCATCGCGCGGTGGTGCGGAGGCGCGCACCGAACCGCCGTCTGCAAACGACTACACCGTGCGCCCCGGTGACAACCTGTCAGTCATCGCGGAGCAGCATTCCGTCCAGGGTGGCTGGCATCGGCTGTACCGCGACAACCAGAAGACGGTCGGGAGCGATCCGGACCTCATCCTTCCCGGTCAGCAGCTCGAACTGAAGAAGTAGCGGGGCTGTTTGGGTCGAATGTCCGTTCCGGCGGAAAGTGAGACATGGGTCTCTTTGGCATTCGTCTCAAAGTCGGCGGCCGGAAACCAACGGACCGTCTCCGACCTGCGAAAACAGCTGTTTTCAGCCGGGGTGGAGACAACTGGGTGGCTGAAAAGGAGGGTTTGAACCGGTCGGCCGCCTGTGCTTAACGTCATCACCGCTCGCCACCGCGAGCACCACGGTCGTCACGCCGAATCCTGCCGGCGGCCGGGGGAGTCGTCGCGCAAGCGCCGTAGGCAGGAGCGGGGGAACCAAGGTAAGGCGCCGTAACGGGCCGCCGGTCGAGGACCGGAGGGCCGGGACGGCTAGGGGTGAAGCCGAGCGAGCGCAAGCCGCACGGCCGGGCAACTCACGCCCGAACCCGACAGCTCACCTCGTAGGCGCCGGTGAGGAAACCGACTTATGTCCAAGGGCAAGCATCGTCGTCCGAACAAGGCCGTCCGCATCGCCACGCTCGCCGGTGTCACCGGTGCCGCTGTCGCAGCTCCGCTGATGGCCGCCACCTCCGCCCACGCCGCCTCCGTCACCACCTGGGACCGCGTGGCCCAGTGCGAGTCCGGCGGCAACTGGTCCATCAACACCGGCAATGGCTACTACGGTGGCCTGCAGTTCTCGCAGTCCTCCTGGGAGGCCATGGGCGGTACCAGCTACGCCCCGCGGGCCGACTTGGCCAGCAAGAGCCAGCAGATCGCGGTCGCCGAGAAGCTGCTCGCCGCGCAGGGTCCCGGTGCCTGGGGCTGCGCCAGTGAGGGCGGGCTGAGCCGTGGTGGCCCGGCCGCCGACGTGGACACCTCCGGCTCCACCGGCCACACCTCGACCCAGAGCCACGCCGACCGCAGCGAGCGTCACTGGACGCCCAAGCACGCCGCTCCGCAGCAGCAGGACGACAGCGACGACGAGGCTCCGGCGCCCAAGCAGAGCGCGCCGCAGCACTCCGCCCCGAAGTCCGTGAAGACGGGCGACGGCGAGTACCAGGTCAAGGAGGGCGACACCCTCGCCAAGATCGCCGAGGCCAAGAAGGTCAAGGGCGGCTGGGAGAAGCTCTACGAGCGCAACAAGGACATCGTGGAGAACGCCGACCTGATCTTCCCCGGCCAGAAGCTGCACCTCAGCTGACCCAACGGCCAACCGGACCGCCCCGTTTCGATGCGTCTTATCCCCCCGAGCCGCATCGGAGCGGGGCTCCGGCGTTCTCCGGGGCCTGCCATGCGGGTTCCCGCTTCTTCGTTCAGCGAACACAGGAAGCGGCCATTCCTCCCGCGATCTCGACGTTTGCGGCTTTTTTCGTTTTGCGCGGTGGTCCTACGGCGGGTGGACCCGCCGGGGCCCGTTAGGCTCATGCTGCAGAACTCCAGACCCACACGAAGGAGACCCTCGTGCCGTCCATCGACGTCGTCGTAGCTCGCGAGATCCTCGACTCGCGAGGCAACCCCACGGTCGAGGTCGAGGTCGGCCTCGACGACGGCTCCACGGGCCGTGCCGCCGTGCCGTCCGGTGCCTCCACCGGCGCCTTCGAGGCCATTGAGCTCCGGGACGGGGACAAGAACCGCTACCTGGGCAAGGGCGTGGAGAAGGCGGTGCTGGCCGTCATCGAGCAGATCGGCCCGGAGCTGGTCGGCTATGACGCCACCGAGCAGCGCCTGATCGACCAGGCCATGTTCGACCTGGACGCCACCGACAACAAGGGCTCGCTGGGCGCCAACGCCATCCTGGGCGTCTCCCTGGCCGTGGCGCACGCCGCCTCCGAGGCCAGCGACCTGCCGCTGTTCCGCTACCTGGGCGGCCCCAACGCGCACCTGCTGCCGGTGCCGATGATGAACATCCTCAACGGCGGTTCGCACGCCGACTCCAATGTGGACATCCAGGAGTTCATGATCGCGCCGATCGGCGCGGAGTCCTTCTCCGAGGCGCTGCGCTGGGGCACCGAGGTCTACCACACCCTCAAGAAGGTCCTGAAGACCAAGGGTCTGGCCACCGGCCTCGGCGACGAGGGCGGCTTCGCCCCCAACCTGGGCTCCAACCGCGAGGCCCTGGACCTGATCCTGGAGGCCATCAAGGAGGCCGGCTACACCCCCGGCCAGGACATCGCCCTCGCCCTGGACGTGGCCGCCTCCGAGTTCTACAAGGGCGGCAAGTACCTCTTCGAGGGCAAGGAGCGCTCCGCCGAGGAGATGACCGCGTACTACGCCGAGCTGGTCGAGGCGTACCCGCTGGTCTCCATCGAGGACCCGCTGTTCGAGGACGACTGGGCCGGCTGGCAGACCATCACCGAGCAGCTCGGTGCCAAGGTCCAGCTGGTCGGTGACGACCTGTTCGTCACCAACCCCGAGCGTCTGGCCCGTGGCATCGAGGAGGGCGCCGCCAACGCCCTGCTGGTCAAGGTCAACCAGATCGGTTCGCTGACCGAGACCCTGGACGCCGTGGAGCTGGCCCAGCGCAACGGCTTCAAGTGCATGATGTCGCACCGCTCCGGCGAGACCGAGGACGTCACCATCGCCGACCTGGCCGTCGCCACCAACTGCGGCCAGATCAAGACCGGTGCCCCGGCCCGCTCCGAGCGCGTCGCCAAGTACAACCAGCTGCTGCGCATCGAGGAGATCCTCGACGACGCGGCGGTCTACGCGGGCCGCAGCGCGTTCCCCCGGTTTCGCTCCGCGAACCAGTAAGCACAGCAGGGGCTGACAACTCCTCAGCTTCACCCCGTCCTCGGCCATGGTCCCGTACCGTGGCCGAGGACGGCTTTTGCGTCCGTACCGGACCCGTCCGTAACCGGACCCCAGGGGAGGCGATGTGGCGGCGGAACGGTTTTCCACCGCGACCAGGCTCAAGGCACTCGGCACGGTGCTGGTCCAGGGGCCGGATGCCCGGGCCCGCCGCACCGGGCCGCCCCGGCGCAGCCGGCTGACCGGCCGGGCGGCGCTGCTGGCACTGGTGGTCTGTTCGCTGGTCGTCGCCCTCGCCTACCCCATGCGCCAGTGGGTCACCCAGCGGTCCGACATCGACGACCAGCGGCGGCAGTCCGAGCACGCCCGCCAGGAGGTCAAGCGGCTGAGCGACGAGAAGGCCCGGCTGGAGGACCCGGCGTATGTGGAGCGGCAGGCGCGTGAGCACCTGCACTATGTACGCCCCGGCGAAACCGGCTACACCGTGCTGGACGGCAGCGGCGCCGCCAAGCGGCCCAAGGACCAGGGGGCGGCCGACCGGCCCTGGTACCGCAACCTCTGGGACGGTGTGGACGCGGCCGACAACCGCCGCTGACCCGCCCCCAACCATTCACCCGACCGGACCGAGCACAAGCGAGCCCATGGAAACCCCTCCTCCCCAGACCGAGCCCACCGAGCCCACCGACGCCGACATCGCCGCCTTCCAGGCGCAGTTGGGGCGCCCGCCGCGCGGTCTGCGCGCCATCGCGCACCGCTGCCCGTGCGGCAACCCCGATGTCGTGGAGACCGCGCCGCGGCTGGAGGACGGCACGCCCTTCCCCACCCTCTATTACCTGACGTGCCCGCGCGCGGCCTCCGCGATCGGCACGCTGGAGGCGGAGGGCGTGATGAAGGAGATGAACGAGCGGCTGCAGACCGACCCGGAACTCGCCGCCGCCTACCGGGCCGCGCACGAGGACTACATCCGGCGCCGGGACGCCATCGAGGTGCTGCAGGGCTTCCCCAGCGCCGGCGGCATGCCGGACCGGGTCAAGTGCCTGCATGTCCTGGTGGGGCACTCGCTGGCGGCCGGGCCGGGCGTCAACCCGCTGGGCGACGAGGCGATCGCCATGCTGCCGGAGTGGTGGCGCAAGGGCCCGTGCGTCTCGCCGTGCGGGACCGAGGAGTAGTCCCCGTCCGCCGCTGACCCCGGGGCTCGCCCGAGCCCCGGCCCCGGCGCCCCGCCGTGCGGCGCCGCCGAACGACCGCTGGAGAGCGACCCATGACCCGCGTTGCCGCCATTGACTGCGGTACCAATTCCATCCGGCTGCTGGTGGCCGACGCCGACCCCGCCACCGGTGAACTCACCGAGCTGGACCGGCGGATGACCATCGTCCGGCTCGGCCAGGGCGTGGACCGTACCGGCCGGCTGGCGCCGGAGGCGCTGGAGCGGACCTTCGCCGCCTGCCGGGAGTACGCCGAGGTGATCCGCGATCTCAAGGCGGAGCGCACCCGGTTCGTGGCCACCTCCGCCTCCCGGGACGCCGAGAACCGCGAGGAGTTCGTTCGCGGGGTGGTGGAGATCCTGGGCGTGGAGCCGGAGGTGATCAGCGGCGACCAGGAGGCGGAGTTCTCCTTCACCGGTGCCACCAGGGAGCTGGCCGGACGGTCCGACCTGGACCGGCCGTTCCTGGTGGTGGACATCGGCGGCGGCTCCACCGAGTTCGTGGTCGGCGAGGAGCACGTCCGGGCGGCGCGCAGCGTGGATGTGGGCTGTGTACGGATGACGGAGCGTCATCTGGTGCACCAGGGAACCGTCAGCGACCCGCCGGCGCCGGAGCGGATCGCCGCCATACGGGCCGATGTCCAGGCCGCGCTGGACCTGGCCGAGCAGAGCGTGCCGCTGCGTGAGGCGCGCACCCTGGTGGGCCTGGCCGGGTCGGTGACCACGGTCGCGGCGATCGCCCTGGAGCTGCCCGAGTACGACTCGGCGGCCATCCACCATTCCAGGATCCCGCTGGAGAAGGTCCGGGAGGTCACCGCGCGGCTGCTCACCGCCACGCATGAGCAGCGGGCGGCCATCCCGGTGCTGCACCCGGGCCGGGTGGATGTGATCGGTGCCGGGGCGCTGGTGCTGCAGTGCGTGATGGAGCGGACCGGTGCCGCGGAGGTCGTGGTGAGCGAGCACGACATCCTGGACGGGATCGCCTGGAGCATCGCCTGAAGGGTCCGTCCGGGCCCCCGGGGAAGCCCGTCGGAGGACGGCGCGGAAAAACTTCGTGAAATCCTTCACATGAAAATCCGCTCCCGGCCGCCAAGAAGTGGCCCCCGGTGTGCCCATCCGTGCGAGAACGGGCTCGCACGGGCGCCTTGGCGCAGACCGAGCCGGGGGCGGCGGAGCGGCCGGCGTGGGCGGCTGGAGCGGTGGTCCAGTGGCGCTCGGGACCGCAAGGCCAGTTCAGCGGGGGTGTCAACGCTGGAGTGGACCGCGTGGTTCCCCTTTTCGGCTATGGCGTCGGTCACGTGGGCCGCGCAGTGTAGCAGACAGCCCTGTACGACTATGGTCGGGGCGCGCGCGCACCCCTGGGAACCGTGCTGGATACTCGAATCATGAGCACCACGGAGCGTCCACGGATCCTCGTAGTAGGCGGTGGGTACGTCGGCCTGTATGCGGCGCGCCGCATCCTGAAGAAGATGCGGTACGGCGAGGCGACCGTCACGGTCGTCGACCCGCGCTCGTACATGACGTACCAGCCCTTCCTCCCCGAAGCAGCGGCCGGCAGCATCTCCCCGCGTCATGTCGTGGTGCCGCTGCGCCGGGTGCTCCCCAAGGCGGAGGTCCTCACCGGCCGCGTCACCACCATCGACCAGGACCGCAAGGTTGCCACCATCGCCCCGCTGGTCGGCGAGGCGTATGAGCTGCCCTTCGACTACCTGGTCATTGCGCTGGGCGCGGTCTCCCGTACCTTCCCGATCCCGGGTCTGGCCGAGCAGGGCATCGGCATGAAGGGCATCGAGGAGGCCATCGGCCTGCGCAACCACGTCCTCGAGCAGCTCGACAAGGCCGACTCCACCACCGATGAGGAGATCCGCCGCAAGGCGCTGACCTTCGTCTTCGTCGGCGGTGGCTTCGCGGGTGCGGAGACCATCGGCGAGGTCGAGGACATGGCCCGCGACGCGGCCAAGCACTACCGCAACGTCAAGCGCGAGGACATGCGGTTCATCCTCGTCGACGCCGCGGACAAGATCCTCCCCGAGGTGGGCCCCAAGCTCGGCCAGTACGGCAAGGAGCACCTGGAGAGCCGCGGGGTCGAGATCTACCTCTCCACTTCGATGGACTCCTGTGTTGACGGCCATGTCGTGCTGAAGAACGGCCTCGAGGTCGACGCCAACACGATCGTGTGGACCGCGGGCGTCAAGCCCAACCCGGCGCTGGCCCGCTTCGGCCTGCCGCTGGGCCCGCGTGGCCATGTGGACACCGCGGAGACCCTCCAGGTGCAGGGCACCGACTACATCTGGGCCGCGGGCGACAACGCCCAGGTCCCGGACATGGTCGGGCGCAAGGCCGGCAACGAGAACGCCTGGTGCCCGCCCAACGCCCAGCACGCGCTGCGGCAGGCCAAGGTGCTCGGCGACAACGTGGTCTCGGGCATGCGCGGCTTCCCGCAGAAGACCTACTCGCACGCCAACAAGGGTGCGGTGGCCGGTCTCGGTCTGCACAAGGGCGTCGCGATGATCGTCATGGGCAAGATGAAGATCAAGCTCCGTGGCCGTCTCGCCTGGTACATGCACCGTGGCTACCACGGCATGGCCATGCCGACCTGGAACCGGAAGATCCGCGTCTTCGCGGACTGGACCCTGGGCATGTTCCTCAAGCGTGAGGTTGTCTCGCTGGGTGCCATGGAGAACCCCCGCGAGGAGTTCTACGAGGCTGCCAAGCCCGCTCCCAAGCCCGCCGACGCGGCGTCGCCGCAGAAGGCCAAGGCCAGCTGATCCAAGGTCATACCGAGGGCGTCCACCAAATCCGTGGGGTGGGCGCCCTTCGGCATGCCCGGGGGAGGGCGCTGCGCCGTCATGGCGGATTCCCGGCGGGCGGGCGAAGGTGACCTGCTTTCGCCGGGAAGGACTACAGCACAGTCCGCTGGTGTTCAGGTGTCAGGTACATCGAATTAATCGAGTTAATCGAGACAGACCTGACGCTCCATCATGGAGGTGTGCGACATGGCCCAGGCCGCCCCACGGCTCACCGCGCTCGCCCAAGAGGTCCTGGGAGCACCGCTCCCGGTCCGCCTCCGCGCCTGGGACGGCAGCGAGTCCGGTCCGCCCGGCACCCCGGTGCTGGTCATCCGGCGCCGCCGGGCCCTGCGCCGGCTGCTGTGGAAGCCGGGCGAACTGGGCCTGGCCCGGGCCTGGGTGGCCGGGGACCTCGACATCCAGGGTGATCTCTACCAGGCGCTGGAGCTTATGGCCGGCTCGCTCTGGGAGCGCGTGGCCGACTCCGCGCGTCCCACCGGTCTGCGCGCCCTGCCGGCCGCCGTGCGCGACCCCCGACTGCGCGCCGCCGCACGGGAATTCGCCGGTCTGACGGCGCCCTGGGTGCCGCCCGCCCCGCCCGCCGAGGAGGCCCGCGCCAGCACCGGGCCGCTGCACACCCTGCGCCGCGACCGACAGGCCATCAGCCACCACTACGACGTGGGCAACACCTTCTATGAGCGGGTGCTGGGCCCGTCCATGGTCTACTCCTGCGCCTACTGGGAGCCCGGCGCCACCTTGGAGGAGGCGCAGCGGGCCAAACTCGACCTGGTCTGCCGCAAGTTGGGGCTGGGACCGGGGATGCGGCTGCTGGATGTGGGCTGCGGCTGGGGCTCCATGGTGCTGCACGCGGCCCGTGAGTACGGGGTGAGCGCGGTGGGCATCACCCTCTCCGAGGAGCAGGCCGGCTATGCCCGTAAGCGGGTGGCCGAGGCCGGTCTGGCGGACCGGGTCGAGATCCGGGTCCAGGACTACCGGGAGCTGGGCGACGGCCCCTTTGACGCCATCTCCTCCATCGGCATGGCCGAACACGTGGGTTCGGCCCGCTATGCCGAGTACGCCGCGGACCTGTACGCACTGCTGCGCCCCGGCGGCCGGCTGCTCAACCACCAGATCGCCCGGCGCCCGCTCGCGGACGAACAGCATTACCGGGTGAACGAGTTCATCGACCGCTATGTCTTCCCGGACGGCGAACTGGCCCCGCTGGGACGGACCGTGGGGCTGCTGGAGCGGGCCGGGTTCGAGGTGCGCGATGTGGAGGCGCTGCGCGAGCACTATGCGCTGACCCTGCGGGCCTGGGTGGCCAATCTGGAGACGCACTGGGATGAGGCGGTGCGGCTGACCTCGCCGGGCCGGGCCCGGGTGTGGCGGCTGTACATGGCCGCCTCGGCGCTGTCCTTCGAGCGCAATCGGATCGGCGTCAACCAGGTGCTGGCGGTGCGCACGCCCGTCTCCGGCAAGCCGGGGCTGCCACTGCGGGCCAGGGAGTGGCGGGGCTGAACGCCGAAGGGCCCGGCCCCCGTTGGGGAGCCGGGCCCGTCAACGCGCCTGCGGTCAGTCCGCCTTGATGGCGGAGAGCATGTTCATCCGGGCGGCGCGGCGGGCGGGCCACAGCGCGGCCAGCACGCCGACCACGGCGGCCATCAGCAGGAAGAAGCCCATCCGGCCCCAGGGCAGCACCAGTTCATAGGTGGCCAGACCGCTCTTGATCTGCTCACCGGCGGCCCAGCCGAAGAACACGCCCAGGCCGATGCCCAGCACCCCGCCGAACAGCGAGATCACCAGGGACTCCAGGCGGACCATCCGCTTGATGCCCTTGCGGTCCAGGCCGATGGCGCGCAGCATGCCGATCTCCTGCTGGCGTTCGAAGACCGACATGGCCAGGGTGTTGACCACGCCCAGCACCGCGACGATCACGGCCATGGCCAGCAGTGCGTAGAGCACATTCAGCAGCAGGTTGATGCCCTGGGCGATGGCGTTGGAGATGTCGTTCTTGTCCTGGATCTGGATGGCCGGGTTGTCGCCCAGTGCCTTGGTCAGCGAGCGCTTGGTGGCCTCGCTGGTACCGGACTTGGTCTTGACCATCACCTGCATATCGCGGACCTCGGACATATGCGGGGTCACCACGGAGTTGTCCACCATGATGCCGCGGATCATCCGGTTGCCGTCGAAGAGGCCGGTGATGGTGAGCTTGTCCCGCTTGCCGTCCTCGAAGGTGACGTTCACCGAGGAACCCAGCTTCCAGCCGAAGTCCTTGGCGGTGTGGTCGTCCACGATCGCCTGCCGGCCGGTGAGCTGGTCGGAGCCGGAGACGAAGTGCAGCTTGGTCAGCTTGGTGAAGCTGTCGCCGTTGACGCCGGTGAGGGAGTGCAGGTCGCTGCCGACCCGGGCCTCGGTGGAGCGCAGCGGGCTGCTGGCGGTGACCTCGGGCAGCGCGGCCAGCTTCTTGCCCACCTCGGGGGACAGGCCCATGCCGCCGCCTTCGCCGGCCATGGAGACCACATAGTCGGCCCGCAGGGCGTCGGTGGCCATCTTGTCGATGGCGCTCTGCACGCTGCCCGCGATCACGGTCAGACCGGTGATCAGGGTCAGGCCGATCATCAGCGCCGAGGCGGTGGCCGCGGTACGGCGCGGGTTGCGCACGGCGTTCTGCCGGGCGAGCTTGCCGGAGATCCCGAAGATGCGCAGCACCGGCGCGGCGGCGGCGATCAGCGGGCGGGACAGCAGCGGGGTGAGCACGAACACGCCGATCAGCAGCAGGCCCGCGCCCAGGCCCAGCATGCCCTTGCTGGTGGAGACGATGGTCAGTGCGGCGCCGACGGCGGCCAGCGCCCCGCCGATGCTGTTGCGCACCACCAGCGAGCGGGTGGTGGCCACCGCGTGCACGCTGTTCATGGCGGCCACCGGCGGGATCTTGGCGGCCCGGCGGCCGGGCAGCCAGGCGGCGAGCATGGTCACCAGAATGCCGACGGCCAGCGAGGTGGCCACGGTCGAGGGGGAGATCACCAGCGGGCCGTCCGGGACCACCGCGCCGGTGTTGCCCAGCAGGGAGCGCAGGCCCGCGCCGATGCCGATGCCGGCCAGCAGACCGGCCACACCGGCCACCGCGCCCACCACGAAGGCCTCGATCAGCACCGAGCGGGTGACCTGGCGGCGGCTGGCGCCGACCGCGCGCATCAGGGCCAGTTCCTTGGTGCGCTGGGCGATCAGCATGGTGAAGGTGTTGGCGATGATGAAGATGCCGACGAAGAGGGAGATGCCGGCGAACACCAGCATGGCGGTCTTCATGCCGTCCATCGCCTTGGCGATCTGGTCGGCCTGGTCCTGGGCCAGCTTGGTGCCGGTGGTGGCCTTGGCGTCACGCGGCAGGATCTTGTCCAGCCGGTCCTTGAGCGCGTCCTGGGAGGTGCCGGGCGCGGCCTTCACATCGATCTCGGTGAACTCACCCGGCTTGGCGTAGAGCTGCTGCGCGGTGCGGGTGTCGAACAGGGCCAGGCTGCCGCCGGCCGCCACATTGCCGTCGTCGGTGGTGAAGATGCCGGTGAGCTTCTGGTTGAGGACGGGGCCGGTGACGGACATCCGTATGGTGTCGCCGACCTTGAAGCCGCCCCGGTCGGCGGTGCGCTGGTCCACGGCCACCTCGTCGGCGGCGTGCGGGGCGCGCCCGGACTTCATCGGGTAGCGGGCGTCCTGGCCGTTCTTGCCCGGGTAGTAGTTGGCGCCGGCGGAGTTGAAGCCCTCGCCGAGCAGCTTGCCGTCCTTGTCGGCGATCCCGGCGAAGCCGTGCACGGAGCCGGTGACGTCGGCGGCGCCGGGCACCTTGGCGGCCTTGTCGAGCAGGGCCTGGCTCAGCTTGGGCGCGTCACCGGGCTGCCGGTCGTCGCCCTTCGCCCGGTGCGGCGAGATGGCGACGTCGATCCCGGTGAAGCCCTTCTGGGAGCTCTTCTGGTAGGCGTCGGAGACGGTCGAGGTGAAGACCAGGGTGCCGGAGACAAAGGCCACGCCGAGCAGTACGGCGAGGACGGTCATCAGCAGCCTGGCCTTGTGCGCGAGCACATTGCGCAAGGCGGTACGGAACACTTTGATTCAGTCCTGGGAAGTCGAGGCGGCTAAGACGGTCAGCTGGTACGGCCCTTGGCGTCGAAGCGCTTCATCCGGTCCAGCACCGCCTCGGCGGTGGGCTCGCGCATCTCGTCCACGATGCGGCCGTCGGCGAGGAAGACCACCCGGTCCGCGTAGGAGGCGGCCACCGGGTCGTGGGTCACCATCACCACGGTCTGGCCCAGTTCGCGCACCGAGTTGCGCAGGAAGCCCAGGACCTCGGCGCCGGAGCGGGAGTCCAGGTTTCCCGTCGGCTCGTCGGCGAACATGATCTCCGGGCGCCCGGCCAGCGCCCGGGCGACCGCCACGCGCTGCTGCTGACCACCGGAGAGCTGGTTGGGCCGGTGCTTCAGCCGCCCGGACAGGCCCACCGTCTCCACCACCGTCTCCAGCCACTTGGCGTCCGGCTTGCGGCCCGCGATGTCCATCGGCAGGGTGATGTTCTCCAGGGCGTTCAGGGTGGGCAGCAGGTTGAACGCCTGGAAGATGAACCCGATCTTGTCCCGGCGGAGCTTGGTGAGCTTCTTGTCGTTGAGCGAGGTCAGCTCCACATCGCCTATGCGGGCCGAGCCGCCGGAGACCGAGTCCAGGCCCGCCATGCAGTGCATCAGGGTGGACTTGCCGGAGCCGGAGGGGCCCATGATGGCGGTGAACTCGGCGCGGTGGAACTCGACCGAGACCGCGTCCAGGGCGACCACCTGGGTCTCGCCCTGTCCGTAGACCTTGGTGAGATCCGTGGCGACGGCCGCCGGCGCGGTGGTGCGTACGGCGGTCTGGGCGCCGAAGGGGCTGGTGGTCACGGAGGACTCTCCTTGCGGGACGGTGGATCGGGGACCTGGTCCATCCTCCCGCCCGGATACCGGGAGCGGATCCGCCCCAGCTACCGTTCTGGGGACACCCTGCGGAGGTACGCCGGGGCGGTGGTGTCATCCTTGGGTAGGACGGCGGTCACGGGGGTGCCGCAGGCGAGATTGCGACAATTCCGGGGGGTTGTGGGGGTGAGGGGGTGAGCGGCGTGGATCGGCCGTTGGCATGTGCCAATGGCGTCGGCTCAGCCTTGATACACCCTCAGTTGCCAATAAAATAAGACAACCTCGGGTCGGCGTTCCGCTGTTTGGGGGGCGCTCCCCGGATAGGCTCGTCCCGCTCTCCTTGAGGGAGACCCGCGCGTCCCAGCTCGTGTGGTCCGAGGGCCCGCCCGGATGGTGGAAAGCAGACACGGCGAGCTTAAACCTCGCTGGCCCTTCGGGCCGTGCCGGTTCGAGTCCGGCTCCGGGCACACCCCGCCTCACCGCGTTCTTGACACCCCGCTGACGCTCCCGCCGCCGCACTTGCGGAACCGACCGGCGCGGGATTGCGTTTGTCCGGTCGGGGGCAGTCGGGCAAAAGATCGTCCCTAAGCACGAGAGTCTTTCCTTTGCCTACCTATTACCCTGGTCGGCAAGGCCGCGCAGGGTGGCCATGGAGGAGTGAAATGGAGAGCAGGAACCCGGTCTTCTCGCGACGGGGGTTCACTCCCGGCAACGGCTACGCGGGCTTCAACGCGGCGCCGCAGTCCGGGTCCGCGACCTACGGCAACCCGTACGCGGACAACCCGTACGCGCAGCCCACCAACCCCTATGCGCAGGGCGCGCCCGGTATGCCGCAGGCTCCCGCCGCCTCGGGGGCCATGACCATCGACGACGTCGTCAGCCGCACCGCTGTCACGCTGGGCCTGGTGGTCCTGGCGGCGGCCGCCGCCTGGGCGCTGAAGCTCCCGGTCGGCGTGGGCTTCGGCGCGGGCCTGGTGGCGATGGTGCTCGGCCTGGTGCAGAGCTTCAAGGCCCGGCCCACCCCGGCGCTGATCCTGGGCTACGCGCTGTGCGAGGGCCTCTTCCTCGGCGTGCTCAGCCAGGTGTACAACCAGGTCGGCAAGGGTGCGCCCATGCAGGCGGTGCTGGGCACCATGGCCGTCTTCGCCGGTGTGCTGATCGCCTACCGGACCCGCCTGGTCCGGGTGAACGCCCGCTTCCAGCGCTTCGCGGTGGGCGCCGGCATCGGCTTCCTGCTGCTGATGGTGGCCAATGGCCTGTTCGCCATGTTCGGCGGCGGGGACGGCCTGGGCTTCCGCAGCGGCGGCCTGGGCATCCTGGTCGGCATCGCCGGTGTGCTGATCGGCGCCATGTTCCTGGCGCTGGACTTCAAGCAGATCGAGGACGGCGTCCGCTACGGCGCTCCGCGCGAGGAGTCCTGGCTGGCCGCGTTCGGCCTGACGCTGACCCTGGTGTGGATCTACACCGAGCTGCTGCGGCTGATCGCGATTCTCAACAGCAACGACTGACGGTGCCGACGGCACCGCACAGGACAGGGCCCGGGAAGGCGACCGCCTTCCCGGGCCCTGTCCTGTTGGGGGTGTCTGCCGGAACGTGCCGACTAGCCCAGCTTCCGGGCGGCCCGTCGTAGGTCGTACTCATGGACGATCGCCTTGGCGTGGCCGTACGCCAGGCCGTGTTCTCCGCGCAGCCAGCTGACCTTCTCCTCGAACCGGGAGAGTGCGGGGCCTTCGTCGACCGTGCGCAGCCAGTCGGCGATCTCACGCCCGGTGCAATGGGGGATTCGGGAGAGCAGGTTCCGGTGGGTCTCGTCGGAGATGACGTGGGACATCGGCGCCTCCGGGACGCGTCGGATGATGGTCCTTCATGTCACCGTGCCTGAGTGTTCAGCCATTGGCAACAGTCGGTGGACGGCACATAGTCTCGGAGCGTGGATGATGTGACGCCTCTGCTGACCGCTGTGGACACCTTCGCCGACCGGCTGCGGGCCCTGCCCCAGTCCCGCCTGAGCCGTGGCGCGGCCGCGGAAGCGCTGGCACTGGCGCGGGAGTTGGCCAGACGGGCGCAGCGGATCGAGGAGCCGGGGGGCGCGGCGCCCCGGGAGATGCCGGAGGCCGGGATGTTCACGGTGGCCGACCAAGTGGCGGTGGCCGGTCATGACTTGGCCCAGGCGCTGGCCGGTGCGGGTCCCGATGCCGGGGACGGGGTGGCCGAGGCGGTGGCCCTGGTGGAGGCCGCGGCCCGGCGCTGCGGGCTGTAGCGGGCGCCCCGCCAGGGGCAGCGGGGCGGTTACGTCATGCGGCTCCGCCGCGTGGGCGCGGCCGGCCAGGACCGGCCCGCACCCTAGATCGAGGCGATCACCCGGTCCGCCAGGACGTAGACATTCCCCGTGGCGCAGCCGAAGGTCAGCGCATAGGCGCCGACCACGCCGGAGCCGCCCAGCAGGACCGGTGCGTCGCCGGTGCGCAGGGACTCGGCCAGGCTCTCGGCGGTTTCCCGGTGGCCCGGGGTCATACAGATGGTGGTGCCGTCGGCGAAGACATAGACGTCCAGGGTGCCCAGCGGTCCGGGCCGGACGTCGGCCAGCGGCACCCGGGCGTCGGCGAGCTCGGTGAGCCGCTCGATGATGCGCTCATGGCCGTCCACGGCGGTGACGGGGGTGAAGTCCGGGTGCGAAGGGTGCCGGCGGCGGGCGGCCTCCAGCTCGGCGTCCTCTTCCGGCTCGGGGGCGAACAGCGGGTCCAGCCCGGCGAAGTCGCTCTGCCGGGGGAGGTAGAGCTCCTCGCCGGTGGCGAAGGGACCGCCGAGCCCGGTCGGGCCGGCCAGGTCCCGGGTCTCCTGGGCGGCCCAGAACGCCCGTGCCTCGGCCAGTTCCCGCTCCCGCTCCTCGGCGAGCGCGTCCGCGACGGCCGCCCGTATCTCGGCGACCGGGGCGGTGCGGGCGGCCGGCACGCCACCGGTGCGCGGCTCGCGCGGGTGGAGGGCGGCGAGGTCGGCGCGCAGGGCGGTGATCTGGCGGCGCAGCCCGCGGGTGACGTACAGGGCGGCGGCCCCCGCGGCGGTGGCGGTGGTGGCGGCCAGCAGCAGGGCAACAGACATGGCGCTCACTGACGTACTCCCGGTTGCGATGGATCCCCCGAATTCCTACCTCAGCTTGACGGGCCCCGTTGCCGGGCCACAGTGCGAATGGTCATCAAACGGGCAGGACTTAGGGCCCGGAGGTTGCGTCTTCAACGACCTGACCTGGGGAAACGAATCTCCCCCGGGAGCTTGGTCACATCCTGGGGGAGATTCGGTCACGGTTGGGCAAGGTCGGGGCCGGGTGCCAGGGGCATTTTTCGGGGGCCTGGCCGCCAGGACTTTGCCCCCGCCCTTACGACTCGCTCAGCTCAGCCGCTCGATGACCATCGCCATGCCCTGGCCGCCGCCCACGCACATGGTCTCCAGCCCGAACTGCTTGTCGTGGAACTGCAGCGAGTTGATCAGGGTGCCGGTGATCCGGGCGCCGGTCATGCCGAAGGGGTGGCCGACGGCGATGGCGCCACCGTTGACGTTCAGCCGGTCCAGGTCGATGCCCAGGTCCCGGTAGGAGGGGATGACCTGGGCGGCGAACGCCTCGTTGATCTCCACCAGGTCGATGTCGCCGATGCTCAGCCCGGCCCGCCCCAGCGCCTGGCGGCTGGCCTCCACCGGGCCGTAGCCCATGATCTCGGGGGAGAGCGCGGAGACCCCGGTGGAGACGATCCGGGCCAGCGGGGTCAGGCCCAGCTCCCGCGCCTTGGTGTCGGACATGATCACCAGGGCCGCGGCACCGTCGTTCAGCGGGCAGCAGTTGCCCGCCGTCACCAGGCCGTCCGGGCGGAAGGCGGGCTTGAGCCCCGCCACGCCCTCCAGGGTCACCCCGGCGCGCGGACCGTCGTCCTTGCTCACCACCGTGCCGTCGGGGGTGGTGACCGGGGTGATCTCGCGCTCCCAGAAGCCCTTCTTGATGGCCTCCTCGGCCAGGTTCTGCGAGCGGACCCCGAACTCGTCCATCTCCTGGCGGGTGACGCCCTTGAGCCGGGCCAGGTTCTCGGCGGTCTGGCCCATGGCGATATAGGCGTCCGGGACCAGGCCGTCCTCCCGCGGGTCCTGCCAGCCCTCGCCGGCCCGCTCGGCGCGGGCGGCGGTGCGCGCCTCGGCCTCGGCGAACAGCGGGTTGTGGGTGCCGGGCTGCCCGTCCGAGGAGCCGTTGACCGTGCGGGAGACCATCTCCACACCGGCCGAGATGAAGACATCGCCCTCGCCCGCCTTGATGGCGTGCAGCGCCATCCGGGAGGTCTGCAGCGAGGAGGCGCAGTAGCGGGTGATGGTGGTGGCGGGCAGGTGGTCCATGCCCATCTGCACGGCCACGATGCGGGCCAGGTTGTGGCCCTGCTCGCCGCCGGGCATGCCGCAGCCGAGCATCAGGTCGTCGATCTGGCGCGGGTCCAGCTCCGGGACCTTGGCGAGCGCGGCCTGGATGATGGTGGCGGTCAGGTCGTCCGGCCGCAGGTCCTTCAGCGAGCCCTTGAAGGCGCGGCCGATGGGGGAGCGGGCGGTAGAGACGATCACGGCTTCGGGCATCACGGCTCCTGTGGGCTCGGGCTGACTCCGGGTGAAGTTACCCGTGCGTAAGGCCGGGGTCACCAGGGTTCCGCTGTGATGCGGGACTCAGGTCCGAGCCGGGTTCGGCCCCGGGTTTTCAGTGTCCCTCGCCGTCGGCGGCGGCCGGGCGCAGCAGTGGCTGGGGCGTGGCCTCCGCATGGCTGGGCAGCCGGCGCCGCCGGCGGTGCTTGAGCAGCGCCCAGCGGCCCCGGGCCGCGGTGACCTCGGTGCCGCCCTCGGCGGCCGCCTGGGCGGCGGCCCGGGCCACCGGCAGGATGCCCTCGCGGCGGGTGAGGTCCGGCCGCTCCTCCTCCGCGGGCCACAGCCCCAGCGCCGCGCACAGGGTGGGCAGCATGGCCATCGCGGCGGTGGCGTAACCCTCCGCCGAGGGGTGGTAGTTGTCCGGCCCGAACAGCTCGCGCGGATTGGCCGCGAACTCCGGCCCCAGCAGGTCGCCCAGCGAGACGGTGCGCCCGCCCGCCTCCAGCACCCCCAGGGTCTGCGCGGCCGCCAGCTGGCGGCTGAGCCGGCGGGCCAGCCAGCGCAGCGGCTGGTAGACCGGCTCGATGGTGCCCAGGTCCGGACAGGTGCCCACCACCACCGCACAGCCGGCCTCGCGCAGTCTGCGCACCGCCTCGCCCAGCAGCCGCACCGAGCGGGCGGCCGGCACCCGGTGGGTGACGTCATTGGCGCCGATCATGATCACGCAGACGTCCGGCGGCCGGCCCGGGCCGGCCAGCAGCAGGGTGACCTGGCGCTCCAGGTCGTCCGACTGTGCCCCGGACAGCGCCACATTGCGCAGCTCCACCGGCCGCTCGGCCACCGCGGCCAGGCCCGAGGCGAGCAGCGCGCCGGGCGTCTGGCGGGGCCGGTGCACGCCCTTGCCGGCCGCGGTGGAGTCGCCGAGCATGCCCAACACCAGTGGCCGGCTGCCCAGTTGGTGGACGAAGGACGAGCCATAGCGGCCGTCCGCGTGCGGCGGGGTGTCATGGTTGCCGCCGACCACCCGTTTGGCCAGTGCCACCTCGGTGAGCAGCACCCCGAGCGCCGCCCCGCCCAGCAGGCCGACCCCGCCGCCGCCGTACGCCGCAGCGGCCGCGATCCGGCGTGCGGCCCTCGCCCTCGCCTTGGACATCGGCAGGCCCTCCTCGCCGCGGGAAACCCGCTTCACAAAGGGTTCATCAAAGCTTCACGATCGCCGCCCGCCCTTGCGCGGCCGCGCTAACAGCAGGTTGCCCCGGCGGCCGGTCCCTGCAACGCGCCGCTAGTGCAGTCGGACGCGCAATAGGCTGGGCGTACGGGCACGCGACGACCGCTAGTGCCCCCGACCGCGGAGATCACCGTGCAGTATCACGATTCGATGATTGAGCTCGTTGGCAACACCCCGCTGGTGAAGCTCAACAACGTGACCGACGGCATTTCGGCCACCGTCCTTGCCAAGGTCGAGTACTTCAATCCCGGCGGGTCCGTGAAGGACCGGATCGCCCTGCGGATGATCGAGGCCGCCGAGAAGTCCGGCGAACTCAAGCCCGGCGGCACCATCGTCGAACCCACCTCCGGCAACACCGGTGTGGGGCTGGCGATCGTGGCCCAGCAGAAGGGCTACAAGTGCATCTTCGTCTGCCCGGACAAGGTCTCCACCGACAAGATCAACGTGCTGCGGGCCTATGGCGCCGAGGTGGTGGTCTGCCCCACCGCGGTCGACCCCGAGCACCCGGACTCGTACTACAACGTCTCCGACCGCCTGGTGCGTGAGACGCCCAACGCCTGGAAGCCGGACCAGTACAGCAACCCCAACAACCCGCTGTCCCACTACGAGTCCACCGGCCCGGAGCTGTGGGAGCAGACCGACGGGAAGATCACCCACTTTGTGGCGGGCGTGGGCACCGGCGGCACCATCAGCGGCACCGGCCGCTACCTCAAGGAGGCCAGCGAGGGCCGGGTGCAGGTCGTCGGCGCCGACCCCGAGGGCTCGGTGTACAGCGGCGGTTCCGGCCGGCCGTACCTGATCGAGGGCGTCGGTGAGGACTTCTGGCCCACCGCCTACGACCGGTCGGTGGCCGACGAGATCGTCGCGGTCTCCGACAAGGACGCCTTCCAGATGACCCGCCGCCTGGCCAAGGAGGAGGGCCTGCTGGTGGGCGGCTCCTGCGGGATGGCCGTGGTGGCCGCGCTGCGGGTCGCCGAGCGGCTGGGGCCGGACGACGTGGTGGTGGTGCTGCTCCCGGACAGCGGCCGTGGCTACCTGAGCAAGATCTTCAACGATGAGTGGATGGCGGACTACGGCTTCCTGGAGGAGGGTCCGGAGACCGCGCGGGTCGCCGATGTGCTGCGCCGCAAGGAGGGCGCCCTGCCCTCGCTGGTGCATATGCACCCGGAGGAGACGGTCGGCGAGGCCATCGAGGTGCTGCGCGAGTACGGCGTCTCCCAGATGCCGATCGTCAAGCCCGGCGCCGGGCACCCCGATGTGATGGCGGCCGAGGTGATCGGCTCGGTGGTCGAACGCGAGCTGCTGGATGCGCTGTTCAACAAGCGGGCCTCGCTCACCGACCCGCTGGAGAAGCACATGAGCGAGCCGCTGCCGCAGGTCGGCTCCGGTGAGCCGGTGGCCGACCTGATGGCCGTGCTCGGCCAGGCGGACGCCGCCATCGTGCTGGTGGAGGGCAAGCCGTCGGGTGTGGTGAGCCGTCAGGACCTGCTGGCCTTCCTGGCCGAGGGCAACGGCGCCGCCAAGTGACGGTCCGCTCAACTGTGGTGCCGTCAGGGGTTCGTATGCGTCACCTGGCGGCAGCACGGATTTAACGCGGGCCCGGCATAGTGGAGTTGTGTGACGGCCGGAGCGCCGGAGCGGCTCCCGGCTCCCGGTCGTCGGGGTACGGATCTTCGGTCCGTACCCCTGGTGGGGTCCGCCGCCGTCCCGACCCCGGCTCCGGCCGGGGTGCGGCGGCCCTGTCCGGCCCAAGTGGTCGTGTTGCGGGTGTTTCTGCTGCGGGCTGTCGTGGGCTGGTCGCGCCCACGCGGCGGAGCGGCATCGGGTAGCCGTCCCGCGCCCCTTACGGGCGCGTCACTCCTCGCGGGATTTGCGCCGCTGCCAGGGCAGATGCCCCGATGCCTGGACCAGGTTGACGCCCACGATGCCCGCCCAGGTCACCAGCAGGCCGGGCAGATGCGCCTGGGTCACTCCGATCGCGGACAGCGGGATCGCCAGCACCAGGGTCACCGTGGCGAAGCCGAAGCGCTCGCCGAAGGTGCCGAACTCCGAGGGCGCCTGCGGGAGTTCACCCCGGGCCTCGGCCATCTGCCGCTCGGCCAGCTGGCGTCGCACCCGGCGCTCCACGGTGGCGTCGAGCTTCTCCGCGAAGGACTCGATCAGCTCGTCCTCGTACTCCGGCCCCAGCTCCTTGCGGGTCTGCAGGGTCGCGTCGAGGTCCTTCTTGAGGTCTTGGTCATGGGCCGTCATGCCGTCAACGGTACGGTCGCCCCAGCCCCGGCGTCGCTGGGGCCAGCCCCCGTATCGGGAAGGAGCCGTTGTGACCGCAACCCTGCTGTCGTCCCTCACCGCCCCCGGTGCCGCCGACCGGCCCGACGCCCTGGTCATCGCCGGACGGCCGTGCGGCCGGGCGGAACTGCTGGGCGCGGCCGGCGCGGTGGCCCGCCGGATCGGCGGCGCGGCCTCGGTGGCGGTGCACGCCGAACCCACTCTGGCCACGGTCGTCGCCGTGCTGGGCGGGCTGCTGGCGGGCGTTCCGGTGGTGCCGCTGCCCCCGGACGCGGGCCCCGCCGAACGCGAGCACATCCTGCGGGACTCCGGCGCCGAACTGCTGCTGGGCGGCGAGGGCATCCCGGTGGACCTGGGCGAACGCGCCGACCACCGGGGCCCGGAGCCCGCGCCCGAGGAGGTGGCGCTGATCCTCTACACCTCCGGCACCACCGGCGCCCCCAAGGGCGCGCTGATCACCCACCGGGCGATCGCCGCCGGACTGGACGGCCTGGCCGAGGCCTGGCAGTGGACCGCCGAGGACACCCTGGTGCACGGCCTGCCGCTGTTCCATGTGCATGGCCTGGTGCTGGGTGTGCTGGGCGCGCTGCGCACCGGCTCCCGCCTGGTGCACACCGGGCGGCCGACCCCCGAGGCGTACGCGGCGGCGGGCGGCACCCTCTACTTCGGGGTGCCCACCGTCTGGTCGCGGATCGCCCGGGAGCCCTCCGCCGCCCGGGCGCTGAGCGGCGCCCGGCTGCTGGTCTCGGGCAGCGCCGCGCTGCCCGCCCCGGTCTTCCGGGACCTGCGGGCGCTGGCCGGACAGGGGCCCGTGGAGCGCTATGGCATGACCGAGACGCTGATCACCCTGGCCGCCCGGGTGGCCGGCGAGCGGCGCCCGGGCACCGTCGGCCTGCCGCTGCCCGGGGTGCGCACCCGGCTGGTGGCCCAGGAGGAGGGCGGCATCGGGGAGTTGGAGGTGTCCGGCCCCACCCTGTTCGCCGGCTACCTGGGCCGGCCGGAGGCCACCGCCGCCGCGTACACCGCCGACGGCTGGTTCCGCACCGGGGACATCGCGGCGGTCGAGGAGGACGGAACCCACCGGATCGTCGGCCGGGCCTCCACTGACCTGATCAAGTCCGGGGGCTATCGCATCGGCGCCGGCGAGGTGGAGAACGCGCTGCTGGACCACCCGGCGGTGCGTGAGGCGGCGGTGATCGGGGTGCCGCACGAGGACCTCGGCCAGGAGATCGTCGCCTATGTGGTGGCCGAGGGTGTGGGCGAACAGGAGCTGATCGACTTTGTCGCCGGGCACCTCTCCCGGCACAAACGGCCGCGCCGGGTGCGGTTCCTGGCGGCGCTGCCGCGTAATGCGATGGGGAAGCCGCAGAAGAAGCTGCTGCCGGAGGCGTAGCGCTCCGCTGGGAATGGGGGTGATGCGGCTGCGGGCCGTCTGTGGCTGGTCGCGCAGTTCCCCGCGCCTCTTACGGGGCACTGCATAATTTTATGCGCGCATAGATATCGATGAATGACCCAGGAGGGGCGATGAGCGAGACCGGCGGCGAGGCGGACGCCACCGCGCGACTGCAGAAGCTCTTCGAGGGGCACCGGCTGACGCCCACCCAGCGCCGGATCGCGCACTGCATGGTGCGCCGGGCCGCCGACGCGCCCTTCCTCTCCAGCGTGGAACTGGCCGAACTGGCCGGGGTCAGCCAGCCCTCGGTGACCCGGTTCGCGGTCGCCCTGGGCTTCGATGGCTACCCGGCGCTGCGCCGCCGGCTGCGCGAGGTGGCACCGGCCGGGCCGGGGCCGGCCGAGGAGTCCTCGGAGAACGAGTACCAGCAGGCGGTGCTGAGCGAGATCGACAACCTGCGGCAGCTGGCCGCGCTGCTGGCCGACCCGGCCCCGCTCACCCGGGCCGGGCGGCTGCTGGCCGCCTCCCGTCCGCTGCCGGTGCTGGGGCTGCGGGCCGCCACCGCGCAGGCCGCCGGCTTCGCCTACTTCGCCCGCAAGGTGCACCCCGATGTCCGGCTGCTGGACGAGGGCGGCAGCCTGCTGGCGGACAGGGTGGACGCGGCGGTACGGGCCGGGGCGAGCGCCCTGCTGTGCTTCGCGCTGCCCCGCCATCCGCGCGAGGTGGTGGAGGCCCTGGCCTATGCCAGGGCCGCCGGTCTGACCGTGGTCACCGTCGCCGACTCCGCCTTCGCCCCGGTGGCCGCGCACAGCGACCTGCTGCTGCCCGCCGCGGTGGGCACCGCGCTGGCCTTTGACACCGCCTGTGCGCCGATGATGCTGGGCCGGGTGCTGCTGGAGGCCATGTGCGACGCGCTGCCGGACGCCCAGGCCCATCTGGAGGAATTCGACGCCCGGGCGGTGGCCCGTGGACTGTTCATGGAGTGAGCCCCCGGACGCGCCGTTCTCAGGACCTCCTCAGAAAAAGTCACTAACCTGCCTCCCGCAGTCCACCGGATGAGGACATCAGGAGGTGCGAGGTGGGACAAGGAACATACGCACTGGCCCGGGTCGCGGTGATCGTCCGGGCGCCGGCCCGGGTGTTGTGGTGGTCCGGCCTGCTGGCCGCGGGCGTGGGAGCGCTGGAGCCGGGGCTCACCGGCCGCCGGATCGGCCTGCCGGCCGGGGCGGCGATTTTCATACTGACCGCGGCGGGGGCCTTCCTGGCCCGGCGCGGCCGCTACACCGCCCTGGCGGAGGCGGCCGACCGCGCCAGTCGTTCGGCCTTCCTCCAGGACCGGGCCGTCACGCTGCGCAACTGGCGGCGCGGCCGGCGCTGGTGGCTGCTGGCCGCCTTCGCGGCCGCCGCCGGCTCCTCCTTCGCGCTGCCGGCCGCGGGCGGCCTGGCGCTGGCCGGGCTGGGCGCGGGACTGTGGGCCAAGGCCCGCTGGCTGGGCGGCCTGGAGCGCCGCCGGGGTGCCCTGCTGTGGGTACGTACCGACTGGGCGCAGGGCAGCCCGGCAGGCAAGGCGGTGCCCGGCTATCTGACCACCGGGCCGGCCGCGGGCGATGCCGCGCCGGGCGGGGCCCGGCGCCGGGCCGGCCGGACCCCGTCCCGGACGGCGGTCAGCGCAGCGCGCTGAGCGCTCCCGCCCGTCCGCCGCCGCTCTCGGCGACCAGTTCGTCCATCGTCTGGGGCGTGCGCACCTCGGCGAAGCGCACGTCCCCCTCGCCGGACTCGCCCGGCCCGTCCGCCGCCCAGCCGTAAATCCCGGGCCGGGGAAGCGAGTTGTAGGCGAAGTGGTTGGAGAAGTAGTAGGCACCGGTGTCCGGCAGCACCACATGGTCGCCCGCCGTCAGCGGCGGCAGCACCCGGTCCACCGCCACCAGGTCGCCGGCGAAGCAGCAGGGCCCGGCCACATCCTGGGCCACCGGCTCGCCCCGCTTGGGCCGGCCCTGGGCGTCATAGGCCGCCACCCGCAGCGGCCAGGAGCCGGGCGCGAAGACGGTGCGGGTGGCGATCTGGGCACCCGCGTGCGTCACCGCGATCCGGCGCCCGCCGGCCGTCTTGGCGTACTCCACCCTGGCCAGCACCGCCCCGCTCTTGGCCAGCAGCGACCGGCCGAACTCGGTGACCAGGCGGTAACGCCCGTCGAACAGTCCCGGCACGGTGGCCGCCAGCAACCGGGCGTAGTCGTGGTAGCTGGGGGTGATGTCGTCGGAGGCGAAGTTCACCGGCAGCCCGCCGCCGATGTCCACCGTGTCCACCTGCTGCCGGCCCGCCAGCTCATTGATCTCCTCGGCCAGTTCATAGGTGATCCGCACCCCCTCGGCCAGCAGCTCCAGCGGGCAGCCCTGGGAGCCCACATGGGCGTGCAGCCGGGTCAGCCAGGGACGCTCCAGGAAGGCCCCGACCAGCCAGGCCCTGGCCCCCTTGTCGCGCAGCGCCACCCCGAACTTGGAGGTCTCGGTGGCGGTGCTCAGCGCGCCGATGCTGCCGCCGCCGATCTGCGGGTTGACCCGCACCCCCAGCGAGGAGGCCGGGTGCCGGTGCCGGCCCGCCAGTGCGTCCAGCCGGGCCAGCTCCGCCCGGCTGTCGGCATTGACGGCGACGCCCAGTGCCAGCGCCTCCCGCAGCTCCCGCTCCGTCTTGGCGGGCGAGTCCAGCACGATGCGGGCCGGTTCCACCCCGGCGGCCCGGGCCAGCGCCAGCTCACCCGGGCTGGCCACCTCACAGCCCAGTCCCTCGTCGGCGAGCAGCCGCAGCACCGGCACCAGGGACGCCGCCTTCACCGCGAAGGCGTGCAGCACCTCGGTGCCGTCCGCGCCCACCTCGGCGAACGCGGCCCGCAGCGCCCCGGCGGCGGCCCGGATCCCGGCCACATCCAGCAGCCCGGCCACCGGCCGGTCCGCGCTGACCAGGCCCTGACCGACGGCCGCCCGGACGGCCGCGTCCCAGCGGGAAACCCGTACGCCACTGCTGCCCATGTCCCTACTTCAGCACCGGCGGGGTGGTACCGCTACGGGATGGCGGGCTCTTGCTGTTGACTAGCTCTATTCACCGGCCCAAGATGTGTAGTGGCCCATTCATAGCCGCCCATTCAGACAGCCGCCCATTCAGCGCGCACCGCCGGAGGCATCCGCATGTCAGGACCGCGACCCGTACGAGCCCCCCGGGGCAGCGAACTCAGCGCCCTCGGCTGGCAGCAGGAAGCCGCGCTGCGCATGCTGCAGAACAACCTGGACCCGGAGGTCGCGGAGCACCCGGACAAGCTGGTGGTCTATGGCGGCACCGGCAAGGCCGCCCGCGACTGGCGGTCCTTCGACGCCATGGTCCGCACCCTGCGCACCCTCAAGCAGGACGAGACCATGCTGGTCCAGTCGGGCCGCCCGGTGGGTGTGATGCAGACCCATGAGTGGGCGCCCCGGGTCCTGATCGCCAACTCCAACCTGGTCGGCGACTGGGCCAACTGGGAGGAGTTCCGCCGCCTGGAGGCCCTGGGCCTGACCATGTACGGCCAGATGACGGCCGGTTCCTGGATCTACATCGGAACCCAGGGCATCCTCCAGGGCACCTATGAGACCTTCGCGGCCGTGGCCGCCAAGCGGTTCGGGGGCTCGCTGGCCGGGACCATCACCCTCACCGCCGGGCTCGGCGGCATGGGCGGCGCCCAGCCGCTGGCCGTCACCATGAACGACGGCGTGGCCATCTGCATCGACTGCGACCCGCGCGCCATCGAGCGCCGCATCGAGCACCGCTACCTGGATGTGAAGGCCGACTCCCTCGACCACGCGCTCCAACTGGCGGTCCAGGCACGGGACGCGCGCCGCCCGCTGTCCATCGGCGTCCTCGGCAACGCGGCCGAACTGGTCCCGCAGCTGCTGGCGATGAACGCGCCCATCGACATCGTCACGGACCAGACCAGCGCCCACGACCCGCTGTCCTACCTCCCGCTGGGCATCGACTTCGACGAGATGGCCTCCTACGCGGCCGAGAAGCCCGCCGACTTCACCAGCCGGGCGCGCGAGTCCATGGCCCGGCATGTGGAGGCCATGGTCGGCTTCCAGGACGCGGGAGCGGAGGTCTTCGACTACGGCAACTCCATCCGGGGCGAGGCCCAACTGGCCGGATACGAGCGGGCCTTCGCCTTCCCCGGCTTTGTACCCGCCTATATCCGCCCACTGTTCTGCGAGGGCAAGGGCCCCTTCCGCTGGGCCGCGCTGTCCGGTGACCCGGCCGATATCGCGGCCACCGACCGGGCCATCCTCGACCTCTTCCCGGAGAACGAGTCCCTGGCCCGCTGGATCAAGCTGGCCGGCGAGCGGGTCCACTTCCAGGGCCTGCCGGCCCGCATCTGCTGGCTCGGCTACGGCGAGCGTGACCGGGCGGGCGAGCGGTTCAACGACATGGTGGCGTCCGGGGAGTTGTCCGCGCCCGTGGTCATCGGCCGCGACCACCTCGACTGCGGCTCCGTCGCCTCCCCCTACCGGGAGACCGAGGCGATGCTCGACGGCTCCGACGCGATCGCGGACTGGCCGCTGCTCAACGCCATGGTCAATGTGGCCTCGGGCGCGTCATGGGTCTCCCTGCACCATGGGGGCGGCGTGGGCATGGGGCGCTCCATCCACGCGGGCCAGGTGACGGTCGCCGATGGCACGGCGCTGGCGGGCGAGAAGATCCGCCGGGTGCTGACCAATGATCCCGGGATGGGGGTCATCCGGCATGTGGATGCCGGGTACGACATCGCGGAGTCGGTGGCCGCGGAGCGCGAGGTCCGCATCCCGATGCGGGAGGGGTCGTGAACCCGGGTGCGGGCCATCGTGCCGCAGGGCGGCACGGGTGGGCGCACCCCGACCACCGGGCCGCACATGCGGAACGACTGCCCACAACCTCGTCCTTCCACGAGATGTGGAAGGACCTGCGCCCCATCGGGCGCGACCCCGAGAGCGGGGGATACCAGCGCTTCGCGTGGACCGGCGCCGACGCCGACTGCCGTGAGTGGTTCAAGGCACAGGCCCAGTCCCGCGGGCTGACCTACGAGGTGGACCGGAACGGCAACCAGTGGGCCTGGCAGGGCGACCCCACCACCGGGGACGCCGTGGTGACCGGATCCCACCTGGATTCCGTCCCGGACGGCGGCGCTTTCGACGGCCCGCTCGGCGTGGTCTCCTCCTTCGCCGCCCTGGACGAACTGCGGGCTCGCGGCGCCCAACCGACCCGCCCCCTGGCCATCGTCAACTTCGGCGACGAGGAAGGCGCCCGCTTCGGCCTCGCCTGCGTCGGCTCCCGGCTGACCGCCGGACAGCTGACCGTCGAGGCCGCGCACCGGCTGCGTGACGCCGACGGCACCACCCTGCCGCAGGCGATGGAGCGCGCCGGCCATGACCCGGAGGCCATCGGCGCCGACCCCGAACGCCTCGCCCGCATCGGCGCCTTCGTGGAACTCCATGTGGAACAGGGCCGCGCCCTCGCCGAGACACCCCACCCGGTGGGCGTCGCCTCCGCGATCTGGCCGCACGGCCGCTGGCGGTTCGACTTCCACGGTGAGGCCAACCACGCCGGCACCACCCGCATCGAGGACCGCCGCGACCCGATGCTCACCTACGCCAACACCGTGCTGGCCGCCCGTAAGAAGGCCCGTCTGGCCGGAGCGCTGGCCACCTTCGGCAAGGTCGCCGTGGAACCCAACGGGGTCAACGCCATCGCCTCCCTGGTCCGCGCCTGGCTGGACTCGCGCGCCGCCGACGAGGCCACCCTGGCCGAGGTCGTCGGCGAGATCGAGCGCGCCGCGAGCGAACGCGGCGCCCGGGACGGGGTGCGGGTGGCCGTCACCCGGGAGTCCTTCACCCCCGTGGTGGAGTTCGCCCACGACCTGCGCGACCAACTGGCCGGACTGCTCGGCGGGGTACCCGTGCTGCCCACCGGCGCCGGGCATGACGCCGGAATCCTGTCCGGAGTGATCCCCACTGCCATGCTGTTCGTCCGCAACCCCACCGGCATCTCCCACTCGCCCGCCGAAGCGGCCACCGAGGACGACTGCCTGGCCGGGGTGACCGCACTCGCCGACGTACTGGAGGGCCTCGCGTGTCGCTGACGGTACAGACCTATTGGGCGGAGCGCGCCCTGCTCGCCTCCGGAGTGGTGACCGGCGTGGTCATCGAGACCGGCGCGGACGGCCGGATCACCGCCGTACGCGAGGGGGTCACCACCCCGCCAACGGGCAGTGTCACCCTCCGGGGGCTGACCGTGCCGGGCCTGGCCAACGCCCACTCGCATGCCTTCCACCGGGCCCTGCGTGGCGTTGTCCAGGCCGGCCTGGGCACCGGGGCCCCGGACTCCTTCTGGACCTGGCGCAAGGTCATGTACGGGGTCGCCGAACGGCTCACCCCCGACAGCTACTTCGCCCTCGCTCGCGCGACCTACGCCGAGATGGCGCTCGCCGGCATCACCTGCGTCGGCGAGTTCCACTATCTGCACCACGCCCCCGGCGGCACCCCCTACGCCAACCCCAACGCCATGGGCGAGGCCCTGATCGCGGCCGCCGCCGAGGCCGGCATCCGCATCACCCTGCTCGACACCTGCTATCTCTCCTCCGGTTTCGGCGCCGGCCCCAGCCGGCACCAGCTCCGCTTCAGCGACGGCACCGCCGAGCAGTGGGCACAGCGCGCGGCCGGCCTCAAGAGCGACGCCAACACCCGCATCGGCGCGGCCGTGCACTCCGTACGGGCCGTGCCCGCCGACCAGTTGGCGACCGTCGCCGGGTGGGCACAGGAGCGCGACGCCCCGCTGCATGTCCACCTCTCCGAGCAGACGGCCGAGAACGACGCCTGCGTCGAAGCCCATGGCTTCACCCCCGCCGCGCTGCTCGCCCGGCACGGTGTGCTCGGCCCGCGCACCACGGCCGTACACGCCACCCACCTCACCCCCGGGGACATCCGGCTGCTGGGCGGCTCGGCCACCGGGGTGTGCATGTGCCCCACCACCGAGCGGGACCTGGCCGACGGCATCGGACCGGCCCGGGCACTCCAGCACGCGGGCTCCCCGCTCTCCCTCGGCAGCGACAGCCACGCCGTCATCGACATCCTCGAAGAGACACGCGCCATGGAGCTGAACGAGCGGCTGCGCAGTCATGTACGGGGCAACTGGACCACGGCCCAGCTGCTGCGTGCCGCCACCGCCGACGGCCATGCGGCCCTCGGCTGGGACGAGGCGGGCCGCATCGAGCCGGGCGCGCCCGCCGACCTCGCGGCGATCACCCTGGACTCGGCCCGCACCGCCGGCGCACCGCCCGGACTCGCCCTGGAAACGGCCGTATTCGCGGCGACCGGCGCGGACGTCCGGGATACCGTCGTCGGCGGCCGGCATATCGTGCGGGACGGGGTGCACCAGCTGGTACCCGAAGTGCCCAGGGTCCTGGCCGAGTCCATCGCCGCACTGAGCGGCTGACCCCGAAGGAAGGCCACCCGCTCATGAGCACGGCCATCATCAACATCAGCAGCCTGGTCACCAACGACACCTCCCTCGGTGCGGGTCCACTGGGCCTGGTCCAGGACGCGGCGGTCGTCATCGACGGCGACCGCATCGCCTGGGTCGGTGAGACCAGCAAAGCACCCGCCACTGACAACCGGGTCGACGCCGGGGGCCGCAGCGGGCTGCCCGGCTTTGTGGACTCCCACTCCCACCTGGTCTTCGCGGGTGACCGCACCGCCGAGTTCAACGCCCGGATGTCCGGCGAGAGTTACCGGGCGGGCGGCATCCGCACCACGGTCGCCGCCACCCGTGCCGCGTCCGACGCGGCGCTGGAAGCCGGTCTGGTGCGCTTTGTCCATGAGGCGGTGCGCCAGGGGACCACCACCCTGGAGACCAAGTCCGGTTACGGCCTGACCACTGCCGACGAGGCCCGCGCCCTGCGCATCGCGGCCGCCCATGTGGACGAGGTGACCTATCTGGGCGCCCATGTGGTCGCCCCGGAGTTCGACAACGACCCCGAAGGCTATGTCGCCCTGGTCACCGGCGAGATGCTGGACGCCTGTGCCCCGTACGCCGGCTGGATCGATGTGTTCTGCGAGCGCGGCGCCTTCGACGGCGACCAGGCGCGGGCGGTGCTGGAGGCGGGCAAGGCGCGCGGGCTGCAACTACGCGTGCACGCCAACCAGTTGGGCCCCGGCCCCGGGGTGCGGCTGGCGGTGGAGCTGGGGGCGGCCTCGGCCGACCACTGCACCCACCTCACCGACGCGGATGTCGACGCCCTCGCCCAGGGCGACACGGTGGCCACCCTGCTGCCCGGCGCGGAGTTCTCCACCCGCGCCCCATGGCCCGACGCGCGCCGTCTGCTGGACGCGGGTGTCACCGTGGCCCTGTCCACCGACTGCAACCCCGGCTCGTCCTTCACCAGTTCCATGCCGTTCTGCATCGCCCTGGCGGTACGGGACATGGGGATGACGCCCGACCAGGCCGTCCGGTCCGCCACCGCCGGCGGCGCGGCGGCGCTGCGCCGCACCGATGTCGGCCGCGTCAGCCCCGGCGCCCGCGCGGATCTGATCCTGCTGGACGCCCCGTCCCATGTTCACCTGGCCTACCGGCCGGGAGTGCCGCTGGTGTCGGCGGTCTGGCGGCAAGGGGTGCGGCAGGTCTGAATTGTCTTGCACCCCCGGCGCGCGCCGGTGAAAGTGAGCCGATGAAGACGATCGGAATGCTCGGTGGCATGAGCTGGGAGTCCACCGCGGAGTACTACCGCCTGCTCAACCAGCTGACCAGGGAACGGCTCGGCGGTCTGCACTCGGCCAAGTGCCTGTTGTACTCGGTGGACTTCGCGGAGATCGAACGCCTCCAGGTGGCCGGCCGCTGGCAGGAGGCGGGCGAGATCCTGGCCGAGGCCGCCAAGTCCCTGGAGGCGGCGGGCGCGGAGCTGCTGCTGATCTGCACCAACACCATGCACAAAGTCGCCGGTCAGGTCAGCGCCGCGACCGGGATCCCGCTGCTGCACCTCGCCGATGCCACGGCCGAGGCGGTCAGGGCCGCCGGCTGCACCCGGGTGGGACTGCTGGGCACCGCCTTCACCATGGAGCAGGACTTCTACCGGGGCCGGCTGGCGGCGAACGGCCTGGAGGTGCTGGTCCCGGACGAGGAGGGCCGGCGCACGGTGCACCGGATCATCTATGAGGAGCTGTGCGCCGGAGTCATCCGGGAGGAGTCCCGGGAGGCGTACCGCGCGGTCATCCGCGACCTGGTGGCCGCCGGCGCGGAGGGCGTGGTGCTGGGCTGCACCGAGATCGAGCTGCTGGTCGGCGCCGAGGACAGCCCGGTCCCGGTCTTCCCCACCGCCCGGCTGCACGCGGCGGCGGCGGTGGAACTGGCCCTCGCCGATGACTAGCGGGACCGGGGCCCGGCTGGTCCTCTGGGACATCGACCAGACGCTGATCGAGGGCGGCGGGGTGAGCCGGGAGGCCTATGCGGCGGCGTTCACCCGGGTCACCGGCCAACGGCTGGTCACCATGGCCGAGATGGCGGGCCGGACCGAGCTGGCCATCGCCACCGACACGCTCCGGCTCAACGGGGTGGCGGCGGAGCCGGCGCTGGTCCAGCGGGTCACGGCCGCCCTGGTCGAGGAGCTGACCGCCCGCGCCGGCCAACTGGCGGCGGTCGGCCGGGCGCTGCCCGGGGCGGCCGAATCGCTGGCGGCGCTGGCCGGGCTGCCCGGCGTCCACCAGTCCGTGCTCACCGGCAATGTCCGCGCCCTGGCCGAGCTCAAGCTGGGGGTGTTCGGCCTCATCGAGCACCTGGACTTCGACTGCGGCGCCTATGGCGACGATGCGCCGGAGCGCACCGCGCTGCTGGGCCATGCGTGGCAGCGGGCCCTCGCGCTGTACGGCCGCGCGTACGCCGGTCACCAGACGGTGATCGTCGGCGACACGGTGCGGGATATGGCGGTGGCCCGGCACGGCGGTGCGCTGGCCGTCGCGGTGGCCACCGGCCGCACCTCGGCGGCGGAGCTGGCCGCGGCGGGGGCGGATGTCGTGCTGCCGGACCTGGCGGATGTGGGGGCGGTGGTGGCGGCGGTGATGGGGCGGTAGGTGGGGTTCGGCGAGTCGGGGTGGCCCCGGTTGTGTTGGGGGGTGCGGGTCGTTTGTGGCTGGTCGCGCCCACGCGGCGGAGCCGCATGAGCGCAGCCGTCCCGCGCCCCTGCGGGGGCGCCGGAGCTAGGGCACGAGGACGAGCTTGCCCTTGAGGCGGTTGCTCTCGCTGAGCCGGTGGGCCTCGGCGGCCTCGTCCAGTGGCAGGGTCCGGTCGACGAGGACGCGCAGCCCGCCCTGGTCGGCCAGTTCGCCGAGCCGGCGCAGATCCGCCCCGGAGGGGGTGAAGCCGAACTCGGCGAAGCGCAGTCCGCGGCGTTCCGCGTCCGCGCGGACCGCGGTCCGGTCGGGGCCCGTGCCGCGTACGTCGACCAGGATTCCGCCCGGTGCGAGCGTCCGGAGTGACCGGGGGCCGTAGTCCCCGCTGATGGGGTCCAGGACCACATCGATGTCCCGGAGGACCGCCGCGAAGTCGGTGGCGGTGTAGTCGAGGAGTTCGTCGGCACCCAGCTCGCGCAGGAAGGAGTGCTTCTCCGCCCGGGCGGTGCCGATCACATACGCGCCGCGGGACTTAGCGATCTGGACGGCGAGATGGCCGACTCCGCCGGCCGCCGCATGGATGAGCACACGCTGTCCGGCGCGGATGGCGGCCGCCTCCACCAGCGACTGCCAGGCGGTCAGCCCCGCCACCGGCAGCGCCGCGGCATGGGCGGCATCGAGCCCCGAGGGCTTGGCGGCCAGCGCCGTCACCGGGGCGATCGTGTACTCGGCGTACGTTCCCCGGGGCGGGAAGCCGCAGCCGTACACCACATCGCCGGGCCGGAACGGGCCGGAGTCGTCACCCGGTTCCGTCACCACCCCGCAGAAGTCCAGGCCCAGGACGAACGGCGGGGCGCCGAACTTCCGCACCAGTCCGGAGCGCAGCTTCCAGTCCGCCGGATTCACCCCGGCGGCGAGCACCTTGACCAGCACCTCCCCCGGGCGCGGCACCGGCCGGTCCAGCCGGACGACTTCCAGCACCTCGGGGCCGCCATAGGCCCGCTGGCTCACGGCGCGCATGCTGATGGTCATCGAGGGTCTCCTTGGGACGGGCGGTGATCGTGGACTTCATCCTGGTCAACACCGGTATCCCTTGTGAAGAAGGCACCTGATTGATATCCAGGTACCTCATGGAAACCACCCCGGAACGGACCCGTGAGGACTGGGCGGCCGCCCTGCGGCGGGACTGCCCCTCGCGCACCGTGGTCGAAGTGCTCGCCAGCAAGTGGACCTTGTACGTCCTGGCGGCCCTGCGGCAGTACCAGCGGCCGATGCGCTTCAGTGAACTGCGGCGCCTGCTCGATGGAATCACCCAGAAGATGCTCACCCAGACCCTGCGGGCGCTGGAGCGGGACGGTCTGCTGCGACGCACGGTGTACCCGACCGTGCCGCCCCGGGTGGAGTATGAGCTCACCGAACTCGGCGTCGGGGTCGGCCAGTTGACCGGCGCCATCGCGGAGTGGGCGATGGACCACTCTTCGGAGATCCTCCGGGCCCGGCAGGACTTCGACGACCGGGCCACGGTGCCGCCGCAGCCCGTGCCGCGCTGACCCGGGGTCGCTGCTAGGCCACCCGCTCGGCCAGGAAATCCTCCCAGGTCCGCCGTCCGACCGAGGCGCCTTCGAGCGTCAGGTTCTCGCCGGCGCGGTAGGCGCGGCCGACCTTTCCCGGCATCCGGACGGGCAGCGTCAGCCGGTGCTTGCCGCGCGCCCGCAGATAGCCCCGGCTGAGGTCGCCCAGGCCGTACACCTTTGGCCCGGTGAGGTCCGGCACCAGACCTGCCGGCCGGCCGAGGGCCAGTTCCACGAGCCGGGCCGCGACTTCGCGCGCGTCGACCGGCTGCCAGCGGAGGCCGCCCGGGTCGGGGACCACCGGCAGCTTCGCCATCTTCTCGACGACCGTCAGAGCCAGGTCGTGGAACTGGGCGGCGCGCAGCGTCGTCCACGGAATGCCGGATTCGGCCACCGCCCGCTCCGCGCCGAGCTTGGCCCTGAAGTAGCCCAGCGGCAGCTTGTCCGACCCGATCACCGAGACATACACCAGGTGCTCCACCCCGGCGCGCCGCGCGGCCCGCACCAGGTGCCGGGTGGCTTCGTCGTCGCCCTTGGGGCCGCCCGCGAGGTGCAGCACGGTCGCGGCGCCGTCGAGTGCGGCGTCGAGGCCCTCGCCCTTGAGCAGGTCCGCGGTCAGGTGCTCGACGCCGGCGTCCGTGGAAGCGCCGCCACGCCGGCTGAGCACCCGCACGGTGCGGCCGGCGTCCCGCAGCAGCGGCACGACATGGCGGCCGAGCGTTCCCGTGCCACCGGTGACCAGAACGGGAGCGGTCTTCGCGGTCATCTCCGCACCATCCTCTGTGCCCGCCCGGGAGGCGATCTCCCGGGTCTCTGCCGCTATGACTCGGCGCGGGGAAGGAATGTGACAGGTCGACGAGAAAAACTTCCGCGACCGTATGGGCTATGCCTTGCGGGTGATGCCCAGGCGTGCGCGCAGGGTCTCGCCGATTTCGGCCAGGGTGCGGAGCTGGGCCGGGGTGAGGACGTCGATCAGGTGGCGGCGTACGGACTCCACATGGAGCGGGGCCGCCGTCGTGATCGTGGCCACGCCGGCCTCCGTGAGGACCACCTCCGCGCCGCGGCCGTCGCAGGCCACCTCCTCGCGGCGCACGATGCCGCGCTGCTCCATGCGGGTGAGCTGGTGGGAGAGCCTGCTGCGGGACCACTGCATCAGGACGGCCAGGGCGCTGATCCGCATGCGGTGGCCTTCCGTGGAGCCGAGCACCGACAGGACGTCGTAGTCGGCCTCGGAGAGGGCGCTGTCCTGGCTGAGGTCGCGCGCGATCTCGGCATTGACCAGCGGGAACATCCGCCGCCACGCGTACCAGGCGTCCTGCTCGGACTCGGTGAGCCAGCGCGGCTCCGATGGGGTCATGCAAGCACTGTAAACCAAGTGGGTGACACATCACCTATCTGGTTGACATGTCATGCACCCCCCGCTTAGATAGGTGACACGTCAACAACTACCTCGTCTGGAGCGCACCATGACCCGCCTGCACGTCATATCCGCGGCCACTCGCCCCACCTCCTCCGGCCGCCCCCTCGCCCGCTGGGTCGTCGAGCAGGCCCGCGCCCGGGGCGGCTTCGAGGTCAGCCCTGTCGACCTCGCCACGATCGCACTGCCCTTCCTGGACGAGCCGGAGTACGCCTCCTCCGGCAACTACGCCCACCAGCACACCCGCGACTGGAGCGCCCTCGTCGACTCCGCGGACGCCTTTGTCTTTGTACTGCCGATGTACAACGGCGGCTTCACCGCCCCCTTCAAGAACGCCATCGACTTCCTCTACCGCGAGTGGCAGGGCAAGCCGGTCGGCATCGTCAGCTACAGCGCCGGCCCCTCCGGCGGCGCCCCGGCCGCCGAGATGCTGCTGCCGGTCCTCACCCGTGTCGGCATGCGGCCCGCCGAGCGGTCCGTCGCCGTCGCGGGCATCCCCGGCCTGGTCGGGCCCGAGGGGTTCCAGGCCCCCGAGGGACTCGCCGAGGAACTGGCCGGCGTACTCGACGACGTGGCGGCGCTGGCCGCGCTCCGCGCTCAGGAGGCTCTCACGGCGTGACGCGTCACGCCATGACGAGGCGCCCGGCAGTCCCGCCGCCGATCCGGCGCCGGACCCGCGCCGCAGCGCACCGTGAAACGCCATGCGCCGCACGAACGTTCCGTGCGGCGCACAACGGCGGCGCGGGCGCGCGGCCGTCAGTCCTCGACCAGCAGCCCCCGGCGCAGCCGGACCAGGGTTCTGGAGAGCAGACGGGAGACATGCATCTGGGAGATGCCCAGCTCCTCGCCGATCTCCGACTGGGTCATATTGGCCACGAAGCGGAGGGAGAGGATCTTCCGGTCGCGGGGCCCGAGTTCGGCGATCAGCGGCTTGAGGGACTCGATGTACTCGATGCCCTCCAGGTCGTGGTCCTCATAGCCCAGCCGGCTGGCCAGGGCGCCCTCCGGCTCGTCGGCCTCGGGCTGGGCGTCCAGTGAGCTCGCGGTGTACGCGTTGCTGGCGCTCATGCCCTCGACCACCTGGTCCTCGGAGATTCCCAGGTGCCCGGCGAGTTCGGTGACGGTCGGCGAGCGGTCCAGGCGCTGGGCCAGTTCGTCACCGGCCTTGGCCAGGTCGAGGCGGAGTTCCTGGAGCCGCCGGGGGACGCGCACCGACCAACTGGTGTCCCGGAAGAAGCGCTTGATCTCGCCGATGATGGTCGGCATCGCAAAGGTGGGGAACTCGACACCACGGCTGAGCTCGAAGCGGTCGATCGCCTTGATCAGGCCGATGGTGCCGACCTGGATAATGTCCTCCATCGGTTCGCTGCGGGTGCGGAACCGGGAGGCGGCGAACTTCACCAGCGCCAGGTTGAGTTCGACCAGGGTGTTGCGCACATAGGCGTATTCATGGGTGCCTTCCTCGAGCGACTCGAGGCGTGCGAACAGGGTCTTGGAAAGGGCCCGTGCGTCGACCGGTCCCACCTCGTCATAAGGGGGGAGGTCCGGGAGTTGGGACGGGACCGCGGTTGTGGTTGCGGTTGCCGACGAGGCGGTCTCCCGAGGGAGGGTGGAACGCGATTCGTCGAGCCGGGGTGACATGGTCTCCTCCATCTTTCTCGGCGTATGGCCGCCGGAGCCGTGAGCTCGTGCTGCGGTTTGCGGCGCCTCCAAGCCGTCCGTGGTGAATTGATGTCCGTATCTAGCCGTATCGGTCTTTACACCTGCTTGGCAAGTCCACATTGTCCGTATTTGAGCGCAAGTGACCGATGTTCGGTTTTCGTTGGACGTATCGAACGCGTAGGGTTTTCGCGGTGTCACGCGGGCACATCACAACCACGTAACGACACGGCACATCACGAAGGGACGCGCGCAATGGGATGCGGGTATGCCAGGGAAGGGGTGCCGGCATGAGCGTGGCCCGGCTACGGGTGGACGTCCGGCGGCATGGGGTGAGCGCGATCGTGACCCCCGCCGGTGAACTCGATCACCACACGGCGGAGTTGCTGAGGGAGCCCTTGGAGGCGTGTGCCGGGGAGCCCGGCGCCCGGGTCGTGGTGGACTGCTCCCGGCTGGAGTTCTGTGACTCCACCGGTCTGAATGTGCTGCTCGCCGCACGGCTGAAGGCCGAGGCCGGGGGCGGGGCGGTGCACTTGGCGGCGATGGGCGCGGTGGTGGCCCGGGTCTTCGAGATCACCGGTGTCGGGGCGGTGTTCACCGTGCATGACACCTTGGACGCGGCGCTCACCGAATGACGTCCCCCCTGTTATGTCCGGCACGTTGCCCGGACCGCTGACTCCCTCGCTCTGCGTTACTCTGCGTTGCGCGCATCACACGCACCGAGCGAAGGTGTTCATGGCGGACCGCCGGGCAGGAGCCAGCTGAGTGCACTGTGTGCACTGCCGACCATTGCAAGCATTCCAATCGGTGATTCGGTGATGAGGTGAAGCGCTGATGAGCACCACCCGGCCGTACCCGTCGGCGCCGGGGGATCCCGGTCCGGAGCCGGGCGGCGCGGGCGAGCCCGGCCCGTCGGGGCCCGACGGACCGGTCCGTCGCCTTCGCCTCGCCGGAGTGAGCGGCGCCGTGCCGCTCTCCCGCGACTTCACCCGCCAGGCGCTGCACGACTGGGGCTGGCTGCCCGCGGCCACCGCCGACCGCCGGGCGGCCGCCGAGGACGTCCTGCTGGTCGTCTCCGAGCTGGTGACCAACGCCTGCCTGCACGCCGACGGGCCGGAGGAGCTGATGGTCAGCCGGGGCGGCAAGGCGCTGCGGCTGGAGGTCTCCGACCTCGGTGCCGGGGAACCCGCGCCGCGCAGCCCGCACCGGGCCGGCCGGCCGGGCGGGCACGGCATGTTTATCGTCCAACGCCTCTGTCTGGACTGGGGAGTCGTACGGCATCAAGGACGCGTCGGCAAGACCGTCTGGGCCGAGCTGGCCGCGCCCTCCTAGCCCGGGTACGACCTGTTCCGGGTCTTCCCTCCTCAAGGTCCCCGGCGTACCGTCGGCGGCCGAATCTGATGTGCCGTCAGTAACTTTCGGCTGACGGCACCGGATGAGAGGGGAGCCCCAGGTGTCCCACGCTCAACGTCATCTCACGGGCCGCACCGGAGCGGCGGCACTCGCGGCGGCGCTGGCCTCGGGCACGCTGCTGCTGGTCGCGCCGGAGGCCAACGCCCTGACGGTGGACGTCGATTACCACTGCAAGACCCCGATCGGCGACAAGAGCGCGGTCTCGCCGATCGATATCAAGGCGGCGGACCGGGGTGGCTCGTACCAGCTCACCATGTCCTTCGAGAAGGGCGTCTCCAGCAGCCCGATCGAGCTTCCCAAGGGTGTGATGCAGCCAAGTGCGGTGATCCAGCTCGGCGGTGTGGACGCCGGCACCGTGGCGGTGACCGGACCGGGGAACGACCAGCCGATACCGCCCAACACCCCCATCAAGATCGGTAACTTGACGGGCACCTATACCCCGAAGAAGAGCGGGAAGGTCACCTTCACCGCGTCCACCCTCACCATCAAGGCGATGGGCACCACCACGACCTGCGAGCCCACCAACCACCCCGGGCCCTCGCTGACCCTGGAGGTCAAGGGGCAGGGCGGGCCCGGCGGTCAGACCACGGGGGGCGATACAACGGGCGGGACGCAGGGGACGACGACGGGCGGGACGACGGGCGGGACGACGGGCGGCACATCGGGTGGCACGTCGGGCGGGACCTCCGGGACGACTGCCGGTGGCACCACGGGGGGCACCACCACGGGTACGGGCGGCACGACGGGTACCGCCGGCGGGTCCACCAGCGGGTCCACGAGCGGCGGGCAGAACCTGCCGCAGACCGGACCGGACGACTCGGTGCTCGCCCTGGGCACGCTGGGCGGGACCGTACTGCTGTCCGGCGTCGCGGGCGTCCTCTGGCTGACCCGGCGCAAGCGCACCGCCCCGTGACCATGGCTGCCGTGGTGCTGGCGGGCCTGTTGCTGGCCGGTGCGCCACCGCCGTGGACGGCCGGGCCCGTGGCCGGTGACACGGCTCCGGGGACGGGCGGGCGGACCGCCTTCGTCCTGGAGGGCGGCCCCGGCTCGGTGCTCCAGGACCGGCTGACCGTGGTCAACCCCGGGTACCGGGCCCGCACGGTCACCTTGCGCGGCACCGGTTCCTGGGTGGCGCTGGCCGCCGGGCGGGTGTCGGTGCCGCCCCGTACCAGGGCGGAGGTGCCCCTGACCGTCACCGTTCCGGTGGGGGCCGCCCCGGGCGACCACCGGGCCGCGGTGCTGGTCGCCGGGGACGGGCGGGCGGTCCGGGTGCCGGTGGTGGTCCGGGTCGGGGGCGGCGGGCTGGCCGCACTGGGGGTGGAGCGGGTCACGGTCCGCGGGACCGGCGGTGGCCATGCGGTGATCCGGTACCGCCTGGTCAACCGGGGCACCACGGTGCTGGCCCCCCGGCTGTCCATCGAGGCCGAGGGGCTGTTCGGGGCGGCGCTGCGACGGCGCACCGCCCATGGGGCGCCCGCCCGGCTGGCGCCCGGGCGCGGGGTGTGGCTGGCGGAGCGGTGGCCCGACGCGCCACGGCTGGAGGACCGGGTACGAGTCCGGGTACGGGCCACCGCACCGGGCGCCGATCCGGTGTCCGCGTCCGGCACATACACCCCGCTGCCCTGGCTGCGACCGGTGGCCGGCGGAGCGGCCGTGGCGATGGCCGGGCTGGGCGCCTGGTGGGCACGACGGCGGCGGACCCGGCGGGGGAGGGCGAGCTGATGCGCCGGGGGCGGGCGGCAGTGCTGCTGCTGTTGCTTTGGGCGTTGGCGTTGGCGTTGGCGTTGGTGTGGGCGCTGGTGCCGGGTGGGGGACTGGGCGGGGTGATGGCGGGTGCGGGGTGGTCCGCGGTGGGGGGCGCCGGGCGCCCCACGGCGGCGGCCGGGCGCCCCGCGGTCGCGGCGGCTGCCGAGGGGCCCACGGTGTCCGTGGACCGGAGTGAGGCGGGGCGGGGCGAGAGTGTGATCGTCTCGGGTACGGGGTGGCGGCCCGGGGCGCTGCTGACGCTGGTGATCTGCGGCCAGAACATGATCGGCGGCAGCAATGCCTGTGCCGGCGCCGATGGGCGCACGGTCACCGCCGCCGAGGACGGGGCGTTCAGCCGGAGCCTGGCGGTGGTGGCGCCGCCCAAGCCCTGCCCCTGTGTGGTGCATGTGGCCACCGTGCTGGGAGCGCCGGTGGCGGTGGACACGGTGCTGCGGATCAACGGGCACCCGGAGGCGCCGCTGCCACAGGGGCGGCTGAGGGTGCTGGAGGCCCGGCTGGAGGGCGGCAGTGGGCTGCTGACCTGGTTCGGCGCCCCGGCCGGGCGACGGCTGGTGCTCACCGTGGGGAACGCGGGGGAGGCGGCGGTCCGGGACCCGGTGTTCGAGCTCGGGACCTCGCACGGGGTGCTGGCCCCGGAGTGGGAGCGGCGGCGGTGGCGGGGCACGGTGGCGCCGGGCGGCAAGGCACGGGTGTCGCTGCCGGTGGAGCTGTCGGCGGGTGCGTACGGGGCGTATCTGGTGTCGCTGCGGTACGAGGGGCGGGTGGTGGTGGAGCAGCCCTGGGAGGTGGCCCGGCCCTGGGGTGTGGTGGTGTTCTGGGTGCTGGCGGGGGTGGTGGGGGCGGTGCTGCTCTATCGGGCGGGGATGTGGGTGGTGGGCCGGGTGGCCCGTCCGCCCGTACCCGCGCGGGCGGCAGGTGAGGGGCTGCCGTGGTTCCGGCCGGGGACGGTCCGGGTGGGGAGCGGGCGGGTGCCGGGTGCGGCGCCTCCGCGGCGGCCGCCGGCCGCGCACCCGCCGCCGTCCCCACCCGGACCGGACCGAGCTCCGGAACGGGCTCCGGAACGGGCTCCGGAATGAACCAGGCCCCCGGCGCGGTGCGCCGGGGGCCTGGTCACAACGGGGGTCCGGGTCAGCGGACGTCGCCCATCAGGGCCATGATCTTCTTGCGGTTGATCCAGATCGCGACACCCGCCAGGGCGGCGGCCGCCGCCTCGCCGAGGATCACGCCGATGCCGTCGAGGTTGACGTTGGCCGTGGACAGGAGGCTGGTCACACAGTCACCGGCGGTGACGGCGAGGAACCAGACGCCCATCATCTGGCTGGCGTACTTCTGCGGCGCCATCTTGGTGGTCAGCGAGAGGCCGACCGGGGAGAGGCAGAGCTCACCCATGGTCTGCACCATGTAGATCGCGATCAGCCAGGCGGGGCTCACCGTGTGGCCGCCCGTGGCCATCGACATCGGAATGGCGAAGATGACGAACGAGGCGCCCGCGAAGAGCATCGCCATGGAGAACTTCACCGTGGTGCTCGGCTCGCGGTTGCGCTTGGCCAGGGCCAGCCACAGCGAGGCGAGGACCGGGGCCAGGGCCATGACCCAGAGCGGGTTGACCGACTGGAACCAGGTGGACGGGAAGTTGATGCCGAAGACGTTGTCGGCGGTCTTCTTCTCGGCGAAGGTCGACATCGTCGAGCCCGCCTGGTCGAAGATCATCCAGAACACGGCGGCCGCCACAAAGAACCAGATGTAGCCGCTGACCTTGGTCTGCTCGCTGTCCGACAGCTCCTTGTCGCGCTTGATGCGCACCAGGACGGTGATCGGGATGATCAGGCCCAGCAGGGCGAGCGGCACGGTGGCCCAGTTCATCGTGTAGTTGCCGGTGCCGACGACGACGCCGTAGAAGGCGGCGGCGATGGCGAGCCAGATCAGGCCCTTCTTCAGCCAGGAGTTGCGCTCCTCGACCGTCAGCGGAGTCGGGACCTCGCTGCTGCGGGGGTTCAGGTGGCGGGTGCCCCACAGGAAGAAGGCCAGGCCGATCGCCATGCCGACGGCGGCGATGGTGAAGCCCAGGTGCCAGTTGACCTTCTGGCCGACGGTGCCAATGATCAGCGGAGCGGCGAAGGCACCGATGTTGATGCCCATGTAGAAGATCGTGAAGCCACCGTCACGACGCGGGTCCTTGGGACCGTTGTAGAGGTGGCCGACCATCGTGGAGATGTTGGCCTTGAGCAGACCCGAACCGATGGCGACCAGCGCCAGGCCGGCGAAGAAGGTCGGCTTGCCCGGGACGGCCAGCAGCAGGTGGCCGCACATGATCGTGCTGGCCGCGATGGTGACCGTCTTGCGCGGGCCCCAGATGCGGTCGCCGATCCAGCCGCCGGGCATGGCCAGCAGGTACACCATGGCCACATAGACGGAGTAGATGGCCACGGAGCTTGCCTGGGGCATGGCCAGACCGCCGCCCTGGCTGCCGGGCTTGGCGTCGGGGCCGCCGGCGATCAAGTAGACGACGAGCAGGGCGCGCATGCCGTAATAGCTGAAGCGCTCCCACATCTCGGTCATAAAGAGAGGGGCCAGGCCGATGGGGTGGCCAAGGAAGGTCTTCTCGCCCGAGGCGGGAGAGGTCTTCTCCGCCTCCGCGGTTCCCTTCGTCAGGCTGGTCGCCATGGTCGTTCCTTGAGTGCTGAGGACACGCGTTGAGCTATTGCGGTCCGTGTGGGGGTGACCGGCACCGGACTGCCGCACCGCCCGCCCCCATGCCCTCTGGGGTTCGGTTCCCTCGGGAACCGGCAGGACGGCCGCATCCGGGATCCACGCCCCCGCGCATCCTCGCGCGGCGAACCCGGTCGACAGGTCAATCACTGATAACAAGACTGGGGGATCCAGCCCTGTACACGACAGAGACCTTCGGCGTTACTGCCGTGCCGAAGGTCCCCCATTGGTGCTACAGACTGCCGTAACCATACGTCACACCCCGCCCGCATATGGAAGGAGTTGAGACATGGATCACAGGTCGGGCTGGAACCATTTATGACCGTTCTGTCGTGGCCAAACCTTTGGCGATCTGTTGACGCAGGTCCCCCTGAGTGCACTCTGACGTGCGTCCGAGCGGACTACCATCACACCCATGACCCGAGTACTGCTCGCCGAGGATGACGCTTCCATCTCGGAACCGCTCGCACGCGCGCTGCGCCGCGAGGGATATGAGGTGGAGGTCCGCGAAGACGGCCCCACAGCGCTCGCCACCGGCCTCAAGGGAGATGTGGACCTGCTCGTCCTCGACCTCGGGCTGCCTGGCATGGACGGCCTGGAGGTCTGTCGCCGGCTGCGGACCGAGGGGCATGGCTTTCCGGTGCTGGTGCTCACCGCCCGCGCCGACGAGGTGGACACCGTGGTGGGGCTGGACGCCGGCGCCGATGACTATGTGACCAAGCCCTTCCGGCTGGCCGAACTGCTCGCCCGGGTGCGGGCGCTGCTCCGGCGCGGCGCCGCCGAGCCCTCGCAGCAGGCGTCGGCCACCCATGGGGTGCGCATCGATGTGGAGTCGCACCGTGCCTGGATGGGCGACGAGGAACTCCAGCTGACCGCCAAGGAGTTCGACCTGCTGCGGGTGCTGGTCCGGGACGCCGGCCGGGTGGTCACCCGTGACCAGCTGATGCGCGAGGTCTGGGACACCACCTGGTGGTCCTCCACCAAGACCCTGGACATGCATATCTCCTGGCTGCGCAAGAAGCTGGGCGATGACGCCGCCAACCCCCGCTATATCGCCACCGTTCGAGGTGTGGGCTTCCGCTTCGAGAAGAACTAGAAGAACCAACGGAAAGACCGGCAAGGAGAAGAACGGGCACCGTGCGCCGCCGACTGATCAACTCCACGCTCGCCGTGGTGCTCGTGGTGATCGCCGTCTTCGGTATCTCCCTGGTCATCGTGGAAACCCGGACCATCGAGAGCAGCGCCCGGGAAAGCGTGCAGTCCGAGGCGGTGCGGCTGGTGAGCATCGTCGACAGCCGGATGGCGGGCGCCGAGCGGGTGGAGTCCGGGGTGCTCTCCGAGCAGATCGCCCGGGACCGTTACGCCCGGGTCGAGATCCCCGGCCACCCCGCCATCGTGCTGGGCAGCAAGCCGGACGGTGCCCTGATCACCTCCACCCAGACCGGTGACCACGGTGAGACGGTGACCGTCCAGGCGTCCCGGTCCACGGTCAGCAAGGAGATCGGCCGCACCCTGCTGGTGATCCTCACGGTGGCCCTGCTGGCCGTGATCGCCGCGGTGTTCCTGGCGGTGCGCCAGGCCAACAAGCTCACCGCCCCGCTCACCGACCTGGCCGAGACCGCCGAACGCCTGGGCTCCGGCGACCCCCGCCCCCGGCACCGCCGCTATGGCGTACCGGAGTTGGACCGGGTCGCCGATGTGCTGGAGGGCAGCGCCGAGCGGATCGCCCGGATGCTCACCGCCGAACGGCGGCTGGCCGCCGACGCCTCACACCAACTGCGCACCCCGCTGACCGCGTTGTCCATGCGGCTGGAGGAGATCACGCTCACCGATGACCCGGACACCGTCAAGGAGGAGGCGGCCATCGCCCTCTCCCAGGTGGAGCGGCTCACCGATGTGGTGCAGCGGCTGCTGACCAACTCCCGTGACCCCAAGACCGGTTCGGCGGTCACCTTCGACCTGGACGAGGTCATCAAGCAGCAGCTGGAGGAATGGCGGCCGGCCATCCGCGGCAGCGGCCGGGCCCTGGTGCGCTCCGGCAAACGGGGGCTGCGCGCGGTCGGCACCCCCGGCGCGGTCTCCCAGGTGATCGCCACGCTGATCGAGAACTCGCTGACCCATGGCGATGGAACGGTGGCGCTGCGCACCCGGGTCACCGGCAACCAGGCGGTGATCGAGGTCTCCGACGAGGGCCCGGGAGTGCCGTCGGACCTGGGCGCGCGGGTCTTCGAGCGGACCGTCAGCGGCCGCAACTCCACCGGCCTGGGGCTGGCGGTGGCCCGCGACCTGGCGGAGGCGGACGGCGGACGGCTGGAGCTGCTCCAGCAACGGCCGCCGATCTTCGCGCTGTTCCTCAGCCGGGAGGCGGACGGCCGGGAGGACGGTCAGAGCGAGCGGGACCGGGAACCCGGGGACGACGAGGCCTGAGACGCGGCCTCGGAGCGGGAGTCACGCTGCCGGGGCAGCTCGGCCAGGAAGGACTCCGCGGTCTGCACCGCCTGCGCCCGGAACACCCAGGTGCGGTACGACCAGAACCGGAAGACGGTGCCCAGGCCCAGGCCGACCACATTTTTGGCGATGTTGTCGGAGACCGGGTCCGTCAGGTGCAGGCCGTAGTGCGAGATCGCCAGAATGCCGTTCTCGATGACCAGGCCCACCCCGCTGAACAGCAGGAACAGCGAGAGCTCACGGCTGCGCCGGGTGCGGTCGGCGTCCCGGTAGGTCCAGTAGCGGTTGCCCACATAGTTGGCGGCGATGGCCACCGCGGTGGCGATGATGCCGGAGCGGACCACCGCCAGGTGCAGCAGGTGCCGGCAGGCGTTGAAGACGACCAGGTTGACCACAAACCCGATGGCGCCCACCGCGCCGAACTTGGCGATCTCGCGGGCCAGCCGCTCCAGTCGGGAGCGCACTGTGCGCCGTTGATTCGTCACGATCGTCAGGCTCCATTGCGAGGGCGGTCGGGAGATTCGGGGGAGTGGGGCAGGGCCCCATGCTAGCGAGCGGGTCCGGTCACGATCCGTGGGAGTGGGTGAACCCATGGCGAACTCCCGGCAGTTCGGACATCTTCCCCGCATCCCTCCTTGGAGGATCATCCAGGATGTGGACGTGGGGCGGTCGTGCGTACGGATACCCTGGGGGCGTGACTTTCCCGGTAGTCGGCATGGTCGGCGGCGGCCAGCTCGCCCGTATGACCCACGAGGCGGGCATCCCCCTCGGCATCAGGTTCAAGCTGCTCAGCGATACCCCGCAGGACGCGGCGGCCCAGGTCGTCAGCGAGGTCGCCATCGGCGACTATCGCGACCTGGACACCCTTCGTGCGTTCGCACAAGGATGCGATGTGATCACCTTCGATCATGAGCATGTTCCCACCGAGCACCTCCGGGCCCTGGAGGCGGACGGCATTCCGGTCCGCCCAGGGCCCGATGCTTTGGTGCACGCCCAGGACAAGGGCGTGATGCGGGCCAGGCTGACCGAGATCGGGGTGCCCTGCCCGCGCCACCGGCTGGTGGACGGGCCGGCCGATGTGGAGCGCTTCGCCGCCGAGACGGGCGGCTTCCCGGTGGTGCTGAAGACGGTGCGCGGCGGCTATGACGGCAAGGGCGTCTGGGTGGTGCGCGACGCCCGGGAGGCCGAGCAGCCCTTCAGGGCCGGGGTGCCGGTACTGGCCGAGGAGAAGGTGGACTTCGTCCGGGAGCTGGCCGCCAATGTGGTCCGTTCCCCGCATGGCCAGGCCGTCTCCTACCCGGTGGTGGAGTCCGTCCAGGTGGACGGCGTCTGCGACACGGTGATCGCCCCCGCGCCCGGCCTGGCGCCCGAACTGTCGGCCCACGCCCAGCAGCTGGCCCTGAAGATCGCCAAGGAGCTGGGGGTGGTCGGCCATCTCGCGGTGGAGCTCTTCGAGACGGCGGACGGCCGGGTGCTGGTCAACGAACTGGCCATGCGCCCGCACAACTCCGGCCACTGGACCCAGGACGGTGCCGTCACCTCGCAGTTCGCCAACCATGTCCGGGCCGTGCTGGACCTGCCGCTGGGGGACCCGCGGCCGCGTGCCAAGTGGACCGTGATGGCCAATGTGCTGGGCGGCGACTACCCGGACATGTACGCCGCGTATCTGCACTGCATGGCGCGCGACCCGGGTTTGAAGATCCATATGTATGGCAAGGACGTCAAGCCCGGCCGCAAGGTCGGGCACGTCAACACCTACGGCGACGACCTGGCCGAGGTGCGCGAGCGCGCCGCCCACGCCGCCGGATACCTGCGAGGAACGATCACGGAATGAGTAGCTCTCCCGTTGTCGGCATTGTGATGGGCTCCGACTCCGACTGGCCCGTCATGGAGGAAGCGGCCAAGGCCCTGGCCGAGTTCGACGTTCCGCACGAGGTCGATGTGGTCTCCGCGCACCGGATGCCACGGGAGATGGTCGCCTATGGCGAGCGGGCGGCCGGGCGCGGACTGAAGGCGATCATCGCCGGGGCCGGGGGCGCCGCCCACCTGCCCGGGATGCTGGCCTCGGTCACCACCCTGCCGGTGATCGGGGTGCCGGTGCCGCTGAAGTACCTGGACGGGATGGACTCCCTGCTGTCCATCGTGCAGATGCCGGCCGGAGTGCCGGTGGCCACCGTCTCCGTCGGCGGCGCCCGTAACGCCGGACTGCTGGCGGTACGGATGCTGGCGGCGCACGACGAGCGGCTGGCCGGGCGGATGCGGGAGTTCCAGGACGGGCTCAATGCCCAGGCCACCGAGAAGGGCGCCCGGCTGCGGGCCAGGACACAGGGCGCCGCCGGCTTCGGCTTCGCCGGGGACGGCACCCGATGAACGAGCTGGCCCGGGCCCGTGAACTGCTCGCCGCCCACCCGGTGGTGGACGGTCATAACGACCTGCCGTGGGCGCTGCGCGAGCATGTCCGCTATGACCTCGACCGCCGCGACATCGCCACCGATCAGCGCGCCAGCGGACTGCACACCGACCTGCCCCGGATGCGGGAGGGCGGCGTGGGCGCGCAGTTCTGGTCGGTATACGTCCGCACCGGGATGTCCGGCGACGACGCGGTCAGTGCCACCCTGGAACAGATCGACATCGTGCGGCAGTTGGTGGACCGCTACCCCGCCGAGCTGCGGCTGGCGCTGACCGCCGACGACATGGAGGCGGCGCGGGCCGAGGGGCGGATCGCCTCGCTGATGGGCGCCGAGGGCGGCCACAGCATCAACTGCTCGCTGGCCACGCTGCGTTCACTGCATCTGCTGGGGGTGCGCTATCTGACGCTCACCCACAACGACAACGTCCCCTGGGCGGATTCGGCGACCGACGAGCCGAGTGCGGGCGGGCTCACCCGCTTCGGCGAGGAGGTCGTGCGGGAGATGAACCGCATCGGCATGCTGGTCGACCTCTCCCATGTCTCGGCGGACACCATGCGGGACGCCCTGCGGGTGACCGAGGCGCCGGTGATCTTCTCGCACTCCTCGTCCCGGTCGGTATGCGACCATCCGCGCAACATCCCCGATGATGTGCTGAGTTCGCTGGCCGCCAACGGGGGCGTGGCGATGGCCACCTTTGTGCCCAAGTTCATCCTGCCGGAGGCCGTCGCCTGGACCCGGGCCGCGGACGAGAACATGCGCGCCCATGGCTTCCACCACCTGGACACCACGCCCGAGGCGATGGCGGTGCACCGTGCGTTCGAGGCGGAGCGTCCTCGGCCGGTGGCCACCGCCGCCACGGTGGCGGACCACCTGGACCATATGCGCGAGGTGGCCGGCGTCGACCACATCGGCATCGGCGGTGACTACGACGGCACGGCCTTCACCCCACAGGGGCTGGAGGACGTGGCCGGGTACCCCAACCTGATCGCGGAACTGCTGCGGCGGGGCTGGTCGGAGGGCGACCTTGCCAAGCTGACCTGGAAGAACGCCGTCCGGGTCCTCCGTGAAGCGGAGTCTGTGGCGCGGTCGTTGTCGGCTTCGCGCGGCCCGTCCAACGCCACGCTCTCCGAGCTGGACGGCTAGCCGGTTCGCGGGCAGTCATGCCGCAGGGCGCGAAGCGCCCCGCCAGGGGCGCGGGGAACTGCGCGATCAGCCCACGACGGCCCGCACCCGGCAACGAATCCGCAAACACCCGGCGACGCCCGCCCGGCAAGAGCCCCGCACCTGGCGATGAAATCGCTACGCGTGCGGGCGCCCCATCGCGCGGAAGGACCAGCCCGCCCCCCGCCAAGCGGCAGCGTCCAGCGCATTGCGGCCGTCCAGAATGCGCCGCTCGGCGACCACCGCACCCAGCGCCGCCGGGTCCAGCGCGCGGAACTCCGCCCACTCCGTGAGGTGCAGCACCACATGCGCACCCCGGCAGGCGTCCAGCGCGGTCGGCGCATAGGCCAGTGTGGGGAAGACCTCGCGCGCATTGCCCATGCCCTTGGGGTCGTACACCGTGACCTGCCCGCCCTGCAGATGGATCTGCCCGGCGACATTCAGCGCGGGCGAATCCCGTACATCGTCCGAGTCGGGCTTGAATGTGGCGCCCAGCACGGCCACCCGCCGGCCCAGGAAGCCGCCGCCCACGCTCTCGCGGGCCAGCTCGACCATATGGCCGCGGCGGCGCATATTGATGGAGTCGACCTCCCGCAGGAAGGTCAGCGCCTGGTCGGCGCCCAGCTCCCCGGCGCGGGCCATAAAGGCCCGGATGTCCTTGGGCAGGCAGCCGCCGCCGAAGCCGATGCCGGCCCGCAGGAACTTCTTGCCGATCCGCTCGTCGTGCCCTATCGCCTCGGCCAGCTTCACCACATCACCGTCGGCCGCCTCACAGACCTCGGCCATGGCGTTGATAAAGGAGATCTTGGTGGCCAGGAAGGAGTTGGCGGCCGTCTTGACCAGTTCCGCGGTCGGGTAGTCGGTGACCACAAACGGCGAGCCCTCGCCCACCGGCGTGGCGTACACCTCGCGCAGCACCTTCTCCGCGCGCTCCCCGGCCACGCCGACCACGATCCGGTCCGGGTGCAGGGTGTCCTCCACGGCGAAGCCCTCGCGCAGGAACTCCGGGTTCCAGGCCAGCTCCACCTGTTCGCCGGCCGGGGCGAGCCGGCGCAGCTGGTCCGCCAGCCGCGCGGCGCTGCCCACCGGCACGGTGGACTTGCCGACCACCAGCGCCGGGCGGCGCAGCAGCGGGGCCAGCGCGGCCACCGCGCCGTCCACATAGGACATGTCGCAGGCGTACTCGCCGTGCTTCTGCGGGGTGTTGACGCAGATGAAGTGGACGTCGCCGAACTCGGCCACCTCCTCGTAGGAGGTGGTGAAGCGCAGCCGCCCGGTGGAGCCCTCGAACCCGGCGACATGCTTGCGCAGCAGCTCCTCCAGTCCCGGCTCGTACATCGGGACCTCGGCCCGGCCCAGCTTCTCGATCTTCTCCGGGACCACGTCCAGGCCCAGCACCTCGAACCCGAGCTCGGCCATGGCCGCGGCGTGGGTGGCGCCGAGGTAACCGGTGCCGATCACGGTGATCTTGAGGGCCATCAAGTGCTCCAGGGACGTGCTTGGGGACTGGCTCCCGCGAGCATAGTCGGGGCCCGGCCGGGGGAGAGACGAGGAGTGTGCCGGGCTGTCGGCAAGCTCACGTATCCCCGTCCCGGGGGCCGCCTCTAGAATCCGGTTACTAAACGGTAGTTAACTCTCTGGGGAGCACGCCTTGGCGGGAAACAAGGACTTCGACCTGTACCGGCCGTCCGAGGAGCACGACGAGCTCCGCAAGGTCGTGCGCTCGCTCGCCGAGGCGAAGATCGCGCCGTTCGCCGCCGAGGTGGACGAGGAGGGCCGCTTTCCGCAGGAGGCCCGGGATGCGCTGACCGGCGCCGACCTGCACGCGGTGCATGTGCCGGAGGAGTTCGGCGGAGCGGGCGCGGACGCCCTGGCCACCGTGATCGTGATCGAGGAAGTGGCGCGGGTGTGCGCCTCCTCCTCGCTGATCCCGGCGGTCAACAAGCTGGGCTCGCTGCCGGTGGTGCTGTCCGGCTCCGAGGAACTGAAGAAGCGCTACCTCTCCCCGCTGGCCAAGGGCGAGGCGATGTTCTCCTACGCCCTCTCCGAGCCGGACGCCGGCTCGGACGCGGCGGGCATGAAGACCCGCGCGGTGCGCGACGGTGACTTCTGGGTGCTCAACGGCGTCAAGCGCTGGATCACCAACGCGGGCGTCAGCGAGTACTACACCGTGATGGCGGTCACCGACCCGGAGAAGCGCTCCAAGGGCATCAGCGCCTTTGTGGTGGAGAAGGCCGACGAGGGCGTCTCCTTCGGCGCCCCGGAGAAGAAGCTGGGTATCAAGGGCTCGCCGACCCGCGAGGTCTACCTGGACAACGTCCGCATCCCCGCCGACCGCATGATCGGCGCGGAGGGCACCGGCTTCGCCACCGCGATGAAGACCCTGGACCACACCCGGATCACCATCGCCGCCCAGGCGCTGGGCATCGCCCAGGGCGCCCTGGACTACGCCAAGGGCTATGTCCAGGAGCGCAAGCAGTTCGGCAAGCCGATCGGCGACTTCCAGGGCATCCAGTTCATGCTGGCCGACATGGCCATGAAGCTGGAGGCGGCCCGTCAGCTGACCTACGCCGCCGCGGCCAAGTCCGAGCGCCTCGACGGTGACCTGACCTTCCATGGCGCGGCGGCCAAGTGCTTCGCCTCCGACGTCGCCATGGAGATCACCACCGACGCGGTCCAGCTGCTCGGCGGCTATGGCTACACCCGTGACTACCCGCTGGAGCGGATGATGCGGGACGCCAAGATCACGCAGATCTATGAGGGCACCAACCAGGTCCAGCGCATTGTGATGGCGCGCAACCTGCCGTAGTCCGTCCCTGAAGCGGCTCCCGGCGTCCCGCCGGGGGCCGCTTCGGCGTACCCGGACGGCTCCGGTCCGATGGCGGGGCCCGGGGCGGGCCAGCAGGGTGGTCCCTGTCAGGGAGAGCTCGCCGTGTCCCGGAGGCCCGTGTCATGCCAGAGGTAACCAGCCCGTATGCGCCCGGCACCCCCTGCTGGGTGGACCTGATGGCCCCCGACCAGCGGGCGGCCCTGGAGTTCTACGGGGATCTCTTCGGCTGGCAGGGCGAGCCGGGGCCGCCGGAGGCCGGGGGGTATGCGGTGTGCACCCTGGGCGGCAAGGCGGTGGCGGGCATCGGGCCGTCCATGCCCCGGGAGGGGCAGCCCGCGCCGCCCACCGTGTGGACCACCTATCTGGCGGTGCCGGACGCGGACGCCGCCGCCCGGGCGATCATCGAGAACCAGGGGCAGGTGGTGATGCCCGCCATGCAGGTGCTCACCTTCGGGCGGATGGCGGTGGTCGCCGACCCCACCGAGGCGGTGTTCGGGCTGTGGGAGGCCCAGGACTTCGGCGGTGCCGAGGTGGTGAACGAGCCGGGGGCGGTGATCTGGAACGAGCTCAACACCGCCGATCCCGGGGCGGCCAAGCGGTTCTACCCGGCCGCCCTGGGCATCGCCGTCACCCCCATGGACAATGCGCCCGGCTACCACGCCCTCAAGGTGGGGGAGCAGGCGGTGGGCGGGATGCAGGGGCTGGAGCAGCTGCCCGAGGGCACCCCCTCGCACTGGCTGACCTACTTCGCGGTGGACGACGCCGACCGCACGGCCGAGGCTCTGGACAAGGCCGGCGGCACGGTGCTCAGGGCACCGTTCGACATGATCGCCGGGCGGATGGCGGTGCTGCGGGATCCACAGGGCGGAATCTTCGCGGTGATCCGGGTCAACCGCGCCCCGTGAGGGGCGCGGGCACGCCTATGGCTTGTCCACCTTCTCGTCGTTCTTCAGCTGCCCGAAGAGCCGCTTGGACTTCACCGGGTCCCACTTGACCGCCACCCCGTCGCTGCGGGTGGGCAGGTTGGCATTGGAGATGGGCACGGTCAGCTGCTGGCCGCCGCCCCCGGTGACGTCCTTCATGGCCCAGAACATCGAGGTCAGGTCCCACAGCTCCATGCCCTTGTCGACGATCAGCGTGTCCAGGCCGGAGCCGATCACCGGGTAGAGCCTGAAGGGGTTGAGGACGGTCGACGGCGAGGCCGCCTGCTTGGCCAGGGTGTTGAGGAACTTCTGCTGGTTGCGCATCCGGCCCAGGTCCTGGTCGGCCTCCTGGTGGCGCTGGCGGACGTAGGCCAGCGACTGCTTGCCGTCCAGGGTCTGGCAGCCCGCCTTGAAGTCGGCGCCGGAGTCCCGGTCCTTGATCGGCTTGTCGATGCAGATGTCGATCCCGCCGAGGGAGTCCACCAGGCTGCGGAAGCCGCCGAAGCCGATCTCCGCGTAGTGGTCGATATGCAGCCCGGTGTTGTACTCGATGGTCTGGATCAGCAGCTCGGCGTCGCCGTCCGCATAGGCCTCGTTGAGCTTGTGGGTGGAGGCCGGGTAGTGCTTGCCGGACTTCTTGCCGGTGAAGGCCGGGATGGTGACATAGGAGTCACGGGGCAGGCTCAGCATGGTGGTGCCGTTGTCCCCGGTGTGCAGGATCATCATCGAGTCGGTGCGCTTGCCGTCGGCGGAGCCGGTGTGCAGCTCCTGCTTCTCCTTGTCCGACAGGCCCTCGCGGCTGTCGGAGCCGACGATCAGGTAGTTGGTGCCCTTCCCGGACGGCGCCCGGTCCGGCACCGTGCCCAGGTCCACCTCACGGCGCAGCTTGGAGTCGGCCCAGAAGTAGGTGCCGGCCGATACGGCCAGCAGCAGCACCAGCAGAGCCAGCAGGCCGATGCCGATCCGGCGCCCCCAGCGGGGACGGCGGCGGGTGGGGCTGCCGGGGTTGCCGCTGCCGCGTCCGTATATCTGTCCCGTGTTGTAGCCGTCGTGGGCGGCGGGACGGAGCTGTGGGGGGCCTGCGTCCCGCCGGACGGCCCGGCGGTCTTCGCTCATACGATGAAGTGTGCATGAAGATCCCTTTTGCCCCGGCCGCTGTACCCGGACCGGAGCAGGGCTGTTGCAGAGCTGATGCATAGTGGGTGACATGACCAACAAGGACCGGAGCCCGGAGCCGGAGGCGTCCGGCATACCCGGCAAGCCGACTTCGGCCTCGCGCACCACGCTGTCCCACATCATGACCGCCAATGAGACCAATCTGCTGGGCACCGTGCACGGCGGCGTGATCATGAAGCTGGTGGACGATGTCGCCGGAGCGGTGGCCGGACGGCACTCCGGGGGACCGGCCGTCACCGCCTCCATGGACGAGATGGCCTTTCTGGAGCCGGTCCGCGTCGGTGACCTGGTCCATGTGAAGGCCCAGGTGAACTGGACCGGTCGGTCCTCGATGGAGATCGGGGTGCGGGTGCTGGCCGAGCGGTGGAACGAGTCCACCGCGGCCACCCAGGTCGGCAGCGCCTATCTGGTGTTCGCCGCGGTCGACGAGGACGGCAAGCCGCGCCCGGTGCCGCCGGTAATGCCGGAGACCGAGCGGGACCGGCGGCGCTACCAGGAGGCCCAGATCCGGCGCACCCACCGCCTGGCCCGCCGCCGGGCCATCCGCGAGCTGCGGGAGAACCGGGCCGCGGAGGGCTTCCAGGACTGACCGGCGCCGGTCAGGTCCCGTCGGCGCAGGCCACCTGGTCGCCGGTGACCACCTGGGTGCCGCTGGGGTGCTCGGGCGGCGGCCCGGCGACCCGTACCGGGTGCACCGCGACGAAGTCATCGCCCAGCACCACCTGGACCAGCGGGCCCTGGCCGGGCACCGCCCGCAGTTCCGCGCCGGGCAGGGCGGCCGCCACGGTGCGCACCGAGCGGTCCCAGCGCGGGTCGAAGCCGATCACCGTGTGCCGGACCGGGGGCGCGTCACCGGGGGTGCCGGTGGTGGCGAAGCCGGTGGCGCGCAGCGCCTCGTCGGTGACCCGGCCCAGACCGGTGCGCCGGGTGCCGTTGAGCACCTGGACATGGATCCGGCCGGGCGCCACCTCCACCAGCGTCGGCCGCACCGGTGGTTTGCCGTCCTGGGCCCGCCGGGCCGGCAGCGCGATCGGCCGGTCTTCGCGCAGCGCCTGGAAGATCCTGGCCGCCGCGGGCTCGTCCCACTTCACCGTGGAGCCGACCCCCTTCACCGGGAAGTCGATCGTGGAAACCGGTACCGAGGTGAACTCGGAGGACGCGGGGGAGAGGTCCTTGAGCTTGCGCCCCAGTTCCACCAGCTCATCGGTGCCAAAGCCGCGGTCGGCCCGTACCGAGCCCAGCAGGGTGGCCGCGACCTGCTGGAAGCGGACCGGGTTGAGCAGCGTCCCGCTGCTGGTCACCTGGTGCAGCAGGGAGGCGACAAAGCGCTGCTGCCGCCGCATCCGGCCCAGGTCGGAATTGCTGTCCACATGCCGGGCGCGGACGTACTGCAAGGCCTGTCCGCCGCCCAGGGTGCTGGTGCCCACCGGCAGGTCCAGCCCGCTGTAGCTGTCCTTCAGCGGCCGGGTGGTGCACACCTGGACCCCGCCCAGCAGGTCGACGGTCTTCATAAAGCTGCTGAAGTCGACCTCCAGATAGTGGTCGATATGCACCCCGGTCAGCCGCTCCACCGCCTTGACGGTCAGAGTCGGGCCGCCCTCGGCGTAGGCCGCGTTGAGCTTCTGCGGATGGGCCGGATGGAGGCGGCCCAGGCGGTCGGTGCGCTCGGGGAACACGGTGTAGGTGTCCCGCGGCAGGCTCACCACGCTGGCCCGGTCCCGGTCGGCGGAGAGGTGCACCAGCATCATGGTGTCGGTGCAGTGACAGGCGTCACCGCCCAGCTTGTAGCGGGTGCGCTGCTCCTCGGTGATGGACTCCCGGCTGTCGGTGCCGACCAGCAGCACATTGAGCCCGACGCTGCCGCGCGGCCGGTTGGACAGGCCGGCGAAGGGGTCCAGGCGTCCGATGCCCCGGTTGATGCCATGGACCACGGCGTGCCCGATGCCGCTGGTGCCCAGGATCGCCAGGGAGACCACGGCGGCGAGGCGCATTCCCCAGCGGGGGCGGCGCGGCACACCGTGCCGGGCGCGGCGGGTACGGTCCGGTGTGGCCATGACGAGCACCTCCGCTGAGGGCGGGCAGGAACCGCCGCCACGGTAGGTCCATACGATCAGCGGATAGCGGCCCCACGCCGCTGGTCAGCGGCCCGGCCACCCGGGCGGGGCCGGGCATGTCCCCCGTTGGCGGTAACGTGGGCCGATGATTCCGCTGTCCGCCGGGGGGTGACCCCGACCCCCGTACCCCCGAGGAACCATGCCAGAGCAGCAGCCCCCCGTTTCCGTGATCATGCCGGTGCTCAACGAGGAGCGCCATCTGCGCACCGCCGTTCGGCACATCCTGGAGCAGGACTACGCCGGTGAACTGGAGGTGGTGATCGCCCTCGGCCCGTCCGCCGACCGGACCGACGAGATCGCCGCCGAGCTGGTCCGCGAGGACCCGCGGGTGCACACGGTGCCCAACCCCACCGGCCGTACCCCCGCCGCGCTCAATGCGGCGATCAAGGCGTCCCGCCATCCCATCGTGGTCCGGGTGGACGGTCACGGCATGCTCTCGCCCGACTACATCGCCACAGCGGTACGTCTGCTGGACGAGACCGGGGCGCAGAACGTCGGCGGGATCATGCACGCCGAGGGGGAGAACGACTGGGAGCGGGCGGTGGCCGCCGCCATGACCTCCAAGATCGGAGTGGGCAACGCGGCCTTCCACACCGGTGGCGCGGCGGGCCCGGCGGAGACCGTGTACCTGGGGGTCTTCCGGCGCTCGGCGCTGGAGCAACAGGGCGGCTACAACGAGGAGTTCATCCGCGCCCAGGACTGGGAGCTGAACTTCCGCATCCGTGAGGCGGGCGGGCTGATCTGGTTCTCGCCGGAGCTCAGGGTCTCCTACCGGCCGCGGCCCAGCGTGCGGGCGCTGGCCAAGCAGTACAAGGACTACGGGCGTTGGCGGCATGTGGTCGCCCGCTTCCACAAGGGCTCCATCAATCTGCGCTATCTGGCGCCGCCGGCCGCGGTGCTGGCCATCGCCGCCGGGATCGTGGTGGGTGCCGTGCTCACCCCCTGGGGCCTGCTGGTCCCGGCCGGGTATCTGGCCGCGATCGCCGCGGGTTCGGTGCCGGCCGGCAAGGGCCTTTCGGCAGGTGCCCGGCTGCGGATTCCGGTGGCCCTGGCGACCATGCATATGTCCTGGGGCTTCGGCTTCCTGACCAGCCCGCGCTCGCTGGCCGAGCGGGTGATCGCCAGCCGGCGGCCGGCGGTCAAGGGCTAGCGTTTTGGGGTGCGGGCCGGCGGTGGTGGGGCGCGCCCACGCGGCGGAGCCGCAGGGCGCGGCCGCCCCGCGCTCCTGAGGGCGGCTCAGAAGCGGTTGAGTGAATTGACCTTCATACAGGCCGACTTGTCCTCGCCGTTGAGCGGATCGGCGCTCTGCGGGACCTTGTTGTCGGAGGGCTTGTCGTCCTTCTTGGACGAGTCATTCTTCGACGGGTCGTCCTGGGTGGCCTCGTCGTCCTCGCCCTGGGCCGGGTAGGCGGTGCCCTTGCGCCAGTCCCCGCCCACCACCAGGGTGATCCCGTCCGCGGCGGGGGACAGCCGTACCGCGCTGCCGGGCAGCCCGATGGCCTTGGCCACGGCCAGGGCGTCGGCGCGCTGTCCGGCGTGCGGGTAGGTGATGGTGGTGTCCGCCTGGGCCCTGGGGGTGGAGTCCGCGGTGGCCTTGGCGAAGCCCTGCTTGACCAGGAAGGCGGCGATGTCCGAGCCGCGCCCGGTGACCGGCGGCAGCACCACGGTGCCGGTGCCGTTGGCCACCGTGACCGGGATGCCGGCCTTGGCCTTGTCGGCGGTGGCGCGCGCCTTCTTGTCGTCCTTGTCGTCCCTGGGCTTGTCCTTGCCGTCCAGCGCGATGTCATTGCGGACCAGGGAGAACAGCTTGTCGGCGTCGCCCGCCTTGGGCACCACATGGGCGTCCGGGTCCTGGGGGTCGGCGGCCCAGGGCATGGTGGTCATGGTGATCCGGGCGGTCGGCACCCGGCGTACATCGTTGGCCAGGTCGTAGAGCTTCTTCACGGAGCCCAGGTCCTTGTCCACGGTGAGCGCCTTGGTGGCCGCCTCGGCCAGTCCGGTCAGCTGGCCCGGGTCGGTGAGCTTGGTGCCGCTCTTGAGCTGGCGCACCATCGCGTTCATATACATGTGCTGGGCGTGGGTACGGCCGATGTCGCTGCCGTCCTCGAAGCCATGCCGGGTGCGCAGCCACTGGAGAGCCTGCTCGCCCTTGATGGTGTGGCTGCCCTTGGTCAGCCGCAGGCCGGACTTGTCGTCGTAGACATTGCCGTCCACACAGACCGGCACCCCGCCCACCGCGTCCGCCATGCTCACCACACCCGAGAAGTCGATCATCATAAAGTGGTCGATGGGGATGCCGGTGAGCTCCTCCCAGGCGGCCACCGTGCAGCCCGGACCGCCGTTCTGCAGGCTGGTGTTGATGATCTGGCTGTGGGTCTCCGGGTAGACCTTGCCGTCGGAGGGGTCGGTGCACTTGGGGATGGTCACCCGGGTGTCCCGGGGCACGCTGATCACCGACATGTTGCCGCGGTCGGCGGAGACATGCACCAGCATCTCCACATCGGCCAGCCCCGGCCGGTCGGCGTCGTCGCGGGCGCCGCCGAGGTCCTGGTTCTCCTTGCCGGCCCGGCTGTCGGAGCCCAACAGCAGGATGTTCAGCGGGCGTTGGCCGGCCGAGTTGGGCACGCTGCGGTCCAGCGGCTTGTCGCTGAGGTTGAGGGCGCTCTTGCGGATGTTGTGGTTGAGGTGCTGGTAGTAGACATAGGCGGCGCCGGACGCGCCGAGCACCACCACCGCCAGCGAGATGGCGCTCCAGCGCAGTATTCGGGCCTTGCGGCCGCGGGGCTTCCCCTTCGCCTCCGCGGTGTCCTTCTCATCCCCCTGTGCGCTGCTGCGCCCCATCGGGCCTCCCCTAAGCGTCCGGCCCGATGGGCAGGCGTGTATGACCTGGTGTACCTGGTGTTACTGGGCTAGATGCGCAAATTTGTGCGCACGGTTCACTTGGTGGACTACTTCGCGCAGATGTTCTGGTCGTCCGCTTCGATCTTCTGGATGCCCTCGGGCGCCTTGGCCGGGGCCTTGGGCGCGTTGACCGGGGTGCCGGCGCCCTTGAAGTCCTCGCCCAGGGTGAGCGTCATCTCCCCGGTGGGGCCCGCGTTGGCGGTGCCCTGCTTGAGCGCGTCCGCGGACAGGCCCATGACATCGGCCAGCCGGCGGGCCTGGTCGGCCTGGTCGGGGGCGAACTCCAGGGTGGTCCTGGCCACCTTCTTGGCGGGGGCGTTGCCGCCGTTGCCGGACCGGATCATGCCCTTGGTGTTCTGCAGCCAGCTGACGGTCTCCTGGGCCGCGCCCAGCTTGCCGCTGCCGTTGAACACCTTGACCCGGACGGCCGCGGGGTCGGCCCGGGGGCCCTTGAGGAGCGCCTGCTGCTTGGCGTCCTTCTCCTCCTTGGCCGCCTTCTCCTTCTGCTTCACCTCGGTGAGCGAGACATCCTGGCGGACCATGTCCAGCAGCGGCTCGGCCTTGGCCTTGTCCATGATGACGGTCTTGTGCACCTTGCCGTCCGCCGGGTTGTCCAGCACCGGCAGGGTGGTGAAGGTGATGTTCTTCAGGCTCACCTTGCTCAACTCCCGGCCGAGGCTGGTGAGTTTGGATATGGAGCCGATGCCGGTGTCCACGGTCAGCGACTTGGTGGCGGCGTTGCCCAGGTCGTAGAGCTTCTTGGGGTTGGACAGGGTGTCCCCGGACTTCATCTTCCGGATCATCGAACTCAGGAACTGCTGCTGGAGCTTGATGCGGTCCAGATCGCTCTCGAAGCCCACGCTGTGCCGGGTACGGACGAAGGCCAGCGCGTCCTCGCCCTCGATCTCATGGCGGCCCTTGCTCAGCTTGAGGTGAGACTTGGGGTCGTTGATGTCCTTGCCCAGGCACACCTCCACCCCGCCCACCGCCGAGGACAGCTGCTTGACCGCGTTGAAGTCGGCCATCATGAAGTGACTGACCTTCAGCCCGGTGATCTGCTCCACGGTGCGCCAGGTGCAGCCCGGGTCCCGGTCCTCCTGGCCCAGGCTCTCGTTGAAGCGGACGTTGTGGGAGCCGGGTATCTGCTTGGTGGTGCCGCCCTGCTTGGTGGGGCACTGCGGAACGTCCACGATCATGTCGCGCGGGATGGAGACGACCGTGGCGTTGCTGCGGTCCTCGGCGACATGGAAGAGCAGGGTGGTGTCGGCGTGGCCCACGCTGCCGTCGTCGCCGTAGCCGGTGTTGCCCTTGCCGGAGCGCTTGTCGGTGCCAATGACCAGGATGTTGACCGGGCCGTCGGGCACCGCGTCGTTCTTCACCCCGACATCGACCTTCTCGATGTTGTTGTTGAGGTGCTCGTAGATCAGATACGCGGCTATGGAGCTGCCGACCAGCAGAAAGCCCAGGGTGCCGCCGGTCCAGGCCAGCACCTTCTTCTTCGCGGAGGGCTTGGGCCGGGGCTTGCGGCGCCCGGTGGTGGGGGCCCCGGCGGCGGCCTTGGCCTTGGCGCCCGCCCGGCCGCCGCGCCGGCCGGTGCCGCGCTGCTCGGGAACGGCGGGCTTGGCGGCGGCGGGTTCGGCGGCGGCCGGCAGGGGAACGGCCGGTTGGGGGGTGGCCGGCCGGGCGGGGTCCGGCGCCGGTTGCCCGGCGGGGTTCAGCCGCAGTTCGTAATTGCCGGTCTCGGGGTCGAACACCCACTGGTCGGCGGGGTCGATGCCGTCCGCCTGGCCACGGCCTTGCGCGTCCACGGTCGCCTGAATCCTCCGTCGGTGCCGGGTCGTCTGAGGGGTGCGTGGTCGCGTGGCCTACGCACAGATCGCTCACACTATCGGCCCAGTTCAGCGCCAAGCGACGCCGGTGACAAATCACGGACCGCCGATAACCGGTCAATTGACGGCAAAAGTGATCAGTCACAGATACCGCGTGCCGCCGTGGTCCCCTCATAGGTGGGCGGACGGCTGGCCGACGGGTCGCCGTCCCCGTCCCGGGGCGGCTTGTTGTCGGCCGGGCGGATGTGCTGAGTGACCGACACCGCCTGGTCCTTGCGCAGCAGTTCGAAGAGCTGGTCGGCATCCGGCTGCACCAGCTCGTCCCGGTCCGGGTTGTAGGGATAGGGCCGGCGGGGCACGGTCAGGAACTGCACCCGCTCGGTGGGGATATGGCGCACCGTGCGCACCAGGTCGTACATCTTCTTGAGCGAGTCCAGCCCGGCGTCGGTGGTCAGCGACTTGGTGGCGGCGTCCAGCACCGGATAGAGCCGGGTGGGGTTGAGCAGCACGCCATTGCTGCTCAGCTCCTGGAACAGGGCGCCCAGGAACTCCTGCTGACGGCCCATCCGCTCGGTGTCGCTGCCGTCGCCGATGCTGTAGCGGGCCCGGACGAAGCCCAGCGCCTGCTCCCCGTGCAGGATCTGGCGCCCGGCCGGGAGCCGGAGGTGCGCCTCACGGTCGTCGACGGGCTTGCGCAGGCACACCGGCACCCCGTCCACCGCGTCCACCAGCCGTTTGAAGCTGCTGAAGTCCACCACGATGTGATGGGTGATCCGGATCCGGGTGATGTTCTCCAGGGTGCGGATGGTGCAGGCCGCGCCGGCGAACTCAAAGGCCCAGTTGAACTGGGCGAAGTGCTCATTGGTGTGGCTGCCGTCGGGCCGGCGGCAACTGGGGATGTGCGCCATCAGGTCCCGGGGCAGGCTGACCGCGGTCGCCCGCTGCCGGTCGGCGGAGAGGTGCAGCAGGATGGTGGTGTCCGAGCGCTGGGTGCCGCTGTCCTCGCCGTACTTCGAGTTCTCGGAGCCGGTGCGGCTGTCGGAGCCGATGATCAGGACGTTCTGCGCGCCGGCCACCAGCGCGGTGGGGCGCTGGCGCTCGTACTCGGCCAGCTCCTCGGCGGTCCGGGTGTCGGTGGTGATATTGCCGCTGAGCCGCTCGTAGAGGTACCAGCCCACCCCGGTCAGTACCAGCAGCAGCCCGGCCAGCCCCAGCGCCAGCCAGCGCAGCCAGCGGCGCCCGCGCCGGTGCGCGGGCACCCGGACCGGGCCGGGGGCGATGGGGCGATGGATCACGGCTGAGCGTCCTCCTCCGCATGGACGGGGTACGCCCGATCATCGCGCGGCCGGGGCGGTCCGGCAGCGTCAGAGGGCCGTCACGGTGACGCGCTCGCTCTCCAGGCGCTTGGCCAGGCCGTCCGCCGGCAGCCGGTCCAGGTTGCGGCAGAGCACCACGGACGCGCCCGCGGCCAGCGGGGCGAACAGGCCGGCCGAGAGCCCGTCCCAGTCCTGGTACGGCAGGCCGGACAGCAGCCGGGAGCCGGGCTGGAGGCCCAGCCGGAGCGCGTCCTGGCGGGCCCGGTCGACCAGCTGGGCGCCGGTGAGCTCCAGGCCGCCCACCGTCAGAGCGGGGGCGTCGGGGTCCACCGGGGCGTACGGGGTGAACCGGTCGCCCTGGGAGGGCACCTCCACCGCGTAGTCGGCGAAGCCCTCCGGTGGCTGCGGGAAACGGCCGCCCAGTGGGCGCAGGGCGAGCGCGACGCGCTCCCCGGAACAGGCGCGCGCTGCCTCAAGGGTGTCCGGCCCGCTGACCACCAGGCCGGCGGCGGCCGGATCGCCGTCCACCGCGGCCGCCACCCCGGTGGACGAGCAGGCCAGCAGCCAGACGGCGGTCTGCCAGTGGGCGGGCAGCAGCAGGGCCAGGCGGTCGCCGGGCTCGGCGGCCAGGTCGTCCTGGAGCAGATTGGCGGTTTTCGCCACCCAATTGGCGAAGGTGGCCACGGACAGTTCCACGCGTTCGCCGGTGGCGTCGTCGTAGAAGGTCACCAGGGGGCGGGACGGGTCCGCGGCGAGCGCGGAACGCAGCAGGTCGGCAGGGGTGCGATCGGTGGCGTTCATCGGCGTCAGGGTACGCGGCGCGCCCGGTGACGGTCAGTCGGGCGGGCGGCAGGGGACACGCCCGGCGGCCGACTGGTCATCAGCTTACGAATGGACAGATTTAAGACGGTATGTCCAGGATGCTTGACATGCGCGGAATCCTTGCCACTTCGACCGTCACGGCCTGTGCGGCCGCCCTGACCCTGCCCGGCCTTGCCGCCTCCGGCCATGCCGTCCCCGGCCGTGCCGTCCCGGTCGCCCCGGCCGCCGTGGCGGGGACCGGGGAGCTGCCCGGGTCCACCCAGTCGCTGCCCCTGGTCGCGCTGCCCGCCGGCGGCGGGCGCACCGCGGCCGTGCCGGTGGTGCAGGGGGTGGCCCCGCAGCGGGTCAAGCCCTTCTCGCTGGTCGGCATCGTCTGGGACAACGCCGCCACCGAACTGCGCGGCCGGGCCCAGGTGCGCACCCGGGCGGCGGGCAGCCGCACCTGGTCCGCCTGGCAGGACGTCCAGGTCCAGGACCACGACCGGCCCGACCTGGACAGCCCGGAGGCGCGGAGCGGGCGCAAGGGGGCCACCGCCCCGCTGTGGGTGGGCGCCTCGGACGCCGTGGAGGCGCGGGTCGTCCCCGAGGGCGCCACCCGGGGCATCGCCCGGAGCGCCGCCCTGCCCCGGGGCATGCGGCTGGAACTGGTGGACCCGGGCGGCGGCCCGGCCCGCAAGGGCGGCCGCCGCTCGGCGCCCGGGCCGGACGACCCCGACGGCCAGGCGCGCGACAGCTCCGCCGCCAACGCCCCGCTGGCACCCATGGGCGCCACCGAGATCCCGGCCGGGGACCAGCCGCCCTCGGCCGACGAGGCCGCCGCGATGATCGCGGTGGACGACGACGACCCGGAGCACGCCCCGTCGGAGGCCGGCCCGTCGGCCCAGGAGCCGTCCCCGGAGACCGGGCAGCCGGAGGAGGGGGCCCCGGAGCAGTCCCAGCCGCAGGAGCGGCCCGGACCGCTGCGCCCGGCCGACGAGGACGACTCGGCGACCGCCGCCACCGGCGGGGACCTCGGCGATCCCGACGACCTGGGCGACGACTCGGACGACAGCGACTACTCCGGGTACGCCGCCTCCCGCCCGCGCATCGTCACCCGGGCGGGCTGGGGCGCCGACGAGTCCATCCGGGAGCAGGGCTTTGTCTACAGCAAGTCGGTGAAGGCGGCCTTTGTCCACCACACCGCCTCCGGCAACAGCTACACCTGTGCGCAGGCCCCCTCCGTCATCCGCGGTATCTACCGCTATCACGTGGTCAGCAGCGGCTGGCGGGACATCGGCTACAACTTCCTCGTCGACAAGTGCGGGACCGTCTACGAAGGCCGTGCGGGGGGTGTGGCCAAGCCGGTGCGGGGCGCGCATACGCTCGGTTTCAACACCAACAGCATGGGCATCGCGGTTCTCGGGACGTACAGCAAGACCAAACCGTCCTCCGCCGCGGTGAACGCGGTGGCCCGGCTGACCGCCTGGAAGCTCGGACTGTACGGCGGTAACCCCAAGGGACGCGCCACGCTCACCTCGGCGGGCGGAAACCGCTACAAGAAAGGCAAGAAGGTCAAGCTCAAGGCCATCTCCGGACATCGCGACGGATACAACACCGAATGCCCGGGAGACCGGCTCTACGAAAAGCTGGGCAGCATCCGCAGCACGGCGGCCCGGCTCCAGGGACGCTGACCGGGCGCGGCCGGAACCGTACGTTCTGCATACACTGGCCGCCGTTTAAAAGGCCCGGCCCCCAGCAGGAAGCAGAGACCTCAAGGTGACAGAAGCGATTCTCCTGGTCGGTGGCAAGGGAACCAGGCTGCGGCCGCTCACCGTCAACACGCCCAAGCCAATGGTTCCGGCGGCGGGAGTTCCCTTCCTCACCCACCAGCTGGCCCGGGCCCGGGCGGCCGGTATCGAGCACATCGTGCTGGCCACCTCCTATCTGGCGGAGGTCTTCGAGCCCTACTTCGGCGACGGCTCGGCCCTGGGTCTGCACCTGGAGTACGTCACCGAGCGGGAGCCGCTGGGCACCGGCGGCGCCATCCGCAATGTGGCCTCCCGGCTGACCTCCGGCCCGGATGAGCCGGTGCTGGTCTTCAACGGTGACATCCTCACCGGCCTGGACATCGGAGCGCTGATCGGCACGCACCGGGACAGCGGCGCGGATGTCTCGCTGCACCTGACCCGGGTGGCCGACCCGCGGGCGTACGGGCTGGTGCCCACCGACCCCGACGGCCGGGTCACCGCCTTCCTGGAGAAGCCGCAGACGCCGGAGGAGATCGTCACCGACCAGATCAACGCGGGCGCCTATGTCTTCAACCGCTCGGTGATCGACTCCATCCCGGCCGGCCGCCCGGTCTCGGTGGAGCGGGAGACCTTCCCCGGGCTGCTGGCCGCCGGCGCGCATCTGCACGGCATGGTGGACTCCACCTACTGGCTGGACCTGGGCACCCCGCAGGCCTTTGTCCGTGGCTCCGCCGACCTGGTGCTGGGCCGTGCCCCGTCCCCGGCGGTGCCGGGGCGCTGCGGCGAGCGGCTGGTGCTGGACGGTGCCGAGGTGGCGCCGGACGCCAAGCTGATGGGCGGCACGGTGGTGGGCACCGGCGCCCGGATCGCCCCCGGCGCCCGGGTGGACGGCAGCACCGTGCTGGACGGGGCGGTCATCGAGGCGGGCGCCCAGGTCCGTGACTCGCTGATCGGTGCCGGCGCCCGGATCGGCGCCCGTACCGTGCTGGACGGGGCGGTGATCGGCGACGGCGCGGTGGTGGGCCCCGGCAACGAACTGCGCCTGGGCGCCCGGGTCTGGTGCGGGGCGGAGATTCCGGCCGGCGCCATCCGGTTCTCCTCGGACGAGTAGCCGGCGCGGCGGGACCGGGGGCCGGGCCGGTCATTCCCCTGGATCCCCTGGATCCCCTGGATCTCCTGGATCTCCTGGATCTCCGGCGATCACGATCACCTCGTCCTGCCCGGCCCAGCGGCGGACCGTGTCCTTGTGCGGGTTGACCCGGACCCCATAGCCGGGTCCGGTGGCCGCCCGGACGTGCTCGCGGTAGCCGATGGCGCACTCGCCCCGGCGCCGGGCCGACTCCACCACCGTGCTGAAGGAGGTCTCGCAGCCCGGCCGCAGATAGTGGGCGGCGGGCCGCAGCAGCACCTCGTTGCCGCCCGCCGTGAACAACTCCTCGAACAGGCCGGCCAGTTGGCGGTTCTGGGAGATCTGGGCCATCAGCAGGCCGATCAGCTTGCCGCTGACGATGAAGTCGGCGCCGGGGCTGACCGGGGCGAGTTCCCGGTTGCGGTCGTCGGTCATCTCGGTGACCACCGGCAGCTCCCGCCCGGCCGCCCGCTCCCAGGCGCGCAGCAACAGCAGGGTGACCAGGGTCCGGTCGTCGGGCTCGTCCCGGCCGTCCGGGTCGGGGCCCAGGACGATCACGCTGTCATAGGAGGCGATGTCCAGGGCGTTGACCGTCTCCGGCCGGGTGGGGTCGCCCTGGCGGAAGACCACCGACAGCGCGGGCCCGGCGGCCCGTACCGCCGCGGCCCCGGCCGCCGGTCCGTCGGCGACCACATCCAGCACGGAGCCGGGGGCGGTGCAGCGGCCCAACTGGCGGGCCACCAGCGGGGCGCGCCGGTTCCAGCCCAGGAGCAGGGCCCGTTCGGGCCGGACGGCCAGCGGCGCCCGGGGCACGATCACCGCTTCGTCCACCGGCCTGGCCGGGGCGCGGAGCACGGCGGTGTCATCGTCCTCGGTGATCACCACCAGCAGGTCGTCCGGGGCGAGCACGGTGTCCGGCGGCGGGTTCAGCGCCAGGGTGCCGCCGGCGCGGACCAGGCCCACCGGGCAGGAGGCGGCATACGCCAGCAGGGCCTCGCCGAAGGTACGGCCGGCCAGCGCCGGTTCGCGCACGGTGTAGAACTCGTCGCCCGCGAAGTCCAGCAGCTCCTGGTAGACCAGGGAGAGGCCGGGGCGGCGGGCGCACTGCACGATCAGCCGGGCGGTGATGTCGTCGATCTCCAGCACCACCCCGTCCGGACCGGCCGCCAGGCCGGCGGCCAGCCGGTACCGGCCGTCCCGGACCGCCGCCACCACCCGGGCCCCGCCGTCCTCACCGGCCGTGGCGCCCAGCGCCAGCAGGGTCTTGACCACCTCGGCGTCCCCGGAGGGCTCCTCGCGGGGCAGCACCAGAACGGCGCCGGCGGTCCGCGGGCTCACCCGGAGCAGCACGGCCGGGTCCTTGGTGGACCCGCTGCGGCAGATCAGCCGGGTGGTGCCGGTGGCGCCCACCTTGGTGTGCAGGGCCTCCTCCATGTCCGTCTTGTCGCGGTCGGCCAGGATGGCCACCGCGCCATGCCGCTGGTTGGCATTGGCCTCCACCAGCTCGGACACCACCGTGAACACCTGCTCGGACCAGCCGAGCACCACCACATGACCCTTCTCCAGCACGGTGGAACGGCCCCGGCGCAGGGCGGTGAGCCGCTCGCTGACCCCGGCCGTGATCAGACCGACCAGCGCGGAGACATAGAACAGACCGACCAGGGCGAGCACCACCGTCAGCAGGATCCGCAGCGGCGGCCCGGCCTCACCGCCCAGCCGCAGGGTCTGGCCCGCGCTCTGCCACACCGCGGCCAGCCTGCCCTGGAGGGAGGCGGGCGCCCGGCGGTCCGTCCACACCAGCAGCACGCTCGCGGGAAGGACAACGGCCAGGCAGGCGGCGGCGAGCCAGCCGATCAGGGCGGGGGTGCCGCGGGACATCGTGTTGTCGAACCAGTACCGCGCACGCTCCCGCCACCGAGTCACATCTGAGCCTGCTCGACCGGACCGGCTCGGTAACGTGGCACGACCGCGTTCATCGCATTACGTGAACAATCGCCCAGGTGTGCTGATCCGCGGCCGCCGAGGGCGGCCGCCCGCCAGGGCGGGGATCTCAGCCCACGGCGACGTACCCTTGGCCACCATGCCCACCCGCCGCTCCTGGACCCCGCCCGGTCCCTATGACCTCGCCCGCACCCTGGGGGTGCTGACCCGGGGACCCGGCGACCCCGCGTACCAGGTCATGGACGGCATCTGGCGAGCCACCCGCACGCCCCTCGGGCCGGGCACCCTCCACCTGGCGGCGCGCGACGGCCGGATCGAGGCCGAGGCCTGGGGCCCCGGTGCCGACTGGCTGCTCGACCGCCTCCCCGCCCTCCTGGGCGCCGAGGACGAGCCCGCCGCGTTCACCCCCCGGCACCGTCTCGTCCACGAGGCCCACCGCAGACATCCGGGCCTGCGCCTGGTCCGCACCGGCCTGGTCCTGGAGTCCCTGATCCCCTCGGTCCTGGAGCAGAAGGTCACCAGCGACGAGGCGTACCGCGCCTGGCGCCTGCTGCTGCAGGGGCACGGCGAGCCCGCGCCCGGCCCGGCCGGCAGCCCGGCCGCCCGGATGCGGGTGATGCCGGACCCGCGCGGCTGGGCGCTGATCCCGTCCTGGGAGTGGCACCGGGCCGGGGTGGACGCCAAGCGCTCGGCGACCATCCTGCGCGCCGCGCGGGTCGCGGGCCGCCTGGAGGAGGCGGCCGCCATGGACGCCCCCGAGGCCGCCGCCCGGCTGCGGGCCGTCCCCGGCATCGGCCCGTGGACGGCCGCCGAGACGCTGCAGCGCAGCAATGGCCCGGCGGACGCGGTGACGGTCGGCGACCTGCATCTGCCACGGATCGTGGGATACGCGCTGACCGGTGACCGGAACACGGATGACGAGCGGATGCTGGAGCTGCTGGAGCCGTATGCGGGGCAGCGGTACCGGGCCTGCCGGTACATCCTGCTGAGCGGGGCACGGCCGCCCCGGCGGGCGCCGCGTTTCGCGGTCCGCGACTTCGCGGGGATCTAGGCCTTGATTCAGGCCGCCCCTGCGGGGCGGCTCGCCCCACCCGTGACCGTTGTCCGCGTGCGGAAGCCCTCCCGTGGACGGTTGCCCGCCGCCGGCGTCAGCGGATCGTGACGAACGCCGTGACCGTCGTCCGCCTGCGGAAGGTCTCCCGCAGGCAGAGAGCCCCGCCGGTGTCAGCGGACCGTGATGAACGCATCAACCGGCCGTTCAGGACGGGGAGTTGGTGCCACCGCCGGCCGCCCCACGGCCACCGCCCCCATGGGATCCCAGGACTCCGGCAGGCCGAGCACCTCCCGGACCACCTCCCGGCAGAACATCGTGGACGACACCCATGCCGACCCCAGCCGCTCCCCGGCCAGCGCGACCAGGAAGTTCTGCACCGCCGCCCCGGCCGCCACCACGAACATCTCCCGCTCGGCCGTGCTCCGCCGGGCGTCCGGGTAGTCATGCGATCCATCCATGACCAGGCAGGGCACCACCAGGTACGGCGCCCTGCGCAGGACGTCCCCGCGGCGCACCCGCCGGGCCACGCTCTCCTCGGAGCGGCCGTCCGCCCGCAGGTCCGCGATCCATGCCTCCCGCATGGCGTCCAGCAGCCGGGTCCGGGACTCCTCCGACTCCAGCAGTACAAACCGCCAGGGCGTGGTGTGGTGCGGCGCGGGCGCCGTCACCGCGGCGGCCACCGCACGGCGCACGGCCCCCGGGTCGACCGGATCGTCGGTGAACTCCCGTACCGTGCGCCGGAATCCGAGGGCCTCCCGGATCGCCTCCGAGGTGCCCAGCCGGAACATGTCGTCCGCGGCCCCCCGTACCAGCGCCCGCGCCCCCTCGGCGTCCCCGTCCACCACATGCGGCAGCCCGCGCACCACCGCCACCGGCAGTCCGCCCGCCTTGCCCTTCACCAGGTCGCCCGCGGCGGCGAGTTCATCGGCGGTGGCCACCACCGTGGCCACCAGCGGGTTGCCCTGGGCGTCGGTGCCGCCGCGCAGATCGTCCAGGACCTTCACGCCGGCCGCGCCGATCGCCATGTCGGTCAGCCCGCTGCGCCAGGGCCGCCCGGAGGTGTCGGTGATCAGGACACCGACATCCACTCCCAGCGTCTCCTTCAGGCCCGCCCGCAGCGCCCGGGCCGTGGCGTCCGGGTCCTCGGGCAGCAACAGCACCGTCCCGGCCGTGGTGTTGGAGGCGTCCACCCCGGCCGCGGCCATCACCAGCCCCAGCCGGTTCTCCACGATGCGCAGGGTGCCGCGCCGGGCCACCAGCCGTACCGTTTCCGCGTCGATGGCGGCCTCGCGGTCCTCGGCCCGCAGGATCCGGCCCTCCGCCTTGCTGACGATCTTCGAGGTGACCACCAGCACATCGCCGTCCGCCAGCCCGGGCAGCCCCTCGGCGGTGGCCGCACCGGCGATCAGCTTGGTGAGGTCGTCGCCCGGGCGCACCTCGGGGATGCCGGGCAGCGCCCACACCCGGTAGGCGGGGACCGCCGTCATGCGCGTACCTCCTCGGCCAGGGCCAGCGCCTCGGCGGCCATCGCGGCGGTGGCCTCGGTGTCGGTCATCATCAGCGGCACCGCCCGGCAGCGGATGCCCGCCGCCTCGACCTCGGCCACCGCCGTGGCGTCGACGGTGTCCACCAGCCAGCCGTCGAGCAGATCCGGACCGTAGTGCCGGGCCACGGCCGCCGCGGTGGCCTCCACGCCGACCGCCGCCAGCACCTTGTCCGCCATGCCCCGTACGGGCGCGCCGCCGACTATCGGGGACAGCCCCACCACCGGCGCCCCGGCGTCCGCCACCGCTTCCCGGATCCCCGGCACGCCCAGGATGGTGCCCACGCTGACCACCGGGTTGGAGGGCGGGAAGAGGATCACATCCGCGGCCGCCACGGCCTCCAGCACGCCGGGCGCCGGCTTGGCCTGTTCGGCGCCGACCGGCACGATGGCATGCGCCGCCACCGAGGCACGCAGCCGCACCCAGTACTCCTGGAAGTGCACCGCCTTGCGGGTGCCGTCGGGGCCGTCGATCAGCACATGGGTCTCGACGCGGTCGTCGGACATCGGCAGCAGCCGCACGCCGGGCTGCCACCGCCGGCACAGTGCCTCGGTGACGGCGCTGAGCGGATAGCCCGCGGCCATCATCTGGGTGCGGACGATATGGGTGGCGAAGTCGCGGTCGCCGAGCCCGAACCACTCCGGCCCCACCCCGTACGCGGCCAACTCCTCCTTGACCGCGAAGGTTTCACCGGTCCGGCCCCAGCCCTGTTCCTCGTGGATGCCCCCGCCGAGGGTGTACATCACGGTGTCCAGGTCCGGACAGACCTTCAGGCCGAAGAGGTGGATGTCATCGCCGGTGTTGCCGATGACGGTGATCTCCGCGTCGGGGACCGCTGACTTGAGGCCACGAAGGAAGCGGGCGCCCCCGATTCCACCGGCCAGAACCACAATGCGCTGCATGGGAGTCAGTCTGTCAGCCCGAAGGGCTGCCATTGCGGGGGGTCCTGAGCGGACTTGTCGAAGTCCAGTGCGGTTCCGCGCTCCGTAAGGGGCGTGGGGCGGCAGCGTCATGCGGCTCCGCCGCGTGGGCGCGACCAGCCGCGGATCACCCGCAGCCGAAGTACCGCAATTCCAGCGGAGCGCTCAGCCGCCGACGGCCACCGCCTGGGCGCACTGCGGCCGGTGCAGCGGCATCTCGGTCAGGCCGGGGAAGTAGACATGCAGGCTGACCGCCGGTTCCAGGGAGTCGTTGACCACCTCATGGGCGTAGCCGGGCGCGAACACCCGCTGTGCGCCCGGCGTCAGCCGGCGCCGCACCGCGCGCCCGCCGTCCTGGTGCCGCTCGGTGAGCGCGCCGTCCAGCACGGTGAGCACCCCGGAGGACGGGCCGTGGTCATGCAGCCCGCTGCCCTGTCCGGGCACCCAGCTGAGCAGCCACACCTCATAGCCGGGCCCGGTGCGCAGCCGGTGGTACCAGCGGCTGACCGCGTCATAGCGGACCAGGTGTGCCCAGCTCGCCCGGTCGGCGGCGATGGCCCGGGCCAGCCCGGCGCACTCGGCGACGGTGGCGGGGTGGGCGGCGGGCGGTGGCATCAGGTGGGGGAGGGCAAGCGGGTCGCCGGCGATCTGGACGTCGCTGTTCATATACGGATTCCTCGACGGGAAGCGAAAAGGGGACGCAAGGCAAAGGAGGGGGTGCGCGCGAACGCCTCGCCCGGGCCGGTCGGGCCCGAAGGTAAGGAGGCGGGGTCAGCCGGAGCTCGTCGGCATCAACAGCTGGAACAGCGACAGCGAGCCTGGACAGCACAACGCGACCCGTAGGCACGGGTCAGGCAGAGGTGCGAGGTCGCTGGCATGCAGACAAGGAGACCTGGGACGGACGCGTCATGTCAACCGGATGTCCGTTTTGGTGGAATCTTTCACCTCATCCAGTGGGCCAGGTCACCGGAGGGTTTTGCGTCGGGTCTGCTGGGCAGCCGCCGACGGACGAACCGCCGGGCGCTGCAACTGCATCAAGGGTCGCGGCGTCCTTCCCTTCACCGGGGGTAACTGGGACGCCTGTGGCGAGCGAGAGAAGTGTCCATTCTTGTGGTGATTTGGCAACTTTCTGCTCGTCCTTGGTTCCGCAGAGTGAATAAGGGGCTCAATAGCAGATCCCGGCTTGACTGGCCCGGATCGGCGCACTTGTAATTTCACTCGTGTCTTTCTGCCGTACCTGTTCACGGCAGCATCACAGGGACGCAATGACAGACGAGGGGCGCACATGACCGAGCTGTTTCAGCAACTGCTGGTCGAGGAGGCGGACGAGGAGCTCGGCTGGCAGGAGCGCGCGTTGTGCGCCCAGACCGATCCCGAGTCCTTCTTCCCGGAAAAGGGCGGATCCACCAGAGAGGCGAAGAAGGTCTGCCTCGCCTGTGAAGTCCGTTCGGAATGCCTTGAGTACGCCCTCGCCAACGACGAACGCTTCGGTATCTGGGGCGGTTTGTCCGAGCGCGAGCGCCGCCGGCTGAAGAAGGCCGCGGTCTGACGCCGGGGACGGGACCAGCCCGTCCAGCGGTTCCCGGCACCAGCACAGCAGCAGCACCGCACCAGCACGCACATCCACGGTCCGCCTCCCGCGCCCCGCACTCTGGGAGGCGGACCGTCGTGTTGGCAGCCACTAGTCTGGGGTGCCGTCCGAGACATGCCCCCGGGTGTGTACCGCAGTCCAGCACCGCCAGTCCGCCGGGGCGTCCCCCGGGCGGCTGCTCCCGGCCGGAGGGCCCGTACGCCGATGTCCGTGCACAGCAATACGACGCACAGCAATACGACGGCCCACTACCCGGCCACCGACCCCCTCGACGCCACCGCCCCCGCCTTCCCCCGGCATGTGGTCACCGCCGTACTGGTCGCCCATGACGGCGCCCGCTGGCTGCCCCGGGCGCTGGACGGACTGCTCGGCCAGGAACGGCCGGTCCAGCGGGTGGTGGCCGCCGACACCGGCAGCACCGACGACTCCGCCCGGCTGCTCGCCGAAGCGCTGGGCGACCAGCGGGTGCTGCACCTGGCCCGCCGGGCCGGCTTCGGCACCGCCGTCGAGGAGGCGGTGCGCGCCACCCCCGCGCCCACCGAGGACGACCTGCCCTATCTGCGGACCCCCAGTGGCTGGGACCCCGTCAGCCGCACCTGGACCGAGGACTCCTACGAGCAGCGGGACCAGGAGCCCGTCCAGTGGCTGTGGCTGCTGCACGACGACTGCGCCCCCGAACCCGGCGCCCTGCACGAACTGCTGCGGGCGGCCGAGGCCGAGATCACCGCCGGCCGGCCCGCCGCCGTCATCGGCCCCAAGCTGCGCAGCTGGTACGACCACAGACAGCTGCTGGAGGTCGGCGTCTCCATCGCCCGCGGCGGCCGCCGCTGGACCGGCCTGGACCGCCGCGAACAGGACCAGGGCCAGCACGACCAGGTACGCACCGTGCTGGCGGTGTCCACCGCCGGCATGCTCATCCGCCGCGATGTCTACCAGCAGCTCGGCGGCTTCGACGGCCGGCTGCCGCTGATGCGCGACGATGTGGACCTGTGCTGGCGCGCCCACACCGCCGGCCACCGGGTCCTGGTGGCACCCGACGCCGTGCTGCGGCACGCCGAGGCCGCCTCCCGGGAACGCCGCCCGGTGGACTGCGCCGGCCGCCGCAAGGTCTCCCCGCACCGGGTCGACAAGGCCGGCGCCGTGCACACCCTGCTCGCCAACTCCCGTGGCCGGGCGCTGCCTTATGTCCTGCTGCGGATCGTGCTGGGCACCCTGCTGCGCACCCTGGGTTACCTGGTGGGCAAGGCGCCCGGCCAGGCGCTGGACGAGATCACCGGCCTGGTCTCGGTGCTGCTGCGCCCCGGCCGCGTCAGCGCCGCCCGCAAACGGCGCGGCCCGAGCGCCGTCACCCCGGCGGAGCTGCGGCCGCTCTTCCCACCCCCCGGCGCCACCCTGCGGGTCACCGTGGAACAACTGGCCGCCGGCTTCGGCGGCCGCGCGGACGCCGAAACCTCCTCGGCCGGACGGCATGGCGCGGTGGAGTCCGGCCCCGGCGGCGACGACGCCGACTTCCTGGAGATCGAACAGTTCGCCAGGGTCCGGCGCATCGCCCGCAAACCCGCGCCCATGCTCTTCCTCCTGCTGCTGCTGGTCTCCGCCATCGCCTGCCGCGGCCTGTACGGCGGCGGCGCGCTCTCCGGCGGCGCCCTGCTGCCGGTGCCCGACCACCTCGGCGAGCTCTGGGGCCGGTACGCCGACGGCTGGCACCCGGTGGGTACCGGAAGCACCGGCGGGGCGCCGCCCTATCTGGCGCTGCTGTCCGCGCTGGCCGGTCTCCTCCTGGGCTCCACCGGCCTCACCCTGAGCCTGCTGCTGGTCTGCTCGGTGCCGCTGGCCGGACTGAGCGCCTACTTCGCCTCCCGGCCGCTGGTCGACTCCCGGCTGCTGCGCGCCTGGGGCGCCGTCACCTACGCCTTCCTGCCCGCCGTCACCGGCGCCCTGGCCACCGGCCGGCTGGGCACCGCGGTGCTCGCCGTCCTGCTGCCGCTGATGGCCCGTACCGCGGTGGCCGCCGGCGGACTGCGTCACCCGGACGGCCGCCGGTCCTGGCGCGCCTGCTGGGCCTACGCCCTGCTGCTCACCGTCACCACCGCCTTCACCCCCGTGGTCTGGCCGCTCGCCCTGCTCCTGGGCCTGGGCACCCTGGTGCTGCACACGGTGCGCGGCGGCGCGGCCCGGCTGGCCGCGCACGGCCCGGCGCTGCTGGTGATCACCGGCACCCCGGTGCTGCTGCTGGCGCCCTGGTCGCTGGGGCTGTTCACACACCCCGGCCGCTTCCTCACCGAGGCCGGCGCCGCCTATGGCCAGGGCACCTCCGCCCCGCTGGGCCTGCTCACCGCCGACCCGGGGGGGCCCAAGAACTTCGGCGCGGTGCTGCTGCTCGGCCTGGTGCTGGCCGCGCTGGCCGCCCTGCTGCGCGCCGACCGGCCGCTGGCCGTACGCACCGCCTGGGCCGCCGCGCTGGCCGGGCTGCTCTGCGCGGTCCTGCTCAACCACGACCACTGGGCCGGCGCCGCCACCCTGGTCTACGCCCTGGCCCTGATCGCCGCCGCGCTGGTGGGCGCCGAGGGCGCCCGGGAGCGGGTGGCCGCGCTCAGCTTCGGCTGGCGGCAGCCGGTCGCGGGTCTGATCGCGGTCGCCGCGGTGGCCGCGCCGCTGGTGGCCGCGGCGGGCTGGGCGGTGTCCGGCGCCGGCGGACCGCTGCAGCGCCGCGACCCCGCCCAGGTGCCCGCCTTTGTCGCCGAGGAGGCCGGCACCCGGGACCAGGCCCGCACCCTGGTGCTGGACGGGGACACGGCCCATGTCCGTTACGCCCTGGTGCGCGGCTCCGGGGTACGCCTGGGCGACGCCGAAACCGCCGACGGCCTGCGCGATCGCGGACTGGACTCCGCCGTGGCCGGCCTGGTGGCCGGCTCCGGCGCCGACCAGGCGGCCCGGCTGGGCGGCTACGCGGTGGGCTATGTCCTGGTCCGGGACAGCGCGGACAAGGCGATCGGCCAGGCCCTGGACGCCACCCCCGGCCTCACCCGGCTCAGCCAGGAGAGCCACAGCTCGCTGTGGCGGCTGGACCGCAAGGCCGCCCGGCTGACGATCGTCAGCGACAAGGCGGACCCGGTGCCGGTGGCGGCCGGGCCGGTGAACGCCCGTACCACCATCCCGGACGGCCCCGAGGGGCGGGTGCTGCGCCTGGCCGACCAGGCCGCGCCCGGCTGGCAGGCCACCCTCAACGGGCACGCCCTCAAGCGCACCACCGTCGACGGCTGGGCCCAGGGCTTCCAACTCCCGGCCGGCGGCGGAAAGTTGTCGCTGGGCTACCAGGACTCCACGGCGCACACCGGCTGGCTGTGGACCCAGGGCCTGCTCGCCCTGGTCCTGGTGGTGCTGGCGCTGCCGGGCCGGCGGCGCGAGATGGACGACGACCTGCCGGAGCCCGAGCCGGTGGCCCCGGTGCCCGCCCAGGACACCGCCGGTGAGGGCCGCCGGGCCCGCCGGCTGCGCGCCGCCGCCCAGCAACAGCCGGAGACCGCCGAACCCGCCCCGGCCGCCGCGCCCCTGACGGACCCGGAGCCGGCCGGTCCCTACGCCGAGCCCTATGCGCAGCAGCAGCCCTCGGCCGACCCCTATGAACAGCCCTCGGCCGACCCCTATGCCGCGCTGCCCCACCAGCAGCCGTACGCCCCGGAGTACACCCCGGACGCCACCTGGGCCGGCGAGCCCGCACAGCCCCAGGCGTACCCCGGCTACCAGCCGTACCAGGAGGCCCCGTACGGGTATGACACCGGCTATTCGCAGCAGGCCGCGTACCCCCATGACCCCCATGACCCGTACGCCACCGCCGCCTACCCGGAGGCGATGGTCTACGACCCCTACGGCTACGGTCAGCAGCCCCAGGGCCCGGGCCATGGGGACGGCCGGACGCACCGCGACGGAAGCGAGCAGCAGTGAAGCGCACCACCCTCTCCCTGTTCGCGGCCGCCGCGGCGCTGGCCGCCGTCGCCGGTACGGCCACTCTTGACGCGCCGTCCGGCAAGCGTGTGACGGCCTCTCATACGGCGCCCGGACGGCTGCCGGTGCAGCAGTCCGCCCTGCTGTGCCCGGCCCCGTCCGCCTCCGATGTGGCGGACACCACCTACACCTCCTTCACCCCGGCCGGGCAGAGCACCAAAAAGGGCTCCGCCACGCTCGTCCCGGCGGCCGGCGCCAAGAAGGCCGGTTCGGGCGGCAAGCCGGTGCTGGCGCCGCAACAGCCCGGCCGGACCTACACCGCCGGCACCGACAGCGCCGACGCCCCCGCCCTGATCGGCACCGCCGACGGAGCGCTGGCCCCCGGCTGGACGGTGCAGCAGACCACAGTGATCAGCGCCGGCATCGGGCGCGGCCTGCACGGCCTGACCTGCACGGCGCCCGGCACCTCCTTCTGGTTCCCGGGCGCCGGCATCGCCAAGGGGCGCCAGGACTATGTCCACCTGGTCAACCCGGACAACGCCCCGGCCGTGGTCGACCTGGAGCTCTACGGCAAGGACGGCCAGCTCAAGGCCCCGTCCGGCGAGGGCATCACGGTGCCGCCGCGGGCCACCGTGCCGGTGCTGCTCTCCGCGCTGGCCGACGGCCCCGCCGACAGCCTCACCGTGCACGCCGTGGCCCGCTCCGGCCGGGTGGCCGCCGCGCTGCAGACCGCCGACGAGAAGTCCGGCGGCGACTGGCTGCCGCCCACCGCCGACGCCGCCCGCCGGCTGGTGCTGCCCGGCATCCCGGCGGATGCCACCGCGGTCCGGTTGGTGGTCTTCGCGCCCGGCTCCGAGGACAGCGACATCAAGCTGCGGCTGGCCGGAGCCGGCGGTTCCATCACCCCGGCCGGCCATGAGTCGCTGCACATCAAGAGCGGGATGACGACCGTCGCCGAACTGGGCGGCCTCACCAAGGGCGAGGCCGGTTCGCTGCTGCTGAGCGCGGATGACGCCGGCGGGCCGGTGGTGGCCGCGCTCCGGGTGACCCGGGGCAAGGACGACAAGCAGGAGACCGCCTGGATCCCGGCCACCGCGCCCATCGAGATCCGCGGCACGGTGGCGGACAACCGCCCCAAGGGCACCACCCTGTCCCTGACCGCCCCCGGCGAAGCGGCGGAGGTGAAGGTCACCGCGACCGGTGAGGGCGGCGCGGCGGCCAAGAGCTACACCGTCAAGGCCGGTGCCACGCTGGCCGTCGAACCGCCGCAGCCCGCCGGCGGCAAGGGGCCCTACGCGCTGACCGTGGAGAAGGTCTCCGGCGGACCGCTCTATGCCGCGCGGACGCTGGCGCTGCCCAAGGACGGCATCCCCATGTTCACCATCCAGCCGGTGCCGGACGACCGTTCCACGGTGGCCGTCCCGGCCGCGAGCCCGGATCTGTCCGTCCTCGGACGCTGAACGGGGACCCGGACGCCGAAGGGGGCTGCCGGGGGCGGCCGGTCAGTCCTGGCCGTAGCGGGGATCCACCGACTCCGGGGCCAGCCCCAGGAGTTCGGCGACCTGCTCCACCACGACCTCGTGCACCAGCAGGGCGCGCTCGTCCCGGTTCTTGGAGCGGATCTCCACCGGGCGCCGGTAGACCACGATCCGGTCCGGGTGGTCGCCGTGCGCGGCCTGGTACCGGCCCAGCGGGACCGACTCACCGTCCAGGAGGTCCAGGTCAAGGCCGGCGCCGTTCTCCCCGCCCGGCTCCGGCACCTCGCGCACCACGAACTCCACGCCCGCCAGCTGCGGCCAGCGCCGCTCCAGGCGCTCCGCGGAGTCCCGCACCAGATCGACGAACGCCTCCGCCCGGCTGACCGACAGCGGCACCTGGGGCGGTGCGACCGGGCCGCGCATACCGCGGCCATGGCGGTCGCGGCGACGCGGCCGGGGCTCGGCGGGACCGGGGCTTTCCCCGGCACCGGCCGGGGGAGGTACGGGGCTCTCCATCACCTCCGAGAGTATCCGCCACCCGGCGGTGTGCACGCGGTAGCCGCGCATCTCATCGCATGTCGCCCAATGAGCGTTCTGGTCGCCCTTGCGATCGGTTAAAGCCACCTCCCGGATCGGGGCGCGCATGCCGAATGCCACTATGGATACCGACTGATGACGGTCCGGCCATGCCACCGAACCCCGCCCACCGGCTCTCCTCGCAGGTCAACCGGGCGGCCCAACGGCGGCGTCCACCGGACGAACCGGTACGACACGGAGGAGTGAGCCAGGGGTGAGTCATCGCGGCCCGCTCAAGAGTGCGGTACCGTCCCACCTCGTGAGCCCTGTACGTCGCTGTTCGCGCACCGCGTGCGGCCGCCCGGCCGTCGCGACACTGACGTACGTCTACGCCGACTCGACCGCCGTTCTCGGCCCGCTCGCCACCTATGCCGAACCCCACTGCTACGACCTGTGCGCCGAGCACTCGGAGCGGCTGACCGCCCCCCGCGGCTGGGATGTGGTGCGGCTGGCCATGGAGTCCGGCCCCGCCCGCCCCAGCGGTGACGACCTGGAAGCACTGGCCAACGCCGTGCGTGAGGCGGCCCGCCCGCCGGAGCGTGCCACCGGCACCGGCCCGGCCGTCGTCGCCGCCCCCTCCGGCCGCGAGGACAACCCCATGGAGGTCGCCCGCCGAGGCCACCTCAGAGTGCTGCGCTCACCGGACTCCTGACATCCCGTCCCTCTGACACCCCGTGGGTTCGCCCGCCGTCCGCGGCCACTTCCGCTCCCCGATACCCGTCCGACGTCCGGATTGTCGGTCCCGCCAGGTAGGTTGGTGCCCCTGTACCGGCTCCAGGAGGGGTTGACCGTGGCTGATCTGTCGCAGCTTGTGAAGGCGTACGACGTACGTGGTGTGGTCCCCGACCAGTGGGACGAGGCGCTGGCCGAACTGTTCGGTGCCGCCTTCGCCCAGGTGACCGGTGCCGACGCCATCGTCATCGGCCATGACATGCGCCCCTCCTCGCCCGGCCTGTCCAGGGCCTTCGCCCGTGGCGCCGCCGCCCGTGGCGTGGACGTCACCGAGATCGGCCTCTGCTCCACCGACCAGCTCTACTTCGCCAGCGGCCACCTCGGCCTGCCCGGCGCCATGTTCACCGCCAGCCACAACCCCGCCCAGTACAACGGCATCAAGATGTGCCGCGCCGGCGCCGCCCCGGTCGGCCAGGACACCGGCCTGTCCGAGATCCGCGCCCTGGTCGAGGAGTGGTGCGAGTTCGGTGCCCCCGTCCCGGCCGCCGTGCCCGGCACCGTCAGCCAGCGGGACGTCCTCGCCGACTACGCCGCCTACCTGCGCAAGCTGGTCGACCTCGGCGGCATCCGGCGACTGAAGGTGGCGGTCGACGCGGGCAACGGCATGGGCGGACACACCGTCCCCACCGTCTTCGACGGCCTGCCCATCGACCTGGTCCCCCTCTACTTCGAGCTGGACGGCACCTTCCCCAACCACGAGGCCAACCCGCTCGACCCCAAGAACCTGGTCGACCTGCAGGCCAAGGTCCGCGAGACCCGGGCCGACATCGGCCTGGCCTTCGACGGCGACGCCGACCGCTGCTTTGTGATCGACGAGAACGGCGACCCCGTCTCGCCCTCCGCCATCACCGCCCTGGTCGCCGCCCGGGAACTGGCCAAGCACCCCGGCGGCACCGTCATCCACAACCTGATCACCTCCTGGTCGGTGCCCGAGGTGGTCCGTGAGCAGGGCGGCAACCCGGTGCGCACCCGGGTGGGCCACTCCTTCATCAAGGAGGAGATGGCCCGTACCGGCGCCATCTTCGGCGGCGAGCACTCCGCCCACTACTACTTCCGCGACTTCTGGAACGCCGACACCGGCATGCTGGCCGCCCTCCATGTGCTCGCGGCGCTCGGCGGCCAGGCCGAGCCGCTGTCCGCGCTGGTCCGCCAGTACGACCGGTACGCCGCCTCCGGCGAGATCAACAGCACCGTCGCCGACCAGGCCGGCCGGCTGGCCGCCATCAAGACCGCCTACCAGGACCGCGAGGGCGTCCAACTGGACGAACTGGACGGCCTCACCGTCTCCACCGCCGACTGGTGGTTCAACCTCCGCCCCTCCAACACCGAGCCGCTGCTGCGGCTGAATGTGGAGGCCCGCGAGGAGGCCGCCGTGCGCCGGGTGCGCGACGAGGTGCTGGCCATCGTCCGCGCCTGACGCGCCAGGCCGCCCAGCCCCCGGCCCGGCGGGTACGCTGACCGCGCAAGACCAAAGCCCTCGGCAAGACCCTCGCAAGACCCTCGAAGGGAAAGACCCATGCCGCTCGACGCCGGCCTGCTGGAGATCCTCGCCTGCCCGGAGTGCCACGCACCGCTGAGCGAGACGGCGGCAGCCGAGGGCGATGCCACCGAGCTGGTCTGCCAGGGCCAGAGCTGCGGCCTGGCCTACCCGGTCCGCGACGGCATCCCGGTGCTCCTGGTCGACGAGGCCCGGCGCCCGCAGTAGGGCCCAGCCGGCCGGCGAACCGTGAACCGAGTCCATGGCGATCGGAGTTGATCCACCGTGTTCGACGAGTCCCTCCTCGATGACCCCGACGCCCTCTCCCGCGCGGACCTGCACGGTCTGCTGCGGGGCGCGGCCGAATCCGGCGCCCGGGTACGCACCGCCATGCGCAACGCGGACGAGGCGGGCGTCGGCACCCTGACCCCGGACGGCCGCCCGCGCGCCGTCCTGGTCGCCGGCCCGGGCCCGGCCGCCGGCTCCGCCGCCGACCTGCTGGGCGCCCTGGCCGACGGCAGCTGCCCGGTGGCCTTTATCCGCCCCTCCGGCGTGGCCCCCGCCCCCGGCGCCCTGCGCTGGACCCTGCCCGGCTGGACCGGACCGCTGGACCTGCTGCTGGTCGCCAGCCCGGACGGCACCGAGCCGGGTCTGGGCCTGCTCATCGAACAGGCATACCGCCGGGGCTGCTCGGTGGTCTCGGTCAGCCCGGCCGGCACCCCGCTCGCCGAAGCCACCGCCCAGGCCCGCGGCCTGGCCATCCCGCTCACCACCACCTGGTACGAGAACGCGACGGCCGGCGGCGAGCGCGGCGCGGACACCGAGCAGGCCGCCCGGGTGCTGCCCACCGGGCCGGGCACCCTCTGGTCGCTGCTCACCCCGCTGCTGGCGCTCGCCGACCGCATCGGCCTGCTCGGCGCCCCCGGCGTCTCCCTGGACACCCTGGCCGACCGGCTGGACCAGCTCGCCGAACGCTGCGGCCCGGCCATCGCCACCTACAGCAACCCGGCCAAGACCCTGGCCGCCGAGCTGGCCGACACCCTCCCGCTGATCTGGACCGAGGGCGAACTGGCCGCCGCCGTGGGCCGCCGCTTCGCCACCGTGCTGGCCGCGCTGGCCGGCCGCCCGGCGCTGCCCGCCGAACTGCCCGAGGCACTCACCGCGCACAGCACCCTGCTGGCCGGGGCCCTGGCCGCCGGCGCCGACCCCGAGGACTTCTTCCGGGACCGGGTCGAGGAGCCCGAGGCCCTGCACGCCCGGGTGGTGCTGCTCCGTGAGCAGGCCCCTACTGTCACCTCACCCGCGGCCGCCGCCCGCGACCTGGCCCTGCACCGCGACACCCCGGTCAGCGAACTGGAGGCGGCCGAGGGCAGCAGCCCGCTGGAGACCGCCGCCGAACTGCTGGCCGTCACCGACTTCGCCGCCGTCTACCTGGCCCTCGCGGGCACCCCGTAGCGGACGTACCAAACCCGTAGGAACCGCTCCATGGACCGCCTCGTCACCACCGTGCGCCCCTATGCCTGGGGCTCCACCACCGCGATCCCCGAACTGCTCCGCATCCCGCCCACCGGCGAACCGCAGGCGGAGCTGTGGATGGGCGCCCACCCCGGCGCCCCCTCGCTGACCGACCGGGGCGACGGCCCGCGCCCGCTGTCCGAGCTCATCGCCGCCGACCCCGAGGGCGAACTCGGCGCCCCGGCCGTCCGGCGCTTCGGCCCCCGGCTGCCCTTCCTGCTCAAGCTGCTGGCCGCCGCCGCACCGCTGTCCCTGCAGGTGCACCCCGACCTGGCACAGGCCGAGGCCGGATTCGCCGCCGAGGAGGCCCGGGGCGTCCCCCGCGACGCCCCCGACCGCAACTACCGCGACCCCAACCACAAGCCCGAACTCCTCTGCGCCCTCACCCCCTTCGACGGCCTGTGCGGCTTCCGGGACCCGCTGCACACCGCCGAGCTGCTGGCCGCGCTGAACGTCGACAGCCTCAAGCCCTATGCCGACCTGCTGCACGCCCACCCGGAGGCCGACGCCCTGCGCGAGGTGCTCACCGCCGTCCTCACCGCCGAACGCAGCGCCATGGCCGGCACCGTGACCCAGGCGGCCGCCGCCGCCGAAGCGCTGGCCGCCGAACCGGGCCCGTACCAGGCGGCGTACGCGGCCTACGCCACCCTCGCCCGGCACTGCCCCGGCGACCCCGGGGTGATCGCCGCCATGCTGCTCAACCACATCCGGCTCCAGCCCGGCGAGGCGCTCTACCTGGGCGCCGGAGTGCCGCACGCCTATGTGGAGGGCCTCGGCGTGGAGATCATGGCCAACTCCGACAATGTGCTGCGCTGCGGCCTGACGCCCAAACATATCGACGTCCCCGAACTGCTGCGCGTGGTCCGCTTCGAGGCCGGCACCCCCGCCGTGCTGCGCCCGGAGGCCGGCGCGGGCGAGGAGGAGGTCTATGAGACCCCGGTGGACGAGTTCCGCCTCTCCCGCTGGGTACGCCCGGCCGGCGCCCCGCCCCGCGAACTGGACCCGGCCGCCGCGCAGATCCTGCTGTGCACCGAGGGCACCGCGCTGCTGCACGGCGCGGACGGGGAGGAACTGACCCTGGAACGCGGCCGGTCCGCCTTCCTGCGGGCGGGGGAGCGGGTCCGGCTGGGCGGCGAATGCACCGTGTTCCGGGCCACGACGGTGATCCCGGCGTGAGCGCCTCGGGCGGCACCAGGGCCATCATCGCCGCGCTGGGCGCCAATCTGGCCATCGCCGTCGCCAAGTTCACCGCCTTCGCCTTCAGCGGCTCCTCCGCCATGCTCGCCGAGGGCGTGCACTCGGTCGCCGACTCCGGCAACCAGGCGCTGCTCCTGGTCGGCGGGCGGCGGGCCCAGCGCAGGGCGAGCGAGGAACACCCCTTCGGCTACGGCCGGGAACGCTATGTCTACGGCTTCCTGGTCTCCATCGTGCTGTTCACCATCGGCGGGGTCTTCGCCCTCTACGAGGGCTATGAGAAGGTCCGTCACCCGCACCGGCTGGACAACTGGTACTGGCCGGTCGGCGTGCTGTTCTTCGCCCTGGCCGCCGAGGGCATGTCCTTCCGTACCGCCGTCCGGGAGTCCAACCAGCTGCGCGGGGAGCAGTCCTGGACCCGCTTTGTACGGACGGCCAAGGCGCCCGAACTGCCGGTGGTGCTGCTGGAGGACTTCGGCGCCCTGGTCGGCCTGGTACTGGCGCTCGCCGGAGTGGCCCTCTCGGTCGCCACCGGGGACGGCGTCTGGGACGGCGTGGGCACCCTGTGCATCGGCACCCTGCTGGTGCTGATCGCCCTGGTGCTGGCCGCCGAGACCAAGTCCCTGCTGCTGGGCGAGGCGGCCGGCCCCGAACAGGTGGCCAGGATCCGGGCCGCCGCCGTGGACGGTGAGACGGTGACCGGCGTCATCCATATGCGCACCCTCCACCTGGGCCCGGAGGAACTGCTGGTAGCCGCCAAGATCTCGGTACCCCACGAGCACACCGCCGCCCAGGTCGCCCGCGCCATCGACGCCGCCGAGTCCCGCATCCGGGCCGCGGTCCCCATCGCCCGCGTCATCTACCTCGAACCGGATATCTACGACCCAGCCGCCGCCGCAGCAGGCGAAGACCCCATGGCAACCCCGGGCGGCGCCCGTTAGGGGCGCGGGGCGACTCAATCGTGCGGCTCCGCCGCGTGGGCGCGATCAACCACCGACAACCCGCACCCGAAACGCAACGCGGGGGAGACCCCGAACTGGCCAACGCCGCGCAAGCGCGGCAGAAGACACGGCGCACCGGCCACCGTGCCTACCGCACTTCCGCCAGCACCCGCATCACCTCCCCCGGATCCGACGCCATCAGCAGCCGCTCCCGGAACCCCCGGTCCATCAGACGCCGGGACAGCAGCGCCAGGATCCGCAGGTGCTCGTTCTCCGCCCCCGCCTCCGGGACCGCGATCATAAAGATCAGCCGGGCCCTGGTGCCGTCCATGGAACCCCACTCAATGCCCTCCGCGGAGCGGGCGAATCCCACCACCGGCGCACCGACCGCATCCGTCTTGGCATGCGGAATGGCGATCTCCTCACCGAGCCCGGTGGTCCCCAGGCCCTCCCGGGCGAGCACCGCCGAGACCAGGGCGTCCTCATCCCGTACGGCTCCGCTCTCGCCCAGCAGACCGGCCATCTCCCGGATCGCCGTCTCCTTGTGGTCCGCCGCGAGGAAGGGCCGTACCGTCCGCTCGGTCAGATACCCGGACAGCACCTCCGGCCGGTGCCCGGCCTCCGGCAAGGGGACCACCGCCACGGATCCCACCTGAGCCCCGGACCCCACGGGCGCCATGATCCCCCTGGCGAGCCCCGGACGCGGACGCCCCAAGGACATCAGTGTCACTGTCAGCAACCCGGTCACCGCCGCTCCCATGGCCATGGCCACCAGGAACATCGGCACGCCGGCCACCGCCCCCAGCACCGCCACGATCGGACCGCCGTGCGGCACCCGGTCCTTGACCCCGGCCAGCCCGGCGATCGCCCCGGCCGCCGCGCCGCCCGCCATATTGGCCGGAATCACCCGCGCCGGCCGTGCCGCGGCGAACGGAATGGCCCCCTCGGTGATGCCGAAGAAGCCCATGAACAGCGCCGCCAGCCCGGTCTCCCGCTCCTGCTCGTCGAACATCTGGCGGCGCAGCAGCGTCGCCAGCCCCTGCCCCAGCGGAGGAACCGGAATTGCCGCCGCGCACATGCCCATGACCTCGGGGTTCTTCGAGACCAGCCCGGCGCCGAACAGAAAGGCCGTCTTATTGACCGGCCCGCCCATATCGAATGCGATCATGAGCCCGATGAGCACTCCCAGCACCGCCGCACTGGCCCCGGTCAGCCCGCCCAGCCAGTCGGTGAGGTGCTCGAAGACCCAGGCGATGGGCTTGCCCAGCACATAGACGAAGAACAGCCCCACCGCCGAAGTGGCCAGCACCGGGATGACGATGATCGGCATGATCGGCTGGACGAACCGGGGCACCCGCACCCGCTTGATCCACAGCACCGTGTATCCGGCCAGGAAGCCGGTGACGATGGCCCCGATGAACCCCGCGCCCGACTTGGACCCGTAGAGCGCCCCCGTGTTGGCGATCCAGCCCCCGATCATGCCCGGCACCAGCGCCGGACGGTCGGCGATGGCATAGGCGATATAGCCGGACAGCACCGGCACCATCAGCGTGAAGCCAATGACCCCGATGTCATTGACGTGCTTCCAGAAGGAGCCCTCCGGAATCACCAGCCCATGCGATGTCGCATGGCCGCCCAGCGCCAGGGAGACCGCGATCAGCAGACCGCCGACCACCACAAACGGGATCATGTACGAGACGCCGTTCATCAGCGCCTTGTAGGTGATCCCGCGGCCCTTACCGCCCACCGCCGCGGCCATCGCAGCGCCTGCGGCACCCGCGCCCCCGCCGCCCCGGTACACCGGCGCCTGCCGCGCCCGCTCGATCAGCTGCTCCGGGTGGTGGATCCCCTCCGCCACCGCCACCGCCAGCAACGGCTTCCCGGCGAACCGGCCGCGGTCCACCTCGGTGTCCGCGGCGATGATGACGGCGTCGGCCTGGCTGATGTCGCTGTCCGTCAGAACGTTCTCGGCCCCGATGGATCCCTGGGTCTCCACCTTGATCCGATGCCCCAGCGCCTCCGCCGCCTGGGCCAGCTTCTCCGCCGCCATATAGGTGTGCGCGATACCGGTGGGGCAGGCGGTCACCGCGATCAGCCTCAGCCGCCGCCCATCGTGCCCACCGCTCCCGGCACCCTCGGGGGGACCGGCTGGACTGGTCACAGGGATCTCCTCCTGACGGGGCGTACGCGGGACCGCGCCGTGCCTTCGCGCACCGCATCCTGCAACAGCGCGTCAGTGGATCAAAGGGGGCGGGCAGCGCCGTCATGGTGACGGTTGTCCGGAACCTCATCTTCCGCTGTATCGGCGGCCGGTGGGGGCTGGGGAACGCCTCCCGGTCCGGTGTAGATTCGGGGCCAGAGCCAGACGTCGCTGCTGATGGCGGTCGGGCGGTTCGCACGACGGACCGGCCGAGGGAGAGAGGGCCTCCGACGGACTGCGCTACGGCCAGGGGAGAGCAGGGGGCCACTGTGGGCTCATCTGTCAGTCGAGCCTGGCCGTGAGCACGGCCGTACCCATCCCTCGCTCGCCCTTCAGAGGAGCAGCCCAGATGACCACCACCTCCACCGGCCAGGACTTCAAGGTCGCCGACCTGTCGTTGGCCACTTTCGGCCGCAAGGAGATCACCCTCGCCGAGCACGAGATGCCCGGCCTGATGGCGATCCGCAAGGAGTACGCCGAGGCGCAGCCGCTCAAGGGCGCCCGGATCACCGGTTCGCTGCATATGACGGTGCAGACCGCGGTGCTGATCGAGACCCTGGTGGCGCTCGGCGCCCGGGTGCGCTGGGCGTCCTGCAACATCTTCTCCACTCAGGACCACGCCGCCGCGGCCATCGCGGTGGGCCCGGACGGCACTCCGGACAACCCCCAGGGCGTCCCGGTCTTCGCCTGGAAGGGCGAGACCCTGGAGGAGTACTGGTGGTGCACCGAGCAGGCTCTGACCTGGCCGGACGCCCCCACCGGCGGCCCCAACATGATCCTGGACGACGGCGGTGACGCCACCCTCCTGGTGCACAAGGGCGTGGAGTTCGAGAAGGCCGGCGCGGCCCCGGACCCGTCCACCGCGGACAGCGAGGAGTACGCCCAGATCCTCACGCTGCTCAACCGCACCCTGACGGAGAACCCGCAGAAGTGGACCCAGCTCGCCTCGGAGATCCGCGGCGTGACCGAGGAGACCACCACCGGTGTCCACCGTCTGTACGAGATGCAGCAGGCCGGCACGCTGCTCTTCCCGGCCATCAACGTCAATGACGCGGTGACCAAGTCGAAGTTCGACAACAAGTACGGCTGCCGCCACTCGCTGGTCGACGGCATCAACCGCGCCACCGACGTCCTGATCGGCGGCAAGGTCGCGGTGATCTGCGGCTATGGCGACGTGGGCAAGGGCTGCGCGGAGTCGCTCCGCGGGCAGGGCGCCCGCGTGGTCATCACCGAGATCGACCCGATCTGCGCGCTCCAGGCGGCCATGGACGGCTACCAGGTGACCACCCTGGACGAGGTGGTGGAGACCGCTGACATCTTCATCACCACCACCGGCAACCGGGACATCATCATGGCCTCGGACATGGCCAAGATGAAGCACCAGGCCATCGTGGGCAACATCGGTCACTTCGACAACGAGATCGACATGGCCGGCCTGGCCAAGATCCCCGGCGTCGTCAAGGACGAGGTCAAGCCGCAGGTCCACACCTGGACGTTCCCCGACGGCAAGGTGCTGATCGTGCTCTCCGAGGGCCGCCTGCTGAACCTGGGCAACGCCACCGGCCACCCGTCGTTCGTGATGTCCAACTCCTTCGCCGACCAGACGCTGGCCCAGATCGAGCTGTTCACCAAGCCGGAGTCGTACCCGACCGACGTCTATGTGCTGCCCAAGCACCTGGACGAGAAGGTGGCCCGCCTCCACCTGGACGCCCTGGGCGTCAAGCTCACCACGCTCCGCCCGGATCAGGCCGCCTACATTGGCGTCAAGGTCGAGGGTCCGTACAAGCCGGACCACTACCGTTACTGAGCACAGCGCCAAGGACGCCGACCACCGCATCAGTGCCCACCGCGCCGAGCGCACCGACGTCAGCAGCCGGTGAACCAGCCGGCCGGCCAGGCCCCCGCCTCCAGGGCGGGGGCCTGGCCCTTTCCCGCCAAGGATCCCGCCATGCCCCGCGGCCGTTACTCGCTTCACGACCCGCACGATCGCACCCCCCTCGGTGCCGAACACTTCCAGTGCGCAACCGGCCCCTCCGGCTGGCGCTATGTCTCCCGGATCACCGCTCCGTCCGGTGCCGAGACCGGTTCCGTCGATCTCACCGTCGACGCTCTCGGCCGCCCCCTCCGGCTCCAGCTCCGCTCCGCCGACTGGCAGGTGCGCGGCGCCGCCATCAACGGCGTCACCTGGGTACGCACCGACCCGACCGGCGAGCACGCCACCGAGGGCAATGTGCGAGCCCATGGCTTCGGCGGCACATCCCCCGCCTTCCTGGTGGCCCTCGCCCGACTGGCCAGGCTGACCCCCGGCGCCCCCGCCACCCGTCTGCGACTCGTCACCTTCACCGCCCCCGTGCTCGCACCCCGCACCATCGATCAGGCGTGGGCCTTGGTGAGCAGAACAGCACACCCCACTGACAACGCCCCCTTGGAGGTGGACGAGTACCAGGTCAGCGCCCTGGACACCGGCGAGCAGCACACCGTCCACCTGGCCGGCGACGTCGTCCTGTCGGCCCCGGGCATCGAGCTGGAGGAACTGGAGAGCCCGCCCTCCCTCTTTGGCTGACCGGCCCCGATGCCGGACCCCAGGCTGGACCCCAGGCCGGATGTGCGGTGTGCGCTGGGTGCCTGGTAAGGTCTCAATCTGCCCCAGGAAACCCGTTGACACGGGTGGAGGGGGGAGGTAGATTCGAACGGTTGAGACGGACTGGACTGGTTCGTCGGCAACGGTTAGCATCTCAAACGCTTCCGACAGTGAACGTGATTCACGCGGAGCATCTTCGACTCCTTATCGGAAGCGAAAAAGCCGATGTGATCGGCTCGCCTCGAATCTGATAAAGTCGGAATCGCCGGAAAGCGAAAGCGGAAAGGCGAGAAACCCCGCTCCGACAGGGGGCCGGAAACGAGAAATCGGATCTGGTAAGGTTGGAAACACCGAAGGGAAGCGCCCG